>DATFBM010000008.1:0-99372 GCA_035253825.1 Acidimicrobiia bacterium | reverse complement strand
TAGCGGAAGGGACCGGCCTCGGCTTCGAGGACCGGGGAGATTACGCGCTCAAAGGCATCGAGATCCCGCTGCAGCTATTCGCCGTGCAGAGGCAGCGGAGAAGCGCTTGAGTACCCTCGCCTGGTGACCGCGAGCCGAAATAGCGAGACTCGAGCCTCGAGGCCCGCCACGCTGCGCGACGTGGCTCGGGAGGCCGGGGTTCACGTCTCGACCGTGTCTCGGGTCCTCAACGACCAGGCGGCAATAGGTCGTATCACCGCCGACACAGAGGAGCGGATCAAGGAAGTCGCCCGCCGGCTGGGCTACCGGCGCAACACCATCGCCCGGGCTCTCCGGACCGGCAGAACACTCGTGGTGGGAATGGTGGTCCCGGATGTGGCCAACCTGTACCAGGCGGAAATTACCCGGGGGGCGGGCGACGTCTTCTATGGGAAGGGCTACTCGCTGATCTTGGCCAGCACCGATGACGACCCCGCCCACTCCCAATCTCAAGTCTCCGCCATGCTTGGAGTCCGGGCGGAGGGCTTGATGTACGGAGTCGCCCGCGGGGATGACGCCGTCCTGGCGGGAATCATCGAAGAGGAGATCCCGGTGGTCCTGTTCAACCGAGCGGCGATCGGCTTGGGGGTCAGCGCAGTCCTGCCCGATGACCACGGTGGTATCCGGCTGGCGGTCGAACACCTCATCTCGCTCGGTCACACCAGGATCGTTCACGTCGGTGGACCCGAGGATGTGTCATCCACCGTCAACCGGCTCGAGGCGTTCGAAGAATCGCTACGGGCCTCTGACCTGAGAGGCGGCTACCACTTCACTCATCGTCAGACTGAGGAAGAGGGGTATCGAGTCACCGGCACCCTGCTCGACGAGTGGCCCGACACCACTGCGGTTTTGGCCGCCAACGATCGCCTGGCTTTGGGGGCCATCGATGCGATTCGCGCCACCGGCCGGAATTGCCCTGATGATGTCTCCGTCGTCGGCTTCAACGACATGCCCTACAGCGATCGCTTCTCGCCGCCCCTAACCACTATTCGGATCTCTCAATACGAGCTCGGGGCACGAACCGCGCGCCTGCTCCTCGAAACCATTGCCGACCCCCGCCGAACGCCTGAGACCCAGCTGGTGTCTGCCCAACTGGTGGTCAGAGGCTCTACCGCACCCGTCCCCAGCTGACTGTCACCAACCCAAGGGTTAGGCTCCGGTTGGACAACCGTTTGCGCAGCCTGCATGGCGGAGGAAACCGATGGACTTGGACGAGATGCTCCTCGCCAACATGACCCAGCCCCAGGCCCAGAAGGCGCTCGGAAGGGGCACGGCGTTATTGGTCACCGGCAGTGTCGAGCAACACGGCGCTCATCTCCCCCTCGGCACTGATGCCTTTGCCGCCCTCACCATCGCCCTCCGGGTGGGTTACCGCCTCGAAGCCCCGGTCCTCCCGCTATCCCTCGTCGGTGTCGCCCCCTATCACATGCCCTGGGCGGGATCCCTAACCCTCCGTCCCGAGACCCTGAGTTCGCTCATGCTCGATGTATGCCGGGGTCTGTCGGCGGCCGGGGTGGAGCGGGTAATCGTGGTCAACTGGCATGAGGGCAACACGTCCGCCATCAGGATCGCGGTCGATCAGGTCCAGGCGGAATTGCCGGTGCGTGTGATCGTGGTCGAGGCACACATCATCACCAACGGGCTTTTCCCGGAGGAGATGGAGTTCACCCATGCCGGATCGATGGAGGCAGCGGCGATCCTCGCCTACGACCCTTCCCTCGTTCGACTGGACAAGCGCACTGAAGGCGACCTGGTCGACTTAGGGAGCGAGGGACACGCCATGTTCCGAAGGCGCGACGTGTTCCCGGTCATGAAGGACTTCCGGGAAGTTGCCGCCACCGGCTGGTACGGGACTCCCGACGCGGTCACGGAAGAGCGCTCCCGGGAGATCATCGACGCGGTCGCCGATCACATCGTCGGAGCAGTGGAAGACGTCTGGAAGAGCCTGGTGGGGAGAGCTCCCGACAACGACCATCCTTCAGTGCCATGACAACGATGCGGGCAGCAGTCCTACGAGCATGGAACGATCTCGCGGTCGAGCAGGTGGATATTCCTGACCCGGCCCCGGGTGAGGTGCTGTTGCGGGTCAGGGCGTGCGGACTCTGCGGGACCGATCTCAAGATGGTGCGGGGTGCGTTTCAGGAACGCGGCTGGCCTCCGAAGCTTCCCTTCGTAATTGGTCACGAATGGTCGGGTGAGGTAGTCGCCCTCGGAGAGGGACTCGATGATCTCGAGCTCCAGCCCGGCGACAAGGTGGTTGCGGAAAACCACGTCGGTTGCGGCCGCTGCCCGATGTGCCGGCGCGGCCGGTACAACCTGTGCGAAAGAGCTGGCACTCCCAGATACCGGCTCTATGGCCACACCGCCCCGGGTGCCCTGGCCGAGTACGCCGTGCGGCCGGCGCAGATGCTGCACAAGCTTCCTGAGTCGGTCGGCCCGCTGGAAGGCGCCTTGGTCAACCAGGGATCGCTCGGCGTCCACGCCCTACGACGAGTGGAGTTTCTCCCCGGATCGACTGTGGCGGTGTTCGGTCCCGGACTGTTGGGTCTGCTCACTGCAGCAGTCGCCTCGGCCTCGGGAGCGGCGCAGATCATCATGGTGGGGCGGGGCAGCCGACTCGACCTGGCCGCCAAGATGGGCTGCGATGAGGTCGTCGACTACGAGAAAGAGGATCCCGTGGTTGCGGTCAGGCGACTCACCGCCGGTCGGGGCGTGGACTATGTCTTCGATTGCACCGGCAACCCGAAGGTGCCGGCCCAGGCGATCGGAGCACTCCGACGAGGCGGCCGGGTGGCCGTTCTTGGGCTAACCGGGGCAAAACCAGCGCAGATCGACATCGACCGTCTGACTCTCGACGAGATCGATGTCATGGGAATCCGCTCGAGTCCCAATGCCTATCCGGCGATGATCGCGTTGCTCCGGTCGGGAAAGGTCGATGTGAGCCCGCTCATCACCCAGGTGTATCCGCTGGAGGCGGTGGGCAAAGCGCTAGCCGCCCTCGAATCGCGGGATGCGGTCCGACCCATCGTGGAAATCTGACGGTGGCCCTGGTCGAGCATCCTCACATCTCTCTATTCGGGTCGACCGCGTGCACGTGTACCGAGGAGGAGGCTAGGGCGCTTGCGGTGGTGGCCGCTTATCGAGTTGCAAAGGTTTCCGAAAGAGGCCCGTTCCTCGCCCCTGACTTCAAAAGGCACCGGGCGGGGTTCACCCACATCGGTGAGTTGTGGGATCACCGGGGACCGGGAGGGATGGACGACAATTCGATGCATGATCGAGAGAACATCCTTCTCGATCTGACGGCCAAGAACGACAAGGTCTGGGGAATATTCCGGGTGGTTGGCACGCATACCGGCTCGCTCTATGGGATCCCAAAGACTGGTCGTCACATCGATGTCATTGAGGTTGGTCTTTGGCGGGTGAAGGAGGGGCTGATCGCCGAAGCCTGGTACTTCGGGGACGAGCTCGGCCTGCTCAGAGCGCTGGCGCTCAATCCTCCCGATCTCACTACCTAGACGAGCGATGACGATCGAGTTCGCCCTCGTTCTGGCGGTAATCGCCGTGGCCTATGTGGTCAAAGGGGTGGCCGGGATGGGTGGTCCTCTGGTGGCAGTGCCGTTCATCGCCGCTTTCACAAGCGTCGAGTACGCCGTGGTCGTTCTTTCGCTGGCGAACATGGTCTCCAACGGATGGCTGCTCTGGGAGCACCGAGCCGGAGCCAGGGGTACCGGTTTCGTGATGATTCCGTTTCTCACCGTCGGGACAGTGGCCGTCATCGCCGGCACCTGGATCCTCACCGAGATCGACGATCGGATCCTCTCGATGCTGATCGCCCTCGTGATCGCTTTCTATATCTGGCGGCACCTGGCCGATCCCCAGTTCGGTCTCGATCGGAAAACCGCCCGCCGGGTGGCGGCTCCCATGGGCCTGCTGGGCGGCGGTTTGCTCGGAGCCACCGGCACGGCCGGGCCCTTAATCGCGACCTTTCTCCACAGCATCCGGCTGAATCGCTCTTCATTCATCCACATGATGAGCATCACCTTCACCGTGTTCGGCCTGGTCCAGCTGGTGACTCTCGTCGTGCTAGGGGCGTTCACCCCTGAACGGACGACTCAGGCGCTTTGGGCCATCCTCCCGGTTGCCGCCATGACGGTGCTGGGGATTCGAATCGGAAGACTGATCAAGCAGAAAACGTTCGAGCGGGTGGTTTTGACTTTGCTTGCGATCGCCGCGATCCGCCTGATCTCCTCCGCCCTCGGCTGAAGCTAGATCCGCGTCCCGCGCGAGGTGTGGAGGATGCAGGCGGTGAGGCGACCATCGCCGATCTCCTCGAGCTCGACGGGCGGAACCGGCAAGAACCGAATGCTGACTTTGCGACCGTCAGTCGACATGTCTTCGAGCGCGGCCCTCATCGACGGATGCACGTCACCCTGCTGAAAGGCGCCGACCGCGCTGGCCGCCTGCTCCTCGGTATGGAAAACCAAGGTGGCGTCAAATTTCGAACGCCGCTCCACTGCCGCCAAGCCCTCTGCCAAAGCCTCGTGATCATGAAGCCAAGAGACGGCGTCGTCGACCTCCCAACCACACGCCGGTGTGACCACTGGGCAGCGGGTGTGGAACCGACAACCCTCGGGCGGGTTGGCTGGGTCGGGCACGTGTCCGCGCAGCCCCTTCATGGTGGATTCTTTGGCGTTGATGTCGGGGTTGGCAGCCAGGAGGGCCTCGGTGTAGGGATGGCGGGGATCCTCGAATAGCTCAGTCGAGGTTCCCTGCTCGGCGACCTTTCCCAGATACATAACGGCGATGCGATCGCTCATCAGCCGAACCACTCCCAGGTCGTGGCTGATAAAGAGATAGGTGAGGCCCCGGTCGCGCTGGAGGTCGTAGAGGAGATTGAGGATCTGGGCCTGGACCGACACGTCTAGTGCCGAGGTGGGCTCGTCCAGCACGATGAACTCCGGATCGAGGGCCAGAGCGCGGGCGATCGAGATCCTCTGCCGCTGGCCACCGGAGAATTGATGTGGAAAGCGATACATGTGATGCCGTCTCAACCCCACGCTCTCTAGAAGGGAGACGACCCGCTCGGTGAGCTCCTGGCCCGAAGCCTCGTTCCACACCCGCAAAGGTCGCCCGACGATATCTTTCACAAGTTGTCGGGGGTTCAGCGAGCTGTACGAATCCTGGAACACCACCTGGCAATTGCGGCGGTAGGTTTTGAAAGCCTTTCCTTCGAGCTGATCGATGCGGTGGTTCTCCTCGATCCGCTTGAGCTCTCGTACTTGCTCACGAGTGCGATCGGGCGCATCGGTGGCTTCGATGGCGTCGAGCCGCGCGGCGTCTTGATCAGACAGCCGGAAATAGATCCGGCCCCCCGTCACCTGCGTGAGACCGCTGATACAACGGCCCAGGGTTGTCTTGCCGCATCCGGACTCGCCCACAAGACCGACGGTCTCCCCCGGACGCACGTCGAAGGACACGCCGTCGACGGCCCTGACGTGACCCACTACCCGCTGCAAGGTGCCCTCCTTGACCGGGAAGTATTTCTCCACTCCCCGGAGTGAGATCACAGAACGGGAGGCCGTCAAAGGTTGGCGCTCTTCTTTGGCGTCACGGAGCGAGGTCACGACACCCAGGCCTCCAGCCTGGGGAGGAGCACGTCGGAGTCATCCGACTCATATGCGAAGCAGGCGACCGACTGGCTCTCTCCGATCGGGATCGTTCGTGGATCGACGGTCCGACAGATCTCCACCGCGTAGGGGCACCTGGTGTTGAAGCGGCAGGACGGCTCGGGATCGAGCAGCTCGGGGACGTTGCCGACGATCGAGGCCAGCTCGCCTCGCCGATGGGCGGCCGATGGAACCGCCGCCATCAGCCCCCGGGTGTAGGGATGCTTTGGATTGCTAAAGACCTCGTCGGTGGTACCGGTTTCCACTATCCGACCGGCGTACATCACCGCCACCCGATCACAGATCTCCTTGACCAGGGACAGATCGTGGCTGATGTAAAGAACTGAGGTCTCGAGTCGTTCCTGCAATTCGGCGATCAGCTCGAGGATCCGGGCCTGAATCGTGACGTCGAGAGCGGTTGTGGGCTCGTCGGCAATGAGGAGGTCGGGATTGCATGCCAGCGCCTGCGCAATGAGGACCCGCTGTTTCATGCCCCCAGACAGCTCGTGGGGGTAGCTATCCATGATCTTGCGAGGATTCGGGATTTGAACCTCACTGAGCGCGTTGCCCACCAGCTGGTCGACCTTTTCCCTGAGCTTTTCGGCGCGGGCGCGAAAGGGAGGGAGGTTCAGAAGAAGTCTCTCGAAGCCGGTTGCCTCCTGACGCGCGGCCCGACGAATCATGCGCGGGGCCCACGGACCGAGAGACTGCAGGATCTCCTCAGAGCGATGTTGGTAAAAAACCTCCGCGATCTGGTTCCGAATCGAGAGCGCCGGGTTGAGTGCCTTGCCGGGATCTTGGAAGATCATGGCGATCCGGTCGCCGCGGATATCGAGCATCTCGTCGTCTGGGATCGTCAGCAGATCAATCGGCCCTCTCCCCTCTCGCCGGGCGTCCGACGACCAAAACAGAACCTGGCCCCCGGCGTAGACCCCAGGGGGAGTGGGAACCAGACGGATGAACGAGCGTGCGGTGACGCTCTTTCCACAGCCCGTCTCCCCAACCAACCCCAGTGTCTCCCCGTCGCGGATCTCGAAAGACACACCGTCGACGGCATGCACCATCCCGGCTTTGGTCTGAAAATGGACCTTTAGATCGGTGACAGAGGCGACCAAAGGAGTCGCTGATCCGGCCCGAGACTGCTGGGAGGCGGGGATTTCGGAGGCATACGTGATATTTCCCACCGCGCCTGCTGCCCGGCTGGCGCGTCGCCTACCCCAGGTCACGCCGACCAGTATTCCATTGATCCGGTCGATAGCCGCGGTGTCATCCGGTCCTCCTCGGCGGGTTAGGCAATCGATTGCTTAACCGGCTTCGCACGATATAGCATCGCCGCGCGGGCTGCAAAGAAGCCGACTGTCGCCGGTCCGCCGTGCCCAAGGAGGATCGGAATAGAAGATGGCGCGTTTTGCAGTGAAGACCCCAACCCACCACACCACCTGGAACCGGATGCTGGAGGTGTGGCAAGCGGCCGACAGCATTGATCTTTTCGAATCGGCCTGGAACTTCGATCACTTCTACCCGATTCGAGGCGACACCGACGGGGCCTGCCTTGAGGCCTGGGTCACCCTGTCTGCCCTGGCGCAGGCCACCAACCGGATTCGGGTGGGCACCATGGTCACAGGCATGCACTTCCGGCACCCGGCAGTGCTGGCCTCGATGGCCTCGTCGCTCGACATCCTCTCGGGCGGCCGTCTCGAGCTCGGCCTCGGCGCCGGCTGGTATGAATTGGAGGTCGACGCCTACGGGCTTCAACTCGGCACTGTCGATGAGAGGATGACGCGGTTCGAGGAGGGCACCGAGGTCATTCACCTCTTGCTGACCGAAGAGAACTCGAACTTCAGCGGTCGATTTTTTCAGCTCCGCAACGCACGCAACGAGCCCAAGCCGGTCCAGGAGCCTCGACCTCCGATCGTGATCGGCGGTAGGGGCGAGAAGCGAACCCTTCGTCTCGCCGCCCGCTTTGCCTCTATGTGGGACGCTCTGTTTATCGAGGATGAAAAGAGCGAGTGGCTCCGCCTTCGCGAGGTTCTATGGGGCCATTGCCAGGACGTCGGGCGCGACCCCGGGGAGATTTCTTGTTCGAGCCACCTGTCGGTCGCTCCCAACCCCGACCCGGCCGAGGTGGCAGCACGGGCGGCAACCATGTTCGATGCCGGGGTCGACGTCGTGGTGCTTGGCCTCACCGGCGCCCACGATGCGAGCACGGTCGAAGCTCTCGCCGGAGCATTGAGCGGCGTCGATTGACCGGGCCTCTCTGGGCCCTGGTGGCGGCAATCGGATTCGCGTTCCTCCAAGTCTCCAACCGGAAGGCGAACCAGCTGGTGGACGCCTACCGAACCGCCTTCGGGCTTCTGGTGGCGGTGGAAGCCGTCTTGCTTCTTCGTGCGGCGCTTGTCGGCGACTTTGGGTTGCTGTTCTCGGCCCCATGGTCCGCGGTAGTGATCTTCGGGGTGACCACCCTCTTTCATTTCGTCGGGGGATGGACGCTGCTTGCACTCAGCCAGCAGACCATCGGGGTCGCCCGCACTGGCGCCCTCGTCTCGGCAGCTCCGATCATCGGCACTCTGGTGGCCGCCATCGCTCTCGACGAGCCACTCACGGTATCGATCGTGGGAGGCGTGCTGCTGGCCGTGATCGGGGTGGCGCTGATCTCTCTTAGTGGAAGAGTGTCAGGATCTGATGAATGGCGCCGGCCTTGGTTCGCGTTGGCCGTGGCATTGATTTGGGGGTCGACACCCATCTTGATCCGATTCGGATTGGAAAGGTTCGATCACCCGCTTGAAGGCTTGACGATCGGTCTCGCCTCGAGCGTGCTGGTTTATGCGACGTTGCTCACCGCCACCGGCGGATGGAAGCCGTATCCCACCTCCGCGGTGCGCTGGATTGCGTTCGCTGGCCTCTGCGGTGCAATCGCAGTGTCTTCGCAATGGTTGTCCTTCGACCTCACCACCATTGCCATCGCCATCACCATCCAGCAGCTGTCGGTGATCTTCGTCATCGCCCTGGTGCCGATCATGTTCCACCAACCATTTGAGCGGATGAACCCGCGTTTCTTCGCTGGGGTGACCCTGGTATTGACCGGCGCCACCATCGTCCTCTTGTCCTGACGGAACGCGGCCTCGAGCCGCGGCGCCGGCTAGGCAACAGCCCTCCAATGCTGCGATTAGGCGTTCTCTATGCCGACGTCGACCCTCACGGCCATCGGCTTGGTGAGGGATAGGTAGATCGGGCAGCGCTCCTTCCAGGCGGCCATGACACGGTTGACCCCGTCCTCGCCATCGGGAGAAACCACTCGGATATCGATTCCGATGTTCCCTAGATCGGGTTCGGCACCCTCCATGCCCAGCAGCCCACGGCTGTCGGCTTCACATGAGGCAGTCGCTTCGACGCTCTCGATGCTCACGCCCAGCTGGGGACCAAGGGTGTCGCGGATGAATACAACCGCACAGCCTGCCAGAGCGCTCAGCAGGAGGGCCGTGGGGCTGGGGGCCTGGTTCGACCCGCCGAGGGGGGACGGAAGGTCGGCCTGCCAGGAGAATGTTCCAGCCTCCATCACTGCGAGAGCGCCCTCCGAGCGCGCCTTGACCGTCGGCCTTCCCCAGGCCTTGTCCGGTTCGGCCTCCCACAGCTTGGCGGTCTCAGATATCAGTTCGGCCCTCATCGACGCGGCCCTCCATCTTTCACTGAAACTCCGTCGCAATCTACCGCTGGGAATCGCGACCTGCATCGCCGGGCCTCAATCGACATCTACCTGCCAATCGCAGATATGCGTCTACTCCCACGTTTCAGGGCTACCAAGCCTCGACCGCCATGGGGTGTCGCTTTCATGGTCGCCGGGTGCCTATCACGAAAAAGCCTCACCAGATACGGACTTTTTCCCCTTGTCGGACAGGAGCTTTCGTAGACAAGCTGTGCCAAAGGAGCCCGAGATGTCTGAGGACTACATACTTTTCGATGTTCCCGCCGGTGAAAGGGTCGCGGATAAACACTTCCTCGAACAGCTGGGACACCGCGTCATAGTCTGTAATGGGCCTGCGCCAGGCACTCTGTGCCCTATCCTGAAAGGGGAGGGCTGCCAGCTGGCCGAAGGGGCCCGCGGGATCGTCTTTGAGCTCGATCTCGACCGCCCCCAATACCGCGCCATCCTTCGCCAATACAAGAGGTCGCTGGGCGAGGATGTACCGATCAGGGTCGTGGTCCCGCGAGATCAGGCCGTCGAGTACGCCGGCCTACTCCAGGGTCTGCGGATATGGAGTCACGTGCCCGTGGCCGGTGATCTCGATGCTCTGGCCGCCGAAGTCGAAGCCGGCGAGCAATGACAAAGACGTGGTCCTGAGGGCGTCAGTGCCGACAAGATCATTGTGCTTGATTCAAGAAGCCGCTACGGCTCGCGGGTCGAGTCAAGGGGCGTTTAGATCGGCCCCGGTAGAGGCCGAAGTCCCTGGCCCGGTTCAAAGCAGTATCAGGGTGCCGAACGCGAAGTAGATGGCGAGCGACAAGAGGTCCTGGATGACCGTGGCCAACGGCCCGCTTCCGAACGCCGGATCGATATCGAGGGCGGAGAACAGCCAAGGGAGAGCCATGGCCACTCCGGTGGCGACCGTGGACGCTGCCAGGAGGCTCGACGAGACGGTCAAGGCGATCCGCGGGTCGAACCAAAAGGCGACGATGGGATAGGCGATCGCTCCCAGGACGGCTCCCAAGGCAACTCCCGTGATGAGCTCCCGTCGCATCACCGCCGAAACCGAAACGCCCACCGAGAGCCCTCTGACTACCAGCGTCTCGGTCTGGGTTCCGATCGCGTCGGCGATGTAGACCACGCCGGGAACGAAGAAGGCCAACTCCAGATGCGCTGCCAGCCCCTGCTCGAACGCCGAGACCATCGCCGCGGCCGCCATTGCTGCCGCCAATCCGGCCAAAAGCCATGGGAAGCGGTGCCAGAAACGCCTGAGCAGTCGCTCTTCGCTGGCGCCGCGGGCCCGAGCGCTCTCGTGCAGGTAGCCCGAGATGCGAGCCAAGTCCTCGCGATGCTCGTCCAGGAGCACTCGGAGCATGCGATGCGGAGGGATGAAACCAAGAAAGGCGCCGTCCTCGGCGACGACGGCCAGGCTGCACTCCTGGTGCTCTACCGCCTTTTGGGCTGCCGCCTCCTGATCGGCTCCCGGTCCGATGTTTGGAGGGTCAGGGTCCATTATTTCCGAGACCGGGGTTGGCCTCGGCGCCAGGACCAGGTCTTCGAGACGTACGACACCTATCAGTCGCTCATGCTCTACGACGGCGACCTCGGCAATGCTGTCGAAGGCTTCGGGCTCCCTCAATCGTCCCAGGACCGCAGCCGCCGGCTCCAAGGGCGAGGCAATGGGAACTCGCTGGGTGGCGTAGGCGAGGGCGATGGTGGGAGGGGCGCTGGTTTCGGGAGGCAATCGAACCGCCATGAGTAACAACGCTATCGCGCTGTCCCTCCCTGCAGAAAGTCTGGTCGCGGCTCGCGAGCAGCTAGCTCGAGGATGTGACGTTCGACCCTGGCGGTCAGAGTCTTTGGACAAGATGATCATCGCACGGGCCTGGCCCCGGTTTGCCTGTGGTCAGGCCGGCAACCAGCGAGCCTGGAAGGAGGTGAAGCGATGAAGCTGGAGCTTTGGAGACCCTTCTTCGAACTCGACAGAGACTGGGACCCTATGTTCCGATTCCCTCGGCTTTTTGAAGGTCGTGAGTTCGATTTCCGCCCGTCGATCGATGCAACTCGCACCGATGGCGAACTGATCATCAAGGCCGAGCTGCCCGGGATCGATCCCGCCCAGGACATGGAGATCACGGTCGACGAGGACTTTCTCATGATCAAGGGAGAGAAGAGCGCGGAGAAAGAGGTCAAGGACGAGGACCGGTATGTCCACGAACGGAGATATGGCAAGTTCGTACGCAGGATCCCAGTCCCGGAAGGCGTCAGCGCCGACAAGGTCTCGGCCAATTACAAGGATGGGGTTTTGACCGTCAAGGTCTTGCTGCCGGAAGAGAAGGCGAAATTCGAACCGACCAAGATCCCGGTAGAAATCTCGACTAGCTGACCGACCTGCACGGGGACCGCGAAAGACGGGCCGCCGGCCCGTCTTTCGCGATTCCGACCCTGACGCGAACCTACCGTATGGCCCTATCGCCAGGCAGAGCGGCCTTGAATATGGAGATCATGGAAGAAGTCGCGCAGGGAAGCGGTGACCAGCTGGGAGTTGTTCACCGGCGGGCCACACGCTTTCACACCTTGTCCCAAGCGCGCTGCGCTCAGTTTCTTGCCGATCGGACCTTGGGACGAATCGGCTTCGTCGATGACCACGGCACTCCGCAGATCTACCCCGTGACCTACCGGTTCCACAACGGGAGGATCTATTTCCTTGCCACGGGCGGCTCGCGGCTAGCTCAGGCCACCAGCGGACGGCAGGTTGCTTTCGAGGTGGACGGCTGGATCCCAGCCACAGGGACCGGTTGGAGCGTCCTAGTCAATGGGATCTGCACACTGGCGGATGCGGTCGAGGCGAAGGACGCGGCCGAGACCGGGTTGCGCCCCTGCTCCAAGACGACATCCCCATGCGGTGGGTGCGGATCGTTCCGGAGCGAATCAGTGGAAGGCTGCTGGGCGACGAGCAGACTGACGATTGGTACTAGCCGCCCGAGACTCCGGTGAATGACAACAGTTGACATTCATTGCCATCTAGCCACACAAGGGAGCAGGCCGCCTGTCGAGCCCTTCCGCCGTCCCGAGCACGAGCCCTATGACTACTTCATGGGCGCCGACTCGGTGGCTCACAACCTGGCGATGGTGCAAGGCATCCTCCCCGCCCTCACCGATCCGGCTTTGCGAATCGAGGCAATGGACCGGATGGGGATCGACGTTCAGGGGCTATCCACTTTCGTCTCCGAGTACTTCTACTGGGCTCCGGCGCCAAGCGGGGCAGAGTCGGCCCGGATCCAGAACGACAATCTGGCCGCGGCGGCGGCCGCCTACCCGGACCGCTTCGTCGCCCTGGGGGCGACGGTCCCTCTCCAAGACGTCGATCTCGCTATCGACGAGATCGACCGGGCGGTCGACGAGCTTGGATTCAAGGGACTCCAGATCGGCGGAACGGTGAACGGCGCCAACCTCGACGAGCCCCAATTCCGGCCTTTCTGGGCGGCAGTGGAGGCCAAGGGCATCCCCGTCATCATCCACCCGAGCGGCTATCCCGAGAGCCAGCGCTTGGGGAACTACTTCCTGGTCAATTGCATTGGCAATCCGTTGGAGACGATGGTGGCTGCTACTCGATTGATCTTCAGCGGCCTCTTCGAGGAGCATCCCCACCTCAAGGTCATCCTCGTGCACGGGGGTGGCTACCTGCCGTTCTACGCCTCCCGCGCCGACCACACCTGGAAGGTGCGCCCGGAAACCAGATCCCAAATCCCCGATCACCCTCCGAGCCACTACATGAAAATGCTTTTCTTCGACACAGTCGTCTTCGAGCCCCTCTATCTGCGGCACCTGGTCGAGGTGGTGGGTGCCGACCACGTGCTCTTGGGCACCGACTATCCCTTCGACATGAGCGAAACCGACCCGCTGGGGTTGATTGCGGCCACAGAAGGTCTCGACGACGACGACCGGGCCGCCATTTGCGGTGGAACCGCCGCCCGGCTCTACGGGATCGGCGGTGCCGGAAGAGTCGCCACCACCCCCGAGTAGCCGTCGACGGCGACGATCTGTTCGGTAGCCGGTCCGAGATCGACCCCGCAGACCGCCGGCACCCCGAGCGATCTCGCCGCCTCAAAGACATGAGCGGCCGGGCTGCCGCGGTCGGTGACGAGGCCGGCGGCTCCCCAGATCAGCTGGGAGAGGCTGGGCAAAGCCGTCGAAGCGGTGATTACCGCACCCGCCGGCGGCGCCTTGGGGTCTTGTCCATCGACATGATGCCGGCGGCCAATTCCGACTCCATTTGCCGCGGCGATGCCCTGGTATCGAGGCCCCTGGGCGAGGACCATTGCAAGCTTTGAAGACTCCCAGGCGCTTGGCTCATGCCTTTCCGTCTTCTGTAGCTGAAGAATCCATAGAGAGGAGGCGAGGCCCCATTCGCACCGGTCGTAGCCATAGCGCTCGCTCACCTTTCCGAGGACCGCCCCGAGGTGGTCGAGCGTCTCGGCTCCGATCAGGGCGATGGCACCGGCGCCTTGCCATCGCTCCCCCTTGGTTGCGACCGCGCCCCTTTCCCATCCCTGTAGCAGCCCGGCCGGGGACCCAGCTACCGCCTCGACGCGAAGTGACCCATCAGGCCTGACTTCGGCCACTCCCCCGACGTCCGGTTCGATGGCGGGCTCCACCAGAACCGCCATCGGTACCGTGCCGGGCGCGATTCCCACTTTGCTCTGGCGGCCGAGAGCGTCGACCGAGAAGGCGGAGGCCCAGCAGCCGGCGATCGCCCTGGGCAGCTCCTCGGGAGCAATACCGATATAAGAGGTGAAGGCCCCCGCCCAGTATCCGCTCGACTCGAGCGGGCTGGAGGAGCGGACCACCAGAGTGGGCGCCAGCTTCCGCCCGGCGTCGATGATCAGATCGGCGGCGGCGATGGGCTCGGAGCTCACTGCCAGCCGGGCGCCACCCGAACCGCGGGAACGGAAGGCCGATGCGCCCAGGTCCATATGTGGTCGAGATGCGGACGACTCGACCACGAACCCGGGAAGGACTGGAAGTCCGTCCTGGCGAGCGATGGCCAACGCCGCCGCCTTGGCACCGACGCGTTCGGGATCGAGGGCCGTCGGTTGGTCGAGACTTGTGATCAACCTCGGATCATTTGACGGTGATGATCCCGTGGCTGGCATAGCTCGACACCATTTCGATCCCGGTGTCGGTGACGTAGAGCATCTCCTCGAGTCGCACCCCGTGATCATGGAGCTTGCCATGCTGAGTCTCGAGGGCGAACGTCATCCCGGTCTGGATTTCAACCGGGTGATCGAGTGACCAGATGCGGGATATCACGGGCGGGTCGTACTGGGCGAGGCCAAGGCCGTGGCCCCAGAAGTTGGCCGCCGCTTGGTCTTCCTCTTCGTAGCCCCAAATCTCCTTGGCCGAAGGCCACTTGGAAGCAACGTCGGCGGTGGTGACACCCGGCCTGGTCGCCTCGATCGAGTCCCAAAGCCAGCGGTGGGCCAAGTCGTAGGTCTGCTTGTGCTCGTCGCTCGGCTCTCCCCCGACGCAGTAGGTGCGGTAGACGCAGGATTTGAACCCGTTCCAGGTAAGAGCGGCGAGGTCGACGATGACGAGCTCGCCAGGCCGGATCATCCGGTCGGAGAAGTTGCGCCAGTTGGGCCAGGCGTTGGGACCGGAGGAGACGATCACGTCCTCGACGTCTTCCATTCCGGGAATCGAATAGAGCTTCTCGAACCCGAAGGCGGCCACTTCGTTCTCGCTGAGCCCGGGCTTGATGAAGTTGGTGATTTCGTAGTGGACGTAGTCGCAGATGGCACCAACAATCGAGAACGCCTTGATCTCATCTGGGCTCTTGATCGCCCGCGCCTCCATCATCGGCGACATCCCGTCCGTCCAGGTGATGCCTCTGGTTTCGAACTGCTTGATCAGGTTGATGTCGATGAAGTCGACGCCCAGCGGCTCGTCCTTGACGCCCGCCTCTTCAAGATCGTTCATCAACGAGCCGACGAACTTGGTGACCTGCTGCTCAGCCGCTGGGCCCACTGCTCCCTTGATCCAGGCGTAGGAATAGCGGATGTTCTCCTTGGGAATCCAAGGGTTGTGCACTTGGAGGTGGAAACCGATGTCGCCCTGCTCGTAGACGATCGGCTTCTTTCCCCTAGCCAGCACCACATAGCGGAGCCCCGGTTTGAGTCGGTTCCATCCCGGAGTCAAGGTCGAGGAGACATACCGCATGTTCTCGTCGTAGAAGAGCAACAAGGCACCAAGCCCGTGCCGCTCCATCGCCTCATGGGCTCGCTTCAGGCGCCACTCCCGAACGTTGGCCCAGTTGATCCCCTCTTTCCAATCGGTGCTCAGCGCGAAGAACGCTTCTCTCATACCCGTCGGACTATAAGAAGCGAGAACCCGGCATAGCTATTGCGACGCAGTCGCGGTTTCGTACTGGAGCAACACCAACCCCTCGTCGTGAGGAGTCGCGCCTCTGAAATTGAGGCCCAAAGAATCAAGATCATGGTCGAAGAGCGGGCGTCCCTCACCGAGGACTACCGGGATCGTCCGCAGCTGCAATTCATCCACCAGTCCGGCCTGCATCATTGCGGTGGCGAGCATGATGCTCCCCCAGATGACGATGTCCTTGCCGGCTTCGTCTTTGAGGGTGCGGATAGCTGCCTCGGGCTCCTTCCTAATGATCGTGGCGCCCTCCCAATCTCCCCACGGTGCTTCCTTGAGGGATAAGGAGACGACAAACTTCTTGAGAGCGTTGAGCTTTCTCCCGAACTCGGCATCAGAGCCAGAGGCATTGGGCCAGTAGATGGAGAACAGCTCGTAGGTCTTGCGACCGAGGACCATTAGGCCCGGCGGAAACCTAAACCGAGGTTTCCGTTCAGGGAACGTATTCGGCCCGGCTGACCGCCCGTACCTGCACTTCGCCAACGATGGCGATGCGTGTCGCCACTGCGACCTCGACTTCGACCTCGCGCGGATCGAAAGAACGAACGACCGGGCAGAGACAGCGAAGCAAAGAGGCACCGTTGGCCGCCGCCATCTCCGCAGCCACCGCAGAGGGAGTTTCGCCAACTGCAAGTGCTGGGAAGGTGGCGGGAGCCGCGGCGAGCGCCGCTGCATCAGCCGCATTGACAGCTCGGACCCGGGCTGTCACGAGCTGTGCGGCGGCCAACACCGCCAGACCGATGGTGATGACAAATAAGACGAGAGCGAGGGCCAGGATCGAGGCGGACCCCCGCTCTCCGATCGGTTTCACTTTTCGACCCTCATCACCGCCCGCCCGTGAAGATCCACGGTCGCCCATCTCATGATCGGAGTCGTCAATTGGTGTCGCAGACTTACCGTCACGATCGCCTGTCGCCCCACGACCGCCGGTCGCACCACCGAGATTTTTGCCCGCTGGGCCAGCTGAGGGGAAAGAGCGGCAGAAGCAGCTTCCACCGCTGCCTCCGGGCCGGGAGCAGTAGCTGCCACCCGGACGCCTTCGCGGGCCGCAGCCACTAGCTCCAGCTGGATACGAGCCACGACGACCACCTCGAGGATCGCCAGCAGAACCAGAATGAGGGTGGGGATGGTGACCGCCATCTCCATCACCACCCCTCCCCGCTCCTCACTCAGAACTGGCCGGCCACCCAGCCCACGACCTTGCCGAGGATCGTGCTGATGATTGACGTGCCGCCGCTCGACTGCACCCACTTGAAGAGAATGACCGCGAGGGCCGTCGCCGCCAAGATCACCAGGAAATACTCGACTGTTCCTTGCCCGCGCTCGTCGGCCCGGGCCGGCGCCAACCACTGCCAAATTGCCAGCATCACTGGCTCCTTTCCTTTGCTCCCGACGACCGGCCGGGACGGGGGGAAGCAATGTCACGGCAACGCCGCCACGAGGCTGCCGAACGAGCGAAACAGGATCGGGCCCACGAAAAGGACCACGAATCCGGGGAGAATCAAAAGTCCCAAGGGAACCATCAGCGTGACCGGAAGCCGGCGCACTCGTTCCAAAGCCGCCGTGCGCCGAAGCTGGCGCATTTCGGACAGATGGTCTGCCACCGCTTCTGCCACCGGTGCGCCAGATGCAGTAGCCATCGCCAAACGCGACAGCAGCGGGCGGGTAAGGGGTCCCGACCCAGCCAGGGCGAGCGCCATGCCGTGGCGACGGGACCGACGGATTACGGCGTCGGTTTCTTGGGCCACCTCACCGCGAACGAATCCTCGGGCGAGATCCAAGGCCGAGACCAGGGGTAAACCGGCCGTCAGTCCCACAAGGACAATGCGGGCCAAGAGCGCCTGCTGCGCGGGTGCAGACCGCAGCCGAGCCCGGCTAGAAGATCGTTTCCGCCAGAGATGGCGACCACCGAGACTGCCAATGACGAGAGCGAAAGCCAAAGGTCGCTGGATCAGGATCACCGCTCCCAGAGAGGCGAGCACTGGTCGCCGGCCGACCGCTCGAGAGAAGGATTCCTTCACAGCGTGATGACCCTTCGCAGCAGCAGACCCACCGTCAAGAGACCGAGGGTCAGTAGTGAAACCCCAATGACGACCATCGCCGCCGGGACGATCCCGGCGGCCAGCATCGACCCGACCTCACCTCGCAGGCTCTGGGCAGCCAGCACTGCCAATGGAAACCCCCCCACCAATACGATCGACCAGCGCGCAGCCGCGGTCAAGGAGCGCTTCTCCCGCTGCAGGGTCGCTTCGTCGGCCGCTTCGGTCGCCAGGGTTTCAAGCACCTTTACCACCGATCCGCCGGTCGATCCCGCCACCGCGACCACCGCCGCTACTGCCTCCATCCCTTCGCGTTCGGCCAAGACGATGCTCATTTCAGAGAGAGGACGACCGGCGTCTGCCAGGCGTCGGATCCGTTCGAGCCCGAGATCGGGATAGGCCTCAACTGCACCGGCAATTGCGGATCGAAGTGAACTTCCCGCTTGAAGTTCGCCGGCGGCCGTCCGTAGCCAGCCGGCCACCAGCGCCGACTCGGTATATCGACCCTTGTTCCGAAGAACAAGGCCGAGGGCCACGGCTAGCGGACCAGCTGCCACTTCCGGACTCGACCAGGTCAACGCGAGCAAAAGAGCATGCGCCGCGGCCAGCTCGCCGCGAAGACCCATCCAAAGAATGATTGCGGTCAGCACGACAAGACCTCGATGGTTTGGTTCTTCACCTCTCCGATCGAGACCAGCCTTCGGGATCCCTGGCGACGTTCGAGTTGGAGCACCCAGTCGATCGCTGCCCACAGCTGTCGGCGAACCGCCTCCTCCCCCACCCGATCCTCACCCGATAGCGCCAGCGTCTCCAAGCGCCACATCGCCTCCTCGGGGCTGTTGGCATGCACGGTCGCCATCGACCCGTCGTGACCGGTATTGAGGGCACCGATCATGTCCAATGCCTCGGCGCCGCGAACTTCTCCAACGATGATGCGATCAGGTCGGAGTCGAAGGGCCGAACGAAGCAATGCCCGGAGCGAAATAGCTCCCTTTCCTTCTGAATTGGGAGGGCGAGCCTCCAGGCGCACAACGTGGCCACCGAACGCGAGCTCAGCAGCATCCTCGATGGTGACAACTCGCTCACCGACTGCAATCTCTGCCCCCAGAAGATTGAGGAGAGTGGTCTTGCCCGTCCCGGTCCCGCCGCTGACGATCAGGTTGGCTCGATCCCTGACTAGCTGTCGCAGTAGCTTGACCTGGGCGTCGGTGATGGTTCGACGCGCCAGCAGGTCCTCCAGAGAATCAATGGATTGAACAAACCTTCGCACCGCAACGACCGGATGATCCACCGCGGCAGGCGGAATCACCGCGTGCAATCGGCTGCCGTCGGCCAATCGGGCATCGACCATTGGAGATGCGCGATCGAGCCTTAGTCCGAGCGGGGCTATCACCCTCTCCACCGCCGCAACCACCGCTGCGTCGTCGGGGAATCCGAGATCGACTCTGAAGAGTGTGCCTTCGCGGTCGATGAAAACTTCATTAGGCCCGTTGACCAGAACGTCGCTCACCTCCGGGTCCCGCAGCAAGACCTCGAGTGGGCCCAGTCCGATCAAGGCATCTACGACCTCCTCGAGCAGGCTCTCAGTTGCGAGAGGCGCTTCCACCGCCGCCAGACGGCGAACGGCCAGACGCAGCTGGTGCCTTTCCAGGGGGGCGTCTGAATCGATCAGCGCTCCGGTCAGCCTTGCCGCCAAGCCGTGATCGGTCAGGGCCATGGCAGCTCCCAAACCTGACGCCAGCCCCGGACCCAGCGGCCACGAGGAATCGAACGCGTTTCTAAGAGCTGATGGATCACTCTTCGACCAATGGGCGGCAACACCGGACCCGGCCCTGGTGCGACCTGGCCTCGCTCACTCGCCTGCCAGACCGCTGGGCGACCGTCAGCGACAGTCAGAAACCCGGGCAGCAGTGGGACCACGGGAATGACCGGCCAAGGAAGCGCGGTGTCGTGAAGTCCAACCCGGAGGGTGATTGAGGACCAGGAGCTCCCAAGGCGCTCCACGGTTTCCACTGCCTCACTCCATACAACGCCACCGTTGCGAAGGACGGCCATGCCTTCGGTTCCCGGCGTCAACTCCGCTCGGGTCGGTCCCTCCGACACCAGGTCCGCCAGTGACCTCCGACTGGGATAGGCGGGACCACTGGGATCAAGATCGACGAGAAGTGATGCTTCATCGGCAGCTGCTGCCAGGCCCAGTGGAGCCAGCACCGAGAGCACCGAATCGGTTTCTGTCCTGACTCCGAGGATTCGCGCCATGATCGGAAGGTATGGCGCAAAAAGCGTTCGAACTAGCTCTTGTCAAGCGACCTTCCTGGTGTCATTAATGAGGGTTTCCGTAAAATTCCAGGCATGGCAGGGTCAGCTGCCTTCTTCGATCTCGACAAGACGATCATCGCCCGATCGTCGACCTTGGCGTTCTCGCGCCCGCTCTATCGCGCGGGTCTCCTCAACCGCCGGGCCTTGCTCAAGGCAGGGATCGCCCAGACGTACTACCAGATGTTCGGCGCGGATCACTCGCAGTTGGAAAGAATGCGAGGCGAGCTCAGCCAGCTGACCAAGGGTTGGGACAAAGCCGAGATCGAACGATTGGTCGCCGAGACGGTCGCTGAGGTGGTGGAGCCACTCGTCTTTGCCGAAGCTCTTTCGATTATCGACCAGCATCACAAGGCCGGCCGCCAGGTGGTGGTTATCTCCTCCTCGCCGATCGAGATCGTGGAGCCCTTGTGTCGTCACCTCGGTCTCGACAACGTGATCGCCACCCGTCCTGAAATCGATGAGACCGGACGGTTCACTGGCGACATCGAGTTTCATGCCTACGGCCCGGGAAAGGCCGAAGCGATGCGGGAAATGGCGATGCGGGAAGACATCTCCCTGCCAGACTCATTTGCATATTCGGACTCTGTCACCGATCTCCCAATGCTGGAGGCGGTGGGTCACCCAGTCGCGGTCAACCCCGACAAGGAATTGCGGGCAATAGCGCACGAACGCGAATGGGAGATACTCGAATTCGAAAAGCCCGTCGCCCTGAGAATTCCCCGGCCGAGCCCGGTGGTATCGGGGGCCGCGGTCGCTGCCGGCGCGGCCACAGTCGCCGCCGTATGGGCGATCAAACATCGTCGCCGCACGGATCGCTAGGGCCGAAAAACCACCGGTTCGATCGAGGCCGCCAGAGCCTCGAGGAGGTCAATGGGTTGGCCGCGGTCCAGCGCCTTGATCACCGGCAACGCTGACTTGACTCTGAACGCAAATGGCGGGCAGAGTTCGACTACATCGTCGCGGTCGATGGAGTCGACTACCAGCCCGTCCAGCACCACCTTGAGGGCGTCAGTTACCGGTGAGTAGGCGGAGATCAGGCTGGCATCGCCGAGTTGGAGGACGAGAGCCGGAAGAACCTCGTCCTGATCGGGCTCGAGGACCGCAACGATTTCGGCTTCCGAGTCCGACAGGCGCCTTTCCCATTCTCCAGCCGGCACCGGCTCCGATGGTTCCCACACCCTGACTTTCTGCATCAGAGGACCTTGTGATAGCGGATCTCTTGCACGTCGGCGCCGCCAATGTTCAGCAGGGCACGACGGGGCTCGGACTGCCAGCCCAGCGCCTCGTAGAAACGGCGAGCCGGCAGGTTCTTTTCCAGGACCCAGAGGATCGCCTCGCTCCAGCCCAGCCCAGACAGAGAGTCTTCGGCCGCAACCATCAAGGTGCGACCCCAACCCTTTCGCCAGTGAACGGGATCGAGATAGATCGCCTGGACCTCTCCGTGGTTGCGGTCGGCGCTCGTTGCCAAGCGGGCGAACCCGTTGACCGACGATCCGTTCTCGATGACTAGCGCAAGATCCCCTTCACCCATCGCTGCCAGGTCGCTCCGCCAGAAGGCGACCCGGGCCTCGACCGAAAGCGAAGCCAGAAACGCCTCGGGGAGGATGCCCAGGTAAGCCTCTTGCCAGGAACGGATATGAATCTCGCCGATCCTCTCAGCATCCGCCAAGGCCGCGGGTCGGACCGTAGCCATCTGGCATTATTGCCAACGCCGTGACTTCTACGCCCACCGCGCGCGCCTCCCTGGGTGTCAACTATTGGAAACTATGGACCGCCAGCGTCATCTCCAACTTCGGAGATGGGCTCGCCCTGGTCGCCTACCCATGGTTGGCCTCCGCGGTCACCCGCAATCCGGTCCACATCGCCCTCGTCGGGGTTGCCACGAGGATTCCCTGGCTCGTTTTCACCCTGCCCGCCGGTGTCATCACCGATCGCGTCGATCGAAAGAAGCTCGTGGTGACTATGGATGCCTTGCGGGCTCTCATCACCTTTGCGGTGGCGGCGATTGTCCTCGTCAGTCAGGACGTCCTTCCCAGCCCAGCGGAGCTCGAAGGCGGAGTTCTCCCGGCGATCGCCAATCCCGCTCTGCTCCTGACCACCATCTACGCCTCGGCATTGCTTCTGGGGATGGCGGAAGTGTTGCGAGACAACGCCGGCCAGACCTTGATGCCATCGGTAGTCGACAAGAGCCACCTCGAAAAGGCCAACGGTCGGCTTTGGGGAGCGGAGATGGTGATGAACTCGTTCGTCGGACCACCTCTCGCCGGCGTTCTTCTCGCCATCGCCTTCTCGCTTCCGTTCTTCGTCGACGCCGCCACCTTCGCCGTATCGGCAGCGATCCTCGCGCTCCTCACCGGAAGCTTCCGGGCGGGACCAGGAGAGGCGGGCACTACTCGTCCCAGCTTCGGGTCCGACCTCAAGGAGGGATTCCTCTGGCTTTGGAGACATCCATTGCTGCGGCGATTGGCGGTGATTCTCGGGATCCTCAATGCACTGGGCAGCGGCACCCTGGCGGTGTTTGTTCTATTTGGACAGGAAATTCTCGGGCTCGGAGCCTCGGAGTTCGGTTTGCTGCTGACCGCAGGCGCTGCTGGGGGCGTTGTCGGAAGCTTGGTGGCGTCGCGCTTTTCCGAGCGGCTGGGTTCGGGGGCGACTCTTCAGTTCACCTTGATCACCGGCGCCCTCACTTCTATCGGAATAGGTCTTACCTCCTCGGGGGTCCTGGTCTGGATCATGTTCGCTGTCACCTCGTTGGGAGCCGTCATGTGGAACGTGGTGACCGTCTCGCTTCGGCAAACCATCATCCCCGACCGGCTGCTGGGCCGGGTTAACAGTGTCTATCGATTCTTCGGCTGGGGAATGATGCCGATTGGAGCGTTCCTTGGAGGTCTCCTCGCCGAATCGGTGACGAGGCTTACTGATCGCCCCACCGGATTGCGGGCCCCCTTTATCGTGGCTGGAGTGATCCAAGCCGGAATTTCTATCTATGCCCTGGGTCGACTCAGCACTGCCAAGCTCGAAGCTGCCCGCCAAAAGGCTGCCGCCTAGACCTTAAGGACTTCTCGCCGTCCCCGAGCCGGACAGGGCCCTCGCCTCCTCCTCGGGATCGATCTCGAGATGGGTGAGGCTGTGGTGGTAACGGCACAGCAAACAGAGGTTGAGAAAGCTTCTTGCCAGGTCCTCTAAGGCGTCGGCCCGGCGTTGGCTGGTGGAGCGGGGATCCTCGAGGGAAGGAGGCGGCATCAGGGCTTCTAAGGCGGTGAGCACGGTCTCACCGGCCAGGGTGGGTAGGGAGAACTCCCCTCACACCATCCCGTTGGCCCTCCGGGAGACCTCGAAGCGTCGCCTCCGCAGCTGCTCAGTGAGCTCGAGGCGCACCCCCTCGGGGTCCACCCGGTTCCGCCAGTATTCCAGGGTCCTCCTCGTACTCCTCGAAACTCTCCCCCACCAGCTCCAGGAGCACCGTCTCCGCCTTTTGGTAGCGGTCGGGTTCCGAAGCCGCCGCCCGGAATAGGAGGGCGGCCTCATCGGAAGAGATCTGGCGGTGGGCCCAGGCGGAGAAGGTGGCGGGGTGGGAGAGCGTCTCCCGGGCCAGCTTCAGGTAGTGGTGGGCGCGGGACGCGGCGATGCGGAGCCGGTCTCGGAGATAGGCGACGGTGGAGGGATGACCGCTGAGGTGGTGGTCTCCGGCGGAATCGGCTACCGCCAGGGTGCGGATGAACTCGACCTCGAGAGAATGGCGGGCGGCCTCGAGCAGCATCAGGTGCTCGTCCCGCTCGTCGGGCGAAGCCGAGGAGGGGTCCTCCAGCCGGGGGATGACGATGGAACGATTGTTAGTGATCTGCCCCAATCCCATACCCGCAACGTACATGGCGGGTGTGACAGATTTCCCTTCGTCGCGGAAGACGACGGCTACTGCTCCGAATCTTCTTACGCCAGAACGGCCTCGACTCCCAGCTCGTCACCGGCGCCGAAAGTCATGGTCCCGATGACGACGCCGGCGTTACGCAGATCGCCTTCGACGCTTTCCAGCCCGATGAGCGCCGCCGCCGGCCCAACGACATGGACCGATGCAACCTCTGCCTTCATGGAGACCTGGGCTGCGGTCTTGACCTTGCGGATCGCCGAGAGAACCTGACCTGCCGTCAAAAGCAGCTCGACGTTGTCGGTGTCACTCGTCCAGGTACGAATCTCGGGGGCCGAAGGCCAGGTGGAGCGATGCACGCTGCCCTCCTCAAACCACGACCAGACTTCCTCGGTGACGTAAGGCAGGAAGGGGGCGAAGAGTTGGACGATGGTCTTGATGGCAATCGCCAGGGTCGCCTGGGCCGACTCGGTTCCTGCGTCACCATCGGTCCCGTACGCCCGTCCTTTGACCAGTTCCAGATAGTCGTCGCAGAACGGCCAGAAAAAGGCTTCGGTTCGCTCGATCGCCCGGGCGTAGTCGAAGCGGTCGAATGATGCCGTCGCTTCTTCCACCAGATCCGCCAGACCGACGAGTAATGATCTATCGAGCAGAGCGGTGGGTTGGCCGTTCGCTCCTTGGCTGAGCATCAGCGCGAATTTGGAGGCGTTCAGCAGCTTGGTGGCGAGCCGCCGGCCGATCTTGAGCTGTCCCTCGTCGAAGACCATGTCGATCCCGGGTCTTCCTTGCGCCGCCCAATATCGAATTGCATCCACGCCGTAAGTCGCCAGCATCGTCATCGGATCGTCGGCGGCGTTGGCGGCTGACTTGGACAGCTTCTTTCGATCGGGATCAACCACGAACCCTGAGATCGCAGCATTGGCCCAGGGCAAGGAGTCGAACTCGTAGTGGGCCCGGACTACGGTGCTGAAGAGCCAGGTGCGAATGATCTCGTGCGCTTGCGGTCGCAGGTCCATGGGAAAGGTGCGGCCAAAGAGATCAGGATCGGTGCTCCACCCACAGACGATCTGGGGCGACAGCGAGGACGTCGCCCAGGTGTCCATCACGTCGGGATCGGCGGCGAACCCGTTTGGTTGATTACGCGCCGACTCCTCGAATCCCGGCGGGGCAGCGGTGGTGGGATCGACCGGAACCATGTCCTCGCCGGCCAGGATTGGGGAGAGGAAATCAACTTCGCCTCCGGCGTCGATCGGATACCAGACCGGGAAGGGCACTCCGAAGAATCGCTGGCGGGTGATGTTCCAGTCTCCGATTAGTCCGTTTACCCAGTTTTCGTACCTGACCCGCATGAAGTCGGGGTACCAATTGAGTTCCTTACCCCGCTTGAGCAGCGGCTCGCGATCGGGATAGCGGATGAACCACTGATTGGAGGTAACGATCTCGAGGGGTCGAACCCCGTTCTCCCAGAATTTGACGGGGTGAGTGAGCGGACGCGCCTCTCCGACCAGCTTCCCGGCCTGCTCAAGCTGCTCGATGAGCAACCCCCGCGCCTGTTTGGTGCTCCTTCCGGAGATGACGTCGTAGGCCTTCTGAGCAGTGGTCGGATCGTCGCTCTCGAAGCCCGGAGCACCCCACTTGATCGGCCTCAGGGTCCCGTCCCGCTGTACCAGTGCTCGCAGGGGCAAAGCGAGCTCCCGCCACCAGATGACGTCCGTCGTGTCTCCGAACGTACAGATCATCGCCAGGCCGGTGCCCTTTTCGGGGTCGCCCAACTCGTGGGAAACGATCGGCACCCTGACCCCGAAGAGCGGAGTCACCGCCTGGTGACCGAACAGGTGCTGATACCTGCCGTCGTCGGGATGGGCAACCAGGGCCACACATGCGGGCAGCAACTCGGGTCGAGTGGTATCGACGAGCAGCTGTTCTCCCTCCGGCCCCTGAAAGACGACTCGCCGGTAGTCCGAAGGCACCTCCCGGTCCTCGAGCTCGGCCTGGGCCACGGCGGTCCTCATGTCTACATCCCAGAGGGTCGGCGCTGCGGCGCGATAGGCGAGGTCCCTCTTCGCCATGCCTAGGAAGGCGATTTGCGAGACCCGGGTGGCATGAGTGCCGATGGTCGTATAGGTCAAAGACCAATCAACCGAGAGGCCGAGTCGCGACCAGAGCTGGTGGTATCCGGCCTCGAGCTCGGGCACAACCCTCTCGCAGAGTTCGAGAAAGTTGGGTCGCGAAATCGGGATCGGTCGCTTTGGAGCCTGGGAGGGAGGGACGAAGTCGGGGTCATAAGGCAAGCTGGGGTCGACGATGGTCCCGGTCATGAGCTGCACGCGCCGCTCGACGTTAAGCCCGTTGTCGTCCCAGCCCATCGGATAGAAGACCTCCTTACCCCGCATTCGCTGATAGCGGGCGATGAGGTCGGTGTGGGTGTACGAAAACACGTGACCCGGGTGGAGCTGGCCGCTCACCGTAGGTGGGGGGGTGTCGATCGAGAAGACTTCCTCCCGGGTCCTCGAGCGATCGAAACGAAACAGCCCTCGCTCCTCCCAGATGGGCTGCCATTTGTCCTCGAGACCCTCGAGAACAGGCTTTTCGGGTATGCGTGAGCCCGGATTTGGAGGCATTGATCAAGGGTAGCTTGATAGGCCTGAGTGCCCTTTTGGGACGCGGCCGGGACGGCTAGCCTTGGTCACGGAGAGTGGAAGAGATCCCGCCACTTTTTCGGGATCCCGAGGGAAAGGTTGTTGCATGAAACAACTCTTGGAGAACATTCGCCGATCGCGAGCCGCCGTTGTCGGCCTGGGAGTACTGATTTCCCTGATCGCCTTTGCGCCGATGGCGCTCTCGCAGCCTGGGCTGCAAAGCAACCTGGCCTTGACAATCCCCGGCCTCGACGACGCCGATGACTGCAAGCAAGGGGGCTGGCAGGATTTCAGCGGTGTGTTCAAGAACCAAGGTGATTGCGTGAGCTATGTCGTGACCGGCGGACGCAACCTGCCCAACGGTCCCAATGCGCCGACCACTACCACGGGCGCCCCAACGACGACCGCGGCACCCACGACTACCACGACCACCACGACCACGACTACTACCACCACAACCACCGCCCCTACCACCACAACGACATTGATCGCCGGTCTCAGCACCAAGGATCAGTGCAAGAACGGCGGATGGGTCACCTTCGGGGTCTTCAAGAACCAGGGTGATTGCGTGAGCTTTGTCGCCACCGGCGGCAGCAACCCGCCCGACGGTGACTAGAGAAGTCTCAACCAGTTAGAACCAGAAGCGGCCCGGTACCCCGGGCCGCTTCTTCACGTCGGACTGATGCGCTGGGCGCGTTCGTGGGCGGCGGCGACAATTCGCTCGGCTTCGAGCCGAGCGGCCTCGAGGCGCTGTCGTGCTCGTTCACTCAGGTCCTCCACCCGGGCCGCCGCTTCCACCTGGGCGTGACGAATGATGGAGTCGGCCTTGTGGCGGGCCTCTTTCACCATCGCATGTAGCTCGCTGAGCTCTGCTTCCTGGCGAGCGATCAAGCGCACCAGCTCGTCGGTGCGCGCCTGCGTCGGCGCCACCCGCTCCTGCGCCTCTTTGATGATTTGCGCCGCCCGCCGTTCCGAGTTGATCCGGAGCTGGTCGGCGTTGGCCACCATCTCACTCACCTTTTGGGCGATCTGCTTCTTGGCCTGCTCGCTCCCCCCGGCCGCCGCCTGCTCGGCCATCGCCCGCAGCCGCTCGGCTTCCCGAACCAGGCTCTCGGCCTGATGGCGAGCTTCGGCCTTGATCTGAGCCGCCTCATCGCGAGCCGCCGCAAGCATGTCTTGGAGCCGCGCCTCAAGCGGACCCTCCGAGGAGGCCAGTCGAGCCAGGGCCCACTCCGCTTCGGCCAGCCGCGCCCGCGTTTCCTCCAGATCACGGTGGATTGAATCGATATCGATGACTGTCAGGTCGGTGGCCTCGCCCCGCCCTGCCGGCCATTGGCTCATGGCGCCGCGGCCCCCTCAAGTGCTCTGGTCAAGGCATGTTCGACCAGTTGCACCAGAGCTCCCTGCACTTGCAGGCGGTGACGGGCATCGCAGTAGAGCAAGGGGACCGAAGGATTGATCGCCAGGGCGGTCGCGACCTCGTCCAAGGTGTGGAGCTTCTCGCCGTTGAAGGTATTGACGGCGACGAGGAAGGGAACGCCCTGCTTTTCGAAGAAGTCGACAGCCGGGAAGCAGGCTTCCAGGCGCCGTGTGTCGACCAAGACAACGGCCCCGATCGCCCCCTTCGAGAGCTCGTGCCACATGAAATGGAAGCGATCCTGGCCCGGGGTGCCAAAGAGGTAGAGGACCAGGTTGCCTTTGAGGCTGATCCGCCCGAAGTCCATGGCGACCGTGGTCGTGGTCTTGGTATTGCCTTCAAACAGCTCGTCAATGCCGGCGCTCTCCTGGGTCATCACCGCTTCGCTGCGAAGGGGCTCGATCTCCGAGATGGCTCCAACAAACGTTGTCTTGCCGACGCCGAATCCGCCGGCCACGACGATCTTGACGGGAGTCAGGCGGGGTCCGTCAGAGGCTCTTGATTCCATCGAGGACCTTCCGGAGCAGGGTTGTGTACTGATAGCCGTCAAGGCCGGTGGTCATGCCGGTGGGCGGGTCCATGATCTGGATGGCTCCCCGGCGAGCGAGGTCGGCTGCCACTACCCGCACCACCCCGACGGGGACATCGAGGTGCGCGGCGAGTTCGACCAAGGCCAGCTGCTTTTGGGCCATGTCGATGATGCGGGCAGCTTCAAATCGATAGAGGTGCCGGTTCTCGAGACCGGCCCGGGTCGAGACCACCTGGGCCTCGAGGGCGATCTGAGGCAGGTCGCGACCGGTGCGACCCCCGGTCATCGTGTAGGGGCGTACCAGCCTTCCGGCCTCGAGCGTTTCGGCGGATTCGTTCACTCGCTCGACACCAACTCCATTTTCAGCTCTTCACGCACCTCCGGGGTCAGCACCTGTCCGGCCCTTTCGGCGAAGAGCGCCATCTGGTAGGCGACCGACCCGATGTCGACTGAGCGAGTGGTTAGGGCACAGAGCAAGGAGCCGTCACTGATGCCGGTCACGAAGAGCCAGCCATTGGTCATCTCGACGATGACATTGGAGACGGCGCCGGCGCCCATTCGCCCCGCCGAACCATAAGCCAGGCCGATCATGCCGGAGGCAACGGCGGCGAGACGATCGGCCGATTCCCGATCGACATCGAGGGACACCGCCATTGCCAGGCCATCGGAAGAGACGACCACGGCCTTACGCACGGCTGGCACAGCATCGACGAACCTTCCGATAAGCCAGTTGAGGTTGGAGGCTCCGGCGCTCATTCCGACACCCCCGGCTCATTGGCGGGAGCAGCCGGTGTGCTTCGTGGGGCGTCGCCCAGCTTCCCCGCCGAATCGCGGCCGGTCTGGAAAGCGCTCAGGGCCGCCTTGATCCCGTCGGGACCTATCTCGGAGGCCTTGGAGGTCGGAACCGCTCCGTCGTCTTGGAAGGACGTCCCCGGGACTCTGGTGGGCAGTTCCTGATTGGAGTCGTAGCGCCGGGGTGCCGGATTCGGCCGAGGGGCCGGCGTGGCTGAGTTGGCGGACGCTCTCTGGCCATTGGCGGGTGTCGGCTCGACCACCCGACCGGGAAGATGAGTGGGGCTGGGAACGGCTGGTTGCACCGAAGGCGTGAGCGGCTGGCGGACTCGAGGCTCGGGCGTTGCCAACCGCGACGGCACCGAGACCCGGGGCATCTCCCTGGTGGTGGAGCGAACCTCGGTCGAGGGGGCGTTGCGGAGGCGACCGCCTTCATCGGCTCGGGTGGCGGTCGAGGTCTCGAGCAGCGTGCGGGGCACTGTTATGCGCACGGTCGTTCCGGGAACTCCCGGGGCCAGGCGCACCCGCATCCCGTGCCGGGCCGCAAGGCGAGCCACTACGTAGAGGCCGAGGGTGGGCTCGAGCGCTAGACCCAACACCGGCGGATGGCCCAGGAGTTGGTTGAGTTCGGCGATCCGATCGTCGCTCATACCGATCCCGTGGTCGGAGATCGTGAGCAAGTAGCCGGATTCGTCGAACAGTCCAGCCACCCGAACCCGTTCGGTGGGAGGCGAAAACTGGGTGGCGTTGTCGAGGAGTTCAGACAGCAGGTGGGCGATGTCCGAGACGACGTGCCCTGACACCCTGACCGGCTCGAGCGCGAGGATGTCGATGCGCTGGTACTCATCCACTTCGCCGAGGGCGGCCCTGACGACGTCACCCACCTCAAGCGGTTTCTCCCACATGCGGGGGCTCTCGGCCCCGGCCAGCACGAGCAGGCTCTCGGCATTGCGTCGCATGCGGGTGCTGAGGTGGTCGAGGCGGTAGTAACCCGCCAGCGTCTCCGGATCCTCTTCTTTCGACTCGAGCTTGTCGATCAGCGCCAGTTGCCGATCGACCAGGGAGCTGTTCCGCCGGGCGAGGGTGACGAAGATCTCCGAAACCCCCTTCCGCAGAATGTCCATCTGCTGGGCGGCGACATCGATCAGAGTCCCGTGCAGCGCCGAGAACGAGCGGGCCAGGTCGCCAACCTCATCAGCCCCCGCCTCTTTGATGCGGATCGCGGTCGAAGCTGAGCCTGTGGCATGGGCCTCGTCGGGGTTGCGCAGCGCAGACACCAGGTTGGGGAGCTCGACGTCTGCCACCCGACGCGCGGAGTCGGTGACCGCCCGCACCCGCCGGACCAGCGACCGCTCGATGCGAACCGTTCCGAACGCGGTGATCAGGAGGATGAAACCGACGGTGGCCGCCACCAGCAGGGCCCGATCCCGAGCCTGGGCGGCATCGGTTTCCGCGGCCTCGGAGGTTTGGGCAGCGAGGCGATCGGCGGCCACGATCAGGACTTCATTGCGGTCGGCCGGGAACCCGTTGATATCGACGGTCTCGGAGGCGGCGCGTCCAGTGACCGCCTCCTCCATCGCCGCCAAGGCAGCCAGCTCCTGGGCGGCCGTTTCCGAAGACACCGCCGCACGCTCCTGCCAGCCCCGAACCTCCTGCTCTCGCAAATTGAGGGCGGCCTCCACCAGCTGGCGCTGCGAAGCCTCGCCCTGGGCGATGAAAGTTCGGACCACCTGTTCCTGTTGGAAGGAAACGTTGGCGGCCTCGGCCAGAGCTTCAGCGGCCCCGAGGTCCTGGGCCTTGAAGCGGTCGGGAAGGTTCAGGGAGACCTGTGAAATGATGTCGAAGAGCAGGTCGGTGGCGGTGTTGTAGCCCTCGGCGGAGGAAGCATTGAATCGTTCGACCTGGCGGATCTCATCGAGCCAGGCTTCGAGGTCGGCCATGTCCGACTCGATCCGTCCGGCGGTCTTTTTTGTCGAGGCCCGCGCAGAGGAGACGTAATCCTCGACCGCACGGGCGAGGTTGGAAATCGCTCCCTCGGACTGGAGTCGAGCCGCTTCGAGGTTGCCGGGATCGACCTGGTCGGGGCGGAGGACCAAGGTATTGATGAGGTGCTGTTCTGACCACAGGGTCCCAAGGGCTCCCATGGCTTCGCTCGCCACATTGGAGGCGCGGGAGGTTTCTTCCTGGACCTCAGCACCTTCAAGAAATGTCCAGGCGATGTATCCGCCCGCCAGGAGCGCCACCAGCCCGATGGGAATGCTGGCCATCGCCAGCTTGCTGGCCAGACGAAACTTGAACACTCCGCTCCTCCTTGGGTGAAAGCCGAAAAGGCTGTATCGACAGGGCCGCTGCCAAAATTGAGTCGGAAGAGCTACCCGCAGGGTTCAAACACCCCTCCACGCAGAGCCCAAACGACCTACAGGCGATGTCAGAGCTTGCCGATTCGTCGGGGTGGAGATTCCTCGCCGACCGATCGCGCCCTGGGTCGCCCTTGTAGGCACCTCGCTTCTCTATGCACTGGCTGCCGTTGCCGGGATCGGTCTTTCCGCCCAGGCGGTAGGGGTAACCATCTTCTGGCCAGCGGCGGGGGTCGCGGCCGCGGTCGCTTCAGCGAGCCCGGGTCGAGTTCGGCCCTACGTGATCAGTGGAGTCGGTCTGGGAACCATCTTGTCGGCAGCCCCCTTCGTGGATGTGAATTGGTTCCACACCGTGGGCGCCGCCGGGGCCAACGTGGCGGAAGCGGTGGTAGCTAGCGCCATCCTTCGCGCCCGCCTCCCACAATCTCACCGCATCGTCCGTCTGGCCGACATCGGTGCCTTGCTCCTCGCGGCCCTGCTCGGCCCGGCCGTGGGAGCGATCATCGGGGGCACGGCGACCGCGATCACGTTTGACAGTCAGGTTCTGCCGGCGGTGATTTCCTGGCTCGCCGCCGACGGCCTGGGTATCACCCTGATCACACCGGGAGCCCTGGCCATCGTTTCGGTGGTCAAGGATCGAACTCCCCGGGGGATGTGGTTGAAGACGATCTTTGTAGGGCTGATAACCATCTTGGTGCTGGTCATCGCCATCGAAGGAAAGGAGGTCACCGGACGAAGCTTCGCCTACTTCATCCTTCTGCCCTTGATTCTGGCGACAATCTTCGTCGGCCAGCGCGGCACTGCGATGCTCCTGGCTGGTACTGCCTTCTTAGTTGTCTGGTCGACCGAAAAAGGCATCGGCCCCTTCGCCGAAGTCGACAGCCCCATCCACCCCCTCACCGCTGCTCAGGTTTTCCTTTTTGTCATCCAGATAACTCTCTTGTTGGTAGCCACCGAGGCCAGCCGTCGGCGCGATCTCCTCGCCGAAATCGAGGGGGTGTTCGATGCGGCACTCGACGCGGTCTTGGTCGTGGACGAGAGCGACACCATTCGGCGGGCCAATCGGTCCAGCGAGGCCATGTTGGGTGAACGTGTCGTGGGAAAGAAATTCACCGACTTCCTGGTGCATCCCCTCGACGCTGATGTCATGGTGGCCCAAAGGGCGGTGATCACTCGGGGACGGCGCGCCGATGGCAGCGAGTTCTGGGCTGAGGTCTCGGAGGGCAAGGTCATTGAGCAGTCGCGACGGGTGAGGCGGGCGGTGGTGATCCGCGATGCGACCCAGAGGATCGAAGCACAGGAGAAGTTGGAACAGATGCGGGACCAGTTCGTCTCCAACATGACTCACGAATTGCGAACACCACTGACTGCGATCATCGGGTACACCGACTGGCTTCTGGAAGGAGCGCAGGGAGAAACCAAGTCCGACCTGGAAACGATACGCAAGAGCGCCGCCGAGTTGTCCAACCTGGTCGATGACATCCTCGATTTCAAGCGCACAACAGAGGCCGGGACCAGCATCACGACCGTCGACCTCTCCGCTCTGGTGGAAAAGGTGACCGGCCACCTGACTCCAGCCGCGGTGGGCCGCGACATTCATCTCGCCACACATTTCGACCCCTGTGTCCTCGTCAAAGGCGACCACGAGCAGCTCGAGCGCGTTGTCGCCAACCTGGTCTCGAACGCCATCAAGTACTCGAGACCCGAGGGGGCAGTGACAATCACGCTGCGAGCCTTTGACGGCATTGCCCAGCTAGTGATCGCCGACCAAGGCATCGGCATTTCAGGAGCCGATCAGGCTCGTATTTTCGAACGATTCTTTCGTGCCAGTAGTGCCGTTTCCGCTGGGATTCCAGGCACCGGTCTTGGCTTGGCCATAGCCCGCGACGTCGCCCGGGCGCATAAAGGTGACCTCATTCTGGAGAGTTCGCTGGGCGTCGGCACCACGATGACGTTGCGACTTCCGCTAAAAGAATCGGCTCCCGACTCCTCAGTCAGCGCCGCATCCGGTGACAGCCTCCGTCGCTGACAAGCCACCGAACTGGAATCTCTCGAACGCGACCACTTCAGCGATTTCCGCCTCGCTGAGGACATTCTGGAAGCTCGGCATGATGGCGGTGATCTCTTTGTCGCTCGCCCCGTAAGTGGGCCCAAACTGGTTTTCCCATTCCATCGATCCGAGCGTCACCCATAGCTGGTGATCCTCGCATTCAGGGAATGTCTCCACCACACCGGCCAAAGCCGGGCCGCTCACGCCCTCACCACTGGGCCCGTGGCAAGTGGAGCACAGCCTGCCATACGTCTCTCGCCCCGCATCGAGAGCGGGGTCTCCGAGAGTGGCGGCGGGCTCGGCGCAAGCATTCAGGGCAATAACCAGAACCGCAACCAACGCGGGCAACAAGCGGCGCATCAAGCGAGAGCAGACCTCCGGGAGAGGGCGGGAACGGCGGTGAAGATCGCCCACAGCAGTGCCAGTCCGAGAATGGGTGTGAAGATCCGCTTGAGCAGGCTCGAGTCGATCATCAGGCCGACGATGAAACCGGCCACTCCGATGTTGACCGCCCACACCAAAATCCGGTTAGGGGTCCAGCCAGCGAACCCGGCGATGACGGCCAGCAGGGCATTGGTCATCACCCCGATGAACATGGCGTGGTCGAAGGCGATCAGCACACCTAGCGGACCGCTGCCGGTCTCGGGATCGAGGGTGCCCGAGACAAAGAGCTGAACGACATATACCAGCAGCCCAATTCCGACCGCCAGAAATACAACGGCCATGCGAGCAAAAGGAGAACCTGTCGATCCCGGCCGAAGGTGGCGCCACATGATGACCAAGTAGGTCACGATGGCAATCACCTGCAGGAGCGAGAACACCTGAGTTAGCTCTTCGATGTTGAAGATGAACGAAGCGATGGCGATTAGCCCGGCGGCAAAAAGCATCCAGGCCACCGCCCGGCCCACGCGGCTATTGGCGCCATTCAGCTGCCATGCGGTGATGGCGACACCGGCCAAGATCAAATAGCCAATCAGCATCGAAACCGGGTGGGCGCCGCCCAGCGATGCCGCCCTCTCGACGCTGAATCCGGGCAGGCTGCCATTGGCGATGAAGAGTCCCAGCAGCACCCCGAGAATCGCACCGATAACCAGAGAGACCACGGTCAGATAAATGGCCAGGTGCGCTGTCGACTTCTCGCTCGCTCGGTAGCGCCCTGCGGTCCACACCAGGAGCCAGATCAGGACGATGAGGAGGAGAGTTCCGACAATCGGGCGATAGATACCGGTCCCAGTGGCGAAGGCAATGACATAAAGAACCACGGTGACCACCAGGCCCATCGCTAGCTGGCGACCGGTGCGAGCTGCTTTGTCGTCGAGAGCACGCTCGAACATCAAGAGGACCGATCCGCCAACCGCCAGAGTGATCCACCCCAAGGTGCCGGAGTGGACATGTGTCAGGAGCATGTTGTGCTCCGGCTCCCACACATCGAGTCCGTTGAGGATCCCGATCACGATGGTCACCACGAATACCAACAGCGCACCGCGAAACAACAGGCGCGCCGAATCCTGCAACTGATTCACTTTCTCTCCTCGATCGTGTCTCAGCCCGTAACGGTGAGACGCCCTCCCATGTCCGCATGCACTTCGCAGAAAAAGATGTAGTCGCCCGGCGCCAGTTCAGCTGGAACCGTGAAGCTGGCCTCGGAGTCGCCCGGCAATTCGACCGACTCCCATGCATCATCGCCTGAAGTGAAGGTGTGGCGAACCGAATCGAGATTGACGATCGTCATCGACTCGCCAGGAGCGAGGTCAGGGACGGAGCCAAACGATCGACCTTCGATCGTGAGAATGGGCCCGTCCCCGGCCGAAGTGGGCCCCGTCACGCCGGCCGTGGTTGTGCTTTGGTCGTCGCCCCCGCAGGCCGCCACGATCGCGATGCCGGTGATGAGTGCCAGGGTCCGCATACGCATTTGACCGAAGGTTAGGGTGCGAGAGTGGCCCGGGTATGTGTTACTGGGGGAAGCGGGTTTGTCGGCTCACAGGTGGTTCGCGATCTACTGGAGGCCGGACACGAAGTGCGAACGACCGTTCGAGATCCGTCGCGAGCCCCCGAAGGGTTGGTCGACCTTGGACCAGAAATTGTCACCGCAGACCTCGGTGATCCCGAGTCATTCCGCTCCGCGTTTTCGGGCTCCGAGTATGTGATCCATACGGCCAGCCCTTATGTGCTCCAGGTCGGAGATCCCCAACGCGACCTGATCGACCCTGCCGTCAACGGGACGCTGTCGGTACTTAATGCTGCCACAGCGAATCCTTCGGTGAAACGCGTGGTCCTCACTTCCTCTTTCGCCGCCATCACCGACCAACCGGATGGCACTTTCGACGAGGGCATGTGGAACGATCACTCTTCGGTTGATCGCAACCCCTATTACTTCTCCAAAGTCGCCGCCGAAAGGGCGGCTTGGGGATTCGCAAGAGGCCAGACCCAGTTCGATCTGGTCGTGATCAATCCTTCGGTCGTCCTGGGGCCATCTCTGGTGCCGTCGCTGAACACCAGTGCCTCGGTCCTGGTGGGTCTCTTGCGGGCCCAGTATCCGGGCATCCTTGACCTCGACTACGCGATCGTCGATGTACGAGACGTGGCCAAAGCTCACCGACTGGCGATGGAAACGCCAACGGCGAGTGGCCGCTATCTGTGCTCAGCTGAAGTCTGGACCCAGCGGCGTCTGGCGGATTGGATCCGGGGTGCCAACCTCGGCCTCGGCAAACCGCCGCGGATAGGGCTTGACAACCCGCTGGGCCGTTTTGTCACCCGTCTGGCCGCCCGATTTCAGCCCCCCGGCAATCGCGATTACGTCCTCACTCACCTTGGCCGCCATCCCCGCCTCAACACCGAGAAGATCCGCACCGAACTGGGGATGACCTTCCGCCCCTCCGGCGAAACCCTGATCGACACCGTCCTCGATCTCCAGCGTTGGGGTCACCTTTCAGCGAACCCAGGGTTCGCAGCCGCGCTGGACGCGGATAACGGTCCCTAGAACGTGGATTACTCGGCCTGATCAACTAGGGCCGGACGTCGAGCACGGCAATGATTTCCCGGACCGGGTAGGCGACACTGGTCGACGTGTTGGGGATAGCGAGCGGCGCAAACGGTGCAGCATCGGCCCGCCACGACACCTCCCATATGTAATCGACGCTCAACGGATACGAGTTCAACGAGGGGTGGCAACGAGGCGTGCTCCCGGGGGGTGTACAGGTCTTGACTTCGTAGACATGACGGGCGAGGCCGTTGGGATAACCGCTTAGCTGGGAAAACTCTCCCTCGGTAAAGCTGGAGACGGCACCATCTCCCCAGTCGATGGTGACTCCGATCACCCGACCGTTGACCTCCAGTACCTGGCCCAGGGGATCGACGATCGAGTCACTGAACGGCGGAGGCGGGAACACTCGCAGGTGGGTTTCGGCTCCGGTCAAGCCCCAGGGCACTCGAGGGTTGAGGTCGGGATCGGGCTCGACGTGGACGTATTGGGACGCCAAATCCCAGGCAAGCAAGATGGCGGGCTCGACCGGTGTGGGCTCAGACGTACAAACCGGATAAACGACATCGACGATGAGCGGTCCGCCGGGATCGGTGTCGGGGTCAAAGGCGAAGACGGCGGTGCCGTCGGCATTGCGAGTGATGAAGACCCAACCCGTCGGGGCAGACCGCCAGTACCAACAAGTTCCGTTTCCGGCGCTGCCCACGGCCGGATAAAGTCTTCCAGGCACGCGAGCCTCGTTGGCGTAGTCGACGATCTCCCCCGCCGATCGACAACGCGTGACCGCGGTTAGTTCACCAAATGAGTCTCTGAACTCATCGGCCCAGCAATATCTCTCGCCCACTTGCGCCACAGCTGGCAATGCCGCGACGAAAGTCAGCGCAACGAGGAAGGCTTTTTTCAAGGAGTTACCTCACGTTCAACCTCGTCGCAATCAGCCTGCCAGAGATCCTGAGGATGCTGCCATGACGTCGCGAATCGCCAGGATCCGGCGACGTCGGGCCAAAGAACCTTGACGGTCGAGTTTGTTGGATCTCCGGCGAGAAATGGAGCAAACGCAGTGCCAAGAACCACAAGACAGTCCTCGCGATCAAGAAGAATGGTGTCGATTTCAACTTCGATGACTTCGCGAGCGGGAGGCTCGTCGAACTCAAGGAGGCTCATGGCTTCGACGCCAGCATCGTGAAAAGGTGTGGTTGCAACGACATCCCACAACGCATCAGCGTCCTTTCGATAAATGGCGTCGAACCATCCAAACCAAAGGTCGGTCAGGATCTGCTCGACCTCAGCCAGGCGTTGTTCCGCCGTCGTGGTCGAGGTCGTGATCGCATCGTCTGTGGTCGTGACAAGTTGAGTAGTTGTGGATGCTTCAGCGGTCGTGGTGGCAAACGCCAAAAAAGTGGTGGTCGGACCCGGGGTGGAGCGATCTCGCCAGATCATCCATCCGGCTGCAAGCGCCAGAACTCCCACAATCCCCACCGCAGTCCACCACCGCGTCCGACTCACCAGATCCGAATTTACACCCGGACCTATCCCTGTTTACAGGCCTCCGTCAAGGTGAGATTTCGCGCTGCTCGGCGACACTTTCGGCCTCTCGCGGCTTTCGCTCCGGCCACGCCCAAATGACCACGCCCAGCAATGCCAAAGCCCCGAGGCCTAACCCTGCCCAACCCCACTGGCGGGTCTCGTCGCCGTTGGTTTCTGCCGTCTCGTCGCCGCTCGGTATCCCCAACACTGAAGGCCTCACTCCCAGATCCGTCAACAGCAGCGGCTGGCTCTGGCGCGTGATTTCGGGCTTGATCAACTCGAAAACGACGACGTAGTTGACTCGCCGGACCTCAATGTTGACTCGGTAGAGACCATCTGCCCGTTCGACCAACGGATACGTCGCCTGCCCGTCCCCTGGCTCGATCAAGTAGCCGACGACCGTCGCCGCCCCATCCGCCTCGAGCTCAAGCGTCAATTCGATAGTCGAAGCATCCACCTGGCGAGCAGTGGCCCTGGCCGTACCGAAGTCGCCACCGAGGTCGACCCCCTCGGTAGACGCCTGCGCCGGCAGCGCGACCGCGACCAGTGCAAGGCAGAGGAGGGTTTTCAGGGTCAACATCCCCCGGTGAGGCTACCCCTCGACCGATACGATTCATGGGTGATCGAGGTAATCCAAGGCGACCTCACCCAGCAACGAGTCGATGCCATTGTCAACGCTGCCAACGAGCATCTTCAACATGGGGGCGGAGTTGCGGCAGCCATCGCCCGAGCGGGCGGAGAAGTTATCCAACGAGAGTCCGACGCTTGGGTGAAAGAACGAGGTCCGCTCGAACCAGGCCAAGCAGCCGTGACAAATGCCGGATCGTTGCCGGCAGCCAAAGTCATCCACGTGGTCGGACCCCGCTATCGGGAGGGACAGGACAATCCGGCCCTGCTCGCCCAAGCGGTGGGAGCGGCGCTCAAAGCCGCCAAGGCCGAGGGTTGCCGCACCATCGCCATGCCGGCCATCTCCGCCGGCATCTTTGGATACCCCCGCCCCGAGGCCTGCCGGGTGATCGTTCGTGCGATCCGGGATTGGCTGACCGCTGATGCCACCGCCTTCGACCAGGTTCTATTGGTCGGCTTCGATGAAGCGGCAACGAGCGACTTCGAAAGCGCTGTGCGCGAGACTGACCGCTGAATGAAGCGTGCGCTCATCACCCTCCTATTGGCATCGATCGCCTGTGGAGTGGATGCCACCCCAACTGCCACCCCCGGCGCCAGCGTCCCCGCCAGCACCGAAGAGTTCTTCGCCTTTGTGCTCTCGGCGGAGGATGAAGCGCTCACTTTCGATCCGGCCGAGATTCTCACAGGGGATGAGGCCCACGACGCGGCGGTAGCCGCGGGAGTGATTGGGGAAAACGAGGACCTGCCCAACGATTACTTCATCTCAAATCCCGACGAGGAATCGCAGTCCGCAGTTCTCAGTGCGGCCGGTTCGTTTGTGCTCCTCGGATTCGATGCCGGCGGAGCCATCGAGGAGGTGACCGTCGACCGCGGCGAGCTAATCGCGGCGCTGCAGGACGGCGAGGGCTACTACGGCATCATCGTTGGGGAAACCCCAATGACTCTGGTGGTTAGCGGCGGTGAGATCATCGCCGCCAGTCAGGTCTACTTCCCCTAGGTCGGCCTCGCCACCACCATCGGTATCCTTACCGAGTGAGCGGCAAGACGCTTTTTGAAAAGGTTTGGGACTCTCACCTGGTGCGCAGCGTGCCCGGGGAGCCCGATCTCCTCTACGTCGACATGCACCTGGTCCACGAGGTGACGTCACCGCAGGCCTTCGACTCCCTGCGCATCCATGGGCGAAAGGTGCGTCGGCCCGACCTGACCCTCGCCACCATCGACCACGGCGTCCCCACGGCCAACCGCGAGCTTGGGATCACCGACCCGATGTCCAAAATTCAGATCGACGCCCTCATCCGCAATTGCGAGGAGTTTGGAGTCACGCTCTTCGGCCTCGATGACCCCCGCTCCGGCATCGTCCACATCATCGGTCCCGAGCAGGGGATAACCCAACCAGGAATGGTGATCGTCTGCGGAGACTCCCATACGTCGACTCACGGTGCATTTGGCGCCCTCGCCTTCGGAATTGGCACGTCAGAAGTCGAGCACGTCCTCGCCACCCAGACCCTTCCTCAAGACAAGCCCAAGGCGATGGCCATCAGAGTCGATGGCGAGCTTCCCAATGGCGTAACTCCCAAAGACGTGATCTTGGGAATCATCGCCACCATTGGGACCGGGGGGGCGATCGGCCACGTCATCGAGTACATGGGCTCGACGATCGAAAGCCTCTCGATGGAAGGACGAATGACCATCTGCAATATGTCCATCGAGGCCGGAGCACGGGCGGGGATGATCGCTCCCGATGAAAGCACCTACGCCTATTTGGAGGGTAAACCGTTCGCCCCCCGTGAGTGGGAACAGACCCTCGAGATCTGGCGGCGGTTGCCGAGCGATCCTGACGCCAGCTTTGATACGGAACTCAATTTCGCCGCCGCCGACCTCGTCCCTTACGTGTCTTGGGGAACCAATCCCGGTCAAACGATCCCAATCACCGGTCGCATCCCCACCCCGGACGAAGCGGCCGACCCCACCGAGCGCGATTCGATCGAGCGAGCCCTGGCGTACATGGACCTTCCCGGCGGAATCCCGATCACCGACGTCCGCATCGACCGGGTTTTCCTGGGTTCCTGCACCAATGGCCGCATTGAGGATCTGCGGGCGGCGTCGCGTGTCGTCCAAGGCCGAAAGGTCTCCCCACACGTCAGCGCCATGGTGGTCCCCGGCTCCGGCTTGGTGAAGCTACAAGCAGAGGCCGAGGGACTCGACCTGATCTTCAAGGAAGCCGGCTTTGAATGGCGCGACGCCGGATGTTCGATGTGCTTGGGGATGAACCCCGACATCCTTGCCCCCGGCGAGCGCTGTGCTTCTACCTCAAATCGCAATTTCGAAGGCAGGCAAGGGCCCGGCGGTCGCACCCACTTGGTCTCTCCAGCGATGGCGGCCGCCGCCGCAATTGCCGGTCATCTGGTTGACGTCCGGGATTGGCAATGAGCGTTCCCGTGATCAGCCGTCCCACGGCACCAAAGGCATACGGCTTCTCGACCCAGAAGAAGGGGATGCTTTCCTGGGATACCGTGCGTGATGCTCTCGCAGCGGCGACCCTCTACTGGATCGGGACCACCCGGCCCGACGGGGGCTCGCACATCCACCCGATCTGGGGCGGCTGGGTCGACGAGACCGGCTATTTCGAAGGCGGGGACACAACGCGCTGGGCCCGCAACCTGATTCGCGACCCGCGGGTGAGCTTCGGAGTCGACTCGAAGGGCATCCACATCAGCGGGCGGGGAGTGGTGACCAAAGGGCCGGCCGGAGCGCAATTTGGCGAGCTGGGTGCCAACTACGAGGTCAAGTACGAATACCGACCCGAGGCCGACGGCAGCTTCTGGAAAATTGCCCCCGAGGTAATCATCGCTCTCGATATGTCTTCGATGGACAGCTTTGCAACGTCCCCCACCCGCTTCACCTTCGAGCAATGAAACCGATTTCTGTTGTCAGTGGTCGCCTGGCCCCGCTCCCACGGGCGAACGTCGACACCGACCAGATCATGCCGAAGAAATACCTCAAGCGCGTCGAGCGAACCGGCTACGGGCAATTCGTCTTCGCCGAGTGGCGGGACGCCGATCCCAGCTTCGTTCTCAACCTCCCTCAATACCAAGACGCCACGATCCTGGTCACCGGTCCCAATTTCGGAAGCGGTTCGTCCCGGGAGCACGCACCGTGGGGACTCCAGGACTGGGGCTTCGAGGCGATCGTGGCGCCCTCGTTCGCTGACATTTTTTTCAGCAACTGCACCAAGATCGGACTGCTGCCGGTGGTATTGAGCGACAAGGAAGTCGCCTGGCTGATGGAGCTAGCTGAAGCAGAGCCGGAGGCGGTTGTCGAGGTGAATCTGCCCGAGCAAAAGGTCACTGCCGACGGGTTTGCAGCCGACTTCCCGCTCGACGCCTACACCCGGTGGCGTCTTGAGAACGGCCTCGACGACATCGAGCTGACCATGAGGCACACCGAGGCCATCAATCAGTTCGAGGCCGCCCGCTCGCCCCACCTGCCCTCGCTCACATAACCGGTACTAGGTCAATCCGGTCGGTGATGACGCCGTCGACTCCGAGTTCGAAAAGTCGCCTCATCTCCTCAACCTCGTTGATCGTCCAGACATGGACGAGCTTGCCGGCGCGATGAGCGACGTCAATCAGTTGATTGGTTACGACCGGAACGCCGTACCAGGACACGGGGACTTGGAGCGCCACCGTCGTCGGACCAAAGGGTTCAACACTGGCCCCCAGTCGGCCAGCCAGGATTGCCCTCACCGTCTCTGCGGGACCCGTCGAAGTCGCCAGCTCTCTCCCACAGATTTCTCGCAGGAGAAGCAAGCGGTGGGTGGAGAATGAGCCCGCGATCAAGCGCGGGGCGAGGTCGCGTTCCTTGATCATCTCCGCCAGCGGCTCGACCGCACCGTCGTTTTTGATGTCGACCACGAATCCGAAGTCTCCGAATGCCTCCAGGACGGAGGCGAAGGTGGGAACGCCGACTCCCTGACCTCGAAAGGGGTACTCGTTGCCGATACGGTGGTGGTAGCCCGCATCGAGAAGTTGTAGGTCCCGGGAACTTTGTGACCCGATGGGACCAGATCCGTCGGTCGTCCGGTCCAAAAAGGCGTCGTGGAAGCAATGGAGTATTCCGTCGGCGCTGACTCGCAGATCCGTCTCGATGAACTTGGCGCCGAAGCCGGCTGCCTTTTCAAAGGCGGTCATGGTGTTCTCGGGCCAAAGAAGCCGTGACCCCCGGTGGGCGATGATCACCGGCTCCGATCGATGGAAAAGTGTCTTCATCTCACCCAACGCGAATCAGACGCGCCCTCGGCCGCGTCTGATCGACGACAGGGGGGAAGCTACATCGAAACGCGGTCTTTGAGGCCCTTGGCCGGAGCGAAGTGAACGTACTTGCGGGCGGGTATCGAGATCTCCGCTCCCGTGGCGGGGTTGCGGCCCTTGCGAGCGGAGCGGCTCTTGGTGGAGAAAGTTCCGAAACCCGAGATGGTCACCTTGTCCCCTGCGTCGAGCTCGACAGCGATTATCCCCTTGCCCGGATCGGTGTCGAAGATGGCATCGATGATCTCGGCGGCTGCGGCCTGAGTCATGTCGATTTTCCTGGCGAGCTTCTGTGCCATTTCCGTCTTGTTCACTTGCCCTCCTTGGGGGTTTGCGACAGTGACGCGGACTGCGTCTCGGAGGGCCACCTTAGGCAAGATCGAATTCCGGGGCCAGGCTGCCAACGACAATATCCCCTTGTTTCACAACGGTTTTCACCAGATTTCGATCCGGCCGGTAGGCGAGGTGGCGGTAGGAATCTGACTCCAGAATGAGAACATCGCCGAGATCGCCGGGGCGGAGTCGGCCCTTGTTCGCCTCTTCCAAGGCCAGCGCTCCACCTCTGGTCGCGGACCAAAGCGCCTGGTCGAGGGTTAGCCCCATGTCGAGACAGGCCACCGCCATCACGAGCTGCATCGAAACCACGTACGAGGTCCCCGGATTGCAGTCAGTGGCCAACGCCACCGTCGCCCCAAGGTCCCATAGGAGCTTCCCGGGTGCTTGCCGGGCTCGTATCGACCAAGAGGCCGTCGGGCATAGGACCGCCACCACCTTCGAGTCGGCCAGCGCCTGGGCTTGCTCCTCGTCTATGTGCTCGAGATGGTCGGCAGTGACGGCTTCGAGCTCAATGGCCAGCTCGACGCCGCCGGTGTTGCCGAGCTGATTGGCATGAAGACGGGGACGCAGTCCGTGACGCCTGCCGGACTCGAGCACCCGCCGGGCCTCGGCAACGGTGAAGGCACCTTCGTCGCAAAAGACGTCGCAATAGGTCGCGCTGGCGGCGACCACCGGCATCATGGTTTCGAGCAGGGAGATGTAACCGGAGCGATCGTCTCTGAACTCTGGTGGGACCACATGCGCCCCGAGGAAGGTTGTCACCACGTCCACCGGAAGCGCCTCGCCGACCTGGCGCCCCACCTCTAAAGACGCAACTTCGGTGGCGAGATCGAGGCCGTATCCGCTCTTGATCTCGATCGTGGTAGTGCCCAGCTCGAGCATTTGCCCCGCCCGCTCGATGGCCGACGTCAGTAGATCGGTCGGCGACTCTGCTCTTGTCGCCGCCACCGTTGAGGTGATCCCTCCTCCAGCGGCCTGCACGTCGAGATAGGTAGCCCCTTGCAATCTCATCGCGAACTCGTCGCTTCGATCGCCGCCAAAGACGAGATGGGTATGCGGATCGACAAAGCCAGGTATCACCGCCTTTCCCTCGCAATTCATCTCAGGCAGCTCGCCATATCGAACCGGGAGATCGCCACCGGCTCCGACCCAGGCGACCTGACCATGACGTATCGCCAGCGCTGCGTCTTCGATCACTCCCAAACGGCTGCCGGCGCGGGGATCGTTAGTCACCAACTCCGAAATCCCTGTGAGCACTAGGTCCCCAGTAGCCGGACGAGCCGAAGGCAATGCCACCTCGCGGGCGAGCTCGATACATCCCTGACAAATCGCGACCCGATCGGGTCCTGCCACCAGCCTGCCAGCCTGATCCTGACTCCTCCCGCAGAACGAGCAGCGCAAAGCACGAGCCATGGGCGGAGGGTACCGATAGTTAACTTCTCATCATGAGCGCGGAGAACGCCGAACAGACCCAACCCGAATTGCCGCTCCCGCCGAATCGAATTCCACCTGGTTCTCCCATTGGGGCAGGTCAGTTCGCCACCGCCGCCCTGGCCGGCATCGCCGCGGTGGAAATAATCTCTGGGCTGACCGCAATCGTCACGCTGGCCCGCATCGACGCCCGCCGCGCCGAGCTTCTCCAAAGCGCGCCATCCTTCACCGACGGGTGGGAGGCAGGTCTCAGCCTGGCATATGTAGGTGTGTTTCTGATCGTGGTGATTGCCTGGATGATCTGGCAACACCAGGCTCACGCCAACCTCCGAGCCCTCACCAAAGCCCGCTTTTCACCGGCCGTGGTCTGGTTCTACTTGGTCCCGATCCTCGGTTTGATCCTTCCCTACCGCGGGATCGCCGAGCTGGCGCGGGCCGGCAATGATCGGCCCGCGGTGCGCCGGACGTGGTGGGGAGCGTTTCTGTTTTCTAATGCCCTGGGTGGAACAAGCCTCATCGAACCCAACATTTCGCTGGCCACGACGCGGATCCTCTCACTGATGTCATCTATCGCTTCAGTGGTAGCGGCCGTGCTGGCCATGCGAATCGTCAGCATCGTCAATACCGGCCTTTGGGCTCGCCGGGCTTTGGCCGGTTGGCCAACCGGTCCGAGACCGCTCTCCCGAAGGGCCAAGCTCGCCTGGAGTGCTGCCACCGGGACGCTGACGCTGGCTAGCGCCTTTGGTTTTGGAATTGTGTACCCGGCACTCATCGAGACTCTCGAACAGATCCCGGCCAACAACCTCCAACTCGCCGTCGGCGACTGTTTCAACGATGTCGACGGTGAGTACGAAGTTGTGAGCTGCCAACGTCCCCATTACGCGGAGGCGTACCGCGTCGCTAACCACCCAGACCAGGCCTTCTATCCGGGAGCGACCCGCCTGGCCGATTGGGCCGAGCCCTTTTGCTATCGCCATTTCGAGAGCTACACCGGAATCGCCTACCAGGACTCGGACCTCGACTTCGGATACCTCTATCCCACCGAGGGATCATGGAACGGGGGCGACCGCGAGGTGATCTGCTTCGTCTTCCAGCTCTCGGGAGAAGATCTGACGGATCCGGTGGGGATGCCCGCCGTTTAACCGGGGATGCGAACGCCCCGTTCGAATGCCACCGAACGGGCTTTCTCATAGCCAGCGTCGGCGTGCCGGAGGACTCCCATGGCTGGATCATTGGTCAGAACTCGCTCCAGCCGAAAGGCACCATCGGGGGTACCGTCGGCTACCACCTGGGCGCCGGCATGGATTGACTTGCCGATACCCACGCCACCGCCATGGTGGACCGCCACCCAAGCCGCTCCCGAGGAGGCGTTAACGAGGGCGTTGAGGATTGGCCAGTCGGCTACCGCGTCAGAACCATCGGCCATGGCCTCGGTCTCGCGATAGGGCGAGGCCACCGATCCCGAATCGAGATGGTCCCGGCCGATCACGATGGGAGCCTTGACCTTCCCCTGCGCCACCAGCTCGTTGAACATCAAGCCCGCCTTGTCGCGTTCGCCGTAGCCAAGCCAGCAGATTCGCGCCGGCAGGCCTTGGAACGGAATCCGGTCCGCCATCCGGAGCCAGCGCTGGAGGGGAGCGTTGTCGGGGAACAGGGCGGCGACCGCACGATCGGTGGCGGCGATATCCGATGGATCGCCCGACAGTGCCACCCAGCGAAAGGGACCCAGGCCCTCGCAGAACAGGGGTCGAATGTATGCAGGGACAAACCCCGGGTAGGAAAAGGCATCCACATAACCGCCCAGCACGGCCTCGCCGCGCAGGTTGTTGCCGTAATCGAAGACTTCCGATCCCGCCTTCTGAAAATCAACCATGGTGCGACAATGCTCCGCCATCGCCCGCCGGCTCTCGGCGATGTACCGCTTGGGATCGGCCTGTCGCAACTCAGTGGCCGCTTCGAGCGTGAAATGATTGGGCACGTACCCGTTGAGTGGGTCGTGCGCCGAGGTTTGGTCGGTCACGATCTCCACGGAAAATTGGCGACGGCGTATCTCGGCGAAGACGTCGGCCGCGTTGCCCGGCAAGCCAATCGAGAGTGCTCGCCTTTCTTTCCGGGCCGATTCGGCCAGAGCCAGCGCCTCGTCGAGATCGGAGGCGGCCTGATCGACGTATCCAATCTCGAGCCGACGTTGGATGCGGGAGGGGTCAACCTCTACCACCAGCGCCACGCCTCCGTTCATGGTCACGGCCAGGGGCTGCGCACCGCCCATGCCTCCGAGCCCGGCGGTCAGGGTGACGGTCCCTGAAAGCGTGCCCCCAAAGCGCTGCTCGGCTAGGGCGACGAAGGTTTGATAAGTACCTTGCAGGATTCCCTGGGTTCCGATGTAGATCCAGGAACCCGCAGTCATTTGCCCGTACATCATCAGGCCGGCGGCCTCCAGCTCCCAGAACTTCTCCCAAGTGGCCCATTCGGGGACCAAGAGCGAGTTGGCAATTAGGACCCGGGGCGCGAGGGGATGGGTCGTGAGAATTCCCACCGGCTTTCCGGACTGCACCAGCAGGGTCTCATCGGATTCGAGGGTAAGTAAAGAATCGACGATCGCCGCCAGCGCCTGCGGATTGCGGGCCGCCTTGCCGGTACCCCCGTAGACGATCAGCCGCTCGGGATCCTCGGCTACCTCGGGGTCAAGGTTGTTCTGAAGGCAGCGCAACGCCGCTTCCTGCAGCCAGCCTTTGGCGTGGAGATCGGGGCCGTGAAAGGTCGGCGGTATCACCGATTCATTCTTGCGTAGAAATGGCCGCATAAATGCGGCCATTTCTACGCAAGAACGGATTAGGAGTCGAGAAGGGCGCGAATCGAGCGGACCAGGTTGGCGGCGGCTTGGGCCTGGGCGTCGTTGAGGTCATTGGTCGAGACCCATTTCAAGAGTTGTTCGAGCTCGTTAACCAGCTCGTCGGACTGGCTGGCTTCGACCAAAGTGAGAAAAGGTTCCTCGGCGGGCAAGGCTTCGACCTCGTTGGGTTCGCGCAACGACTCGAGCGGGGTCTGCTGAAACTCGCGAGCTGGCTGCTCAATCTCCTCGGGCTTCGCGGGTGAGGTGAAGAAATCGGAGATTTCGGCCGCCGGAGGGTTGATCCGCCGTCCCAGCTCGCTGCCCGCCCACAACGGCCCAGGATCCGGCTCGGCATCCGAATCGATCAGCCTCATCGGAGGATCGATGGAAAGCACGGCTATTTCTGGGGCCCTCTCCACTGACTCATCCGATTCCTCGGGCGCGTCCTCGGTTTCTTCCCGATTGGCACGGGCGGCCTCGATGAGCTCGCGCAGGCGCTTGACGTTGGCCGGTGCCTCCGCCGGAGGTTCCTGCCAGACAATGTTGTCGGCCGGCGAAGGGTCCGATGGCGTCGGTGGCGCCGGAGCCACCGCCTCGACCACCTTGGCGGCCTTGCGAGCGCTTCCGAGGAGCTTCTGCCGGAACCCCTGGGCTGCCTCGACGATCGGGTTCTTGGCCAGCTGGGGAAGAGCTTCGTAGGAGAAAGCGAGGGCATCGTCGGCGAGGAAGACGGCGCGGTCCTCACCCAAGGACAGATCGAAACGGTTTCCCTCGATGCGTTCGGCTTTTACCTGAGAGACGGACCAGGTTCCGAGGGTTTCCTCCCCAGCGACAATCTCAACCCGCCCCCCCACCAGATTGAGGCTGGTCTTGAGCCAGCCTTCGGGGTCGCCTTGTGTTTGCAGTGATCCGCTAAATCGCATGAAACTGAATTCCTCCGACACTCATATCGGAGAATCGCCGTCTTCCCTACAGGTTTTTCCAGCCGCCGATCTCGTCCAGTCGCCCCCTCTCGACGAAATCAGCCACTTTCTCGATCTCGCTGCCGATGGGCCGATCGGCCGTAAGCACGGGCACGAGCTCTCGAATTCCCTGCCAGATCGCCCTCACTCCGGGTGCGGGACGGAGCGGCTGGCGGAATTCGATGCCCTGAGCTGCCACTACCAGCTCGGCGGCGATCACACGAGCAATGTTGTCGAGTATCGCCAAAAGCTTGCGCCCCGCCCCCCAGCCCATCGAGACGTGATCCTCCTGCGATCCCGACGTCGGTATTGAGTCGATCGACGCGGGATGGGAGAGCACGCGGCTTTCGGCAACCAATGCCGCCGCCGTGTACTGCGCCAGCATGTATCCGGAGTGGAGACCCGCCGAGGGCGAAAGGAAGGGGGGCAAGCCTGAGGAGTGCTGGGGATCGAGCATGCGATCGATCCGTCGCTCTGAGATAGATCCCAATTCGGTGACGCCAATGCCTACAAAGTCGAGGATGAAAGCCAAGGGCGCTCCGTGAAAGTTGCCTCCCGAGACGACCTCGGCCGTCTCGGGAAAGACGATCGGGTTGTCGACCACCGCCCCCAGTTCGATCGAGGCGACACGGCGAGCGTGCTCGATGGTGTCGATCACCGCCCCATGGACCTGGGGTGCACAGCGAAGCGAATAAGCGTCCTGCACGGCGTGGACAAAATCGTCGGCATGGCTGGCGCCGAGCTCGGAGCCTTCGAGCAGGCTCCCGATGCGACGGGCCGAGTCAACCTGGCCCGGATGTGGTCGCAACCGGTGAATATCAGCACGGAAGGGACGCGCAGAGCCAAGCAGGGCTTCGACCGACATCGCGCAAGCGGCGTCGGCAGCCCGGGCCAGTCGGGCCGCCCGGTCGATCCCGAGACAGGCCATTGCCAACATCCCCTCGGTGCCGTTGAGAAGGGAGAGTCCTTCCTTGGCCTCGAGCCGAAGCGGCTCCAGCCCTCCGGCGCGTAGTCCCTCGCCCGCCTCGACCACGTGCCCTTGGGATCGCAGGAGGCCTTCGCCGATCAACGGCAGAGCGAGATGGGCAAAGGGCGCCAGATCTCCTGACGCTCCGACCGACCCGAGACAGGGAACAAGCGGGAGGAGGTCAGCCGCCAGCAGATCCAGGAGCCGTTCGACCACGACTGCCCGTACGCCAGAGTGGCCCTGGCTCAGGGTTCGCGCTCTGAGGAGCAGCATTGCCCGGACGATCTCGTCCGGCAGAGGGTCCCCGACCCCGGCGGCGTGGCTGCGGAGGAGATTGACCTGGAGGTCGGCTGCTTCCTCCCGGTCCACTCTGGTCGAGGCAAGAGCGCCGAAGCCGGTCGTAACCCCGTAGACGACGGCGTCGGAATCCAACGCCTTCTCGACCACTCGCCGGGCGGGTTCCATGCGGGCGGCCACGCCGCTGCCGAGGACCACGGAGGCCTGCCGCCGCGCCACCGCCACGACCTCCTCGACCGTCAACGGGTCCCCCGAAACGACTACCTGCCGTTGCATGGCCCCGGTATAGCGAACCGAGGGTTCGCACAACGGCTCTGCCTATCGGCCAGCCCGGAGAACGCGGGTTACCCTCCCGAGATGGCCGTGCACTATCAGGTCGAAGGGGATGTGGCGGTGATCACCCTCTCCCGGCCCGACCGCTTCAACTCGGTCTCGGCCGAACTCGCCACCGGCCTCGTTTCGGCCCTCGACCGGGCCGGCGACGAGGCACGAGCCGCCGTTCTCACCGGCTCGGGAAAGGCCTTCTGCGCCGGCGCCGACCTCTCGGATCTGATGAGCGAGTACGAATCGGGTGGACCCGATCTCGATCGGGTCCTGGCAGAGCGCTTCAACCCGATCGCAATCGCCCTCCATGAGGCAAGGATTCCAACGGTGGCCGCGGTCAACGGAGTGGCGGCTGGGGCGGGAATGGCTCTCGCTTTGGGATGCGACCTCCGGATCATGTCGGCTGAGGCGTATTTTCTTTCGGCCTTCATCGGCCTCGGCCTCATTCCCGATACCGGATCGACCTGGCTCCTGGTCCATCATCTCGGCCTGGCCCGAGCCATCGAGTTCACCTGCACCAACCGGCGAATGAGCGCCGCCGAAGCCGCCGGTCTCGGCCTCGCCCGAAGCATTTCTGCCGAGGACCTGCTCGCCGAAGCCACCACCCAAGCAAGCACTTTGGCCCAGGGACCAACGGCCGCCTATGTCGAGAACCGGAAGATCCTCTACGGGGCAGCTTCGCTTGGTTTCCTCGATGCCCTCGAAGAGGAGCGAAGCGTGCAAGGCGCTTTAGGTGTGACCCCAGATCATATCGAGGGCATGCGAGCCTTCATCGAGAAGAGGCCTGCGAAGTTCGGATCTAGCCCGGAGCGGACGGGGCGCTAGCCCTGCGGGCGCGAATCCGTTTGATGGCGCCGAAAAACTTCACCACCAGCCAGATCCCGAGGATCGTAAAGATAACCACCACCACCAACGTCACCACCGGATTGGCGATGGCCAGGGCGAGAAGCCCGGCGACAAGACCGTCCTCGAAGAGCGAAAGGGTGATGTTGGAGAACGGCTCGGGCGAAGTGTTCACAGCCGCCCTGGTCGTGGCCTTGGTGGAATGTGCCGAGAGCGCTAGCGCTCCGGTAAGCAGGGCGCCAATGGCGGCTCCGATCGAGGGGGAATCGCCGGCGATCACATAACCGAGTGCGCCGGCACCGAGTGGTCTCACGATGGTGTGGATGGCATCCCACACGTTGTCGATAAAGGGAACCTTGTCGGCCAGAAACTCGATTCCATACAAAACTCCAGCCACAATCATCACGTCGGTGCGTTGCAAAACCGAGGGGACGTCAAGCCAGTCGAGGCGACCGGCAAGACCTAGGAGAAATGTCGCCAGATAGAGATTGAGCCCGGCTGCCCACCCGGTGCCAGCCAGCAAGCCGATTGTGTCGACCATCAGTCCTTGACGATGTAGATCGTGAGCTCGATTTTGCCGTCCTTGCCACCGCCGATCCCGACACCCACCGCGGTGTTGAGCCAGGCCAGGTCGGCGTTGCCGGTGGCAAAGGTCAAAAGTTCTTGAGGGCGCGCCTCTGTTGGGCTGAGAACGATCGACACGCCCGACCCCCGGTAGGAGACGGTTTCTCGTTTCTCTCCGATGGTGGCCCGGATGTCGAGGTCCATGTTCTGATCGCCGCGTACCGTGGCATAGTCGACCCCCTTCACCGGACGCTCGCCTTCCCAATGAGGTGACGTCGCGACTCCTTCAAAACCGAAATCGATCCGCGTTCCTTGCGGAGTGTTACCGACCATCCGCGGGGCAAGGGTTCCAGTGATGGTGCAGAACTCTTCGAGGCTCGGCATGGGTTCTCCATTCTTGCGTAAAACGGTCGGGTTTATGCGGCCAAATTTACGCAAGAATGGAATCGAGTTCTGAGAGGAAACGACTCATCTCGTCGGAGGTTCCGATCGTGACCCGAAGCCAGTCCTCGCCGAAGGGTCGCACGATTACTCCCCGCCGCAGAAAATCCTCCTCGAGATTGGCACCTGGATTGGGACGGAAATACATGAAATTGGTTTGTGATGGCACGTACTCGATCTGGAGCTTGCTCAACTCGCTCGCCAACAGATCACGCCCGGTTTCATTGGCCTCCACCCGCTCCCGGATCCGGTTGGGATGGCGAACGGCCTCGATGGCGGCGGCCATGCCAAGAGTGCTGACGGTGAAGGGAGCCTGTGCTCTCCGCAGTTCGAGCAGGGTCGCCTCCTGGCCGATTGCATATCCGATTCGCAGGCCGGCCAGGCCGAAGACCTTCGAAAACGTTCGCGTCACCACCACATTGGGCCGGGCGAGGGCTTCGGGGATGGCGCTGGCGAAATCAGGGGCGGTCACGAAGTCGAAATAGGCCTCATCGATGACCACCAGTACGGAATCCTCAACCCGGTCAATAACTTTCTTGATCTGATCGGAACCGAGGTACGAGCCGGTCGGATTGTTCGGGTTACAGAGGTAGAGGATGGTGGAGTCAGATCTGATCGCCTCCAGCAGCCCCTCAGGGTCGAGCTTGTGATCTACAGATAGGGGCACCTCGATCGTTTCGCTCCCCGCCAGCACCGAGGCCAGGCGATAGATGATGAAGGACGGCCAGGCGTACACCGCGCTCGTCCCCGCCCCTCCCACGGCGAGGGCGAAAACCCGAAGGAGTTCGGAGCTCCCGCCGGCAAACATGAGGTTCCTCTCATCGACGTCAAGCCAATGGCCCACCGCCCTTGCCACGTCGTGCCAGCCGTTATCGGGATAGCGATTAAGCGTGCCGGCGTGGGCGGCGATGGCTTCGACTACTTCGGGAAAGGGAGGGAGCGGGCTCTCGTTCGAAGCCAGCTTGACGACGGAACTGGGGTCAAAGCCGAACTCTTCTGCAACTTCTTCGATGGGGCGGCCGGCCACGTATGGCGGGAGTCGGTCGACACCGGCTCGGAGCGAAGGCACATTTCGAGGCTAGCCCGGCTCAAAAAGCCAGAAAACATGCCAGACTCGGCTTGCTTGGCGGACTACCAGACCTTTCAGCTGCTAGCGACCGATGGCAAGCCCAAGGAAACCGATCTCGCGTTTCCCGAATCTCTGCTGACCGAGATGTACCGGCTTATGGTCCTGTCCCGCGAGTTCGACCGCCGCATGCTGGCTCTTCAGCGTCAGGGCCGGATCGGTACCTATCCGATGCTCGAAGGGCAAGAGGCGGTACAGGTGGGCTCGGCTCTCGCCCTTGCCCCCAACGACTTTGTCTTCCCGTCCTATCGAGAGCACGGAGTGCAACTCGCTCGCGGCCTGCCGATTGATGTGGTCATGTCCTACTGGCGGGGACTACCAAATCGCGACTGGGACGTGCTCAAGTACCGGATGGGGATCACAACTGTTCCCATCGCCAGCCAGCTTCCACACGCGGTCGGATACTCCTACGTTTCAAAGCTGCGTGGTGAGGATGACGTCTCGGTTACTTATTTCGGAGACGGTGCCACATCCGAGGTCGACTTCCACTCGGGCATGAATTTTGCCGGGGTCTGGAAGACACCCACAGTCTTTATCTGCGCCAACAATTTGTACGCCATCTCCGTGCCTTATGAAAAGCAAACGGCCTCCGCCACCATTGCTCAGAAGGCCGAGGCATATGGCTTTCCGGGCATACGGGTTGACGGCATGGACGTCCTCGCCACCTATCAGGTAACTCGCGAAGCCGTCGAGCGTGCCCGGCGGGGAGAGGGGCCGACGCTCATCGAGGCCATGACCTATCGCTTCGGCGCCCACGCCACCGCCGACGACGCCCGCCGCTACCGCTCCGCCGAGGAAGAGGGGCAATGGCGCCAACTTGACCCGATAGAACGCTTCCGGCACTTCCTCGAGGATCGCGGTCTCTGGGACTCTCAAGTCGGAGAAAAGGTGGCGATGGAGGTGGCCGACCACGTTGAAGCGGCCATCACCGACATCGAGGCGCGTCCGCTGCCAAACCGCGACGACACCATCCGACATGCCTATCAGCGCATTCCACCTCTGCTGGTGGAACAACTACATGCAACGCAAGCAGCACACGGCGAAACTGCAACCGCTTTCCACCCCGGAGAGTTGTGGGAGGTTGGACATGATCCAGCGCCCACCGGACCAACCGAATCGATGACGATGGCAGACGCCATCAATGCCGCACTCCTGCAGGGCATGGAGGCGAACCCGGAGACGATCGTCCTCGGCGAGGATGTCGGTGTGTCCGGCGGGGTCTTCCGGATTACGGAGAATCTGCAAGATCGCTTTGGAGAGGAGCGAGTGATCGACACCCCTCTCAACGAGTCCGGGATCGTGGGCTGCGCAGTGGGAATGGCGATGGCTGGCGCCCGCCCGGTCGCCGAGATCCAGTTCGATGGCTTCGTCTACCCCGCCTTCGATCAGATCGTGTCTCATCTCGGGCGGTTTCGCTTTCGCACCAGAGGGAACGTGTCCGTGCCGGTCGTGGTCAGATTCCCCAATGGGGCAGGGATCGCCGCCCACGAACACCATTGCGACTCCCCCGAGGCGTACTTCGTTCATGCTCCCGGGCTAGTGGTGATCTGTCCCTCCACTCCCTGGGATGCCAAAGGCCTTCTCGCCTCCGCTCTCGTCTCGCCCGATCCGGTCATCTTCCTTGAGCCCAAGGTGCTCTATCGAGCGGGTCGTGAACTCGTGCCCACTGAGTGGTACGAGGTGCCGATCGGGAGAGCTCGGGTCCGCCAGGAGGGTTCGGAACTCACCCTTGTTACCTACGGAGGCATGGTGCCTCCGGCCCTGAAAGCGGCCGCCTCGCGTCCGGTGGAGGTGATCGACCTCAGGACCCTCTTTCCCTGGGATCGAGAAACGGTGATCGCCTCGGTGGAGAAAACCGGGAGATTGCTCGTGGTCCAGGAACCACAGGGTTCAGCCGGGGTGGGAGCAGAAGTGGTTGCCACCGTCGCTGAGAAATGTCTCTACTCACTTCGCGGGGCCATCTCGCGAGTGACGGGTTTTGACGCCCCATGGCCACAGTTCGCCATCGAGAAACATGCACTAGTCAATGAGCGTCGGATCACAACCGCTATCGACCAAGCCCTCGATTCGTAGATAAGTCTGGTTTTCCCGCTTTCCCCCCGTTTAATCTCTAGCCATGCCACGTGTTCCACGGCACACCGCCTCGCGGCGGCGAGGGCTGGCGGCCTGTCGCGAGGGGCGCCATCGCTTCGGTCCGGGGAACGAAGCGGGTGGAGGCATCATCAGGCGCGTTTGCCGCTTCTGCGGAGCACTGAGCGTGGACCTCACCGCGGTCACCGCCTCACGCAAGGGTGGTTTCGGCCTTGATCGTCCCAGCATCAATAATCCGGTTCGTTGACGAATACGTACGCTGGGGGCCTCGATGTCCGAGCCTGACCTGGTCATAGCTGCCGGAGGCGTGGTCCTGCGCCCGAGCGCGACCGGGCCGGAGGTCTTGGTGATTCATCGCCAGCGTTATGACGATTGGACGCTGCCCAAGGGGAAATCGGACCCGGGTGAAACACCCGCCCAGACGGCTTTACGGGAGGTGAGGGAAGAGACCGGAGTCGAGGCTCGGCTGATCGGTTCTATAGGAGTCAGTCGATACCCCGTCCAAGCAGGAGAAAAGCTCGTCCATTGGTTCGCGATGCGGGCATTGCGAACGACCGACTTCCAACCTAACGACGAAGTTGACGATCTCCAGTGGCTGGGAATCGCTGAGGCTTTAGGCAAGCTCACCTACGGCAAGGAAAAAGAGATCCTCTCCGGCGCTGATTCGGAAGCTCAGCTGTCCACCGGGACGCTCTTCTTGGTCCGTCACGCCGCTGCCGGTAGTCGCTCCGACTGGAAGAAAGACGACCGCCTCCGCCCCCTCAGCAGCCGCGGTGAAAAGCAAGCACTTGGCCTAGCGAGGACGTTGGCCGTTCATCCCATCGACCGCATACTGACCAGCCCCTACGTGAGGTGCCGTCAGACTGTCGAGCCTTTGGCAGACAAGCTCGGCATCGAGATCGAGGAACGGGACGAGCTCGCCGAGGGCGAGGGGTTCAAGGGAGCCCGCGATTTGTGCAAGGAATTGGCGGGCACCAGCTCCATCCTCTGCTCACACGGCGACGTAATCCCCGCACTTCTCGATTGGATGACACGCCACGGAATGACCTTGAAGTCGGCTTTCGAATGCAAGAAGGGATCGACCTGGGAAATTGAGGTTCGAGCCGGCGAGTTTCGTCGCGGTCGCTATTGGCCGCCCCCCGACTAAAGGCCGAATAGGCCCGCGGGCGGAGTCCGGTCGGCCCCGGAACCGGCCATAATGGAGATCCGGAGGGGACGGCATTCTCTTCCGAGTTCTCCAGATCCCTCGGATGCCGTTCCCTCCGGATTTCTCCGGATACGGCTGCCCCAACCGCCGAGTCTCCAAATCCCTCGGATGCCGTTCCCTCCGGATCTCCCCGGAGTTTCTCCAGTTCCCCGGATCGCTCCGGCTGATCCCCCGGTACTCCCCGGCCGGAAGACTCTCCCTTTGGCAAGTCAAGTCTCCCGCTCACCTTGGTTGTTACCGAATTACTGCAAGGCACCGATCGCTCTGCGCACCAGCCTCTCTTGCTCCTCGGCGTGGGCCCGAGCGGACCCAGTGGCCGGTGAAGCGGATGGGTCCCTCCCTGCGTAGGTGATCTCCCGGCCAAAAGCGGCCTCGAGGTGGGCAAGCAGAAATCGGTAGGCCCCCATGTTCTGCGGCTCTTCCTGGCACCAGATCACCGCCGCCTCGGGATGGCGGCGAGCGAGATCGGCGAGGCGACGGCCCTCAATGGGATAGAGCTGGGCGAGACGGACGATGGCGACGTCCTCGGCCTTGACCTCGGACCGAAACCGGGCCAGGTCGTGGTACACCTTGCCTGAGCAGAGGACCAGTCGGCGGGCATTGTTGGTCGCCACGTCGTCCTCGAGTACTGGTTCGAAGGCCCCGCTGCTCATGACCTCGGTGGGCGAGAACGATTCCTTGGTTCGCAAGAGCGACTTCGGAGTGAAGACGATCAACGGCTTACGAGGTCTCATCAGCGCCTGCCGGCGAAGCAGATGGAAATATTGACCGGTCGTCGACGGGACGACCACCCTCATGTTCTCGTCGGCACAAAGCCCCAGGAAGCGCTCGATGCGACCGCTCGAGTGCTCGGGCCCTTGACCCTCGTAGCCGTGCGGGAGAAGGAGAACAAGACCGGACTGTTGGCCCCACTTCGCTTCCCCGGCGGCGAGGAACTGGTCGATGATCACCTGGGCACCGTTGGCAAAGTCACCGAACTGAGCTTCCCAGGCGACGAAGGCATCGTTCCATTCCACCGAGTAGCCGTATTCGAAGCCGACGGCCGCGAATTCGGAGAGAAGTGAGTCAACGATCCGAACCCGGGTGGTGCCGGCCGTCAACAGTTGGAGCGGAGTCCACTCCGTCCCGGTGTCGTAGGAAGTCAATTCGGCGTGGCGGTGGCTGAAGGTTCCTCGCCTCGAATCCTCGCCCGCCAGCCGGACGGGGACGCCCTGTCGGGCGAGCGAGCCCAGGGCTAGAGCCTCGGCGGTCCCCCAGTCGACGATTCCGTTCTCGAAGGTGGCGGCTCGCTCGTCCAGGACCCGGCGCAGCTTGGGATGGATGACGAAATCGGCCGGTGGGGAGGTCAGATATGCGAGGATGTCGACAAGCTCGGCTCTCTCGACCGACGTCTCCGGCTCCTCGTCAGACATCGGTCGCACCTGGCTCGGCCGCTCGACCGGGGCCGAATTCCTGGTTTCCTGAAACGCATTGTTCAAGAGGTCGGAGAACTCGGCCAACAGCCCTTCGCCCTCTTCCATCGAGATCTCGCCCATCGCTACTAGGCGCTCGAGGTAGAGCGTGCGCACCGGTCGTTTCTGATCGATCAACTTGTACATGAGCGGCTGGGTGTACGAAGGCTCGTCGCCTTCGTTATGGCCGCGACGGCGGTAGCAGATCATGTCGATGACCACGTCACGATGAAATGCCTGGCGAAAGGCAAAAGCCAGACGAGCCACCCGCACCACCGCTTCGGGATCGTCGCCGTTCACATGGATGATGGGAGCCGCCACCGTCTTGGCCACATCGGTGGCGTAGAACGAGGACCGGGCGTCGAGGGTCGAGGTGGTGAAGCCCACCTGGTTATTGATCACGATGTGAACCGTTCCCCCGGTGCGGTAGCCGCGCAGCTGAGAGAGGTTGAACACCTCCGCGACCACCCCTTGTCCGGCGAAGGCGGCATCCCCATGGATGAGCACAGGAAGGACCTGGGTGTGTCCGCTGGGGCCTCTCTTCTCCTGTTTGGCCCGCACCACTCCCTCCAGGACCGGATCCACCGCCTCGAGGTGGCTTGGGTTGGCGACCAACTGGACACCGATGATGGAACCGTCTGCGGTCTCGTACTTGCCGGACGCGCCGAGGTGATACTTGACATCGCCAGAGCCGCCTGTGGTCTCGGGGTCGAGGTCCCCCTCGAACTCGCGGAAGATCTTGCCGTAGCTCTTACCGATGACGTTGGCGAGGATGTTGAGCCGGCCGCGGTGCGCCATCCCGATGACCACATCCTCCAAACCGTCCAAGGCCGCGGCAGATATCAAGGAGTCGAGCATCGGAATGACAGATTCGGAGCCCTCGAGGCCGAAGCGCTTGTGTCCGACGTACTTGGTGTGGAGGAACTTCTCGAAGGCCTCGGCTTGGTTGAGCTTCCTCAGGATGCGGATCTTTTCCTCGCGGTCAAGCTCGGTCCGAGGCACCTCGCACCGTTCTTGGATCCATCGTTTTTGCTCGGTCTCCTGCATATGCATGTACTCGATCCCGGCTGTGCGGCAGTAGGCGTCACGAAGTCGGGCGAGGATCTTGGCCAGAGTCATCATCTGGGCACCATCGATGCCACCGGTGGCGAACTCGCGATCGAGGTCCCAGATGGTCAGCCCGTAGAAAAGAGGATCGAGCTCGGAGTAGAGGCGGGGTGGGTACTGGCGAAGTGGGTCCAGATCAGCAATCAGGTGACCCCGTACCCGGAAGGCATTGATGAGCCGGAAGACGTTGGCCTGCTTTTCGGCCCAGCGAGGACTCCCGACCGGCGGGTTGTCGTCAACTGCCCACCGCGCCGGTGTGTAAGGAATCGAAAGTGCGGCGAAAACCTCGTCATAGAAGCCGCCTTCACCCAACAGGAGTTCGTGAACCCGGGCAAGCAACTCTCCCGATTGCGCCCCTTGGATCACGCGATGGTCGTACGTGGAGGTCAGCGTCAAAACCCGGCCGATTCCTTGGCGAGCGATAAAGCCGGCGTCGGCGGCCTGGAACTCAGGGGGATAGGCGATGGCGCCGACTCCGACGATCACCCCCTGATCGGGCATCAGGCGCGGAACGCTCTGGACGGTGCCGATGGTGCCGGGATTGGTGAGGGTGACCGTGGTCCCGGCGAATTCGTCAGGCGCCAATCGATTGGAGCGAGCCTTATCGACCAACTCCTCGTATTTGAGCCAGAACGAGCGGAAGTCGAGAGTGTCGGCCTCCTTGATATTGGGGACCACCAGACCCCGCGAGCCATCTTTGCGCTCGACGTCGATTGCCAGGCCGAGGTTGACGTGGGGGTACCGAACGAGGTGGGGCTTGCCGTCGATCTCGGCGAACGCAACGTTGAGATGCGGCAACTCCTTGAACGCCCGCGTCACGGCATAGCCGATGAGGTGGGTAAAGCTGATCTTGCCGCCTTGTGTCAGCCGCTTGAGCTGATTGTTGATGATGAGGCGGTTGACCTCGAGCAACTTCGCCGGGACATTGCGGACCGACGTTGCGGTGGGAAGCTCACGGCTCGCTTCCATTCGCTCGGCCACCACTGCCGCGGCTCCGCGAAGCAGGACCGTGTCCGGGGCGGGCTTGGCTGGCGCTTCTGTCTGCGCTGGCGCAGGGGCAGGAGCCCGTGTTTGAGGCGGCGAAGTGACAGGCTCGACCGTGGGTGCTTTCGCTTCAGCGATGGTTGGAGGCGTTGGGCTCGCCTCTGCCGCCGGGGGTCGGGCGACCGTCGATTCTGAGGGTGCCTCGCCGTTGAAGTAGGCCCGCCACGCCTCCGAGACCGACTCCGGATCCTCGAGAAATCGTTGGTAGATCTCGTCCACCATCCACAAATTGGAGCCAAACGCCGCGGGCTCGAGCCCCGGCACCTCGGTGTCGCTCACCCTCAGGGATGCTAGGTGGGAGAATGCCTTCTCTGGTTGCCGTATCTCACCCCGAGAAGGTGCTCTACCCCGATTCGGGGGTGACCAAAGGTGAGGTCGCCGAGTATTACCACCGCGTGGCCGGTGCAATGCTTCCGCATCTGATCGACCGCCCCTTGACCATCCAGCGCTTTCCGCAGGGGATCGAGAAACAGGGATTCATGCAGAAACATGCCGGTAAGGGGTTTCCGGACTACATCGATCGGATCGAACTCGCCAAACAAGATGGGACCGTGAAATACCCCGTCATCCGTGACGAAATGGGCCTCGCTTACCTTGCCAACCAAAACACCATCACCTTTCACATTCCTGGGTTTCGAGCCTCGCGTCTCGAGCACCCGGATCGAATGGTCTTCGACCTCGATCCCTCGGAAGGCGACCTCGATGGCGTTCGATACGCCGCTCGCGCCACAGCGGAGTTTCTCGCAGCCCTGGACGTGCCCACCTGGGTGATGACCTCGGGCTCGAAGGGTTTCCACCTGGTCACCGACCTCAGACCGACCATCGGCTTCGACGAGATGGGCCGGTTCGCACAGGCGGTGGCCACCCTCCTCGCCCAGGCCCACCCCGAGCAAATGACGGTTGAGTTTTTGAAAAAGGAGCGCAAAGGCAGGGTGTTCGTCGACTGGATGCGCAATCACTTCGGCCCCACGGCGGTCTGTCCCTACTCTCTGCGCCCTCGCCCGGGAGCCCCCATCGCCATGCCCATCGACTGGAAGGCTCTGGACAACACCACGCCCGACGAATTCCGGTTACGCCAGCTTGAGCTGAACGCCAATCCCTGGGCTGACGCCAAGCCGATCGACCTGGCGCCGGCGGTGACGGCAATGGAGGAAATGATTGCTCGGACCGGTGTCGACCTACCGGAGTTCGATCGGTTCGGTCGGAGTTAAGCCGGGCTTAGGACTCGTCGCAGCATCTGGAGGAAAAGCTCGCGATCGGCCTCCTCCACCATATCGACATTCGGCGGATGCGATGGATCGACTTGCGTCGCCCCCCGATCGCTGTCTTCGGTTCCGACCAAGACATGGACCTTCTGCGTCCGGGTGGCAATGCGGGGATCGAGGGCGATTGCCATCGCAATGGGATCCGGAAGGTCGAATCCCTCCAGGCCCGATACCTCAGTGGCGTACCTATTGACCGTTGCCTGGATGTCGATGCAAAAGCGGGCGAGCTCGGTGCCGATGTTTCGCAACTCCCGTGCTGCATCTGGTCCGAAGGTGGCGTACTTACAGGAGATGTCCCAACCGACGAGCGTGATGGGCATACCTGAGGCGAAAACCGCCCTGGCCGCCTCGGGGTCAACCCAGATGTTGTATTCGGCGTTGTCGGTGACGTTCCCAGGTCCCTGTCCTGTGCCGCCCATGATCACGCACTCGGCGACTTTGCTCGCCAGGGAAGGTTCTCTCATGAGGGCGGTCGCCACGTTGGTCAGAGGCCCTAGCGTGACCATCGTGATTTGCCCAGGGTGTCGGTTGATGGTCGCGGAGATGACGTCGACTGCCTCACCGGGATGCGGGGTTCGGCCTACAAGAGGAAGACCGATGTCGGCCATACCGTCCTCCCCATGGACGAACTGAGCCGTCTCGAGCGGCCGGGTTAGAGGACGTGCGGCGCCGGTGTGAACCGGTACCCGCGAAGCGCACAACTCGACGGTAAAGAGGGCGTTCTGCACCGCCTGTTCGAGAGGAACGTTGCCAGCCACCACCGTGATCGCCTCAACTTGGACACCTGGGTGTCGGAGGGCGAGCACCAGAGCGACCGCATCGTCGGAGGCGGTGTCGGTGTCGATCAGCAGCCGTCGCATTCCGTTTCATTCTGCCGACCTTTATCCGCGCTGGACGCGGCCGCGAACCCTGGGTTCGGTGGTTAGGCGGTTTTGGCGCCGCGATTCCAATCGGCGTAGAGCCGGGTGTAGACGCCTTTGCGGGCGAGCAATTCCTGATGGGTGCCCCGCTCGACAAGGCCGCCATGGTCGAAGACCAATACCTCGTCGGAGGCCTCCGCCGTCGAGAGTCGATGGGCCACCGTGATCGACGTGCGCCCGCTCGTCAGGCGTTCGATGGCGCGGCGAAGGGATACCTCGAGAAAGGGGTCGACAGCGGACGTGGCCTCGTCGAGCACCAGCAAGTCCGGGTTTGTTATCCACGCTCTTGCCAGCGCCACCAACTGGCGTTCCCCGGCGGATAGGTTGGAGCCTCGCTCCCCGACGGCTGTCTCCAGCCCAGCAGGCGTCCGTTCGAGCCAGGCCTCGAGACCGAGTTCAGAAAAAGCCTCTCGTATCTCCTCATCGGTTGCATCGGGCGCTCCGTACCGAACGTTTTCAGCGATGGAGGTGTTGAAGAGAAAGCCCTCCTGTGGGACGAAAGCCACGCGCTTTCTCAAGGAGGAGAAGCGAATCTCCTTCAAGGGAATGCCTCCGATTTCGATGCGACCCTCGTCGGGCTCGAGTAGTCGTGTCACCAATTTGGTAAAGGTGGTCTTCCCCGAGCCGGTCTGGCCGACGACGGCCACCCGGCGCCCGGCGGCGATTTCGACATCGACACCAGTGAGCACCCGCGGCCCTTTGGGGTAGCTGTAAGTCACATTTGCCATGCGCATCCCCATCGGGCCTGACGGGAGATCGGCCCCGTCGATCGGATCCGGGATATCGATGGGCGTGTCAAGCACCCGCAGCACGCGTCGGAGGCCGGCGGCGGCCCGCTGCGCCTGATCGATCGTTTCCACCAAAGTCTGCACCGGGTCGATCATCAGATTGACCAGGAATAGGAAGGCCAGAAGCACGCCGGCTGAAGTGCCGGCGGCAGCTCCGAGGAAAACGCCAACCCCAATCACCGTTGCGGTGATGCCGGCAGCAAAGATCTCAGCCGATGCGAATAGGAGCGCCGAAAGCTTGAACGCTCGGTGCTCCACGCGTACCTGAGTCGAGAGGGTCGCTTGGACCCGGGAGAGGGTCGTCGCTTCCACGCCGTGGGCCCTGATCACCGGAAGTCCTGTAATGGTCTCGCCCATCACCGACAACGAGTCGGCGACCTTCTCACGCACCTGGTCATGTGCCTTCTGGAGCAGCTTTTGGAAGAAGAGCAGCATCACGACGTAGACGATCACTCCCAAGAGAACCAGTCCGGCCAGTTGCCAGCGATAGAAGAACATGACGATGAGGGCGAGGATGACCTGGGCTCCACCGATCAGCATGCCCACGCCTCCCCACTCCATGAATTCCTGAATGGTGGTGATATCACTCGTCACCCGGGATACGAGTGCTCCCCGCCTTTCAGCCTGCACATGGAGGATGGAGAGCCGGTGGAGATGATCGAAGAGCTTCACCCGGAGCTCTTTGAGACCATCCGCAGTCATCCGGCTGAGTCGAAAGAATGCCGTCCGAGCCAGCAAGGTCGCCACCGCAAGCAGAACCACGGCAACTGCACCCTGCGTGACGACGGCAGCAAGATTGGGGCCATCGCCAGCGAGCACTTCTTGATCGACGATCTGTTGCACCATGATCGGCACGATCAAAGTGCCCACCGTGCCAAGGATCGCCAGGAGCACTGTGATGATGAGGCCGACTCGAAGACTCGGTGCTTCGACGAAGGCCCGCCGCAGCGCATGGCGGGTGGTGATCGGCTCGCCTTCCTCCTCAACCTCGTGGTCCTCGACCTCGGCCGCCATGTCAGGCACTCCTCTTCATGGCGTCTTCTTCATAGGCGCGGAGGATGCGGGCATATCCGGGCGTGCTCTCCAGCAATTCCTCGTGGCTTCCCTGAGCGGCTACTTCACCGCCCTCGACATAGATCACCTGGTCGGCGAGCATGATCGATGCCCGTCGGTACGCGACGATGATCACTGTCGAGGGCAATTCCGCACGGGTGAGCTTTCGGAGAATCTCGGCCTCGATCGACGAGTCGACCGCGGAGGTGGCGTCGTCGAGCAGCAGTAGGCGGGGTTTGCGCGCCAGAGCCCGCGCCAAGGCGATTCGTTGCTGCTGTCCCCCAGACAATGTGGTGCCTCGCTCGCCGATCCGCGTTTCGTAGCCCTCTGGTAACGCCGAGATAAACTCATGGGCGCCGGCCAGTTCGGCCGCTTCTACCACCTCGGCATCGGGGATGTCGGCGCCGAGCGTGATGTTTCCCCGCACCGTGTCGTCGAAGAGAAAAGCGTGCTGAGCGACATAAGCGACCTCGTTCGACAGCTCGGAGGGGCCGAAGTCGCGCAGGTCACGGCCGTCAAGGGTTATGGCGCCGGTTTCCGGATCCCAGAGGCGCGCCAACAGAAGGGTCAGGGTGGTTTTTCCCGATCCGGTTTCGCCCACTATTGCCACTGTCGAACCGGTTGGTGCCTCAAGATCGACTCCGCGCAGGACCGGCACCTGGCCGTCATAGGAGAACACAACCGACTCTCCTTCGACGGCGGCGCCGCTGTCTTCCCCCTTGGCTTCCAGATCCCCATACTCCACGAAGTCGTCGGCGATCAGCACGTCTTCAACCCGTTCCCAGCCGGCCAAACTCGACGCCATCTCCCATATGACATACCCGACCAACCTGACGGGCACGGCTGACAGCGAGAACAGGTAAGCGACACTCACCATCTCTCCAGGAGTAATGGCGCCGGCCACGATCCTGGCCGCACCCAAGACAACGAGAAGAATCGTCGCCAAGTGTGGAATGGCATCGGCGAGGCTGCGGAAAAAGGCGAACTTTCGGCCGAGTCGCACGAGCTCCCCCCGCAGGGCCTCTGATACTCCGTCGAAGCGGGCGACCTCTTTGTCCTCCCGGCCGAGCGCTCTCACGGTGAGCGCACCGTCAAAGCTTTCGTGGGCGACGTCGCTGACGTCACCCCGCATCTTTTGAATCCTCTCGAACATCGGGAAGACGCTCCAGCTGCCATTCATCTCCACGGCAACGATGGCGATGGCCGAGGCAAGGGTCAGCAGGCCAAGCCACACGTCGAGGGAGAAAATCAGGACGACAGTCCCGATCAGAAGAAGAGAGACTCCAGTGCCGTAAGGCAGCGGACCCAGAATCCAGATCGCCTGGCTGGCATCCGAGTCGGTCACCGCCAGTAAGTCCCCGGTCGTACGTCGGGAGATCCATCCGAGCTTGAGCTTGAGCTGCTGCCTGATGAGGCGCATTCGCAGGTCGGCCTGGACATTGAATTGCAGCCATGACGCTCCGAACCGCCGGAGAATGATGCCGGTCGCCTTCCAAAGCGCCACGGCCAGCACTGCGGCCACCGCCGGGAGAACACGACCATTGACCGCTTCACCTCCGTCGAGGACCGGAATCACCAGCTCATCGGTGATGCGCCCGATGACGTAGGCCGAGGCAATGATCGCCGAGGCAAACATGGCCGCGCCGAAAACCGCCCGGATAAACGGGCGGGGGTGCCAGCTCACGAAGCGGCCGATAAGGCGCAACCCCCGGCTGAGCACTTCAAACGGAGACGCGGGAGGTCTGCGTGTGGTCACGGGATGGAGCGAGTTTACCGAGGGCCCCGAGTCCGCCCGGTCGAATATCTTCCTCCCTGGCCGGCGCTAGCGGTGGAGGTCGGTACCCGGAGACTCGAGGTGGATCGAACGATCGAGATGGACGTGCAATTCGTCCGTTCCTTGATGGGCGGGATCGTCGACAATGAATCGGTCGCCGGAACGAATCACCCTCAATCCATAGGCTCGAGCCAGGTTCTCCTCGGTGAGAACGTCGGAGGGGCGGCCGTGGGCCAACACCTGTCCGGCCAGGAGGACCACCCAGTCGGCCGCCATCGCTTGACCGAGATCGTGTGTCGTCACAACCACGGTCTTTCCCTGGTCGACGTCATCGGCAAGGCTGGCTTCGATTGAAGCCGAAGATCCTAGATCCACTCCGATCAATGGCTCGTCGAGCAGCAGCAAATCGTGATCCTGGGCCAGACCCTGGGCAACGAGCACTCTCTGCCGCTGACCACCCGATAGTTCGTGAAATGACGCTCCGGCAACGTCGGAAAGCTCCACCTGAGCCAGCGCCCGAGCGACCGCGAGCCGATCGTCGCGCCTAAGTCGCCGGCCGAGTCCGATCGACGCATATCGGCCCATGGTCACTACCTCCCTGACCGAGATGGGCAGCGTGCGGGAAATGCTCGTCGCCTGCAGTACGTAGGCGATTCGACTTCTGACAGCGTTCGCGTCGGCGCCCAATACCTCGATGCTGCCGCTGGCCGGTGGGGTCAGTCCGGCGATGAGATTCAGCAAGGTTGATTTGCCAGATCCGTTGGGTCCGATCACCGCCACCAGAGATTGAGCGGGGATTTCGAAAGTGGAGGGACCCAACGCCAGGCGCTCGTCATAAGCCGCCGACAAATTTCGAGCGATGACGGCATTCATCGACAGGCGCGGCACAGGCCCTGGACCTCGAGGGCGTGGTTGCTCACCTCGTATCGGTGTTGACCTCCCACCCTTGCCACCAGCGCGAAAAGCTCTTTCTCCTGCCGTGGCGCCAATTCGAAGTCATCGACCGATCCACACTGCAGGCACACGAGATGGTGGTGATGGCCAGCCAGCCATTCCGCGAGCTCGTAACGGTCGAGGCCGTTGCTGTGGTGCATGGCGAGGATCCCGGCCTCACTCATGACTGCCAGAGAGCGATAGAGCGAAGACAGCGGCACGGCCCCCCGAAGCCGCCGATGGAGTTCGGCGGCCGACTGAGGGCCCGACGTTATTTGGAGCGCCCGGATGATTGCTTGCCGCCCACCCGTGAACCGGATGCCGCGGTCTGCCATTCGGCTCCTCACGGCTTCATTGGTTTCTCGTTCTTTCATCGGGATGCCCGTGTTATGGTCTGGCCGTGCGAATCGATAATGATTCTCATTATATGTGGAAAGTGGTACTCGTGCTAGTCGCCGGCGCTGTGCTCGCTTCGTGCAACGCCCCTCAGGAAGATGGGTCGGATCGCTTGACCGTGGTGGCCACGACCGGAATCATCGGCGACGTCATCCGCAACATCGGGGGTGACGATCTTGATCTCATCACCCTCATTCCGCCAGGTTTGGACCCGCACGACTATGCCCCTTCTGCACAGCAGGTGGCAATGATTTCGGCGGCGGATCTCGTTTTCGCCAATGGCCTCGGACTTGAAGAAGGATTGATCGATCTGCTCGCGCAAGCCGCGAGTGAGGGTCTTTCCGTGACCTACCTGGCCGAGCAATCGGATCCGATCGATCGCGACCCTCACTTCTGGCACGATCCGGCGCGAATGCAGCAAGCAGCGGATCTCATTGCCCGCTCCCTCGGTTCAAGCAGTGACTACTCGGCCGAGCTCGAGGTTTTGGACCGGGAGGTCGAAGAGATGCTCGACGGAATCCCGCCGGAGAAAAGGGTGCTCGTGACTGGGCACGACTTCTTCGACTACTTCGCCGATCGCTACGACTTCGAGGTCTTGGGCACGATCATCCCGGGAGGAAGCTCGCTGGGAAGCCCCTCTTCGGCAGATCTCGCCTCCCTGGTGGCCCTAATGAAGCAAAGAGACGTCCGGACGATCTTGGTCGAGAACACCTCGTCTCCCGAGTTGGCCGAGAGCGTGGCCGATGAGGTCGGCCCACAGGTCCAAATCGTTGCGGTGGGGAGCGATTCTCTGGGAGAGCCCGGTTCGGAAACTGGCACCTATGCGGAGTTGATTCGCTCCAATGCCAAGGCCATCGCCGCGGCTCTCGGGGGCTAGGCATGGACTGGCTCATCGAACCGTTCACCCTCGGTTTCCAGCAGCGCGCCCTGATAGCTGGATTGCTGGCGATGGCGATGGCGGCCATGGTTGGCTCCTGGGTGGTCTTGCGTGGGCTCACCTTCATGGGGGACGCTCTCGCCCACGGAGTGCTGCCGGGAGTGGCGTTGGGGGTCCTCCTGGGCTTTGACCCCGTGCTCGGAGCTCTGCTTTCGGCGGTTTTGATGGCGGCCGGAATCGGAGTCGTGCACCGTCGAGCTCGCCTCACGGAAGACACTGCGATCGGGCTGCTATTCGTCGGGATGCTGGCGATGGGGGTGGTCTTGATCTCCCGAAGCTCTTCCTATTCGGGAGGTTTGACAGAGATTCTGTTCGGGGACATCCTGGCCGCTTCGACCGGAGACCTCATCATGTTGGGAGCCGGTGTCCTAGTGGCGATGATTCTTTCCGTCGCCCTCTACCGGCCGTTTCTGGTCCTGTGCTTCAACGAACGCAAGGCCGCATTGCTGGGCATGAATCCCCAGATAGCGCATTTCGCCATGCTGGCGCTGGTGACGATGGCGGTGGTGACCAGTTTTCGGACGGTCGGTTCGCTGCTCGTTTTCGGTCTAATGGTGGCGCCCCCCGCTACCGCCGCCCTGTTGGTTCGCCGCGTGCCCCAGATGATGACGACTGCGGTGGCGGTGGGGGCGCTGGCGGTGATCGGTGGACTTCTCATCAGTTACCACTTCAACACCGCCGGAAGCGCCACCATCTCGACCCTTGCGGTATTCCTCTTCTTCATCGTCCTAGCCGTCAGAGGCCGCCCCGAGGCCTGAGGGATCCCTCTCTTACAATCGAGCAATGGACCAAAAGCCCGGTCAACTCTTCCTCGGAGCCCTGCTCGACGAAGGCGGCGAGCGCGGAGAAAACCTGTTCTACGAGGCTTCGGACCTCACCACCCACGGCGTGATTGTCGGGATGACCGGGTCCGGCAAGACCGGCCTGGCCATCGATCTCCTCGAAGAGGCGCTGCTCTCGGGAATTCCGGCCCTGATCATCGACCCCAAGGGCGATATGACCAACCTGCTTCTCAACTTCCCCGACCTGGCTCCGGGGGACTTTCGACCATGGATCGACGAGTCAGCCGCGCGTCGAGAAGGCGTCTCCGCCGATGACCTGGCTGCGCGGGTGGCTGCCGAGTGGACGGAAGGTCTCGCCTCCTGGGAGATCGGCTCGGAGCGGATGCGCCAACTCAAAGAGAGCTCGGCGATCACCATCTACACCCCGGGGTCGACTGCGGGGACCGCCCTCAACGTTCTCGGAGGCCTCTCCGCACCCGTGGGAGGCGACACCGAGGCAATACGGGACGAAATCGAGGGATACGTGGCGTCGCTCCTTGTTCTGGCCGGAGTCGAATCTGATCCCATTTCGGGCCCCGAGCACATCCTTCTCGCCACCATCATCGAGAACGAGTGGAGCAATGGGCGCAGCCTCGATCTCGCCCGCCTGATCGGGCTCGTTCAGGAGCCTCCGTTCCGCAAGCTGGGTGTCTTTGAACTCGACGCCTTCATCCCTCCCAAGGACCGCACCGCTTTGGCGATGAGGCTCAACGGTCTGGTGGCGTCACCGTCCTTTGCCCCCTGGCGCGAGGGACGGCCACTCGACATTGAAGCCATGCTCTTCGACGTCGACCCCACTGCGGCGGCGGTGATCTACTTGGCACATCTCTCCGAGGCCGAGCGCCAGTTCCTCGTCACCCTCTTACTCTCCAAGCTGGTCACCTACATGCGATCGCAGCAGGGATCCTCGGATCTGCGCCTCCTGGTGTACATGGATGAAGTGGCAGGGTTCGCACCTCCAACAGCAGAGCCTCCTTCTAAGAAACCGATCATGACCCTGGCAAAGCAAGCGCGGGCATTCGGCTATGGGATGGTCCTCACTACCCAGAACCCGATGGACTTCGACTACAAGGTGATGTCCAACGCCGGCACCTGGGCAATTGGCCGGCTGCAAACGGAGAGGGACAAGGCTCGAATTCTCGAGGCGATGCAATCGGCGGCCGGCTCAGTCGACGTCGATTCCCTCGATCGCCAAATCTCCGGTCTGGGAAAAAGGCAATTCGTACTCCACACCACCCGCGGGAAGCCTCCACGGCTTTTCACCACCAGGTGGGCAATGTCCTATCTGGCCGGGCCTCTGAGCAAGCAGCAAGTCGCCCAGCTCACGAGCAAGGACTCGACCGCGCAGCCACCACACATGGCACCTTCGGAGACGGATGAAGCGCCGGCTGCGATCCCGCCTCCTGAGGACAGTGTCCCGATGGCTCCTGCCGTCGCTTCGGGGGTGGCGGTCACCTACCTGGACCCGGCCGCTCCGTGGGCGGGCGAGATCGGAGCCGTACCAGGTTCGACCAAGCTCGCTCCGGTCATCGCGGCAACGGTCAGCGTCCTCTACGACGACACCAAGGCCAGCCTCAGCCACACCGAGGTCTACGAGGCGATCCTGACCGACCCGAGAGGCCCAGTCACTCCTGAGTCAGTAGTCGCGGTCGATCATGACCCGCGGGATTTCCGCTCCGAGATTCCGGATGGGGTCAGCTACAGCCTCGAGGCTCCGTCGATGGCCAAGGCCTCCTTCTGGAACGAGATCGAGAAGGGGCTCGTCAACCATCTCGTCGCCAATCACAAATTGAGGATCTGGAAGAACTCCGGTCTCAAGCTGTACTCCCGGGTCGGCGAGAAGGAGTCTGACTTCCGGGCTCGCTGCATCACAGCCGCTGGGGAGGAGAATGACAAAGCGATCTCGAGCCTTCGGGAAAAGTACGGGGCGCGGATTGACCGGGTCCGCGATCAGTTGGCAACCGCTCAGCGACGGATGAGCGATTTGGAGGCCGATGTCGCCGCCCGGCGCCAGCAAGAGGTCGTATCGGGAGCGGGCGATCTGCTCGGCGCTTTGCTTGGCGGGCGGAAGAGAAACTCAATCACCCGCGCCGCCTCCCGCCGCTCACAAACCCGCCGCACTGAGGCCCGTCGGGACAGCGCCGCCGAAGCCTTGGCCGCCAAGCAGGCCGATTTGGAAGCCCTCGAGGACGACCTCGCCGCCGAGATCGACGCCATCCGCATCGAGTGGGACGACAAGGCCGCCCTGATCGAGGAACTCGAGATACCGGCCGAGAAAGTGGACGTCCAAGTCACCGAGTTGAAGCTCGTTTGGGTCCCGACCGACTAGAGCGGGGCCGGCTGACGCCGTTCTCATCGACCGTCACGGCCTTGATCCGGCGGCGTCGAGCCGCCTCCCGCAAACGGTCTTCCTGAATCGTCTTTGCCAGCCGGAAGAGTGCGTCGCCGCTGCTGTACAACACGATTTGCCTCCAATCGAAACGAGTACTTACAAGGTTGAAACTATCGAAGATTCCGGACAGATCCTGTCCGCTAATTTGAGCGAGGATTAGAGGCATGGATTCGAGCGCCCGGATGCTGAGACTCCTCTCGCTGTTGCAGGCGCGACCCAACTGGACGGGGGCTGAGCTGGCTGAGCGGCTCGAGGTGACCGACCGCACTTTGCGACGCGATGTGAACCGTCTCCGCGACCTTGGCTACCCGGTGGAAGCATTCTCGGGGCCGGCCGGGGGTTATCACCTCGCCCCCGGCGGTTCGCTCCCACCGCTCCTATTCGAGAATGACGAAGCAGTGGCGGTTGCCCTCGGTTTGCGCAGTGCCGCCAGCGGCGCCCTCCCCGGATTCGAGGACGCCGCGGTGTCGGCCCTCTCCAAGATCACCCAGGTCCTGCCGCTCAAGCTGGCGAGCCAGGTAGACAACCTCGATCGGGCCACAGTGGGCTTGGCCTGGCGAAGTGAAACAGGCGCGGCGGTCGATCCCTCTGCCCTGACCGTGCTAGCTCAGGCTTGCCGCATCCCCGAGCGGCTTCGATTTCGCTATACCGACTCCGAGGGGCGAGCCACGGAACGGCACGTCGAGCCGTTCCAGCTGGTTCGCACGTCGCGCCGATGGTATTTGGTGGCGCTCGATCGGGACCGCGAGGCGTGGCGCACGTTCCGGGTCGACCGGATCCAGAAGCCGGTACGGACCGGGATGCGATTTGTCCACCGGGAGACGCCGGATGCGGCGGCCCTGGTCGCTGAAGGTGTGGCCGTTTCGGCTCATACGCTGCAGGCTCGCGTCGTCCTACGCATCCCTTTGAGCAAGGCGAAGGACCTGATCCACCCCACGATCGGAATCGTAAGTCGTGCCGAAGGCGGCGACACGCTGCTCAGGATCGGTGCCGATGATGCCGACTGGGTGGCGCGTTATCTCGCCAACCTGCCCTGCGATTTCGAGGTGCTGGAGCCAGAAGAAGTGGTGGCGGCGGTCAGAAAACTGGGACGCAAGCTTCTCGAGGGCTAGTCCTGGTCCTCGACGATGGCCACGAGGAGATCGCGCACCGAGACGATGCCAAGGAGGCTTCCGTTGTCAACCACCGGCAGATGCCTGTAACCCGACTCGGCGAGCCACTGCGATGCCTCCCACACGTCGAAATCGGGCGAAAACGTGTCGGGATCCCGACTCATAAATGACGAAACCGGCGTTGTGTCGAGATCAGCGCCACCGGCCGCTGCCTTGACGAGATCACGTTCGGTGATCAATCCAAGGAGGGTCCTCCCCTCGACCACTCCCAGGGAACCGTGTCCTCGTTCCGTCATCGCTCGAGCTGCCTCGCGCAAGGAAGTTTGGGGCCCGCAAACCCGGGCCGAGTCCCCCACCAGATCGCGCAAGATCATCGTCCGGTGACGCTAACGAAAAAGCGCTCCCATCGGGAGCGCTTTTTCCTTCAATCAGCCGACTCCTCCCCGCGGAGGGGGCGCCGGATCGGTTAGATCAGGTCCTGTTCCCTGATCCCGAACGACGGGTGGCGAAGCCGGCATAACGCGAGTTTCTCCAGCTGTCGGATTCGCTCCCTGGTGAGGTTGAACTCCTCACCGATCTCCTCAAGAGTGCGCGGCACTCCGTCGTAAAAGCCGTAGCGAAGAGCGAGGATGCGACCCTCGCGCAGCGGCAAGCGCTCGATGGAGCGGCGCAGTGAATCGGCGACGTCCATCTCCTCCGTGAGTTGTACGGGGTCGGCGGCGTCCTCGTCCTCGATGAAATCGCCCAGTTGAGCGCCGTCCTCGCCAACCGGTTGCTCGAGGGAAACGGTGTCCGCCACCCCCAAGGCCAACTCAACCTTGTCGACCGTGACGCCGGCCTCCTCAGCAATCTCCTCGGGCCGGGGATCACGTCCCAGTTCAGCCTTAAGGCTGGCTTGCGCAGCCCGAACCGCAGCCAGGGTGTCATGCAAATGGACTGGAATGCGGACGGTTCGAGACTTGTCGGCAATGGCTCGAGTAATCGCCTGACGGATCCACCAGGTGGCGTAGGTGGAGAACTTGAATCCCTTCCTCCAGTCGAATTTCTCGACAGCCCTGATCAGGCCGAGATTGCCCTCTTGGATGAGGTCGAGAAAGTCGATGCCAGAGGTATTGGCGTAGCGACGAGCGTTGGCCACAACCAAACGGAGGTTGGCGGTGAGAAAAGCGTCCTTGGCCTCCCTCCCCTGTCGCTCTTTGCGCCGCAGCTCGAGCTCTTCTCGCTTGTCCTTGTAGTCGCCCCGGCCGAGCCTGATGCCGGCTTCTTCACCGGTTTCGATGCGCTGTGCGAGCTCGACCTCCTGTTCGGCGGTGAGCAGGTCGTATTCACCGATCGCAGTTAGATACTGCGAGACCAGGTCAGTGGTCAGCCGGCCTCGCTCATCGGTGAGCTTCGATTGCAAGCGCTCGCGGCGCGCCTTTTCGATCGCGCGGTCGCGGGTCGACTCAGCGGTTGTCATGTGCTCAGAATCCTCCAACGGGCGGTGGGGGCGCCCTCTTCCCTGGGTGCTCCACTATGACACAGAACCCCGAATTTGTGAACCCCCCAAATTCGCAGGGAATAGGCGGTTACCAACGCCAAGAAAAACGCCTTTACGGGCCGGTTTTATTCCGAAATTGGACCCTCTCGACCAGCGGAATCAACATCCCGACATGGCTAGGTTGCGAAGGTGAACCGGCTCGCTCAATCGACCTCGCCTTATCTTCTCCAACACGCTGAGAACCCCGTGGATTGGCACGAATGGGGAGAAGAGGCTTTCGCCGAAGCAAAGGATCGTGATGTGCCGGTACTCCTATCCGTCGGGTATTCGGCATGTCACTGGTGCCATGTCATGGCGCATGAATCCTTCGAAGACGACCTCACCGCCCATGAAATGAACGCCTCGTTCGTGAACATCAAAGTCGACCGTGAAGAACGGCCCGATGTCGATGCCGTCTACATGGAAGCAGTCCAGGCCATGACCGGTCAAGGAGGGTGGCCGATGACCGTCTGGATGACCCCAGAGGGCGTCCCTTTTTATGCGGGTACCTATTTTCCGAAGGATGACCGCGGTGGCATGCCCTCGTTTAGGCGAGTGATCAAGGCCATATCAGAAGCGTGGTCTGAGAACCGGGGAGAAGTGCAAGCCCAGGCCAATCGAATCGGCGAGGCACTGATCACCGAACTCTCGACTCGCGAGAACCTGGCCACACCGAGCGACGTGGAAGCTGCCTTCAAGTCGATCGTCTCCACCTTTGATAGGGCCTTCGGGGGATTCGGCGGCGCGCCCAAGTTTCCCCAACAACCTCTCCTTGAGTTTCTGTTGCGACTGTCACCCGCCAACTCCGAGGCAGGCGAGATGTTGGTGGCGACGCTCACCTCGATGTCCGGAGGCGGCATTTATGACCAGCTCGGCGGAGGATTCGCCCGGTATTCGGTTGATCGATCCTGGACCGTCCCCCACTTTGAGAAAATGCTCTACGACAACGCCCAACTCGTTCGTCTCTATCTGTGGGCGGGTATTGAGTTCGATCGATCAGATCTGATCGATATCGCTCGCCAGACGATCGCTTATCTGCTTCGGGACCTTCGACACTCTGAGGGCGCCTTCTTCTCGGCCGAGGACGCCGACTCCGAAGGAGTAGAAGGAAAGTTCTACGTCTGGAGCCTCGACGAAGTCGAAGAGGTGTGCGGGGACGATGCTCCGACTGCGATCGAGGCCTGGGGAGTGACTCGGGCGGGGAACTTCGAAGGCAAGAACATTCTCGTGCGCTCGGCACGGTGGTCGCCCTCCCCTGCGCTCGAGCGCTGCCAACAAGCGATGCTCGAGCGACGATCCCAACGCACCCGACCCGGACTCGACGACAAGGTCTTGGCCGGTTGGAACGGATTAGCGATCAGAGCCCTCGCCGAGGCCGGGGCGGCCCTCGGTGAGCGGGACTTTCTCGAGGCGGCGGCCGAGGCCGCGGACTTCGTCCTCCGCAATCTCGCCCCAAAGGATGGGCGGCCAGGGCTCCTGCGCACTTGGGCCAAGGGGCGACCTGGCCAGACTCCCGGGTTCCTCGAGGATTACGCCGCCATGGGTGTCGGGCTTTTGACTCTGTACGCAGCGACCGGTGAGGTCCGGTGGTTTCGTGAGGCGGATTGGATCATTCGTCAGATACCGGAGCGCTTCGCGGGAGATAGTGGGGCCATGTTCACTTCCGAGTCGGACGAGCTGATCAAACGACCCCGCGACCTCTTCGACAACCCGCTTCCCTCCGGCAACTCGCTGGCGGCCGAGGCGATGCTGATGCTCGCTCTTTACAGCGGCGACGCTGACTTGCGGGATCGAGCCGAGGCCAATCTGGCCGCGGTTGCACCCTTGCTATCGAGGTACCCCAGCGGCGTCGGGCACGCGCTGGCGGTGATAGCGAGCATCCACTACGGCACGAGGGAATTGGCCATCGTCGGATCGGATCGAGGCCCGATGGTGGACGTGTTCTGGTCGCGCTATCGACCGCACGTGGTCCTGGCCCAAAGCGACACCGCTTTGGATGAGGTGCCGCTGCTCGTAGGGCGCCAGGGCCAGCCGGGTGGCCTCGGCTACCTCTGTTCGGGGATGGTTTGTCTCGCCCCGACTAACTCACCGGCGACTCTGGGGACTTTGCTCGACAACACCTGAGCTGCCAGCCACACAAACGAGATCCAGATCAGGTCGGCCACCAGAAGATGGAGCAGTTGAAGCCAGAGAGGGGTGCCGAGGCGGATGTTGAGCAGTCCGATCAGCAACTGGGCCGCGAGCAGGCCCACCAACGAGCGCCAAGCACCCGTGTTGGGAAGTGATCGACCCCGGACGGCGAGCCCGGCCGCCGCCACCACCAGAACCGCCAGCAATGGGTGGACAATCCGAAGTTCGGTCAGAAAGTGGACGGTCTCAAGAGAAGCCGGCCGATTCACAGGAAAGAGCGTGTCGGCGAGGGCGGTCACGGCGCCGGTAGCCGAGATAGCCAACAGAGCAGCACCAGCCGCGAATACCCAAACCCAGGCTGGCCCCCGCCTCTCCAGCCGCCCTCCTCCGGAGAGATGCCAGATGGTCAAGGTCAAAGCAGCGAGCAGAAACAATGTGTTGATGAGATGGATGGGCACCGCCACCGCCCGGGCGATCGAGGCGTCCTGACCCACCCACTCGTAAAGGACGATGGCGGCGCCGATCAATGCCTCCAGAACGATCGCTCCCAATGCAAAACCTGACGACCTCCGCGCTCGATGGCCCGTCACCGTCTGGATACGCACGGCAATAGCGACCGCGATCACCCCCACCAAAGCGAGGCCGCTGGCGACGCGATGAGTGAACTCGATCGCAGTCGCTCCCTGCAGCGGGGGAAGTGCGACCCCAGCACACGTCGGCCATGACCTTCCGCAGCCAGCACCCGAGTGGGTGGCTCGAACCAACGCCCCGAGCAGGATCGTCAAGACGTTCCAGCCGAGAACTATCCGCACCCAACGAACGAGCACTTTCAGAGGTTACGGGTCTCCCATAAGCTGACAGTCGATGCAGATCTACGAAAGCGTCCTCGGGCTTATCGGCCACACCCCGCTGGTGAGGCTGAGTCGGATCCATCCTCCTGGCAACCTCGTGGCCAAGGTCGAAGCCGTCAATCCTGGTGGCTCGGTCAAGGAGAGAATCGCCGTCGAAATGATCGACCAGGCCGAGGCCAACGGCCAGCTCGCCCCGGGTGGAACCATCGTCGAGCCAACCTCGGGTAACACCGGCGTGGGTCTCGCCCTGGTGGGGGCAGTGCGGGGCTACCGGGTGATCTGCACCGTGCCCGACAAGGTATCCAAGGAGAAGATCGACCTGCTCCGGGCCTACGGGGTCGAGGTCGTCATCACCCCCACTGACCTTTTGCCGGACCACCCCGACTCCTACTACGGGGTCGCCCGTCGCCTTGCCGATGAATTGGGTGCCTACCACCCCGATCAATATTCCAATCCGAGCAACCCGCGTGCTCACTACCAGTCGACCGGACCCGAGATCTGGAGCCAGACCGAGGGGAAGGTCGGGGCGTTGGTCGCCGGCGTCGGAACCGGGGGGACCATCTCGGGCACCGCCCGCTATCTCAAGGAGAAGAATCCGGACTTATTGGTGGTGGGAGCCGATCCGGCAGGAAGCATCTACACCGCCCCGAATCCCGAATCGATTCATCAGTACCAGGTCGAGGGGGTAGGGGAGGATTTCTATCCGAAGACCGTTGATCTCGAAATCATCGATCGCTTCATCATGGTTGACGATGCCGATTCGTTCGCAATGACCAGGCGCCTCGCTCGTGAGGAAGGACTCTTGGCGGGTGGGTCGTGTGGCATGGCGGTGGAAGCGGCGGTGCAGGTTGCCAGCGAGGAACCGGGGCGACTGGTGGTGGTGGTGATCCCGGACTCGGGACGCGGCTATCTGTCCAAGGTTTTCAATGACGAGTGGATGCGGTCCCACGGCTTCGACATCTAGGTCGAGACGAACGCCGCTCCTCCACCGCGGGAAATCGCTGCGGTTTCTTCGAATTCATGACAGAATCTCCTCACCAGAGAAAGGAGGTGGTCCGCATTGGGTAAAGCTTTTGGGACTCTGGAGGTGGCCGAGCGCTGAGCGGCGCTGGCCGTTAAAGCGCCGCTCTCCCGGCTAGCGGGAGCAGGTGGCGACTCCAAACTCGGACCACCGGGCCTTGGAATCTGCGAGTTCGGTCCCCTCGCAGCGGCTGATTAGCCGAAGTGTTCCATGGTCATGGATTACGAAGTAGGGCTCCGGACTAACCGGAGCCCTACTTCTATTCAGCCCAACTTACTCAGGCGGTGTCGAAATAGGTGTTCGACGAAGGTCCGGAGTCGCCATCGACCGATTCCAGAGTGATCCAGAGCCGCGGAAAGTCAGCCCGCCGGACCGCAACGCTGGCGTTGATCACCCCATCGCCCCGGAAAGTTCCAGCGGACACGTGAAGCCCGCCGGGAGATGTCAGCCAGATTTCGTAGTAGTGATCGGGTGGCGGGGGTGCGATTCCATCCACCTCAATTCGGAGGCGAGTTCCTTCCTGATCGTTCCAGCCCGCCACGAATGCGGAGGCGGTTGCCCCATCCCCCACTCCCTTGAGATCGAACTCCCAGTCGGCCGGTGTGGAGACCAGGAGGAATCCGGCGACAAGCAGTGCTCCGAGGCCGGCGGTGACGGGTAGGAAGATCCGGGGGCTGACCTGGCGCCTTGGGGCGGTGACCGCCGCACGACCCAATGAGGCGATGCGCTCAACCAGATCAGCGGGTGGTTCCTCCCACAAGGAAGGCTCGCGGAGGGTCTCCCGAATTCGAGCCAGCGACACGTGCTCGGCGCGGCAGTCCGAACATCCCGCGAGGTGACTCTCGAGCTCGCTCGATCGCTCGCCTTCCAGCATCGCCACCCGGGCTTGTTCGCAATTCATGCCGTTGCCTCGCGCAAATGCGCCAAGAGCACCGCCAGCCGGCGATGGGCGCGATGGGCACGGCTCTTGACCGTGCCAAGCGGGATCCCGAGTTGGCGCGCCGTCTCCTCCTGAGTGAACCCGTGCAGAAAAGTCAGCTTCACCACCTGGCGTTCATCCGCTCCCAATCGGTCGATCGCCCTCCGCACCTCCCAGGCTTCCCACATCCCTTCAAACGAGGGAGGCAAGGCAACGATCTCGGGCTCGTCGATCCGGTTGGCCCGATGGCGCCGCTCCTTGCGATACACGTCGACCGCCGCCCGACGGGCGATGGCATAGAGCCAGGGAGCGGGCTCTCTTGAAAGGTCGAAGGTCGACGCTGCCCGCCAGGCCTGAATGAAAGCCTGCTGGGTAGCGTCCTCGGCCAGCATCCTGTCGCCGAGCGCTCTGTAACAAACCGTAAATACCGCCCTTCCAAACTGCTGGTAAAGGGGACCTATGGCCGAAGCATCGCCATTGGCGAGCCGGCGCATTATTCGGATCGACTCCAATTCGGGCTCCATCATGTCGATCGGACCGTCCGCTCCCGCTCGCGTTTCATCCCCGGACGCACCTCCACACCGTACGCAGCTAGGGCCCTGAAAGGTTCACTGAATCTGGAGCTCGTCGATGAATCCTCCGACGAAGTCAGCGATTGCCCCTCCGGTGTTGCGAAGCGCCCACCACAGGGTGATGAACAAGAAGACCAAGACCAGAAGCGTCCCCACCATGCGCCGCCGGTAGAAGTCGCGCTCGGAGTCGTCTTCGACATACGACTTGGCCACCAGCGGTCCCAGGCGGGGATCGAGTCGCACCTGAGGCGCCGGCTGGCTGGCAACCATCTCCGGGGGCGAACTTGTCTTGGGGGCAGGCTTGGGACGAGGCTCCGGTTTGGGCCGATCTTTGAGCCTTCGCTGGAAATCGACAATCAGCTCACTGGCTCTGGCCACTACCGCCTTGGCCCGGGGCTCAATCCAGGCCTTGACGTCGAAAGCCGGTTTTTCCACCTCGATCCACGGTTCGCTGGGAGCCGGGGCAGTGGCAACTGCTCCCTCCCATCCGAGATGGCGGGGCGACTCACGCACCACCGGAACCTCAACCGTCCTCAAACTGGCGAGCTCGGACTCGAGGCTGGCGCGGGAGCTCTGGGCGGCGGGTTCGAAACCCGCCTTGTGGAGGAGGTTGTTCTCATCGAGACCGAGTACCGCCGCCAGCGCCGCCACCGAATCCGAGTCCGAGGGCTGACTACGACCTTGTTCCCACGCCCGCACCGTCGAGGGCGACCTCCCAATCAGTTGGGCCACTCGTGCCTGACTGAGGCCAGCGGTCTCCCGCCCGCGACGAATCGAATCGCCAAACGACACGGACATACGGGAAAAAGGTTACCCGCGGGGTTTTGGTTCCAAACGATCAGTCAGGCGGGGCGAGCTCTGTCCGCCTTTCGCTGGGCATCGGCCACGGCGATGGCGGTGAGATTGACGACATCGGAGACTTCGGCATCGCGCTGCAAAACATGGACCGCCTTCGAGAGCCCCGAGAGGATGGGTCCGATCACCTCAGCGTCGCCAAGCCGGTTGAGGAGCTTGTAGGAAGCGTTGGCGGCGGTGAGGTTGGGGAAGACGAGGACGTTGGCCGCTCTGTCGAGCATCCCATTCGGGCGACGGTTGCGAATGAGGTCGGAAACCACAGCCGTGTCAGCTTGCATTTCACCTTCGGCAGGAATTCCAGGCCGTTCCTGTCGGAACAGATCGACTGCCTTCCGAACCCTTTCCGGCTCCGACCCGGCCGCGCTCCCAAAATCGGAATAGGAAATGAAAGCGACGCGCGGCTGGCGGTTGAATTGCTCCTGTGCGGCATCCACCGCTGCCACTGCGATCTCTACCAGTTCTTCAGAACTGGGCTCGATGTTCACCGCACAGTCCGTGAAGAAGTACGGGACGCCCTTCAGCAGGACCACATAGACCGAACTGACGATCGTCCGACCTGGCTCCATCGGGAGGACTTGCAGGGCGGGACGAATCGTCTCCGGATAAAAGGTGCTGAGGCCACCGAGAACGGCATCGGCACTCCCGTCACGAAGCATCAGGGCTGCGAACATGTTGTGACCAGTAACGGCGATGCGAGCCGCTTGCTCGGTCATCCCTCGATGGCGACGCAACTCGGTCAAGGTTGCCGCATACCGCTCGAGCGTCGAGAGCTGCGCCTTGGGGTCGATCAGTTCGATGCCCTCGAGGTTCATCCCGAGTTCGGAGGCCACCGTTTCGACTCTTTGCTGCTCGCCCAGGAGCACGGGTGAGCCGATTCCCTCATCCAGCACTCGCCGAGCCGCCCGCATAATCCGGACGTCGTCGCCGTGGGGATAGACCACTCGCATGGGCCTGGTCCGCGCCGCGGCGGTCACCGAGCTCAGCAAGCCGTACGAAGCCTGGAAACGACTGCGCAGCTCCTCGGAATAGGCTTCGATATCCACCAGTGGCAGACGCGCCAACCCCTCCTCGCTGGCCGCCTTCGCCACCGCTGGGGCCACTGTCCAGAGCACCCTCGGATCGAAAGGCTTCGGGATCAGGTAGTCACGCCCGAATCCAAGCCGGACCACCTGATAAGCCTTGAGCACTGCATCGGGCACCTCTTGTCGAGCGAGATCGGCGAGGGCCTGCGCGGCCGCCACTTTCATGCCCTCGCTGACCCCGCGCGCTCGCACATCGAGGGCGCCCCGAAAGATGAAAGGAAAGCCGAGAACGTTGTTCACCTGATTGGGAAAGTCGCTCCGTCCGGTGGCAACGATGGCATCGGGTCGGGCGTTACGAGCCGCTTCGTAGGTGATCTCTGGATCGGGATTTGCGAGGGCGAAGACCAACGGGTTGGGGGCCATGGATCTCACCATGTCCTCGGTCACCGCGTCGGCGACGGACACCCCGACAAAGGCATCGGCGTCGCGGAGGGCGTCGGCTAGAGACCTCGCCTTGGTCTCACAAGCGAATTCGAGTTTGATCGGGGTGAGATCATCGCGTTCGGTGTGAACCACCCCCCGGCTGTCGACCATCATCGTGTTGTGGGGGCGAACACCAAGATTCTGGAAGAAGCGGGCCGTGGCAATGCCCGCCGCCCCGGCGCCGCTAAAAACCACCTTCATTTCCTGGACGGGCTTATCCACGATCTCGGCTGCGTTGAGGAATGCCGCCCCGGCAATGATGGCCGTTCCGTGTTGGTCGTCATGGAAGACGGGAATACTCAATCGCTTCTTCAGTTCTGACTCGATGTAGAAGCAGTCGGGTGCCCTGATGTCCTCGAGGTTGATGCCGCCCACCGTCGGTTCCAGCAGCTCGCAAAACCGGATGACGTCTTCTGGGTCGACGGCATCGATCTCGAGATCGAACACGTCGATATCGGCGAACCGCTTGAACAGAACGGCCTTCCCCTCCATCACCGGCTTGCCGGCGAGCGGGCCGATGTTGCCGAGGCCCAGCACCGCGGTTCCATTTGTGACCACCGCCACCAGATTCCCCCGGTTTGTGAAGCGGAATGCTTCTTCGGCATCGTGGGCGATCGCCCGGCACGGTTCGGCGACCCCGGGGGTATAGGCAAGGGAGAGGTCGCTTTGGGTCGCGGTCGGCTTGGTGGACCGGATCGCAACCTTTCCCGGGCGTGGAAACTCGTGGTAATAAAGCGCTTCGCTGAACGGGGTGCGCCCGTCAGCCGGGGGAGCCGACATGGGGTCGAACCCTAATCGCGGGGTTGCGAATGGCCCGGGGAGGCCGGCAACGCATTTGGGCTAACTTCCCAACCTGGCAGAATTCGACCGAGTGAGCGAGCGAAACGGCGACCGAGACGGATATCGCGTAATGGCGGGCTGGCGGGTGGGTCACGCCCCCGAGGAGGCCACCACTCGCTCGGGGCTCTTGGTGCCGGCAGGGACCAAGGAAGGAAACGATGCCCTCCCCCTGGTCGATGTCCATACCGGCCAGCGATTTTGGGCCGTACCAGCAGGAGCTTGGCGGTTCATCTGGCCCCCGAACGGCCGCCCGGTGGTAGCGGTCCGCGAGTCCCAGATCATCGCTGAGGAACAGCTGAGCCACGTCAGCGGAGACGGACAATACCTCTAGACAAAAGACTCAAGATCGCCGGGCTTCGCCCGGCTTTGAGATGTCAGATCTGATGTCTTTTGTCTTTCGTCTTTTGTCTAATTCGGCAGCGATGAAGCGCTTGATTCTCTACGGTCGCCTGTCATGACTGAGTCTGGCCGCCAGCGGCGACGTCTCACCGCCACCGTCACCGATCTCGAACGGCCTCGCCAGAAGGTGTTCTTGGTCGGGGTCCTCTCGCGCGGGACCTCGGCGGGAGAGGCGGAACGCTCACTCGACGAGCTGGCCCTCCTCGTCGACACGGCTGGCGGCAATCCGGTGGATTCGGAATTGGTCCGCCGCGATGTGATCGATCCTGCCCTCTTTATCGGGTCGGGCAAAGCATCGGAGCTGGCCGACCTCACCCGCGCCACCGACATCGACACCGTCGTATTCGATAATCAGCTGAGTCCAGCCCAGCAACGCAACCTGCAGAAGCTCTTCGAATGCGATGTCGTCGATCGCGAGGCCGTGATCCTCGACATCTTCGCTCAGCACGCCACGAGCCGGATCGGCGCCATACAGGTCGAGTTGGCCCTGTTGCGTTACAACCTGCCGCGGCTCCGTGGCAAGGGCACTTCCCTCTCCCAGCAAGCGGGAGGCATTGGGGCCCGCCGCGGACCGGGAGAGACAAAGCTCGAAACCGACCGCCGTCGTATCGAGCGCCGAATCACCCGGCTGGAGCGCGATCTCAAGGACTTCGACCGCACGCGGGAAACGCAGACGAAGGCCCGGCGGCGATCGCAGATTCCGGTGGTGTCGCTCGTTGGATACACCAACGCAGGAAAGTCGACCCTGCTCAATACTCTCACCGGAGCCGGGGTGCTGACAGAGGATCGATTGTTCTCAACCCTCGACTCGACGGTGCGCAAGTACGAATTGCCAAACGGTCGCTCGATCCTCCTCTCCGACACGGTCGGCTTCGTGCGGCGACTCCCCCATCATTTGATCGAGGCCTTCCGGTCCACTCTCGATCAAGTGAAAGAGGCCGACTTGCTCCTTCATCTGGTCGACGCCTCTGACCCCGATCCCGAGCGGCAGATCGAGGCGGTGCGAACCGTGCTGTCTGAGATCGATGCCGGACACCTGCCGGAGATCATTGTCATCAACAAGGCGGATCAGGCCGAGCCGGCGACCCTCAACCGTCTTGCCAACCTGCACCCAAATGCGGTCGTGATCTCCGCCCTCACCGGCGAAGGAATCCTCAACCTCGCCGACCGGGTGGGAACCGCGCTCGATGCCGATCGCACGGTCGTTCGTCTCGAAGTTCCGTATGCCAGGGGCGACATCGTGGCCGCCGCTCACGCCGAAGGCGAGGTCGTCGCGGAAAAGCACGACGACTCGGGCACCATCATCGACGTGTGGCTCCCTCGCAGCCGCATTAAGGCGTTCGCCGACTTTCAAGTCTCCTAGGACTTATCACCTATTGCCCGACTTTCGGCCTCGGCTAGGTTGAAAATGGTTCGCAACCAGGGGTGGGCAAATCAAACGCTGGGCGGCGGTGCTTGGCCTCTTTGTTTTTCTGTTGGTGCTCTTTCTGGCGGCGCCTGTCCTAGCCGCCGATCCTGTACCCGACGGATTCACCACGCAGGACATCACCAATCAGTTGGTGCAACCGGTGGCTTTTGGCTTCACGCCCGCCGGACGCCTTTACGTGGCCGAAAAGCGTGGCACCGTCCAAGTCTTCGACTCCGTCAACGACCCCACCCCCACCCAGGTAGTCGACGCCTCCGACAGCGTCCACGACTTCTGGGACCGGGGTCTCTTGGGTTTTGCCGTTGATCCCCTGTTCGGCTCGGGAAGTGACTACATCTACTTGCTCTACACCTACGACCCCGGCAACTCCTTTGGCGACGATTGTGCCGACCCGACCCCTCCCCCGGGCGGACCGGGAATTGGGTGCGTGGTCAATGGCCAACTCAGTCGCTTTCCGATCCAGTCCGAGGGCTCAGCCGGAGCGGAACAAGTGCTGCTCACCGGCAATTGGTGTGCTCAGTTCCCCAGCCACACCATCGGCGATCTCGCATTCACGCAAGAAGGTCATCTCCTGGTTACCGCCGGGGATGGCGCCAGTTTCGGCTGGGCCGACCATGGGCAGCGAGACAACCCCTGCGCTGATCCGATGGGTGATCCCGATGTCCGAGACGACGACGAGGGTGGTGCCCTCCGCAGTCAGGACCTGAGAACCTCCGGGCCGGACGACCCTATCGGTTGGGATGGGACCGTTCTCCGAGTGGACAAGGCAACCGGAGCAGCGATCGCCACCAACCCGGCGAGCCAAGACAACCGCATCATCGCTCACGGCCTCCGCAACCCCTTCCGGATCGCGGTCAGACCCAACACGTCAGAGGTCTGGATCGGCGACGTCGGTTGGAGTGCCTGGGAAGAGATCGATCGGATCGCAAATCCTGGTGGAAGCGTCGACAACTTTGGATGGCCCTGCTACGAAGGAAACAACTCAGGATCGGCCAAGCATTCGACCTACGAGGCTCTCGGTGTCGATATTTGCGATGAGCTTTACGCCGAGGGATCGGATGCAGTAGTCGCACCCTTCTATGCCCGCCAACACGGTGTGGGATTAAGTGGATGTCCCGGCGGAGGCGGGGCGATCAGCGGCCTCGCCTTCTACGAGGGCGGCGATTATCCCAACATCTACGACGGCGCTCTATTCGTGGCCGACTATTCGATCCAGTGCATCCGGGTCATGCTTGCCGATCCGCCTTTTGGCCTCCCCAACAAGGCAAACATCAGCACGTTCATCCCCGACGTGACCGCGGTCGACCTCCAGATCGGGCCCGGAGGCGATCTCTACTACGCCGATATCACGAGGGGCCGGATAGTCAGGGTCAACTACAGCAACGTGGGACCGACAGCGGATATCGAAGCCAACCCCACCACCGGGAGCGTCCCTCTTCACGTCAGCTTTGACGGAACCGGTTCCACAGACCCCGAAGGGGATGCCTTGACTTATGCCTGGGACCTTGATGGGGACACCCAATTCGACGACTCCATCAGTCCGGAACCGACCTGGACCTATACGACCGCCGGTGCCGTGACTGTGGGGTTGCGAGTGACCGATCCCTTCTCGGGAACGGACACGGACATAATTCAGGTCAACCCGGTTGCAAACCAGGCACCGGTCGCCAACATCACGAACCCTTCCAGCTCGTTCACCTGGCGGGTTGATGAAATGATCTCTTTCAGCGGCAACGCCACCGATGGCGGATCGCCGTTGCCTGCTTCGGCCTTGTCTTGGGAGATGGTGCTCAATCACTGTCAACCGGGCGGTGCGTGCCATGAGCACGTCATCCAGACCATCGATGACGTCTTCTCCGGAAGCTTCACCGCTCCGGACCACGCTTTTCCGAGCTTTCTCACCATCCGTCTCACAGCAACCGACAGCGGCGGTCTAACAGGTGAGGATGAGGTCAGTATTCAGCCGGAGACCGTGGTCTTGACACTCGCTTCCGCTCCCCTCGGAGCCCAGGTCCAGGCGGGGGTGGAGGGAGCCCTCGACACCTTCACGGCCCCGGTGGAGATCACGGCAATTGTTGGCGGCAGCCTCACCATCGGTGCGCCCTCCCCTCAGGCGATCGGCGGCGTCAATTACGCCTTCTCCAACTGGAGCGATGGCGGCGTCCAGAGTCATGCCATTACTGCCCCGGCTTCCGACACGACGCTGATTGCCAACTTCGTCCCCAGTGGAGGCGGAGGAGGTGGGGGTGGAGGTGGCGGCGGCGTCGGCGCCCAGGAGGCTCTGTTTGACGATGTTCCTTCTGGCCATCCCTTCTTTGCGGCGATCAACTGGTTGGCCGGACAAAGGATCACTTTGGGCTGCACCGAGGATGCGTTCTGCCCGGAAGACCCGGTGACCCGGGGTCAGATGGCAGTGTTCCTCGCCCGGGCATTCGCTCTACTCCCGGCGCCATCGGGGAAGTTCACCGACACCGCCGATTCTCCCTATGACTGGGCTATCAGTTCTGTCGCCACGGCCGGGATCACGCAGGGATGCGACGTCGATCGCTATTGCCCGAATGATCCGGTGACGCGTGGACAAATGGCTTCGTTTTTGGTCAGAGCTTTTCTATTCCCCGCTGGAGATGACTTGTTCACCGATGACGAGGACTCGGTGCATGAGGCCGACATCAATGCTTTGGCCAAGCGGGGGGTGACGTTTGGCTGCGCACCGAAGCTCTATTGCCCCGTGGAAGTGGTGACGCGCCAACAGATGGCGGCATTCCTCTTTCGGGCCTTCAACCCTTAATCCGTTCATGCGTAAATCCGTGGCAGTTTTCTGCCGCAGATTTACGCAAGAAAGTGCGGGAGGCGACCAGAGCGGCGCCGACTATGCCGGCTTCGTTTCGCAGGGCGGCTGGAACCGTTTCAACCTCGACTGAGAGCAGCTGGCCCCAGGCGTCCCACTTCCGTGACACCCCGCCACCGATGATGAACAGATCGGGTGATAGGAGAGCCTGGAGGTGCTTCAAGACCCGGTCGACTCGTTTCGCCCAGGCCGACCAAGACAAGTTCTTGTCGTCCTTGACTGAGGCAGCTGCCCAGTCCTCCACGGGTGAATGGCCCCTCAATTCCAGGTGGCCGAACTCGGTGTTCGGCACCAGAACTCCATCGACGAAAACCGCCGAGCCGATGCCGGACCCGAGGGTGAGCAAGACCACCACTCCCCGCCGCCCCTGCCCAGCGCCAAAGGCCATCTCCCCCACTCCGGCGGCGTCGGCATCGTTGATGACGACCACCTCCAATCCGGTCGCCGACTCGAAGAGCCCTTTGGCATCGGTCCCTATCCAGGTCTTGTCGACATTGGCGGCGCTGAGAGTGACACCGCCCTTTACGACCGCAGGGAACGTACATCCGAATGGCTCCGACACTCCAAAGTGCTTGACGATCCGTCCCACCACTTCGGCCACTGCATCTGGCTTCGAAGGCTGGGGGGTGTCAATCCGATATCGGTCGGCCACAACCTTGCCGGTAGCGGTGTCAACCAGGTTCCCCTTGATCCCTGATCCGCCAATGTCGATGCCCAATGTCGCGTCGGCCATCTCCCGAGACTATCGGGATAGGCTCGCCGCATGGCAACGAAGGACATCGGGCTCTATGGCCTGGGGGTGATGGGCCAGAACCTGGCCCTCAACTTTGCCAGCCACGGCTACCGGGTAGCCGTCGCCAACCGAACCCAGAAGACCGCCGAGCAATTGGTAGCCGAGAACGGCCAGGATTACGACCTCAACGCCGCCACCGACTCAGCGTCGCTGGTCGCCCGTCTCGAAGCACCCCGCCGGATCATCCTGATGGTGAAGGCCGGCCCGCCGATAGATGCCCTCCTTGACGAACTCGCTCCGCTCTTGGAACCGGGCGACGTGATCGTCGACGGTGGCAACAGTCATTGGCGGGACACCACCCGACGCGTTCAAGCAGCAGCGGCCTCCGGAATAAGTTTCGTGGGCGCAGGAATTTCTGGGGGCGAACTGGGAGCCCGCTATGGGCCATCGATCATGCCCGGCGGCAACCCGGCCGCCTGGGAGTACCTACGCGACCCATTGAGTTCCATCGCCGCTCAGGTCGACGGGGAACCCTGTTGCGCGTGGATCGGTCCGGATGGATCCGGTCACTTCGTCAAGATGGTCCACAACGGCATCGAGTATGCCGACATGCAGGCTATCGCCGAGGCCTATCACCTCCTTCGCGCCGGAGGACGATCGGTCGCCGAAACCGCAGCCGTCTTTCGGCACTGGAACACCGGACCCCTCAACTCCTATCTGGTCGACATCACCGCCACCATCCTGGAAAAGCAAGACACCGATGGCGAGCCACTCATCGAAAAGGTGCTTGATGCGGCGGCGCAAAAAGGAACAGGGAGATGGGCAGTCGATGCTGCCCTCGATCTCGGCCAACCCAGCACGCTGATCACCGAGTCGGTCTTGGCCCGATCGCTTTCGGCCATGAAGGCTCAGCGAGTGGAGGCATCGAAGCTGCTCCCTGGTCCCCAGATCGGTACCGGTGTCGACGAGCCCGACCTCGAACTCGCCCTCCTTTGCACCAAGATCGTTGGCTACGCCCAGGGATTCATGCTGTTCCGGGCGGCATCTGCAGAACTCGGTTGGACGCTCGATGCGGCAACGATTGCATCGCTGTGGAGGGGCGGCTGCATAATCAGGGCGGCCCTGCTCTCCGACATCACCCAGGGGTTTCGAAATCAGCCCGAACTGTCAAACCTTCTCCTTGACGAACATTTCGCCGAAGTTGTCGGCGGTGGCCAGGAAGCGTGGCGACGAGTGGTGGCGAGAGCGGTCACAGATGGCATCCCGGTACCGGCTCTATCGACCGGACTCGCCTTCTATGACGGGCTCAGGTCCGAGCGGCTTCCAGCCAACCTGATTCAGGCGCAACGCGACCTCTTCGGCGCTCATACCTATGAGCGCAAGGACCAACCTCGTGGGACCTACTTCCACTCCGACTGGGCGGCGGAATAGAACAAAAGGTCGCCTCCTAACATCCGGCCCATGGCAGATAATCCCTATCGGTTGCCGCGAGAGGTCATTCCCTCTCGGTACGACATCGAGCTCGTTCCCGACCTTGGCTCCGCCACGTTCTCCGGTTCCGAAACGATCGCGGTGGAAGTGCTCGAGCCCATCAATCAGTTCGTGCTCAATTCTCACGAGATCGAGATCCAGCGCGCAGAGCTACGACGGGAAGGCCTGTCCTTCGAGGCCAACGTGTCCTACGAACGCGAAAATCAGCGGGCGGGCCTCACCTTCGACCAGACAGTCGGGGCGGGACCAGCCGAGCTCTTCTTGGAGTTCACCGGCCTCCTCAACGATCAGCTAGTCGGCTTCTACAAGTCGACCTTCACGGACGTGGACGGAGAGGAGCAGGCAATCGCCACCACCCAGTTCGAGGCGACTGACGCCCGCCGGGCGTTTCCCTGCTGGGACGAGCCCGACCTCAAAGCCGTTTTCGGTATCACCCTGGTCGTTCCCGAGGATCTCATGGCGGTCTCCAATGGCCCCGAGATAGCAAGAGAAAAGAGCGGCGACGGCAAGGTTGCCGTTCGCTTCGCCGACACGATGAAGATGTCGACGTACCTGGTTGCCTTTGCCGTGGGTCCTTTTGAGGCCACCGAACCTATCGACGTCGACGGTGTGCCGGTGCGAATCATCGCTCCCCGGGGAAGACTGGAGTTGACCGGTTTTGCTCTCGAATGTGCCCAATTCTGCTTCCGCTACTTGCGCGACTACTACGAGATCCCATATCCGGGCCTCAAGATCGACCACATCGCCATCCCCGATTTCGCTTTCGGAGCGATGGAGAACCTCGGATTGATCACCTACCGGGAAACCGCTCTACTTCTCGATACCGCCACCGCCTCACAGGCGGAGTTGCTTCGTGTGCTCGACGTGATCGGTCACGAGCTGGCCCACATGTGGTTTGGCGACCTCGTGACCATGAAATGGTGGGATGGAATCTGGCTCAACGAAGCTTTCGCCTCCTTCATGGAGTTCAAGGCCACCGATGCGATGAAGCCAGAGTGGAAGCGCTGGCTGGCCTTCGCCGCCCTTGATCGACCGTGGGCATTTGGGGTGGATGCCCTGGCTGCCACACGCCCGGTGGAATTCGAGGTGGGCTCGCCTGACGAAGCCAACGAGATGTTCGATGCCCTCACCTACGGCAAGGGATCTTCCCTGCTGCGAATGATCGAACAGTTCATCGGCGAGGATGCATTCCGGCAAGGGGTGGGCAACTACCTCCGCAAGCACGCCTACGGAAACACGGTCACCGAAGACTTGTGGTCCGGATTGAACGAGGCAAGCGATCAGCCGGTCGGTGAAATCATGAATACCTGGATCTACCAGCGTGGGTATCCCCAGCTGGAGGTGACGAAGACTGGATCGGGCCTGAGGGTTCTGCAACGCCGCTTTTTCACCATTCCCGATGAGAGCGACAACACGCTCTGGCAGGTGCCGATGCAATTGCGAGGGAATGCTGGCGGAAAGGCGTTTCAACAGAAGTTCCTCTTGACCGAGCCGGAAGCCACCATCGATGTCGGCGAGATCGACTTGGCCGTCGCCAACGCCGGCGGACACGGCTTCTACCGGGTGCTGTATTCGCCCGAACTTCTCGACGCCTTGGTCGAAGAGCTCCCCTCCCTCGAGGACCTCGAGAGGTTCACGATCATCGAGGACGCCTGGGCCTTCGTCGAGTCCGCGCAGCTCTCGGCCGCCGACTACCTACGCCTCGCCGAGACCTACAAATCAGAGCCCGAACAGGCGATTTGGGGAGCGGTACTGGGGGGCCTCGCTGCGATCAGTCATCACTTGGTCGACGACGATGGCCGTCCCGCTTTCTCGGCCTGGGTCGCACGTTTGGTCGGCCCCACCTACGAACGTCTCGGCTGGCAGGCCATGAAGGACGAGACCGACCTCACCCGCCGGCTCCGCGGCCAGTTGATCGGAGCAATGGGCCGCTTGGCGGACGACTCGGACGTGACCAAAAGATGTCGGCAGCTCGTCGATGAGATGCTCATCGACTCTCGACAAGTTGATCCCGAGATTTGTCGGGCTGCCCTGTTCGTGACTGCCGCCCATGGCAGCAGGCCGGATTACGAGCGCTTCTTCGAGATGTACAAGAAGACCACTGCCCCCCACGAACAACAGCGCTGGCTGAACGCTCTGGCTGGTTTCGACGAGGCGGAATTGGCAACCGAGACTGTCAAGGCCAGCCTCGACGGCCGCATCCGCACTCAGGACTCGGCCTGGGTGATTGGAGCCACCCTCGGCAACCGCCAGCACGGGGTTGCTGCCTGGCAGCAGCTCCGGAAGATGTGGGAAACTTTCATCAAATTACCGACGATGACGCAGCGACGAACGATCGAAGGAATCCCGGCGTTGTCCAGGCCCGAGGTCGCAGCGGAGGTGGAGGCGTTCTTCGCCGAGACCAAGCTCCCCCATGCTGCCAAGTCGGTGGCTCAGAACCTGGAACGCCTGCGGGCCAACGTCGAGATGCGAGAACGCGAGACCAAGGCCGTAAAAGAGTTCTTCGCTTAGATTTCAGACTTCAGACTTCAGACATCAGATTGGACGCGTGCCGGTCTGATGTCTGACATCTGATATCTCAAAGCCGGACCAGCCCGGCGATCTATTGGAGTTCGACGGTGGCGCCGGCTCCCTCGAGCTGGGCTTTGGCCTTATCGGCGGTCGCCTTGTCGACGTTCTCCAAGACCGGCTTGGGGGCGCTGTCGACTAGCTCCTTGGCTTCGCGCAGGCCGAGGCTCGTCAGGGTGCGGACTTCCTTGATGACCTGAATCTTTTGGTCGCCGGCAGAGGCGAGCACGACCGTGAACTCGTCCTTCTCCTCTTCGACCGGCGCCGCGGCACCACCGCCACCCGGGGCAGCGACGGCCACAGGAGCGGCTGCGGTCACCTCGAAGCGGTCCTCGAAGGCATCGAGAAACTCCTTGAGTTCGAGAACGGTCATCTGCTCGAAGACCTCAAGCAAATCGGGGGTGCTCATCTTTGTTGCCATGTGCTTCTCCTTGTTCTTGCTGCGATCAGGCAGCGGATTTCTTGTCCAAAAGCTGTCCGAACATCGAGGCGCCGTCGCGAGTGAAAGAGGCGAAGAGCCCGGCCGCCTTTGCCATCGGCGCTTGCATCGCACCAGCGATTTTGGCCAGAAGGACTTCTCGAGGTTCGATGGCAGCCAGTCGGGCCACTTGTTCCGGGGCCAAGAGGACTGGGCCCAAGAGCCCTCCCTTGAGGATGAGACGGTCGTTCTCGGTGCTGAAATCGCGCAGTGCCTTGGCGGTGGCGGCGGCGTCACCACTGGCGAATGTCAGCCCGGTAGGCCCGACCAGCTGGTCCTCGATGCCGGCCACTCCGAGCTCGTTGACGGCGAGTTTGGCCAGGGTCATCTTCACGACCTTGTACTCGGCCCCAGTCTTTCTCAGGTTGCGCCGAAGAGTCGCCATCTGACCGACCGTCAGTCCCCGATACTCGGTGATGAACACCGCCTCGGCGTTCTCCCACCAATTCTTGATGTCGGCCACTGCCTGGACCTTCTCGGGTCGCGGCATCGCATTCTCCTTGGATAGAAAAGGCCCCCTTCGACACGCGGCAGGGGGCTCAAGAGAACCGACCTGCGCTGGGATTACGGCTCGAGAGGAACCATCCAGCGGTCTAGGGCCGAAGTTGGATTTCGCCGAAGGTTAGCAGCCAGGAGAAGTAGCGATTCGAAGTACCGTTCCTCGATTCATGGCCGGGCCTTCAACCAGAGAAGCACACGCGGGCACCTTGACGTTTGTCTTCGTCGATCTGGCCGATTCCACCTCATTGCTCAACCGCCTGGCCGAGGCTTACGACCGCGTGCTGGAGCGCTACCACGGGATAGTGAGGGCCGCGGTCACCCACCAAGGCGGAGAGGTCGAATCGACAGAAGGCGACGGCCTTTTCTGCGTGTTCCCCACGCCTCTGCAAGCGGCTGCGGCTGCACATGAGATCCATTCGGAGATGGCGAGCCAGAGTTGGCCGAATTCGGTGGCCCCTCAATGCCGGATTGGAATCCACACCGGAACTGCTCGTCGCACTAGTGAAGGGCTCGTCGGCCTAGACGTTCATCGTGCAGCCCGGATCGGCGCCGCTGCCCAGGCCGGACAAGTGCTTCTTTCGGTTTCGACCAAGGACTTGATGCCGGATCACATCAGCGACCGAGGTTGGCGACTCGTTGATCTCGGCCCCTTTGTCCTGCGGGGGCTGGATCGGAGTGAACGGCTTGCCCGGCTCGACTTCCCAGACTCGCCGGTGGTGTTGCTTCCTCCGCGCGCTCGGCCCTATGTCCCTTCAACCGTACCGGCGGCGCAGCCCATCATTGGTCGAGCGGCCGATATTCGGGGGGCTTCCGAGCTGCTGATGCGGGACTCGGTTCGATTGGTCACGATCACGGGTCCGGGTGGGACTGGTAAGACACGCTTGGCCATCGAACTTGCCAATACCCTTCCGGAGAAGTTCGCCGATGGCGTGGTCTTCGTAGAGCTCGCGGCCGTTCGAGATCCTCAGCAATTCGTAGTTGCCGTTGGCCGTGCCATGGGCATCCATGAATCGGCCGACCGAAGCATCATCGAAGGCCTGCAGTCGGTTTTGGGGGCGTCGCAACTCCTGTTGATTCTCGACAACATGGAACAGCTGGCATCGGTCGCCGACAGCCTTGGACAAATTCTTTCGGCCTTGCCCCAAGCCAAGATCCTCGTAACGAGTCGCTCGCCCTTACGCATTTCCTGGGAGTATGAATACCCGTTGACGCCTCTTTCGGTTCCGCCGCCGGGGGCCGGAGGTGCCGAAATCCGCCAATCGGAAGCGGTTTCGCTCTTGGTTGAACGCGCTCGTTCCGTCCGCCCTGGTTTTGAGCTGAGCGAGCGAAATGAACCCGCCGTGGCAGAGATCACGCGTCAGCTTGATGGGCTTCCGCTGGCGATCGAGCTGGCCGCAGCTCGACTTCGAATCTTCACACCGGAAACGCTCCTCGCTCGCCTCAACGAACGCCTCGACCTTCTCAACCGCGGGCCAGCCGATCTGCCGGAACGCCATCGCACTTTGCGGGCCGCCGTCCAGTGGAGTTACGACTTGCTCGATGACGCCGAGAGGTCGGTCTTCGGGCGGCTGGGCGTCTTCGCCGGAGGTTGGCCGTTAGAAGGGTTCTTGAAGGTTTGCGTCGACGAACAGACAACCGAGCGCCAATCCATCGACATATTGGAAGATTTGGTGGCTAAGTCACTTGTCGTGTTCGCCATGGCCGACGACGGTCAGCCGCGCTACCGAATGCTCGAAACCTTGCGCGATTACTCACTGGAGAAACTCTCCGAGTCGGGTGAGGAGGCGACGATCAGAGGCCGCCATCTGGAGTGGTGTTTGTCGCTAGCCACCCGACTTGACGACGTGCTCTCTCGACCTCAGTTTTCGGAAGCGCTCGAAGCCATTGCTACCGAGCGGTACAACCTTCGCGAGGCGCTGGCGTGGGTGGTCAAGACCGGCGATGGACTCGAAGAGGCGCTCTCGATTAGCGGCCTGCTCACGCTCTATTGGGATACCCGTGGATACGTGACCGAAGGGCTTAGTTGGGCCAGCCGGCTGCTCGCCTTGGGCGACGCCACCCGGCCCACTCCGGGGCGCGCTCTCGCTCTGGGAGCCGTGGGTTGGCTCGCGATGCTGGCGGGCGATCCTGAAAGGTCTGAGGCAGCGATGTCGGCGGGGGTCGAGATGTGGCGCCGTCTGCAAGATCGCCGCGGCCTGGCCTGGTCCCTCGCCATGCATGGCATGACAACTCACAACCTTCACAACTACGAACGGTCCGAGGCGCAGTTCCGTGAGGCAAGTGAACTGGCGCGCCAGGAAGGGTCCGATTGGATCGTGAACGGGTGGTGTATCTACGGACTCGCCCATATAGCTCTGGCTCGCAATGACCTCGTCCAGGCGGATCAAATGCTGCGAGAGGTTCTCGAATATTCGAGAAGCCGGGGCCTCACTTGGGGAGTAGGGCATGCCCAATTGAGCCTCGGCGTCCTCGCTTTCATGATGGGAGACGTCAGCCAAGCGATTGGGCGATTGACCGAAAGCCTCATGGTCCGCCAGCAGTTGCAGGACGCTCGTGGGATCACCGACTGCCTCAGCATCATGGCTCTCCTGGCGTCAGTCCAAGGAGACCATGGCGTCGCTGCGGTTCTGTTGGGAGCGGCGGCGGTCCGACGCGAGGCGACCGGACACCAAGCCGTGCCCTGGATGCAGCCAATGCTGATCGAGGCAACCTCCGGCGCCCAGCGCGCCCTCGGAGCACAATTCGAAGAGGGCGTTGCCGAGGGACGGTCGCTCGCCACCGAGCAGGCCATTGCCTACGCCATCGAAAGACTTACTGCCCTAAGTGCTGTCAATGTCTAGGTGTCCTGGTTGTCTGCCAATATTTACCTGGACGGGCGTCTCGATCGATGTCACACTGACCAAGGCCCGAAGCTGGCAGATTGAGATTTAAAGGTCAGGGGGATGTCGGAGGCAAACGGCGGGTTTCCTGACCGCCCCCGCCACCGGCACCCCTACGACGATGGCAGCGAGATGGAAAAGGGATCGCAGCCCTACCCTGGGATCCAAGACGGACATCTCGTGGATGGTGGACCTGGCAATACCGAGCCAGCGTCGTAATCCGGACTCCGACACCCCCCTACCTTTTGCGACCCGGGTTGGAGCCTTTTTTCCGCGACGGTTCCGGCCCACAGACAAGTCGCCTAGCGGGCGGTGGCTGCGAGGTCCTCGGCCTGGCTCACGTCGACTTTCACTCCGGGGCCCATGGTCGACGAAACCACCAGTTGTTTGACGTAGCGACCCTTCGATGAAGCCGGCTTGACTCGCATGATCTCGGCCGTCAGTGCCGCCAGATTGGCCACCAGGGCGTCGGGCTCAAACGAGGCCTTTCCTAGGGGAACGTGGACATTCCCAAACCGATCGTTGCGGTACTCGATCCGACCGCCCTTGAACTCGGTAACCGCTTTCGCCACGTCCGCAGTGACGGTTCCGGCTTTCGGATTCGGCATCAAGCCGCGCGGTCCCAGCACCCGCCCCAGTTTTCCCACCTCGGCCATCATGTCGGGAGTGGCGATAGCCAGGTCGAAGTCGAGTTCTCTTCCGCCAGCAATCTCAGCTACGAGTTCTTTCCCTCCGACCAGGTCAGCTCCCGCCTCTTCGGCCTCGCGGGCCTTATCGGCCTGGGCGAAGACCGCCACCCGGACCTCCTTGCCGGTCCCATGCGGCAGGGCCACGGTGCCCCGAACCAGCTGATCGGCCTTGCGAGGGTCGATCCCCAACTGGAAAGCGGCCTCGACTGTCTCGTCGAAACGGGCAGTGGCCATCTCCTTCACCAAATCGAGAGCCTCTGTGGGGCTGTAGGGATGATGCTTTTCGAAGCGGGATTGCGCCTCGACGTATTTCTTGCCGTGTGGCATTTCTTCTCCTTGTGGTCCCGGCGGTCGACTCAAGACGACCTCCCACCTATGAGACAAGAAGATGGAAGACAAAAGATCGAACCCGGTCCCTTGTCCTGTCTCTTGTCTTCTGTCTTTTGTCTTCTGTCTATCCCTCTACTTTGATTCCCATCGAACGGGCAGTGCCCTCGACGATCTTCATCGCCGCTTCGATGTCGTTGGCATTGAGATCGACCATCTTGATTTCGGCGATCTCTTTCACCTGCGATTTCTTCACCGAACCGACCTTCACTTTGTCGGGCTCAGCCGATCCCTTCTCGACCCGTGCCGCCTGTCGCAGCAATGCCGCCGCCGGTGGGGTCTTGGTGACGAAGGTGAAGCTTCGGTCCTCATAAATGGAAATTTCGGCGGGAATGATCATCCCCCGCTGGGCAGAGGTGGCATCGTTGTATGCCTTCACAAACTCCATCAGGTTGATTCCATGGGGTCCCAGCACGGTTCCCACCGGCGGGGCTGGCGTTGCCTGTCCAGCTGGGAGCTGGATCTTGACAGTCGTGACGAGTTTTTTCCTACCCATAGTTCAACCTTGCTGCGAGTGTTCGGACCTAGTTCTTGTGGATGTCGTCGAAGCCCAGTTCCACGGGGGTATCGCGACCAAAGATGTTGACGAGGACAGTGACCTTGGACTGATCGAGGTTGATCGCCTCGATGACGCCGGGAAAGTCGGCGAAGGGACCGGTGACGACCCGCACCGTCTCCCCCACCTCCCAGGCGGGCTTGAAGCGAGGCTTGACCTTCTCATCCTCTTTCTGCACACCAAGAAATCGCTCCACTTCGCGCCGCGACAGGGACGTCGGCTTGTTGTTTCCGCCCACGAAACCGGTGACACCGGGAGTGTTGCGAACGGCGTACCAGGAGTCATCATCGAGATCCATCCGCACGAGGATGTAGCCCGGGAAAACCTTGCGGGAGACCGTGACCTTCTTGCCGCCTTTGATCTCTACCACATCTTCGAGCGGAATGTGCACGTCGAAGATGCGATCTTCCATATGCATGGAACGAATTCGGGTCTCGAGGTTGGCCTTGACTTTGTTCTCGTAGCCCGAATACGAATGGATCACGTACCAGTCTCCGGGCAGGTCGTAAGGACTTGGCTCTTGGGGCTCGGGGCTCTCGGTCTGATCGACGGCTTCGGTGGTCACGCTCGTTCCAGAAGGGTGAGGACGGCCTCTTTCATCGCCACATCGAGACCGAATATGACCATCGTCAGCACGGTGGTGGTGATCAATGTGACGATGGTAAAGACGACCATCTGTTCGCGGCTCGGCCAGTTGACCTTGCGCAACTCTTGGCGGACCTCGTGCAGGAAGGTCACGAAGCGGGTCCAGATTGACCGCCGCTCGACGGTGCCCCCCGCCGCCTTCTGCGGACCGCCTGGTACGCGGCGTTTTTGACCATTGGGGTCACCTTTCTGGATGCGCTCTTCGCGCTCCATCAGCCGGCGCATTTCTCGGTTCATGGTCTTGTGTTCCTAATTCTTGATCTCTTGGCGGGCTTTCCTGCAAGCCTTCGGCAGGGGTGGAGGGATTCGAACCCCCATCCTCCGGTTTTGGAGACCGGCGCTCTAACCAATTAGAGCTACACCCCTAAAGGGTCAGGCCGGGAACGGAATTATACGCCGACTGGCTGTCTGGTGAGAAACCGATCTCAGGTGAGGAGAAGGTTGGCCAAAACCAGCTCTTGACCCTCCCGCGACAACCTGGCGGTTATTTGGCCGTTATCCGACTTCTGCTCGAGTTGGGCAGCCTTTCCCACTGGCAGGGGGGCTCGAAAGCGAAAACGGGCCTCTGCCACTCGCTCGTATTGGCGAAGGATCCAAGCCGCCTGCAGGAGGCCGTGGACGACAACGCCGCCGAGTCCAGCTCGGATTGCGGACCTGTGATCCCAATGGATCGGATTCCAGTCCCGGGTGGCGGCGGCGTAGCGCACCAGGTCGGCCCGACTGGCTGAGAACTCGCCCGCATCCTTTTCGGACGGATCCAATTCGGTCCTCTCCACTGTCTCTCCGGCTGGCGGAGCAGCACCGGACATGAGGAAGACCGAAGAACCCATCACCGGGCCAGCTTCCAGATCAAAAGTCACAAACCAAACCCCGCC
>DATFBM010000007.1:0-168605 GCA_035253825.1 Acidimicrobiia bacterium | reverse complement strand
TGCTCGTCGCCTCCTGCGGCCTACCCGGGACTTGATCGACGGGCCGCCGTCGTCCCTGTTTGGCCTTGCTCCGGGTGGGGTTTGCCTAGCCGGCCGGTCACCCGGCTCGCTGGTGGGCTCTTACCCCACCGTTTCACCCTTACCTGTGCCCGCTTTCGCAAGCCATCGGCGGTCTGTTCTCTGTGGCACTTTCCGTCGAGTTACCCCGCCTGGGCGTTACCCAGCACCGTGCCCTGTGGAGTCCGGACTTTCCTCGGGTTTTCACCCGCGACCGTCCGGCGGACTCGCCCTAATTCTAATCGTCTTCGCTCATCGGCTTGACTCGTCGGCCGCCAATTGCCCCACTGATCCCCCCGGTGACGATGGCGATCAGCGCCAGCAAAAGCACCGATCCCAGTGGAGTCGGGCTGCCTCCCAGGCCGGCGACAGCGACGACAATTCCTGCCACCACGAGTGATGTGATCGAACCGTGAAAGCGTCCGTTGACCGGCGCCAACGATCCTGCCACAAAGCCGCCAAGCCCGAAACCGATCAACACCGAGGCGGTGAGACCGATTCCCGCCATGGTCTCTGACGAAAGAAGCCGGGCCACGATTGCCATCAGAGCAAACGTCAGTCCTGAGCCAAGAAGCCCGCCAGCGGTTCCCAAAAGAATCGCCTTGGGTGAGAGGACACCTAGCAATGCGACCCCGAGGTTCCCGGGTCCGAGAGGCCCTGAGACGTAGGCTTGGAGGCACGAAAGGAGCTTCGCGTGACGATCAACAAGTATCTGGCCGAACTAGTGGGCACCTTCATTCTGGTGTTCGTCGGCTCGATGTCCGTGTTGGCTGCCAACGCCACCGGCAGCCCAGTCATGGTTGCGGTCCCGCTTGGGTTCGGACTCGGTCTTCTCGCCGCCATCTACGCAGTGGGACACGTTTCCGGAGGACACTTCAACCCGGCTGTGACTCTGGCGATGTGGCTCGACAAAAGGACCACGAGTACCGACCTTATCGGTTACTGGATCGGCCAGTTCGTGGGAGCCATCGTCGCCTCGGCCGTGGTGCTGGCCGCAACGGACACCGACGGAGTGGCGGCCACCGTTACCAATCCAGTTGGGACCGGAGTCGGGCTCCTCATGGAATTCGTCCTCACGATGATCTTCGTCCTGGTCATCCTCGCCTCCACCCGCACCGCGCTGGCCGCGGCCGGCTTTGTGATTCCACTCGCCCTGGCGGCGGTCCACCTGGCGGGGATCCCCTTCTCCGGAGCCTCGGTGAACCCGGCTCGTTCCTTCGGCCCGGCACTGATCGCCGGCGATCTGGGCAATATCTGGATCTACCTGGTGGCTCCGCTGGCGGGCGGTGCCATCGCCTGGGTTTTTTGGAGAATGTTCGGCGGCGACGAGGAGCCGACGACTTAGACGTCTGGTTCGGCGAGGTCCTCGAGCCCGGCTACCCAGCCGGTGGGAAGCTGCCAATGGCGAGCACCGCTGACCACTTTGTCCATGTACTCCTTGGACGGAGGATGATGCTCGGAATTGGCGGGTGCGGAGAAGACCGCCACCGGATATTTGTGCCCGGATCGATCGACGGCTTTGACGTCCTTTTGCAGGCTCCGCCCGCGAGATTCTTCGTGGGCGCTAATGGCCTTCAGCTCGGCTGCGGAGACCTCGAAGACGGCTCCCCAGACGGTATGGCCCGGTGCCGGTTCGATGGAGGGGCGACCGTCGGCGTTGGGGAAGATGAGCTTGGTCTCCGGCAAATGGGCAATGAACTGGAAGTTGGCCTTGGGGGCATATTTCGCTAGCTGCTCGGGGTTCATCATCCCGCCGTATGTGAAGAACAACATCGCCGGTTCGGATTGTACCGGGGGATGAATCAAGGCCCACGAATACACTCGCCACCTAGCTTTGGACTGGCCCGAAACCCTCTCCCGTCTGAGTTCGCGCACAGACCTCACTCGCGCCGAGGCTCGCGAGGCAATGGAGGCGGTAATGAATGGCGCGGCGACCCCCGCTCAGATCGCGGCTTTGATCGTTGCCTGGCGAATGAAGGGGGAGACCATCGACGAGATGACCGGCATGACCGAGGCCATCCGGGCGGCGGCGGTGCAAATAGAGGACCGCCATGACCGCGACCGATTGGTCGACCTGGTCGGGACCGGGGGTGACCGGGCCGGAACCTTCAACATCTCCACGGCTGCCGCGCTCGTGGCCGCCGGGGCAGGAGCCCGGATCGCCAAGCACGGCAACCGCTCGGTGTCCTCGCGTTGTGGTTCGGCAGACGTTCTCGAAGGTCTCGGGGTGGTGATCGATTTGCCGCTCGAAGCCAATCTGAGCCTTCTCGACGAGAACCAGTTCGCCTTCTTCTACGCCCCTCTGTACCACCCTTCATTTCGATATGCGGGTCCGGTCCGCCGGGAGCTAGGGATCAGGACGGTTTTCAATTTCCTCGGACCGCTGGCCAATCCCGCCGGCGCCCGACGCCAGGCGGTGGGGGTCTCCGATCCCGTTATGGCGGAGCGGATGATCGGGGTGTTGGAGAGACTGGGCTCGATCTTCTCGTTCGTCTTCTGCGGAGCGGGGGGAATCGACGAGATCGTTCCCACCGGACCGACACTCATTCATCGACTAAAGGACGGAGAGCTAACGCAAGCCGAGTTCACACCCGAAGACTTCGGAGTGGGTCGGGTATCGATTGACCAGCTCGCCGGAGGCGACATCGAGGAGAACGTCACGATCCTTCGCTCGATTCTCGATGGCGAGGAGGGCCCGCGTCGCGACGCGGTCCTGGTGAATGCTGCCCCGGCGTTGGTGGCCGCCGAGATCGCCCCGGGCTTCGTCGAGGCTGTTGAGATCGCCCGGCGATCGATCGATTCCGGAGCAGCTCGGGCCGTGCTCGATAGGACGGTCGAGCGCAGTCAGGAGCTTGCTCGGGCCTGACCCTTAACCTGGCTTTGTGCACATCGAGGCCGAGGAACTGATCGGGGCATTGCGCCGATCGGGGTTGCGGATCACCAAAGCTCGTCGAGCCGTATGTGAGGTGCTGGCGGAGTCCCACCTCGACCATCTCACCGCCGCAGGTCTATTGCAAAAGGTGAACGAGCGGGTCGGCGGCAACGTCGTCGCCTCGACCATTTATCGCAGCATCGACGCGCTCGAGGAGCAGGGCCTTCTCCACCACATTCATCTCGGGCACGGTCCGGGAGTAGTTCATCTCAGCGACGACCCAATCCGCGACCACCTTGCCCATCACCACCTGGTTTGCGAGGGTTGCGGCCGTACCGTCGATGTCGAGATGGCGGCGGTGGTCGAAGCGATGGGAAAGCTGGCGCAAGAGCACGATTTTTCGATGAAATCGGTCCATTTCGCATTGGTCGGCCTCTGCCTCGACTGCGCTTCGGTATAATTGCAACCAGGTTGCAATAAGGTCGGAAGCGCATGCACATACCCGATGGTTTTATCAATGTCGCCACCGCCGCCGGAGCCGGTGTGGTCGCTGCTTCCGGGTTGGGAGCCTCCCTGCGTCGGACCGGGCGGGACCTATCCGAGCGTCAAATTCCCTTCGCCGGGCTCACCGCCGCCTTCATCTTCGCCGTCCAGATGCTCAATTTCCCGGTCGGCGCGGGGACCAGCGGTCATCTGCTCGGGGGATCGCTGGCGGCGATTCTCCTCGGCCCCTGGCTGGGAGTACTCGCCGTCGCTGTGGTGGTTTTTGTGCAGGCGCTCATGTTTGCCGACGGCGGCATCGTTGCCCTGGGCCTGAATGTCCTCAACATGGCGCTCGTCACCGCTCTGGTGGGGTGGGGAGTCTTTCGCTCGTTGGTGAAGCTCCTGCCCAGGAGATCTACGGCCGTGATGATCGCATCCATGGTGGCGGGGGCACTATCGGTGGTGGCGTCGGCTTTGGCTTTCGTTCTCCAGTATGCAATCGGGGGGGAAGGCGCAGCCCCGTTGCAGACTGTTTTCCCGGCGATGGTGGGAGTGCACTCTCTGATCGGAATCGGCGAAGGAGTCATCACCGCCTTGGCGGTGGGTGCCGTGCTGGCTGTTCGGCCCGATCTGATTAAAGGGTTGTCCGATCTCAAGCTGCCCCGCCTAGCCACGACGCCGAGTCGGAGGAGCATCGTCGCTTTCGTAGCTGCGGGACTGGTAGTAGCTCTCGCTCTGGTGTTTTTGGTCGCGCCGATCGCTTCTGGGGATCCCGACGGCCTCGAGCGGGTGGCCATCGACAATGGGTTCATCGAGTCCGCCAAGGAACATCCCCTCGAGGGCCCACTAGCTGACTACGGAGTCAGTGGTATCGAGAATGAGGAGACCGGAACCGTGCTCGCCGGTGCGATCGGGGTCGGCGCGACATTCGTAGCAGGACTGATTGTGACCACGATTCTCCGCCGTCGTCGTTCGGCGTGAGCGGCGGCCACGCCCACGCCCTTCATTTTCACGGCCACAGCCCCCTCCATCGCTTACCGGCCGCAGTAAAACTCGTTGGGCTCCTCGCCTTCGTGCTAGCGGTGGTGGCAACACCGGCGCGGGCGGTGTGGGCCTTTAGCGCCTATGCGCTGATTCTGATGGTCCTCCTCGTCCTCTCCGAGGTCCCGGCCCGATTTTTCCTCACTCGGCTGGCGATCGACTTGCCATTCATAGCTTTTGCCTTGCTGCTCCCCTTCGTCGGCGAGGGACCACGCTTCAACCTGGGTCCGCTCACGGTTTCCGCTGCGGGGCTCCTCGGAGCATGGAATCTCATCGCCAAAGCGACACTTAGTGCCGGAGCCTCGGTGTTGCTGGCCGCAACCACTGAGGTCCCCGATATCCTCGCCGGCCTTTCACGGCTGCGGGTGCCGCCAGTCCTGGTCGCAATCGCCTCGTTCATGATTCGTTATCTGGAGGTGGTGGCGGGGGAGTTTCGTCGCAACCGGATCGCCATGGCAGCCCGGGGATATCAATCGCGATCCGCCCTCGATTGGAAACCAATTGCGGTCTCGGCCGGAGCCCTCTTCATCAGGTCATTCGAACGTGGGGAACGCGTCTATCAGGCGATGTTGGCCAGGGGATACGACGGCAGGTGGCGCATGGAAGGCCAGCAGGTCATTCCCCGCACTCAATGGCTGGCCGGGCTCTTTCCTGGAATCGTGGCGGCAGCGATCATGGTCGCCTCGCGCCTGTGGTGACCCAGCTCTCCGTTTCCGATCTCTCTTTCTCCTACCCCGACGGAACCGAGGTGCTGAAGCAAGTGAGCCTCGCTATTGCCCCGGGGGAGAAAGTCGGGCTCTTGGGGCCAAATGGCGCCGGGAAGACCACCTTTGTCCTTCATCTCAATGGGATTCTGCGGGCCTCGAGTGGAACCATCAATCTGGGCGGAATCACCCTCTCGGATGAAACCCTCCGCGAAATCAGGCGCCGCGTCGGTCTCGTATTTCAAGATCCCGATGACCAGCTCTTCATGCCCACCGTCTTCGCCGACGTCGCTTTTGGTCCGGCCAACTTCGGGTTCGCTCCAGAAGAGGTCGACCATCGGGTCAGGGAAGCCCTCGAGTCGGTCGGCGAATGGCACCTGGCGGATCGCGCCCCTCATCACCTGTCGGGGGGAGAGCGGCGGAAAGTAGCGATTGCCACTGTTCTTGCATCCGATTCCGAGCTTCTGGTTCTCGACGAGCCGACCTCCAATCTCGATCCGGCGGGTCGAAGGGAGCTGGTGGCATTGCTGTCTTCGCTACCTACCACGCAGCTCATCGTGACCCATGACTTGCCGTTCGTATTCGAGCTCTGCCCGCGATCGATCATCATGGACCGGGGCCGGGTGGTCGCCGACGGCCGCACGGGAGAGCTGCTTTCGAATCGCCAGCTGATGGCGGCCCATCGCCTTGAACTGCCATTCGGCTTCGATCCGACCAACATCGCCTCTCGTTGAGACCCTTGGAGTTAGCACTAGCTGGATTTTGCGCGGCAGCGGTGGCCTGGCCGGCCATCCTTGGAGTTCGCTCCCCGCGGGGCCTCGTGCTGGCGGGATCGCTCGGCATCGTCATCGCCCAGCTCTTGCTCGAAGGCTTCCGCTGGCAACTGGTGCCCCTCTACCTGGTGGCCCTGGCGCTGGGCTTTGGCGATCTGCTGTCGATGGAGCGAAAGCTGCCCTGGTGGAGGCGGGTATCGCGTCCGGCGCTGGGGTTGATCGGCGTGGGCATGATGTCACTTCCCCCTGCTTCCCTGCCCGTGCCGAGTCTCCCCGCACCCAGCGGTGATCTGGCAGTGGGGACTGCAACCTTCGAGCTCTCCTTCGCCGAGAGGTTGGATCCCTACGGCCCGGAAGCCGGCACGCGCCCGCGGCGACTCGCGGTCCAGGTCTGGTACCCGGCGTTGGCCGATGGGCTCGAACCCGGACCGTGGACACCCGACCTCGATCTCATCGGTCCCCGTCTATCGAGCCGACTCGGGTTTCCTGGCTTCTTTCTCTCACACACCGTTTATACGCTCGGCCATGGCCGGTCCCTTGCCAGCCCTCTGCCCGGGTCCTTTCCAGTGATTCTCTACTCCCACGACCTGGCCGACTTTCGAACCGTGGCGTTGAATCAATTGGAGGCACTGGCGAGCCGTGGCTATTTCGTGGTGGCCGCCGATCATGCCTATCTCGCCCTGGTTTCTCGCCTGCCCAATGGAGCCGTTTTGGACTTCGACCCCTCCGCCGTTGCCGCCGACCTCGACGAAGCCGCCCGCCTCGAGCGAGGGCGGGATGCGGAGGAGGTGATGAAGGACGATCTCATCGGAATCCTCGACGCTCTCGCCGCCGATCCAAGCCCGTTTGGAGGGCTGGCATCTCATGCCGATGTCGGACGGGTGGGGGCTTACGGTCGCGGTGTCGGGGGCGGAGTGGCGGTCTGGCTTTGCCTTACCGATTCCCGCTGCCGAGGAGCCGCCGGTTTCAATCCCTGGGTGGAACCGCTTCCCGATCGGGTGGCAGCAGAGCCGACTTCCTTGTCGACGATGTTCATGCGTTCTTCCGAGGCATTGGGAACGGCCAACGACGGGCGGCTGCGGGGCCTGGCCGAGCGAAGCGACGGCACCGCTTATTGGATAGGAGTTGCTGGTACCCAGAGCAATGACTTCGTCATGACCCCACTCTTCTCTCCAGTTGCCGAGCGGCTGGGAATGAAAGGCCCGATCGCGGCCGAACGCATCATCCCCATCGTCGACCGCTTTCTGGCCGGATTCTTCGATCACACTCTTCTCGACGCGGGCGCCGCCGCCATCGAACGTAACCCCTTCCCCGAGGTCAGCCTGGAGATCATCGGCTAAGAGGCGGGGCCGTCAAAGGTCTCGCCCAGCACCTGCTGTCCGGGCTTTTCTCCTTCGAGCACCGCGTCGATTGACGAGCCGAGGACCAGGGCGTCGGTGGCGCCTATTGCCTTTCCCACCACGGTTCCACCGGGATCGATGAAGAAGGTCTCGGGGATTCCAAAGACCCCGTAGGCGATGGCTGCGCGACCGCCCGGGTCCAGCAAGTAGACCGCCTCCTCCGACACGGCGGTCTCTTGCAAAAAGGAGATTGCAGCTTCTGCCGTGTCCTGATAGACGATCTCGACCACCGTCACTTCTCGCTCCGCAAAGGCCTCGGCGGCAGCGCTGAGGTCGTCCTGTTCCTCGCGGCAGGGAAGACACCAGGAGGCGAAGAAGTTCACGACCACCACGCGACCGCGGAGAGACGCCAGGTCGAAGTCGCCGGAGCCGTCGAGGAGAGGAAGCGTCGGAGAGGGGGCCGGTTGTCCCAGCAGGGGGGAAGGGACGAGACCGGGATCCCGACCAAAACGGGTGGAGAAGATCACGGCCAGGATCACCGAGGCGACGACCGCGGCGATGGCCGCCCAGCGGACCGATGTCACTGGTTCTGGTCGTTCTCTGGCCCGCCAGGACAGCAGCTTCGTCCTGTGAATCCCCGGTTAGCAAACGTCATGGGCAGGAGGCGCCGGCCTGGGCGCTCTCGAGGTCGGTCGAGACTCGAGTGCGGACGTTGGGGTCGAGGTTCGGAGTCGTCAGCACACGATCGAATATCTCTGCGGCGGCGTCGGGATCGGCCTTGCCGCACCAAGTCACGCGTCCTTTGAGATAGAGAGCGAACGCGTCCCCGGGCACCAGAGCCAAACCCCGGTCGATCAACTCCAAGCCGAGTTCGGTTTCGCCGTTGCCGTCGTAGACCATCCATCCGAGCCGGGTGTAGGCGGCGGCGGCTTCGGCAGCGGCTGGTTCAGAGTCGAGCACCGCTTGATAGTGGCCAAACGCCTTCTGGTAGTCGCCCTCCTCGAAGTAGCGGTTGGCCAACGCCAGCCGCATCCCGTTGATCGAGGGATTTTCGAGATTGGCGGCGATCACCGCCTCCATGGTCTCGTTGGAAACCGCATCGGGGTCGAATCCTTCGCCGGCGATCCCGGCCAGGTTCTGGTTGTCAGGTCGCGCTTGGCGGAACTGGCCGACTGTGGCGATGGTGATCGCCCCCGCGAGGACGAGCAGCCCGCTCCCCAAGATCCACCGGCTGGGCGTCGGGGAGAGCGTTGTGGTCGTCGGAGACGGCCGCCCAGACGAAGCCTGTTCGTGGAAGCGGCGCCTGATCATCCAAAGCCCCGTCACCAGCGCCGCCAAAGGCGCCAACCACAGCCAGAGGGTGGCGCCCGCCGCTGGGGGATCAAGGAGCAGGGCCCCGGTGTACGAGGAGAGCAGTTCGGCGATGATCTCGTCATCGGAGTGTCCCTCGTCGATCCGAGCGCGAACTAGGTCCATCATGTTGCGGGCGGATTCCGATGGGGAGTCGGCGATCGAGTCCCCCTGGCAGACCGGACACCGAATCCGAGCGCCGATAGCCAAAGCGCGGTCCTCACTCGCGGTTGGGCCCATCAGCACCGCCGCCATCAAACCTAAGGCGAGGAGCGCCAGCCCCACCCAGGACACAGCCCGCGCCGTGGGCCTAGCCAACGCTGACCGGCTCCCGGGAGCGCCTCTTCGCCGCCAGAGATATCGCTCCCCCCGCCGCCGTCGTCAACCCCCCAAGCCACAGAAGCCATATCCCCGGCGAGGTATTCAGTCGGAGGAGGATGCCTGCGGGGTCGAGGTTGAGCAGAGTCAAGTAGAGGTCGCCGCGCCATGTGCTGTGGACGGCGGGAGTGGTGATACCTGAGGTGTCGTTGCCGAAGTAGTTGGCTCGCGGAGACAGTTCGGTCACCAGTTGGCCGTTCCGACGGACCTCGACTTGCGCCCCCTGAACCCGCCGATTGGGCTCGGTGTAGAGAAAGGGCGACCGATAGGTGATCTCGTACCCGGCAAAGGACACCGAGTCGCCCGGAGCCAGGTCGGTCTCGGTCTGGAGGCCGAGGTTGGAGGCGATGGCCATCCCGACCACGATCAGGGCAACGCCGCAGTGGGAGAGCTGTCCCGCCCAGAACGAGGGGTCAGCTTTGAGCTGGCGGCCAACTGCAGACAGCGTGGGCTGGTTGCGAATAGCCGCGCTGCGGGCAGAGCGCTCCAGCAGCAAGCTCACATTGGCCGCGAGCACAAACGTTCCCAGCACGACGGCAATCACCACATAGCCGAGGCGGCTGGTGGTGATGACCGTGACGCACCCGGCGATGAGCGCGACCCCGATGGGCACCCGGAGTCGATCGGAGACCTCGATCAACTCCGCCCGTCGCCAGGGAAGCATCGGGCCGATCCCCATCGCCAGGAGGAGGCCAAAAGCCAGAGGGATGGCCATCCGGTTGAAGAAGGGCTCCCCGACCGAAACCCGCGCTCCCGAGGTGGCTTCGACCAGGATCGGGTAGAGGGTCCCGGTCAAGACCACGAACGCGTAGACGGTCAACAGCAGGTTGTTGACGAGAAAACTCCCCTCCCGACTCAAGAGGCGTTCCAGGCGGGGGGTATCTCCCACCAGGTGCGAGCGAGCCGCGAAGAGTGAGAAAGAGCCAACCAACACCAGGAAAAGGAAGCCGAGCAGCACCGGTCCGATCGCCGATTGAGTGAAGGAATGAACTGACGCGATGGTTCCCGACCTGGTGAGAAAGGTGCCGAGGATGGTGAGGGCGAAGGCGCCGATCACGAGGATGAAGTTCCAAGATTGCAGCGCACCCCGCCGTGCCTGTACGAGGGAGGAGTGCAAGAAGGCAGTGGCCACCAACCAGGGCATCAAGGAGGCGTTTTCGACTGGATCCCACGCCCAGTAGCCGCCCCAAGACAGAACCTCGTATGCCCACCATGCCCCGAGCGTGATTCCCACGGTGAGAAAAGACCAGGCCACCAACGCCGCTCGCCGGCTCCGGCGGAGCCACTCGGCGCCGGGCATGCCAAGGGCGAGGGCGGAGATCGCGTAGGCGAAAGGAACAGTGAGACCGACGTATCCGAGATAGAGCATGGGTGGATGGATCGCCATCAGAATGTGGTTCTGGAGGAGGGGATTGGGACCAGGGCCGTCGGCGGGGGCGGACGCCGCCGCCCATGGCCACGGACTCGACGCGGCGCAGCCAATCGACAACGGGTCGGTACAGACTTGAAACGGATTGGCGACGGTTGCCTGGAGACTGAAAAAGAAGACGGCGACCAAGCCCATCACCGCCAACGCGCCGGCGCCGAGTCGGTCCGGAGCAGTGCGAAACCGCCGCCAGGCAAAGTAGATGAAACCGGCCAGCACCAGCCCCCAGAGCACGATCGAGCCTTCGAGCGCGGCCCAGCCGGTCGCCAGATTGAAGGGAAATGGCGTCGCCCGAGCGTGATGGTTGGCGACGTACTCGAGGGAGAAGTCGTTTGCAGCGAGCGCGCCCTCGAGAGCCCCGAAGGCGACTATCGCCCCGCCGACGATGGCGGCGATGGATCGGCGCATGGCGATGCCGGAAGGCAGGCTCGCGGCCCGGGCTTGGCGGATTCCAGAGCCAACCAAGGCCACCGATCCGGCCAACGCCACCGCCACTCCGAGGAATCCCAGCAGGGCGAACATCAGGGGAGGGTGGTAGGAACGACGTAGTTCTCGTCGTGACGGACTAGGGCGAGGTCGGCCAGGAAGGAGTCTTCGGCCCAGCGTCCTTCGACGACCACGCCTATGCCTTCCGCGAACAGTGGAGGGGCGGGGGCGGTCAACTCGACGTCGATGGTTTCGGCTCCGTCCGTCACTTGAAACCTTTTGACGTTTCCATCCTCGGTCAAAGATCCCTCGACAACCAATCCACCCAGCCGAAACCTCTCTCCGTTGGTGTTGATGTCCCGCCGGGCGACTGCTTCACTCGGCGTCAGGTAGTAGGTGAGATTGTCGCCGAGGCTGGTCACCACCAACGCGATCACAACTGCCGCCACCGCCGCCAGTGCGGGCCAGACGAACCTTCGATAGGGCATCGTCAGCTTCGGTCGCGCAGCCGGCGCATCCGCCGGTAAAGGCGGGCCCCGTACCAGAGGATCAACCCATAGGTGACCGCGTATGAGAGGCCGACGACAGCTGTCTCAGGCATCGCTGAGGCCCGGCGGGGATATCACGGCAGCTCCTGCCACCGGAAGGGCGGCAACGAGGCGAGCCTCCTCCCGGGCAATGATCATGCGGGCTGCCAAGAACGAGACATAAAGCAGGGTGAATGCGGCCAGGTTGACCAGGAGAGCCGCGACCATCGATGGGTCCATGGTGGATCCGTCGGGGCGAATGCTCTGGGTCTGATGAAGGGTGCGAAAGAGGTTCACCGAGAAGTAGACGAGCGGAACCTGAATCACTGCCACGATTCCGAGGATGGAAGCCCGATCGGCGGCGACTTCGGGGCTCGGCGAGTACCGACGGAGAGCCAGATATCCCAGATAGACGAGGAACATCACCGCCGTCGACGCCATGCGGGCATCTCCCCAGTCGAAGAACACCCCCCAGACTGGTCTCCCCCAGATGGCGCCCGTGGCGATGGCGAGACCCGTGAAGAGGACGCCGATTTCTGCGGACGACGCCGCCAAGCGGTCCCAAACGAAGCGACGCCGGAGCCGCCACATCACCGAACCCAGCGCCGTGACCCCGAAGGCCAGGAATGCCAGCCAGGCAGATGGCACATGGAGGTGAAGAATTCGGGCGTAGGTGCGCTGCACAGCTTCGGGAGGGGTGGAAACGGCCAGAACTGCACCAGAGATGACGACGAGAGCGGTGACCGCGTAGAGGAGCTTTAGTTTCATCGGTACGTGGTCGGGTTTCATCCGAGGGTTTCCTCAAGCGGTCGTGCGGACAGGACTCCGGCGATGACTCCGATCAGATCGACCAGCACCAGCACCAGTAGCCAGGCCAGGATACCCCCGGGTCGTGATATGGCTGCCTCGCTCGAAAGCTCTGCGACCCTCGAGCCGGCAAAGAGCAGAGGCAAGGCGAGAGGTGCCACCAAGAGAGGTGCCAGGCCGGCGCGCACTGATAGCCCGAGGGTGAGGTCGGCGATCAAGGTCGAGATCACTGACAAGCCAATGGCGAAAAGGACCAGGGCGGCGGTGAATCCCGGCCAGTTCTCGATAGTCGCTGGCGAGTAGAGCAAAAGCGTCAAGACCAGACTCGCGGACATGAATCCCACAAGAAGCGTGAGGTTGGCCATTGCCCGGCCTACAAAACCGGCGGCGGGGTCGAGGCCGGAGAGACGGACCTGGTCACGAACCGCACGGTCGGTGGAGGTGGTTTGATGCCAGGCGATCTGCATCCCGAATAGGAGGGTGACAACCCAGAACGCCGGCAAGCCCAGGCGCGAGATCATCGGTTGATCGATTCCGACCGCCAGCGGGATCATGATCAGAGCCGCAACGGCGAATGGCAGCACCAAGCCGAAGGTTTCGCCCCCACGACGGTCGACGAGCAACTCGTTGCGGGCCAGAACCCTCGCTTGCAACCAGAATCCCGTCATGCAAGCGTCCCGTTCTCCAGGGTGTAGGTGCGATGAATGTTCTCGCCCAGGTTCACCCGGTCGTGGGACACCACCACTGCCGCCCCACCTTTGTTGACACTTCTCTGGATGAGTTGATCAATGATTACTCGGGCGGAGCGATCGAGGGTGTCGGTGGGCTCATCGAGAAGGAGCAGCTCCGGGTCGTCGACCAGCAGTCGGGCGAGATCAGCCCTTTTTCTCATTCCCGCCGAACAGTCGGCAGCTCGCCGTTCCCGGGCACTGGCCAGCCCCACCGCCTCCAGCGCCGGTTCGACGCGATCTGCGGAGATGCCGGACAACCGGGCATAGAAGGCGAGGTTCTCCCTGAGAGTCAAGCGCGAAGCCAGGGCCGGAACGTGTCCCGCCAGGCCGACCCTGTGCCGCACCTCTAGCACCTCACGGCTGCCGAGCCTTGCTCCGAGCACCTCGCCTTCGCCTTCGGTCGGGGGCGCGAGTGTGGCCAGCACCCGCAAAAGCGTGCTCTTGCCGGCGCCGTTCGGCCCGATGATGGCGATCGCGGAACCGGCCTCGATCGTGAGGGTTATCGGCTGAAGAATTGAATACGACGGGGTAGAGAGCGCGACGTTTCGCAACGAAACGAGGGGTTCCACACCGAGAGTGTATGAGTGGCAAGTACGCGCAACCCCAAGCTGGGAATCGCCTGGCCGCTACATTTTTCAGGTGGAGCGCTACACCAAGATCGTGGCGACGATGGGTCCGTCGGTCGCCTCGGCCGAGGCGGTGCGAAGCCTGATCGACGCCGGCATCGATGTGGCCCGGCTCAACTTCTCTCACGGGGACCACGAGTTCCACCGCCAGTTTGCCGAATGGGTGCGAGAGGGCGCAGAGAAAGCCGGCCGCAATGTCGCCATCCTCCAGGACATCCAGGGCCCGAAGCTGCGGGTGGGAACCTTTCCCGAAGGAGCGTTGGTGCTCACGACCGGCCAGACGGTGCGCTGCTATCAGGGGAGAAGTCTCTCCACCGAGCCGGATGTCATCTTCCTCGATTACCCATACCTGCTCGAAGATGTCGAGGTGGGAGAAGAGTTGGTCCTAGCCGACGGTCTTATCCGTCTGGTGGCCACCGGCAAGGCGACCGATCACATCGAGGCCCGTGTGGTGGTGGGCGGCCTTCTCGGCAACGGGAAAGGGGTGGCCTTCCCGGCCACAAATCTCCGTATGCCGGCGATCACCGAGAAGGACGAGGTGGACCTCGCTTACGGCAAGGTGCTCGAGGTTGACTGGGTTGCCGCCTCCTTCGTCAAGAGCGCTGACGACATCCGACGGGTACGAGAGCTGGCCGGCGACGTTCCCATCATCGCCAAGATCGAACTGGCATCCGCTTATGCCAATCTCGACGAAATTCTCGGCGAGGCAGCGGGAATCATGGTGGCCCGCGGAGATCTCGGCGTGCAGCTGCCACTGGAACGGATTCCCTTGATCCAGGCAGACATCCTTCGTCGCGCCAACGAGGCCGGAGTGGTGACGATCACCGCCACCGAGATGCTCGAGTCGATGACTCATTCCACCCGGCCGACCAGGGCCGAGGTCACCGATGTCGCCAACGCCGTCCTGGCCGGCACAGACGCGGTAATGCTCTCGGCCGAGACCGCGGCCGGTATCCATCCCCGCGAGGCGGTCGAGTTCATGGCGAGGATCTGCGCCACGGTCGAGTCCGAGACTTCACAGAACACGGTCGTCCATGCCTACCGGACGCAGCAGGCGGCCGTGGCCTCGGCGGTGGCGCAGGCGGCGGTGGACTGCGCTGCCAATCTCTCGATCGACACCATCGTCGCCTTCACCGAATCGGGTTCGACGGCTCGCCTGCTTTCCAAGTACCGACCGGCGGCCCGCATCGTCGCCTTCACTCCGATCGATTCCACCCGGCGGCGAATGACCCTCTACAGGGGAGTAACGGCTTATCCATTCGAGCGACGCGACTACACCGACCACATGATCGCCGCCGCCGAGAAGTTCCTCGAAAAAGAAGGGCTCTGCCAGCGGGGCGATACGGTGGTGATGGTGGCGGGGATCCCTCCCAATCGGCAGGCCTCGACCAACCTGCTCAAGGTTCACATGATCGGGGAGCGGGCCGGTGGAGTCCAGTCGCAGCGCTCCGGCCGCACTTCGCCCGAGGGGCGCTAGACCGTCTCCGTTCTGCGGGCTGGAAGATAGGTAGGACCTCCCTCCGAACCCTGGGTTCGCAGACGGGCCGGGTAGCATCGCCCGTCGCATGGGTCAGACGATCGAAGTGCTGGACACGACCGAATTGGGGGAGACGCTCTTGATCGCGGCTGATCGTTCGTGGTCGGGCCAGGATGGGGAGGCCTACACCGAGGCGCCGATCGAACGAGAGACCTTTCCGGCCGAGCTGGCGGCTCGCCTGTTTGGCGCCGGGATTGGAATCGATCATGTGTATGTGATGTCGAATACGGTCTCGATGCGCCGCCCCGGGGGCTGGGACGGCGAGGCAATCGACGCCGCGGCCGAGGTGATCTCGAGCTTCTTCCGTTTCTACCGGGATCAGACGACTAGGGAGCAGCAGTCGTCGGAGGAGGAGCCGGCAGCGTCGTAACCGGCGCGGCGGTGGTCGTGGTGGGACACGACACCCCCGAGTCTTGGATCTGGCAGGGGTGGACCAGGATGATTTCCTGGCGTGGGGGATAGACCACCGTCCAATGATCTTCACGGGTCTGATCGCCGACAGTGATGAAACGCGTTACCTGGACCGTGAAGCCCTGGGCAGCAGATTGGTCCTGTTTTTGCTCCGGCGGCACGATCGTCGGGTCGCCGATATAGCGAGGAGGGGGTGGTTCACGGAAGTTGGTGCGCTCGCTGACGTCGGCCGATACCCGGCGGGCGTTCTCCCCGCCTTCCGCCGCGGCATAGACTCGCAGCTCCCCACCACTCTGCTCGCCCACCAGAATCCTTCCGTCGTTGTCGGAATAGAAGGCAACCGTGATCGAGGTCCGGCTGTAGAAGGTTCGAATGAGGATGGCGCTATCGGTGTTGTTGCGAAAGCGGACGTCGGGGAGCGGCCATGAGATGGTGGCTTCGATCCCGAGGGGGTAGCGGCTGAAGTAGAAGCTATGGGGCTTGTGGGCGATGTCCTCATAACCTCCCCAAAAAACGGCGTTATAGAACGTGGTGGCGAATTGGCTGACCCCGCCGCCGATCGCCTTCTCGAGTCGGCCCCCGATGATGGCGCCATCCTCCAGGTAGCCCCCTTCGGCCGTGCGCTCACCGACGGTCTCGTTGAGCGAAAACTCGGCACCTGCCTCGACGATCGTGTTGTTCACGGTGTCGGCGATCAGGTGAATGTTTGTCACTCGGTTCTGACAGCAGTCGTGATAGGTCGTGAACTGACTGACCTTGTGATTGATGTTGAAGGCCTCAAGCTCCTCGGTCGTCACGTCTGGGTCGACGGACTCGTCTATCGGGAGCGGACCAGAACGAGAGGCTGAGCTCGCCGCCGCCAGCATCCTCTCGGCGGTCGCTTCGGGATTGATCACCGTCCCCCGCACACCTGGGACCACGGTGACGAAATCGCCGTCGACCACGAGCTCGGCGTTGACCGGGGCCTCCTCGAGATCGGCTCGAATTGGCTCGAGATACGACGCCACTTTCTCGGGATCGAATTCGAACGTGATCGTGTCAACCCCCAGCTCGGCGACGAGGGCATCCGCAAGCTCCTGCACCGAGAAGCTCACCTGCTTGTTCCGCTCCCGATTGGTCAAAGTCACCGGCCCCGCCAGCAGCAACTGCCCGTCCCGCACCGCCGCATCGATGTCGGAAATCGTGAGAGTTGGTTGCGTTTCCGTTACCGGGAGAGCGGTGGTAGTGCGATCGCTGGTGGATGCCTCGGCAAGGATGATGTCGGGAGCCACGTTGCGATCGATCTGCTGACCGGCTCGGGGATATTCACCGATGACTTCGGTCCCCTCCACGGCGACGCTCCCCGGAAAAGGTGGACTGGCGATGACCTCGGCGTCCCAATCGGATAGCACCAGCTCCACCGCGGTTGGATCGAGGTTGGCACTCAACGGGATCGGCGTCGACGAGAACAGATGAGTGATCCACCAAGCGAATTCGCCGAATGGATTGCCGCTTCGTCCCACACGCATCGCGCTCTGCACCATCGCTCGTTCGTCGAGGTCGAATCCCACCGACTCCGGCGCCAACTGCAGGGAGTGGTCGAGCACCGTGAAGTGGGCCGGTGTGTTTCCCAGGCTGTCTTCGAGGCCGACCAGCGCGTCGGCCGCAGCGCTCTCGGTCAAGCCGCCCAATTCGATTCGATCAGCCGTGACCGAGCCCATTACCTCGCCCGCCGAGAGCAGCCGGGTCGCCCCGTAGGCGACGAGCACGGCCGCTACAAGGCCGCCAAGTATCCAGAGCAGACGGGGCCGAGTAGGGAGGGCACCGGTCGGAGGGGGGGAGGTGATGGTCGGCGCGGACGCGTTGGCAGGCATGATTTGGGTTTCCCCCCGGAGACGTCCGGCGAGTCTAGGGGGGTTCTGGTCTTCTGACAGACCCACCTCGTACGATGCGGCGAGTGATCGAGTTTCCACCGATCCAACCGGGGGATCCGGTGATGGTTTCGGCGACGACATACATCGCCTACCGGCAATGCCCAGCTCAAGGTCTGGGCCGGTTCCGTGGTCGCTATCCGCCGGAATCAAAGGCCTCGTTTCGCGGTGGCCTCGCCCATGGACTGATCGCCCGTCATCTGCAAACCGGACCCATCGGCGACCCGGAGCAAGCCGCCCGGGAAGTGATCGGGAGCACCAGCCTCAACAACAAGATCGCCGCAGCCGGGCTCAATCGTCCCTCGCTGCTGGGTCCGGTGATATCGGAGGCGAGCGATCTCTATCGCCGCTTCGCCAAACTGCCAGTCGACCAGTTCGAGCGAGCCGAGGTGGCCCTCCTTTCTGAGGTGGCGGAAGGTGTCACTCTGATCGGGCGGGTGGACGCGGTGTTCTCCGGACCGCTTCTTCGAGATTGGAAAACCGGGCCTCTCGGCGAGCCCCTCGAACAGCTGCTTTTCTACGCGCTGGTTTGGTGCCTGCAAGAGAAGACGCTCCCCAGGGTGGAAGCGATTTCGCTCCAAACCGGGGAGAGCCTTACGCGTACACCGAGCGTGTTTGAGCTTTCAGCGGTGGCCACAAAGGTCGCCGACCTGGTCAATTTCGTCCGGCGGTCGGCCGAAGCAGAGAAGCACGCCGGACCCTGGTGCCGGTATTGCCCCTTGTGGCAGGAATGCCCGGAAGGACAGGCGGCGCTGGCGATAAACAATTAGCCCGCCGTTAGCGTGCTTCGTTGGTGACTCGTAAACAGACGCGCCTTTACGGTGACCTCTCACTTCTCCTCTCGGTTCTCGCCTCCGCCGACATAGAAGCGGACTTGGCTTCCTCCCGGGACGAAGCGGTTTCGATACTCGAGGGGTATCTCCTGCCGAGGATCAAGGGCGAGCTGCCACTCGTGATCGCCCTGATTGGTTCGACTGGGGCCGGCAAGTCAACTCTGCTGAACTCGCTCGCCGCCGAAGTCGTATCGATGCCGGGAGCGCTCCGTCCCACGACCAAGCGAGCTCGAGTCTGGTCCTCTGAGGATGCCGCCGACCGGCTGGCTCACATCGGACCGGTCTCGGTGTCGCGTCACCCTCTTCTTGACAAGCTGGCGATGGTCGACACTCCTGATCTCGATTCCGATATTGTCGACCACCGCGCCGAAGCGCTATCGGTAGCTCAGGCGGCGGATTTCATCCTCTTCATCACCACTGCCGCCCGATATGGCGATCAGCTCATATGGGAGACGCTCGAAAACTTGGTGCGAAGGCGCCCGCTGGCGATCGTTCTCAACCGAGTGCCGAGCCGCTCGTCTGGAGCTCGCAACGATCTTCTCGCTCGTCTGCGGAGGATTGGGCTCGGGAATCTCGAGGTCTTCACGATTTCTGAACAGAGGATTGATCCCGACCGAAAGAGACTCAGCCCCCAGTCGGTGCAGCGGCTCGCGAGCTTCCTCCGCGATCTGTCGCCGGACGTCCGCCGAGAGTCGCTAAATCAGGCGTCCGATCGGGTAGCCGAGCTGGTCGCACCCCTCCGAGCCTCGCTGCGAGCCGCCCATCAACAGCGGCTGGACGAGAGAAGCGCCCTCGAAAAAGCTGCAGTGGAGCTTTCCGACATCACCACCGAACAAAGAGCCACTCGATTGCGGTTCCGTCGGCCAAGGCTCCGAGCGGATTTGGCAGATCGCATCGAGGACCGGCTGCGGGAGGCGCTCGGGGACGCCATTCTTTCTCCGCTCACGACGGAAATTCTCCGGGAAGCGACGCCTCCTTATTCTCTGGTCGCTCAACGAGTGATCGCCACCGAGCTGGCCCTGCGCCCGCCGCCGGACTCAGCTTTGATCGATACGTTGGAAACGGGGTGGCAGGCCCTCCTGGATGCCAGCTTCGAACAGTGATCCCACTCCTCGATTTGCTCGATCGGTTGGTGTCGAGTGCAGCCGAGCACCTGCCGCCTGATCACTTCACCCTCCTGGCCCAGACCGCGAAGAGGCTCCGTCATCGCCGCGCCTACTCAGGCGTTCTCGTCGGTTTGGCGGGGAGCACCGGCTCGGGCAAGTCGAGCGTTCTCAACGCCATTGTCGAGGAACCGGTCTCGGACCCGGGTGCGACCCGGCCAACCACCGCTCGCCCGCTGGTGGTCGTTCCGCCCGACGTCGCCAATCGCTTGGAACGAATGTGGGCTGAGTTGGGCATCGAGGACGTCGTCCGGCGAGAGACGCCGGGATCCCTGGTGTTGGTTGATCTCCCGGATGTCGATTCGGTGGCGACGGACCATCGCCGCCAGGTGAGCGACCTGCTGACGATCATCGACGTCGTTGTCTGGGTGACGGATCCGGAGAAATACCGCGACCGGGTAATGCACGATCAGTTCTTTCGTCCGCTCGTCGCTCATGAACGCACCTACGTGTTCGTCCTCAATCAGATCGACCGCCTCGATGAGGGGGAATTGGCGCTGGTGACCGAGGATCTCGAGTGGGCCCTTCGCCGCGATGGTTTCTCCGAGCCCGAAGTCCTGGCTATTGCGGCCGACCCCCCGGCGGGCCCTCCTATCGGGATCGAAGAGTTGGTTGAGACCATCTTGGTGAAGGCCGACGCGGCGAGCACGGGCGAGGAGAGAATGAGAAACGAGATAAAGCGAGTTCTTGCGAGCATCCGCCCCAGCCTGGCCCCGGTGGGGTTTTCCGAGCGCTGGGACGCGGTTCGCACTCGGGTCGCGTCCGACTGGGAACGAGCACCCCACCAAGCCCGTCAGGAGTTAGGTGACTTTCTGGCGGCTTTGTCTGAGGAAGCGCCCGAGCTAGAGGTTTCGCTCGACCTTCTTGGAGAGCCAACCGCCGATTTCGGAAGGCATCTTGACTCCACGGTGGGCAAGGCCCTGCGGGTTGGCTTGCGGCCCCGCGCTCGCTCGCGGGCACTCGCCACCGAGCTGCAACTAGCCCTCGAGCATCCCTCGCCCGAGTTCACCGACTCTCCCCACTGAGGGGGAAGAAACAGGGACAATTACCCGCAGGGCCCCACTGCGGCTGGTGGCACCCACTTCCTTCCAGGCGCCGCTGAGCTCCCCATCGGCCTGACCCTCGACTGGGGGATCAGCGGTGACGGTAAAGGACTCGACGCCTTCCCACACCCGCAACCCTGGAATCCGGGCCAGGTCTCCTCCGAGCAGCACCTTCGAGGCGATCCTCAGCAAACGGCGGGCGGGAATCGCCTCGACCACCAGGAGCGTCAAGGGCTCGGGAGGAGCTTTGGAAAGCGTCAGGGCGAGACGCCCGAAATAGGTGTAGATCGGGTGGAACTGGACCAGGACCGCTACTGCCTCTGCCCGACGATCTCCAGCACTGACTAGAAGATTGGGCTTGCGGGTGCGGTACTTGCTGAGAACGGTGGCAATGGCCTTTCGTCCGTAATGGAGGCCTCCGAACCAATACTTGCGATATGGCTCACCCTCGGCGGCTTTGACAACATCGGCATCAAAGCCAAAGCCGGCCGCGAACAAGGCGTACTGGTGAACCGGCCCCGCTTCATTCACCCCTTCGATCTCGAGCAAGGGTTCTCGGCGGCGGTCGTGGGCACCGACGATCAACTTGGCGGCGGCTCCCGGTTTGCGGGGGATTCCATAGAGCCGTGAATACACGTTCGTTGTCCCAGTAGGGATTACGGCGAGGGTGCTCTCGGTGCCGGCCACTGCTTGTCCGATGTGGTGCACGACGCCGTCTCCTCCCATGGCGGCGATCACGTCGAAGGAGTCGGCCACCGCCTGCCCCGTGAGTTGTCGGGCATGGTCGGCCGATTGCGGCCAGGCCGACTCAACCGCAAAGCGCCGACTGAGGATACGAGAAACCTTGCGATGGACCCCGCCGGTGAATTGCGACGAGGCAGGATTAGCGATGAGAAGAAGTCGTTGCAATAGCGAAAAGACCGAGATGGGGTCTAGGCGCGAAAGCGTAACTGGTTAGTCTCGAAGGCGTTGTCAGACGCGAAAGGCCCTCTGTTTTCGCTCGTCAACGGTGAAGGGGCAGGTGCCTTACTGGCCGCCGCGGCCGGAGACGTGGCGGGTGCTTGGAGCAGCGTCGCTTATTCGGCGCTCACCCAGCAAGCGACCGTTGTCGCTTATCACCTGATGGCCAACGACGGAGTGCAGGGGTCGGCATTGGGCCGAGAGTGGTCTGAGCTCGGCGCTGACGATTCCAATCCCTCGGTGTATCGGTCGGCGAGCTCGGAATTCGAGGACTGGGTCAACGGCCTCGGATCAGGCGAGTCTCGGCGCGCGTTGGGCCCGAGCGCCGAGCCGGCGGCGCGGGTGATTCCGGTGGGGGTGTGGTTTCGACGCCGCCCAGAGGAGCTGGTGGTCGGCGCGCTCGAGGTTTCCCGATTGACCCATCTCGATGCGACAACCGCGGTGGGAGCTGCGGCTATGGCTGGCGCCACCGCAGCTAGTTGCTTTGCTCAATCCGGTCGGGATCTCCTATCCGCCGCGGCCGAGATTTCAAATCAAGCCCTGGCGCTGGTTGTTGACGAGGCAACGTTCACCAATGTCGATGAGGCTCGGCGCTTTCCCCGCCGTTTTCTGGAGGCAAGCTCGCTCGCTACTGCCGGTCCCGAGCAGGTGATGGCCGAGATTGGACGGATCCAGGGTCCAGATGAAGTGCTGACGGCCATCGCCCTGGCGGCTAGTTCGGATCGAACTCCCGAAAGCCTCATTCGCATGGCGGCGGCAGCTGGGGGCAGCCGCCTGGCGATCATGGTGGGAGCCTTAGTTGGGGCTCGCGACGGCATTCGCAACTGGCCGTGGCTCGTTCCCAACTCGACCTGGTTTGCAGAAATCGGCCGCCGACTCGTGAGCGGGACCCGTGAGACCCGTGACCTCCCAGTGCCCTATTTTGTCGAAGAGACGCTGACGCACGGCATCGATCGGGACGATCATTTTTCCCGTCCCTGAGCAAAGCTATGCGTCGCGGTTGGCGCGGCCTGCGGCACGCGGGTGCCGATCACCCGCCAACCGGCAATGATGAACGCGGCCAGCGCCACCATCGCCACCGGTCGCCCCCAGCCAAGGACATCGACAATCAAGGCCCAGACCAGCGGGCCGACAATGGTGGCAAATCGTCCCACAGTCGCATAGAGGCCGTAGAACTCCCCCAACCGCTCTGGAGGGCTCAACTCGAACATCAGCACTCGGTCGCTGGCCCAGGTAGATCCCAGGGCCAGCCCGCCCAACACCCCCACTGGCCAAATCAGCCATGCCAGATCGATGACGGCCGCGGCCGATCCGAGGAGGATTGCTGCGGCCCATAGCAGCAGCGTGGCGCGCAGGGTTTTCCGTGCTCCGAGGCGACTTGCCACCCGGCCCCCGAAGGCCCCTCCGATGATGGCGGCGCCGATGGCAATGGCCAGAAGCGTGTTGACGTCTTCAGGGCCCAGACCCAGCTCCGAGATCACAAACAATGCCAGGAAGCCGCCGATGAGAGTGTTGATGGCGTCGGTATAGAGAAATCGACCGATCAAGAACCGGGTCAATCCCGGCTCTCGCGAAGCGGACCTCCAAGAGGCAACCAGGCCGGCACGGCGAAAAGTCGCAGGGGCCGAAGCTTCGGGGAGCCAGACAAAAAGGGGAAGGGCAAATACTGCGAAGGCGATTGCTAAAGCCCTGAAAGTGAAGGCATAGCCCTGAGACTCCAGAGTGAGGCGCCCGATCCCCAGCCCGATGAAGGACCCCACGTAGCCGACAGCGACGCCAAGACCGGAAATCAGCCCGCGATTGGACTCCTCGCTCACCTGCGAGAGCAGGGCGTCGTAGAGTGCAGAACCAACGTTGAATCCAACCAATCCAAGCCCGAGGATCACGAGGGAGGGCCCGAGTTCGAAGCTCCCCAATGAGAACGTGGCGACCACGGCCATCGCCGTCATCAGGGCGAGGAGCGGCAACCGGCGACCGCTCCGATCACTGCGAGCACCGATCCAGGCGGCGAGAGCGATGACGACCGCTCCGGCCGCAGCTTCAGCGATGGCTAGCTGGCTGTCGCGACCTCCTTGCTCACGAAGCCAAGCCGGGAAGTAGAGGCCGATGATCCCGAGGGCGAAGATCGTGTTGGCGAGGTCGTAAAGCAACCACCCCGTGACCGCCCGTTTGCTGGCGGGCATCCAAGGCCGGGTGAAGTTGATCAGAAGGTGACGGCTACCGACATGAGCTCGTCATGCCCGAGCATGCCCGCCGCCGCCTGGAGGGCCCGCGAGGATTCCTCGAGCGGAAACTGGTGAGAAACGAGATCGTCAAGCCGAGGATCGGAGGCGATCTGGGACGCAGCCCAGGTGTATGCGGCGCTGCTGGCGCCCAACGCTCCCTTGACCGTGAGTTGCTTCTGCACGATCAGATCCGAGAAGAAATGGACTGGTCGGTTGCCCTTGGTCGAAGCGAGGATCACAGTGCCGCCCGAGCGCACCAGATCGAGGGCAGTGAACATGGCTTCGGGATCGTCGGAGGTGACGTCGACCACAACGTCGGGACGGGTGCCGAGATGATCGGCTACCGCGGCCGGGACATCCTCGGTGGTGGCGTTGACGGTGAGCTTCGCTCCCAGCCGGGAAGCCACCTCAAGTCTGTCGCTGTCGACGTCGAGTCCACTCACCCCCACCCAGGCGGCCCCGGCCTCCATGGCGGCGATGACACACCCGAGGCCCCGGGGCCCGGGCCCGAGCACCATCACTGTCTGCCCGGATTGGAGCAAGGGCAATTCAACTGACCAGGTATATCCAGCGGCGAGCGGGTGGACGAATGTGGCCAGTTCGGCGGTGATGTCGTCGGATACGACATGAGTTCGCGAGCTGGGATCGAGATAGAGATACTCAGCGAGGCCACCCCACAATCCCGGCGGTTCGGTGGATGGGAGCCGCCCATAACTGTTTATCGGTCGCCGCTGACGGCAACCGATGATTCCCAGTCGGCAGCGGCTGCATACCCCGCAGTGCAGCTCCGGTTCGACTACGACTCGGGTCCCGATCTCGTGGGGCAGTGAGCCGTCGGTGCTGGCGATCCGGCCTACGACCTGATGTCCGAGGACAAGGGGATAGACCACATCGGCGCGATCGCCTTTCCATATTTGGACGTCAGCACCGGAGATTCCATTGGCCTCGATCGCCAGCCAGCCGCCGTGGTCTGGTGGGCGGATGGGTAGCTGGTGACAGCGCAGCCGCTTCGGTTCGACGAGCAGCATCGCCTTGGCCTGGGATGGGGTTTCCACGTTTCGGCGAGTGTACCGGCGCAGCCTTGAGCCAATTCTTGGTCCCGCGCACTCCGTCGCAGTTATGAGGAGCGAATTCAGCTGCGGGAGAAGACCGCTTCCAGCCGCTCCATCGCCGTTTCGAGGTCATCGTCGGCGAGGGCATAAGACAGACGGGCATAGCCTTCCGCTCCAAAGGCCTCGCCTGGGACTACTGCCACTTTCGCTTCGTCGAGGAGATGCGCCGCCACTTCCATTGACGAGCCCCATCGTTCGACATGCGGGCGCAAAGAGGGGAACGCGTAAAAGGCGCCATCAGGTTCGACGCAAGAAACCCCATTCATCTTCGTCAGCCATCGATACATGGTCTGGCGTCGACGGTCGAATGCCTGTCTCATCTCCTCGATCGGCTCTCGCGGACCGACGAGACCCGCCAGCGCCGCTTGCTGAGCGATATTGTTGACGTTGGACGTCAGGTGGGACTGATGATTGGCAGCAGCCTTGATCAGGTCGGTTGGACCCACGAGCCACCCAACTCTCCAGCCGGTCATTGCGAACGTCTTGGCCACCCCGTTGATCGCCACCCAACGATCTCCGAGCTCGGGAGTGGTGATGATCGAGGCGGCTGCCGTTTCTCCCTTATAAATGAGCCGTTGATAGATCTCGTCGGTCACGACCCAGATGCCACGTTCGCCCGCCCATCTTCCAATTGCCGCCACTTCGTTGGGGGCGTAGACCGCTCCCGTGGGGTTAGACGGGGAGACGAATATCAGGAGCTTCGTGCGGGAGGTCACGGCCTGATCAAGCTGTTGCACCGAGACCTTGAACCCAGAGACGTCGTCGGTGGCGACCGCTACCGGCATCCCTCCGGCGAGCTTGGTTGCTTCGGGGTACGTCACCCAGTAGGGAGCAGGGATCAGCGCTTCGTCGCCAGGATCGAGCAGAGCTGCCAAGGCCAGATAGACCGCTTGTTTCGCCCCGTTGGTGATGAGCGTCTGATCTGCGTCGACTCGGGCGCCGGAGAACTCGGCGGTGTACTCCGCCACAGCCTCCCGCAGCTTCGGGAGTCCGGCGTTGGGCGTGTAGTGATGATTGGCAGGGTCCGCAGCTGCCCTTTGCGCCGCCTCGACGATATGGCCCGGAGTTGGAAAGTCGGGCTCACCCGCCCCGAGGCTGATTACCTTTTCTCCGGCTGCTCTTAATTGGCGGGCGCGTTCGGTGATCGCCATCGTGGCGGATTCTTCGATCCCCGCCACCCGCGCCGAAACTCGGTTCATTATTTCAGAGGGTCCCTGACCAAGCCTTATGACTTGGCGTCGTCTACCGCTTCGGACGCCGCCTCTTTGGCATCCTCGACCATATCTCCGGCCTTGTCCTTGGCATCCTCGAGCACTTCCCCGGCATTGTCTTTGGCGGTGTCGACCACATCGGAGACTGCTTCGCCAGCCGAGCTGGAACCGGCCCGGGCCTCGGAGATCTTTTCCTTCCCCTTGTCCCAGACTTCACCGGCCTTTTCTTTGGCTTTCTCCATCACCGGAGCGGCTTTTTCCTTGGCCTTCTCCATCATCGGTCCGGCCTTCTCGATAGCTTCACCGGCTTTTTCTTTCGCCTTCTCCATCATCGGCCCGGCCTTTTCAGCGGCGTCCTCGGCCAAGTCTTTGGTCTTAGAGAGGACTCCTTTCAAGGTGTCCTTCAGTGACATCGCACCCTCCTGTGGATAGACGTTGCCCTGAACTTAGCCAGCCGGCGGGCTGTCAGTAGCGGTGGAAAGCCACCACCCGGCCAAAGGCGTCGAGGAGGATGACGGCGTCGCCATCATTGTTCCAAACCGGTATCTCCGTGCACCAAGCGAGCATCTGATCGTCGCCCGCACAACCGGTCGTCACCCCGATCGTCTGCGTGGCTGGCAGAGTCAGCGGAGGGAAGTGGAATCGGTTCTGGGACGACTCGTCGCGGAGAACGAATCCCTCCAAGTCAATCTCGGCCCCAGATACGTTGCGGATCACAACCAGTTCGGACACGTCCGCACCCGGCGGGTTATGGACAACTTCTTCGATCGTCAACTCGGCCTTGGGTTCGTCGGCGCCGCAGATGTCGGTGCCCCACAACCCCAGGCCCGATTCCCTGGCCGCTTTCTCGCCTTCAACCAAGGTCACCCTGGTGTTGCTAAGTGCGAACGCATGCCCGGTAGTGGTCGCCTCGTGGTCGATCGAGGTTGCCCCGACATTCACACTTGCCACGATCCGGTCGAACTGATCGAAACCCTGAGTTACGACCGACACGGATTGGTTGAGGATCCAATCGGATAGCCATTGGTGAGATTCATCACCAAAGCACTCGCCGCGTTCAGGAGCGTTGATCCCGAACAAACGAAATTCCTCGTTCTCGGTTAGGAAGCTGTCGCCGTCGATCACCCTGGTGACGAGGACTGTTTCCGACGGGACGTTCGAAGTCGGCGACGGATCTCCGCCGCCGCCGACCATGTTGCATCCCCATATCACAACGAGACCGATGCTTACGAGTTTCAACGTCTGGAGGCTATGCCCAACTCACTCCTCCGACGTAGAAGTAGGGATCGAGCACTCGGACCGGGGTCACATCGTCGACCGGGATCCCACTGAGTCCCGCCACCTTGCGGATCGACTCGGGGTCGGGTTCGTCGTAGATGCAGACGGTGCGCAGCTTGTCAGTGGTCACATACGTAGCGATCCAGGTGACGCCGCTTGTGGCGTTGTTGGCGACCACACCGGCCATCGCCTGGGCACCCTCGGAGTTGGATGAATCTCGAGGCCACCCGGAAATGTTCTTTCCACCATGTAGCGCGGGCAGACCTTTTGACTTCCTAGGCGCTGGAAGCGGCCCGCCGGGCGGCGATGTGGATCAGGTCCCAGACCGACGAGAAAGGCGGGGCGTAGGCGAAATCGACCCAGGCGAGTTCGTCGATCGACATCTGCGTCCAGATAGCGGTGGCAATGACGTCGATCTTCTTGCCCGATCCAGGGCCACCGACGATCTGTCCTCCCAGGACCCGCCGGCTGATGTGATCGGCTATCAACCTAACGTGGACTGGCGAGGCGGTGGGCCAGTATCCAGCCGTGTTGGTTCCGGTCACCGTGCCGACCGCGGGCTCGTATCCGTAAATCACGCTTTCGGTGGTCAATAGTCCGGTGCGGGCGATTTCGATCTCGCCCACCTTGGTGATTGCAGTGCCAAGGACGCCCGGAAATGCGGCTCTTTCGGGCGCACCCAGGACCGTGTTGCCAATGTTGGTTCCGGCCACCCGGCCGGCCTTGTTAGCCACCGTTCCCAGGGCGATGTTGACCTGGCGCCCGGACACCCGATGAGTTGTCTCCGCGCAGTCGCCTCCGGACCAGACACCAGGTTGGTCGGTCTCCTGGAAGGAATTGACCGCCACCGCTCCCGTGACACCGATCTCAATCCCCGCCCGGCGGGCAAGCTCTGTCTCGGGGGTGGTCCCGAGCCCAATTACCACCACATCGCCAGGAAAGTCGCGCCCACCGCCGTGCGCGACGTGTTCGGAGATGGTGTCGATGTAAACCCCGGTGACGAGCTCGATACCGAGCCTGCGAACCGCATCGTCGGCCAGGGCTCCCATTTCGGGATCGAGCGTGCGAGTGAGGACGTGTTCTCCCGAGGTGACGAGGGTGACGTTGCGACCCCGGTGGGCGAAAGCCTCTGCCACTTCCAGTCCGATGTAGCCGCCTCCTACCACTACGGCTTTGCCAACACCTCGGTCCACTACCCGGCGGAGGTCTTCGGCGTCGTTGAGCGATCGCAATCCGATCGCCTTTTCTGCCCCGGCCACGCTCGGAGGCCGCAGGGGACTCGCCCCAGTCGAATACATCAAGTAGTCGAAGCCGATTTTTGACCTGTCACCGGCCGAGTCGACCAAGATGGTGCGTCGATCGAGATCGATCTCGATCACCTCGCTGCGGAGGCGAACTCTGATGTCGCGGGCGGCGAACTCTGCCGGAGTTCGGGCCACCAGATCCTCAACCTCGGCCACCTCGCCGCCCATCACGTACGGTTCGCCGCACGCCGAGTAGCTCACGTAGTCGCCTCGCTCGACAGCGACGATTTCGAGGTCCGGGACAAGACGCCTGGCTTGCGAGGCGGCCGACATTCCAGCCGCGTCCCCACCCACCACCACGAGCCGCTCGGTCACGAGCGGTTTCTAGTCGACGCTGGCAGCGGCACCTTGGAAGTGCCAGTGCTCTTTGGCCTGGCGGGCCTGATCGATATTGACGAAGGCCAGAAGGATGAAACCAAGGGCGAAGAATGCGATGAGCGATAGGATCGCCTGGCGGCTCGAGCCGGTCACCTGGTTCACGATGCCGAATAGGAGCGGCCCCCAGATAGCGGCGAACTTGGAGAACACGGAGTAAAAACCGTAGAACTCGGCCGATGCCTGTTCCGGGATCATCGATCCGTAAAGGCTGCGGGACAGTGCCTGGGTGCCGCCCAGGACCAGACCCACCGACGCGGCGAGGCCGAGGAAGGGAACGAAGCTTTCTTCGGGCAAGCTGTACCCGAGGATCGAGACCCCGGTCCACAGCACCAGCGACACCATGATTGCCCGCTTCGGCCCGATCTTGCCTGCGATCCACCCGAACAAGAGCGCGCCGCCGAAGGCGACGATCTGCACTACCAGGAATGCCAGCGCCACGTCGGCGGTGTCGAGTCGCAGGGTCTCGGTGGCAAAGGCGGCCGAGATCGAGATCACGGTCTGGACACCGTCGTTGTAGAGCAGGAAGGCGACGAGGAACAAAAGGAGTTGCGGGAACTTCCTCAACCGGGCAATGGTGTTGCCGGTGCGGGCGAACCCAATCCGGGCATAGGTGACGAACCCCGGCCGGGCGCCGGCCGGCAGCGATTCGGCCACTCCCGGTTCTCGCAGGCGCCTGAAGGCGAAGACGGCAAATCCGAGCCACCACAGTCCGGCCATGACGATGGCGATGCGGGCGGCAATGGCGGCAAAGCTGTCGGGACTCAACTGGATCAAGAGCAGGGAGATCAAGAACTGAATCCCCCCGCCGAGATAGCCGAAGGCGTAGCCTCGCGAGGAAATCCGATCGATGGTCTCATTGGTGGTGAGATGGGGGAGGAGGCTGTCGTAGAAGACGGCGGCGACCGCCCAGCAGGTTTCGACGACCAGGAACAGAATCACTGTCAGCCAGACGTCTCCCGGCCCCATCAGAGCAAACAGGAGCGAGAGCAAAGCGCCGGTGTAGGCAAAGGTGCGGAGGAACCTCAGTTTGCGGGCGGCGAAGTCGCCGACCGCACCCATCACCGGAGAAAGCACGAACGCCACCAGTGCAGCCGCGCTGACCATGTAGCTGAAAAGCGATTCGCCATCGACCGTTCGGCCGAATACCGTCACCCCTCCCTCCGGCATGATCTCGCCGGTAAAGATGGCCGGCAGCAATACCGCGAGAGTGGTGGTGGTGTAGGCGGAATTGGCCCAGTCGTACATCGCCCAGCCGAATATCGACCGGCGATCGTTTCTCATGGTGCCGCTCTGCATCCGGCGGCGACTTTATAGATTGCGGGTGTCGCTAGCTTCCCGAAGCGATGCCACGACCGGTACCAATTGGTGCCTTGCTCTTGGTTTTGGCTTGTGGCCCGGCGCAGGATGAGACCCCGACGACGACTTCGTTCGCTCCTGCCACCACAGTTAGCACTGCACTTCCGCCTCCCACCACCGCCGATTCTGCTCCGACGACCACAGCCGTCCCTTCTACAACCACCGGGGCGCCGCTCTCTGGTCTTGGCTACACGCCCGTCGCCGAGGAGCTGCCGTTTCCAACGGTGCTGGTGGCGCGACCGGGCGAAGACGCGATCTATTTCGCCACCAAGAACGGACAAGTCTGGAAACTGGGTGAGGGTGTGATCCTCGATATCGGTAATCGGGTTACCAACTCGGGGGAGAGGGGTTTATTGGGAATGGCCTTTCATCCCGAGGACCCGAGCCGCCTCTTTGTCCACTACTCAGACGGGAACGGAGACACCACGGTGTCCGAGTTCCTCGACGACGGCGGCTTCGACGCAACGGCCGAGCGAATCGTTCTCCAGGTTTCGCAACCGGCTGCCAACCATAACGGAGGAACGATTGCCTTCGCGCCAGATGGATACCTCTGGGTTGCTCTTGGTGACGGCGGTGGTGGTGGCGATACGTTTCGCACCGGCCAGGCCACCGAGGACCTGCTCGGCGGCCTTCTTCGCCTTCAGGTCGACGCCACCGAGCCGTACGAGATTCCCCCCGATAATCCCTTCATCGACGGTGGCGGGGCGCCCGAAGTTTGGGCGATCGGTCTGCGAAATCCGTGGCGGGCCACTTTTGACGAGGACCTCATCTACATCGGCGATGTCGGGCAGGGCAACTTCGAAGAGATCAACGTGGCTCCCAGTTCGGCCCCCGCCCTCAACTATGGCTGGCCGGTGACCGAGGGCCTCCACTGTTTCGATCCCCCCCAGGGGTGCGACCTCGAAGGCTTAACCCTGCCCGCAGTCGAAGTCGCCCACTCCGACTCGGGAACTTGTTCGATCACCGGCGGCGTCGTGTATCGAGGTTCGGCCATCCCCGAGCTGACCGGCCATTATTTCTACTCCGACTATTGCGGCGGATGGCTACGCAGCTTCCTCTTCGACGGAGCCGGCGCCTCCCAGCAGCAGGATTGGACCGAGCAGGTGGGAATTCCGGGCCAGGTGGTCTCCTTCGGCCAGGATGCTGCCGGTGAGGTTTATGTCTTAACCACAGGTTCAATCTTCCGCATCGATCCGATCAGATGATGGACGCGAAGCGATCGAGGATCTTTTCCCAGCCGCTCTCGTAGTTGGATCTGATTTCGTCCGCTCGTTCGCCTCGGGCTTCCCAGCCGCGATGTTCGAGCTCGACCACGGTCACATTGCCTCTGGAGGCAAAACGGACCTCAACTTCGGTGATCTCATCGAGATCATGACCTGGGTGCCAGGTGAACACCAAGCGATGAGGAGGGTCCCAGGAAGTGATCTCGCCCCAGACTTCGCGGCCTTCTTGCCAGACCTCGAAGATCGCTCCGCCCTCCCGAAGTTCCATTCCGGCGTACATGGCATTCTCTCCGTGAACCGAGTGGGTGTGAACGGGCCACCAATCGCCCATCCGCTCGGTGAACACAGCAAAAGCGTGCTCCACCGAGGTCTCGACGGTCACCGACTTCCGGACCGGCTCGAGCGACACATTCTTATAAGACATCACTTGCTTCATCCTTTTCTCCTCTCTCGGCGGCGCGCTTGAAGGAGGCCAGCGCCTCATCCCAGAACCCGTCGACGTAATTTCGCAATTCAGCGAGCCCGTCACGGCGGAGGCTGTAGTAGCGCCGGGTGCCGACCCGGCGCTCACCGATCAAACCGGCCTCCTTCAACACCCGCAGGTGTTGGGAGACCGCCGGCCGGCTCACGGGAAGATCGCTTGCGATCTCGCCCACCGATCGGGCACCACCAATCAACTGTTCGAAAACCGACCGTCGGGTGGGATCAGCTAGCGCCGTCAGCGCATCTCCGTAAGCCATGACTTACCGTAAGTTACCGCTTACCGAAGACAGAGTCAAGCCCAGGTCCTCTGGGGTGCAATACCCTTATTGAGGTGAACCCGAGCTATGTCTCCGGAACCACCACCGCGCCACTGATCGGTCAATCGGTCGGATTAAGGACATGGCGATCCGGGGGGGCGAGAACATCTATCCCCCGTCAACAGCTCTCACCCGAGGAGTTGCATGAGTTCTGCATCGGGCGAATGGCCAACTCAAGATCCCTCGCTGCCTGCGGATTACCGAGGAGTTTCCGTTGACCGTGACCGGCAAGGTCCAAAAGTTCAAGATGCGGGAGACCTCCATCGACGAACTGGGCTTGGCCGCGGCCGCCTCGGTTCGCACGGGCTGAGAGAAGCAGGCGTCTTGAAGACCGAGCATGCCTCGATCGCCCACGTTCGCAGCGAACTGAAGCGCCTCGGTGCCACCGGCGAGATCCGGGTGTTCGGCTCACCGGTGCGCACCGCGGCTGACGCCGCAGCCGCGCTCGGTTGTGAGGTGGGAGCGATTGCCAACAGCTTGATCTTCGACGCCGATGGGGCTCCGTTGCTGATCCTGACGTCGGGAGCACATCGGGTGGACGTCGCCAAGGTCGCCAACCGATTGGCAATCGAGCACCTGGGCAAGGCTTCTCCCGAGTTTGTCCGCCGCCACACCGGTCAGGTCATCGGCGGAGTCGCTCCAGTGGGCCATGCAAAGCCGATCCCGACTTATATCGATACTTGGCTGAGAAAACACGAATCCATATGGGCTGCGGCCGGCCACCCCGACGCAGTCTTCAACACCACTTACGATGAATTGATCTCCATCACAGGCGCCACGCCGCTCCAGGCGGAGTAATGGTGTTACCGCGGCTACCAACTCGGCCCAAATTCAATGAACAACGTGATGAGGCATAGACGTGAACCTTTAGGCGGTTCGGCTCGTCCTCCAGTTGGTTATCAGACGTGACGGACCCTTCGATCCGGCTTGAGGTTCCTAGGTGTTCTGTCGATGTCGGCGATTCTGGTGGCGATCGCGTTTCGACCGAGGGCGAATTGCTGGAACCCCGAAGCTACTGCGCGGATTTCTCCGTGTCAGCGACGGATGAATCCGCACGGAGTCGACGCCGGCAATAACTGTGCGGATTTCTCCGTATCAGCGACGGAAAAATCCGCGCAGAAGGGTTGCCGGTGAAAGGTGGTCGCTAATCGCCGCCGATGACGACGATCTCGCCTTGAGCGGTGGTGGCGAGCACAGCGCCTGGCACGACGATGATCTCTCCCCTGATGGCCGATCCGGTCTCAAAGCGCCAGGCCTCGGTCCCGGTGGCGGCATCGGCCGCCAGAACCAGTCCATCCTGGGTGCCAACGTAAACGATGTCGTCGGCCAGGACCGGGGGAGTAGTGATGATGTTGTCGGCCGCGAAGGTGCTCTCCCAGGGTGACGGGAGGACTGTCGGATCGGTCCACAAGGAAGGATCGAGAGAAAGCGCAATCAGGTTCCGTTCCTCGATGAGGTACATCGTCTCGGGGGTCATCGCCGGACCGAGGCGAATCGCAGTCGAACTGGGATAGAAGGCGGCATAGCCGGCGGTCGGCACTCCGCAGGAACCGGTCCCGTAGACGTGGACCCCTGGCGGCGACTCCAGCCCGACGAAGACTGCATCGCCGGTTACGACCGGGCTGGCCACCGCGCTACCGGTAAGTCGGACCGGGTTCTCGCACAGCGGATCCCCGGTGGCCGCATCCACCAGATAAAGAAGTCCGTCCCGAGCTGCTGCATAAATCGTTCCGTCGACCTCGGTCGGCCCGGAGACGAAACTTTCGCCACCGCTGTCGAAGGTCCATAGCGGAGTGCCACTGGTCAGAGCTAGCGCATGCAGCATTCCGTCGCTTGTGGCGTACACGACCTTGTCTTGGGTGATCAGCGGAGCGCCGGGCGAGCGCCCCACCTGGGTCTGCCAGATCGCTGACCCGCTCCTGAGGGCGTCGTATCCGTAGGCAATTCCCTCGGAGGTGGAGAAGGTGAGGATCAGCGCCGATCGCTCGCCCTCACCCGATACCGGCTGGCCGACTGCCAACTCGGAGGCGATCGGTGCATCCGACACCACCCTCATGTTCAGGAGACCCGTTTGCATCTCGAGGCCGTAGACGATGTCCTCGTCGGTCCCGATGTACACGTATGGGCCGAAGGCAACTGCAGAGGTGACGATGCTGCCACCTGGCGTGTCGCGCCAGTAGTAGCCGGCCACCTCGCGAAAGCCTCCGGTTGAGAGCCCAGCCCGGCCCGGCCCGCCGCGGACCGAATAGATGCCGTTCAGGCGCGACTCCGGGGGCGGGATCTGGGTCTCGTGGATGGCAGCCACGACTGTGGTGGTGGCTCTGACCTCAGCCGAGGTCGGCGTTGCAATGGTGGTGGGTGGAGCGAGGAGGTTGATTGTGACCGCGGCCGATGCCACGGCCAGAACGGCGACGGCGGCGGCACCCAGGGCCAGTTGCCACCCAGGCCGACGCCGCCTTCGGCGCGGTCGATGGAGCCCCGCCGCCCGCCGTTGAGCAGGGCTGAGGATCACGTCGCCGGAAAGGCCGGCTGCCGCCATCGCTTCGTCGATCCGAGAAAGCAGCAGTTCGTCGTCTTCGCCCTCGGCCGTCGACATAGCAGTCGCCACGTCCGGGTTTGACATCAAGGCCGGCTCCCAACCGGTGGGCAGGGTGCGCAGACGTGCTGCCACCGATTTAGCCAGCGGGTCTCCCCAGAGACCGCCGGCTTCGATCGCCTTGGCGGCCTGAACGAAATTCCCGAGCTGCATGGCCAGGGCGGCTGCCTCGGCAGCGAGATCCTGGTCACGCCCGCGGCCAGCCCGAGCCACCATCAACTCCACCGCGGCCCCGAACCAGCCGCTCTGCAGCAATTGGTCGGCGAGATCCGCTGCCCGCTCCGAATCCCAGGTGTCGGCCAGGTCGAGTTGAAGAGCCTGGATGCGACTTTGCCAGCGGAGGCCGTCCCCTCCCGCCGGGGTCGCTGAAAGAGCTGACTCGACCTCGATTCGAGCCTCTTCAGTGCGGCCGGCGAGGAAAAGCGCTCGGGCTTTCAGATATCGAGTCGCGTTTTCCCAGGCCGGTAGGTAATCGAGGGCAGCGCTTACTGCGGCCTCGGCGCTTTCGAGTGCATCATCCGCCCGATCGAAGAGCAGGGCTCCTTCGGCATCAGCCATCGAGACCAGCATCGAGGCGGCTTTCGACCCGGATTGTTCGGCGAGCTCGCCTGCCTGCGCCGAGATTTCCCGGGCCCGCTCCGGCTGGCCAGTGGCGTAAAGCGTCCGGGCCCAGGAAGCGAGGGTGGAAGCAAGGGAAGCTTCCCCTTCCAGGGATCCGGCCTGATCGACGAGGAATGCGAAGTCCATCTCCGCCTTTCCAACGTCGCCCTGATCGAACTCGAGCCAGGCGCGATTGAGACGGCCGTAGAAGCGTTGAACCATCGATCCGTGCTCTTCGAGCAGCTCTTCTCCTTTATGGAGCGCCGCGTTGGCCTCGGCGGCGAAACCGAGCCGTGATAGCTCTCGACCGTGGAAAGTTAGAAGCGATCCCAGCTTGGCGGGTTGGTTCAAGGTGGCGGCTACCGACTCGGCCATGGCCACCCACCGCTCGGCGGCTTGCGGGTGCTGGCGATCGTCCGCAACCGCCGCCGCGAAGCCCAACGCGTTGACGAGCTCTTCGCCGTCGAGCAAGCGCACGGCGCCTTCGATCTCACGCTGCGAGTCTTCTGATCGGCCGGCCCATCGATAGAGCATCGCCAGCTGGAGCCGGAGGCGGCCCTCTGCCTCACCGCCCTCGATCTCGGCCGCGTCCCGAGCCTGGAGGGCGAGGGCGATGATCTCGGTTCGATCGGCATCATGCCGGCGATGCCCGCTATCGAGGGCTTCCTGGCTGAGGAACGACCAGGCCTCCTCCGCTTTCCCGGCCTCGAGCAGCAGACGACCCCTGACGGCCGGCCCGGCGTCGAGATTCTGAGCCAGCCTCTCGGCGAGGTAGGCGGCCAGGGCCGGTTTCACTTCCACGGCCTTTCCTGGAGCCAGGGCGTAGCCGCGGCCGGTCTCGATGATGTCACCGCCCTCCTCGAGACGGGCGCTGATATCTCTGATCTCGGAAGGCGAAATGTCGAGGGCGAAGGCCGCGGCATTGATCGAAACCGGGACCTTGGCGATGGTCAGCAAAGACAGCAGATCGGCGTCGGATGCCATGGCGGCGGAAGTGTGCCACAGGGAGCGCACCCAGGCCCAGGCTGGCGAGGTACCCGATTCTGTCGGACCCCTTTGATAGCCTCGACGACGTGGATGGAGATGGGACTGTGTCGGTCCCGGTAGGCCGAGTGATCGGGACCGAGGACGCCACTCCGCTCGAGTTCTGGGTGGGGGTCGGTCCCGATCGGTTCCTCCAACTCGACGACGTCGTGGCGCTTTCTAGGGCCCTCCCGGGCGGCCAGGTCGTCCATATATATGGAATCGTCTCCCAGGTGCGGGCCCGCTACGAAGGAGCCAACTTTGACTCCGATGTCTTCCTGATCGAGAACGGGCTCTTGCCGGCCGAGGTGTTCGAGACCGCGCAGGTGACAGCTACCCGTTTCGAGCCTGAGGTCTTTGTGCCGCCTCGGCCCGGCCAGGAAGTGGCGGTGGCGGCAGGATCGGACCGGGACCGGGCCCTGTTCTTCGACCGGATGACGGAGCGGCTGCCGGTGGGCCTGTCGCGCAACGGCGAGCCGCTCTTCGTCAATCTGGAATTCCTCGACGGGCGGAGGGGGGCGCACGTCAACATTTCCGGGATCAGCGGCGTGGCCACCAAGACCACCTACGCCACGTTTCTCCTCCACTCCCTTTTCACCTCGGGAGTCCTGGGGAATCGCACTGTGAACACCAAGGCCTTGATCTTCAACGTCAAAGGCGAGGACCTTCTATTCCTCGACAAGCCCAATGTCGCTCTGGAGGACGAACAGTCACTTCTATACGGCAAGCTCGGTCTTCCAGCGGAATCCTTTCGCTCATTCCAGATCTTCGCTCCTCCGCGGCGGGGCGCTGGGGTGGTTGTCCCTGACGTAACCAGCCGTACCAACGGTGTCACTCCATTCTTCTGGACCATTGAGGAGTTCTGCCACGAGGACCTGCTTCCGTTCCTCTTTGCCGAGTCAGAGGACGAGCGCGCCCACTACACGATGGTCATTTACAACGTGATGACCCAGCTCCGGCAGGCGGTTCCGACCGGAGAGGGCGCCGTCCGGATCGAGGGCGAGGAAGTCCGCACCTTCCGCCAGCTCGTCGATGTGATCAACGACCGTGTGCAGAACGACCAGACCTGGGCCGGCCCCGCCATCGGCCAGGGCACCATCAACGCCTTCATCCGCCGTCTGGCTGCCGCTCAACGTCACGTGGAGGCGCTGATTCGGGGGGACCAATCGACGCCGGACCGCAACCGCATCAGCCTCGACCATCAGGTGACGGTGGTCGACATCCACAACCTCCACGATCGCGCCAAGCGGTTCGTGGTCGGAGTCACCATTCGCAAGGCGTTCGAGGAGAAAGAGGGGGCGGGCCAATCGAACGAGATGCTCTTCCTGGTTTTGGACGAGCTCAACAAGTATGCACCCCGGGAGGGATCGAGCCCGATCAAGGAGATCCTCCTCGACGTCGCCGAGCGGGGGCGAAGTCTGGGGGTGATTTTGATCGGGGCGCAGCAGACCGCGAGCGAGGTCGAGCGCAGGATCATCGCCAACAGCGCCATCCGAGTGGTGGGCCGGCTTGATCCGGCAGAGGCGGCCCGGGAGGAGTACGGCTTTCTCCCCTCGGTTCATCGCCAACGCGCCACGATCATCAAGCCGGGGACGATGCTCCTCTCCCAACCCGAGCTGCCGATCCCGCTCGTACTCGAGTTCCCCTTCCCTGCCTGGGCCACCCGGGCGTCGGAAGCGGGCCTCGCCGCTGACGACCTCGTCCTGGCCGATCCCTTCGCCGGGTTGGAGTGAGGTGAAGATCCTCCACACCGCCGACTGGCATGTCGGGCGGACCATCCGCGGCCAGTCGCGGGACGACGAGCACCGCGCCGTCCTTTCGGAGATTGCCACCCTGGCCGCCGCCGAAAAGGTCGATCTCATCCTCGTAACAGGGGACATCTTCGATGCCTCCACTCCCAGCCCCTCCGCCGAGGAGATCGTCTACCGGGCACTGTTGGCGCTGGCCGAGGTAGGCCCGGTAGTGGTCGTGGCCGGCAATCACGACAATCCGAGCCGGCTTCGTGCCGTCGCCCCGTTGTTGAGGCTGGGCCGGGTCCAGGTCGGCGCCGGAGTGGCGCGAGAGGGCGTGCTCGAATTTGCCGACCTTGCGACTCGGGTGGTGATGGTGCCTTTCATCTCGAAGAAGGGGATCGTGCGGGCCGAGCAGATTCTCTCCCTCGACAGTACCGAGCTGCGCGGCGAGTACTCCGAACGAGTGCAACAGATCATCGCCGCTCTCTGCTCAGGGATGGCCGCCGATGCCGTGAACGTCCTGGCCGGTCATCTCATGGTCCACGGCGGGCAGACCGGGGGTGGCGAGCGGGCGGTTCATCTCTTCGACTATGCGATTCCCACCGCTTCCTTCCCGAGCCATTTCCAATACGTCGCCCTGGGTCATCTCCATCGCCCGCAGAAGGTCGCTGCCCCGTTGCCGCTCTGGTATTCCGGTTCGCCGCTCCAGCTCGACTTCGGTGAGGAAGAGGACCGCAAGGCCATCCTCCTCGTTACCGCTGAGCCGGGCTTGCCGGCCCAGGTGGAAACCCGCTACTTGAAGTCGGGTCGAAGACTCCGCACGCTGCGGGGGAAGCTCGACCAGATCCGCGATTCTGAAGTTGGCGACGCCTTCCTCCGCATCGACTTGGACGAGCCCCTCCGGGTTGGGCTGCTCGACGAGGTTCGGGAGATCTTCCCCAATGCCGTCGACATCCGGCTGCTGGCGTCGCCGCGGACCAAGGGTGGAACCGCACCGACCCGGATTGGCCGCCCGCCCTCGGAGTTGTTTGCCGACTACCTGATCGGGCGGGGGATCGACGATGAGCGGCTGAACGCCCTCTTCGCTGAGTTGGTCGCCGAGGCGCAAGAGCCGGTCGGATGAGACCGCTCACTCTTACGCTCAAAGGCTTTGGGATCTTTTCCGAGCACACGGTGATCGATTTCACCGACTCGGAGCTCTTCGCCCTCACCGGGCCTACCGGATCGGGAAAGACGACGATTCTTGACGGGATTTGCTTTGCCCTTTATGGGGCTGTTCCCCGCCACGGGGAAGGCGCGGTGGCGCCAATCGTCAATCAGCAGGTGAATGAGGCCACTGTCGGCCTCACCTTCTCCGTGCACGAACAGACCTATCAAGTGGCACGGCGAGTCCGAAAGTCGGAGAAGGGCAAAGGCGCCAGCACCGGCGAGGCGAGCCTCGAACGCGATGGCACCGTGCTGGTAGCCGGGGCGACGAACGTCACCGCCCAGATCGAGAAGCTGCTCGGCCTCGACTTCAGCCAGTTCACGACCTGCGTCTTGGTGCCTCAGGGTGAGTTCGCTCGTTTTCTCCACGAGCAGCCCCGCCACCGCCAATCGCTCCTATCGGCGATCCTCGACCTCGGTCTCTACGACGTCGTCGCCAATCTCGCTTCGGGCCGGGCTAAGGAAGCCGACGGTCGTCTGGCGGTCCATACGGCTCGCTTGGCGGAGCTGGCCCGAATCACCGACGTCGACCTCGAGTCGCTCAAGACCCGAAGGAAGGAGCTCGAGACACTTGCCACACGGTTGGCCACGGCCTTCAGCGACTTGGAAGAACTGCGGACTCGCCACGCCCGGGCTACCAGCGGGGCAGAGGACGCGAAGGCTGCGCGCACCCTTCTCACCGAGCTCGCTCCGCCGTCGGGATGGAAGAAACTAAGCGCCGAGGCGGCAACGCTTGCCGCATCGGAAGCCGCGGCTCGCCTCGAACTTGAGGAGGCGTCCGCTCGACATGCCGAGCTGGCAATAACTGCATTGCCGGCGCGGAGCCAGGTCGAGCGGTTCATCAAGGCCCGAAATGAGCTGGCCGTCGTCGTCGAGCAGCGCGTCGAATTCGAAGCCTCCCTCGCCGAGCAGACCACCACCGCCGCTCAGCTGCGCGATGAGTTTGAGGCCCAGGTGGCGGCGGACCGGGCAGCCCATCTCCGTCTCGGGCTCAGGGTTGGGGATCCATGTCCGGTCTGTGGCGAGAAGATCAAGAAGCTCGCTCCTTCGGCCAAGGCGGGCGCCCATGCCAAGCAGATCGAAAAGGCGCGCAGGCTCGTCAACGAAGCCAGTAGTGCTTTGAGCGACCTGCAAGGCAAATTGGCCGAGGCGAGGACGAGACAGCGAGCGCTCGAATCCGAGCTCGAAGGGGCGGCGATGCTCTCAGAGCTTTCCGAGCAGCTGCAAGCAATCGCCTCCCATGAAGAAGCGCTCGGCGACGCCCGGGCGAGGTTGGCGGCGGCGCAGGCACAGATCGAGCAGCTCCGAAAAGGCCGCGAACAACTCGATGCCAAAACGGTGAAATTGCGGACCGAACTGGGTGCGCGGGTATCGAAGTTGGCCCACCTCGAGCCTCCGTTGCTCGACCTCGGTCAACCAACGGCCGCCTGGGAGGTGTTGCTCGCCTGGCGCGATCAGAGGCTTCCAGAGGCCGACAAGCAACTAGAGGAAGCGACGAGGGAAGCCAGCGAAGCCGGCGAACGGGTCGATGCGGCGGTGACGGCAATACTCGAGGACTTGACTGAGGCCGGACTGGCCAACGACATCGGTCGTGCCCGCGAGACCATCGCCACCGCTCTGGCCGAGCTGGGACGTGACATCAAGAGCGTCGAGGAAGCCCGCGAGGAAACCGAACGCGTCGCGGTGGAACGGGAAATGTCCATGACTCAAAGAGACGTGGCGAAGAAGCTCGCCTCCGAGCTCGCGGCCAACAAGTTCAAGAAGTGGATCTTCGACGAGGTTTTCGCCGCGCTCGTTGCCGGGGCCAACTTGCGGCTCACCGCCCTGACCTCGGGTCAGTACGAATTGACCGTGACCAACAACGACTTCGAAGTCATCGATCACTTCGCCGCCGATCATCGACGGGGGGTCAAGTCCCTCTCCGGTGGAGAGACTTTTCTCGTGTCCCTTGCCATGGCAGTGGCGCTGGCCGACGAAGTGGCGGCTGCCGCCGGGCATCGGGTGGCCCTCGACTCCCTGTTCCTCGATGAAGGTTTCGGAACCCTCGACAACGAGTCCCTCGAAGTGGTGGGCCGTGTTATCGCCGAACTGGGCGAGGGGGGAAAGGTGGTCGGGATCGTCACTCATGTCGAAGAGTTGGCGGCCCAGATGCCGGTCCGGTACGAGGTGCGCCGGGTGGGAAATTCGGTCAAGGTGTCGCAGGTGAGCGAGTGAGGTTCTCGGTCCAGGGCTGGGCGGCCGACTACGGACCACCGGCCGGTCTGGAACTCGAAGAGGGGGCGACCATCGACCCCAACATTGAGGTCGACGAGCGCCAATGGTCGCCTCTCGGGGTGTCGGCGCAGCCGGCGGCGGAGGCGCTCTTCGTCGACGGAGTGCGCCGGGTCGATGCCAACTTGTGGATCGAGAGCGATGAGGGGATTCCGGTGCTCGCCCTGGCGGCGAGTTACGCGGCGGGGGCGGTGTTGAGCAACCACAAAGCCGTCGTCGTTAGAGAGGAGGTGAGGCGAGGAATTTTCACCTCCGCTTGCAACTCAGAGCCGATCGAGACAATGCATGGTGGCTATCAGGTGCACCTCACGGAAGGTGAATCTCCGGAGAAGCTTTGGCTCGGATTGCAGTCGCAAATGTCAGTGCTGGAGGGCATTGTTGCCAGCAGCTACTCGGACGTGCCATTGGTCGTCGTCGATGGGCCGCTTTCCCACAAGAAGCATGTCCCCGCCGCTGTCGGGTACATCAAGACTCAACACGTCCATTACTTGCCCGAGCACCTGCGTCCGATCCTGCCCCGACTAGTGGCAGGGGAGAGGACACCGTTGTTTCTCATCGGCGGTGGTGGCTGGAATCGGATTTCCTGGTATGCGAAATTACCGCTCAAACGGTCGAGCATCATCGATGGGCTGATCCGGGCCGAGATCGGTTCCACTGACGTCAGCGCCGCCCGACGAGTGGCCGACCTCACCACCGCCACGATCGTTCGCTTCGCTTCCGAGGGCCACAAGGAACCGAGGGCTCCGCAAAATCTCTACCCGATCGGAGGTCTCGAGCGACGCCTTCGCCACATGCTTGGCGACCGCGAGCTCATGGTGAGAGGGCTGCGTCTCGCCGCTTCCAACTAGGGTCTCGGCGTGACTGTTTTCGCCAAGGTCTCAGATCTCGACGGTGCGGTTGGAACCGACCTTGGCTACTCGGATTGGATCGAGATCACCCAAGAGCGGATAAACCAATTCGCCGAGGCGACCAGTGACCACCAATGGATTCATGTCGACCCCGAACGGGCGGCAATGGGACCGTTCGGTACCACGATCGCCCACGGCTATCTGACACTTTCGCTGGCAGTGCCGCTGATGCAGCAATTCTTCAAGGTGGAAAATGCGCAAATGGGGATCAACTACGGATCGAACAAAGTGCGCTTCATCTCTCCGGTGCCAGTTGGATCGCGGGTACGAGCCACGGCCACGATCGCCGGGGTGGAGGACTTCGGCAACGGACGCCAGGTGACTCTCGACGTCACGTTCGAGATCGAAGGGAACGAGAAGCCCGCCTGTGTCGCCCAGGTGATCTCCCGGGTGTACGGGTAGCTCGTGGCGACCCGGCCGCTAGACCTCGCTCCTCGAAGCGCGGGTCATCAGTGACAACACTGCCTGGCGGGGGTGGTGGCCCGCATAGAGCACGTTCCCAACCTGGACGGCGATGGGCATTTCCACGCCGACCCGCTCAGCTAACTGCAGCACCGCCTTCGTGGTCTTGACGCCTTCGGCAACCATGTTCATCTCGCCAGTGATCTCGTCGAGTGACTTCCCGGCGGCGAGTTCGAGGCCGACGCGTTGGTTCCTGCTGTGAGGCGAGGTGCAGGTGGCAATGAGGTCGCCCATGCCGGCCAATCCGGAGAAGGTGGCCGGCGCACCCCCTAAGGCAACACCGAGCCGTGTGAGCTCGGCCAACGCCCGAGTGATCAAAGCTGCTCTGGTGTTGTCGCCAAAGCCGAGCCCCGTCGACATTCCGGCGGCGATTGCCATCACGTTCTTCAAGCTCCCGGCCAGCTCGCACCCGACGACGTCGTCGTTGGTGTAAACCCGGAACGTCGGACCCATGAACGTTGCCTGGACCAGGCTCGCCACCTCCGGGTTCTTCATCGCCACGACCGCGGCAGTGGGGCTGCCTGCCATCACCTCGGCGGCGAGATTGGGCCCGGTGAGTACTCCGATGCGATCGGGGTTGTGCTCTGGTCTGAGATCGGCGACCACTTCGGTCATCCTTCGGAGGGTTTCGGCTTCGATTCCCTTGGTGAGTGAGACGATCGGGACTTCGTCACCTAACCGAATATGGGCAAGCACGTCGGCAAACCGATGGGAGGGAACTGCGATTGCGACGATGGTCGCTCCCGCGACCGCCTCTTTGAGATCAGCGGTCGCCTCGAGGCCGGCTGGAAGGCGATGCCCCGGTAGGTAATCGGGGTTTTCCGAGCTGGTATTGATGGCTTTGGCCAGCTCAGGCCGCCGTGCCCAAAGCCGCACCGAATTCTGGCGGGCGGCGAGGGCTGCGACTGCCGTTCCCCACGATCCGGCCCCTATCACGGCAATTCGGTCCATTGCGGTCAAGGTAACAATGGGTGATATGCCAAGGCTTGGAATCGTCGGCTTTCCCAACGTCGGCAAGACCACGCTCTTCAACGCCGTCACCGGGTTGTCGGCGCCCACTGGCGCTCACCCCTACAGCACCACCGAACCCAGGCTGGGGGTAGCCAGCGTTCCCGATCCCAAGCTCGAACGGGCATCAATCCTGGAGGGCTCAGCCAAGACGACGCCAGCCACGCTGGAGTTGTTGGATCTTCCGCCGATCGTGCCAGGTCAGGCCGGCGGTCGCTTTCTCGCCCAGCTGCGAGAGGTGGAGGCATTGATCGTCGTGCTGCGTGCCTTCGGCGATCCGACGATCTCGGATGAAGGGCTCGGACATGATCCGGTCAGTCAGGCGGAGGAGCTTCTCCTCGAATTGGCAGTGGCGGACCATCAGGTCTTTGCCAAAAAGGCCGAGCGGGTAGCCAAGGAGGCAGCTGGCGATTCGAGCCGGCAGGCGATGGCCTCCGCTCTGGGCGAGGCGAGCCAACATCTCGGGGATGGCGAACAACTACGCACGCGCAGATGGGCGGAGGCGGATCAGGAATTTTTCCGCGATCTCGCCCCATTGACCTCCAAGCCGGCCATCTGGGTCATCAACGTCGATGAGTTCGAAGCCAGTGCAGAAGGCCTCATCGACAAGGTGGCTGGAGTCGTCCCCGAGAGTGACGTGGTCGTGGCCCTCAGCGCCCGGATCGAGGAGGAGGGTTCGATGCTCGGCTCCGAGGAAAGGGCTGAGCTATTCGAGGGACTCGGCCTCGGCGAAGGGGCTCTGGCAAAGATGGTCGGCGCCGCCTATCGCAGCCTGGGTCTGATCTCCTTTTACACCCTCGGTCCCAAGGAGGCCCGGGCCTGGACGGTGCGGGCCGGCGCCCTGGCCCCCGAGGCGGCGGGGAAGATCCATACCGACCTGGAGCGGGGCTTCATTCGCGCCGAGGTCGCCGGAATCGACGAGGTCATCGCCGCCGGCGGGTGGGATCGAACGAAGACCCGGACCGAGGGAAAGGATTACCGGGTCGCGGTCGGGGACGTCTTGGTAGTCCGTTTCTCGGTCTAGAGGTGTGGATAACAAATCACCCGGACGCAGGCGTCTGGCGGCTGTGTCTAGATATCATCGATCGAGACCGTCAGGTGGCCCCACACCTGCGGTTCCCCAACCCCACGACAGGGGTCGCGCGGGACACCCCTGGCGCCCGCGCCGATGGATTCCCTGTCGGCTCTTCGCAAGGAGAGCAGGCGGGGCTCCGGTTCCCCCCTTGCCGGAGCCCCGCTCTGTTTCTGCCGTTCCCGAGCGCTTCGGCGGCCAAACCCCAGAACGATCCGGACCTCCGCTGGTACCATTCGAGCGCTGTCAAAACCGGACGGGAGAGACCCCCTGGGGTCGCCGAAGGGGCAACTGCATCCCCGCAATCTCTCAGGCCTAAGGACCGTTCGGCGAGGCGAGGCTGAAGGCAAAAGGCTGACAGTCGGGGAGCGAAGGGACGACCCGATGGAAGTTCTGACCGACTTCTCCCGCCGCCATCTGGGACCGCGTCCGGTCGACATCGCCAAGATGCTGGCCGAGATTGGGGCGGGTTCGATTGATGAGCTGATCGACGAGACCGTTCCCGGGGCGATCAGGATTGCCGAGGAGCTGTCACTCCCTCCCGCCCTCAGCGAGCCCGAGACCCTGGTGGAGATGCGCCGCCTGGCAAACAAGAACCACGTGTTTACCCAGATGATCGGTCTCGGCTACTACGACACCTACACCCCGTCGGTGATCTTGCGCAACGTCCTCGAGAACCCCGCCTGGTACACGGCCTATACCCCATATCAGCCCGAGATCTCCCAGGGGCGACTCGAGCTATTGCTCACGTTCCAGACAATGGTCACCGACCTCTGCGGCCTCGAGGTCGCCAACGCCTCCCTCCTCGACGAGGGGACGGCAGCGGCAGAGGCGATGACGATGTGCCGGAGGCTGGCTACGGGCGATCGCAAAGTGTTTTGGGTCGACCGCGACTGCCATCCTCAAACCATCGCGGTGGTGATCACGCGGGCAGAGCCAGTGGGTATCGAGTTGCGAATCGCCGAGCCTGCCGACTTCGACTTCACTGACGCGTTCGGGGCTCTGCTCGCCTACCCGTCATCCTCGGGAGCGCTCGCAGACCATCGCTCGGTGATCGAGGCGGCCCACGCCGCGGGATCGTTGATCGCGGTTGCCACCGATCTCCTCGCCCTCACTGTCCTGGTTCCTCCCGGGGAACTGGGGGCTGACATCGCGGTCGGCTCATCGCAGAGGTTTGGCGTGCCCTTGGGTTTCGGCGGACCGCATGCCGCGTTCATCGCCACCCGCCAGAGCATGGTGCGGGCTCTTCCCGGGCGCCTGGTGGGAGTATCGAAAGACAGTGCCGGTCGCATTGCGTTCCGGCTAGCCCTCCAAACCCGTGAGCAACACATACGCCGAGAGAAAGCGACGTCCAACGTATGCACCGCCCAGGTCTTGCTGGCCATCATGGCTGCGCTCTACGCCTGCTGGCACGGACCAGAGGGTTTGGTCGCGATCGCCCGTCGGGTCAATCACCTCACTGGGCGGATGGCCTCATCTTTGGTTGGCGCGGGGATGACGGTCGAGAGCCCGACTTGGTTTGACACTCTCACCGTTTCAGCTCCGGGCAGGGCCCGGGCGATGGTGGAGGCGGCGCGGACCCGGCGGATAAATCTCCTGTTGGTAGATGAAGACCGGTTTGGAATCTCCTTTGACGAGACCACCACAGAGCATCACCTGCAGCTCCTTGCCGAAGCTTTCGAAATCCCGCTAGTCGAGGCGCCTGTCAAGGGCATACCTCCGTCGCTTGCTCGTCACGGCGCGTTCCTCACCCATGACGTTTTCGACCGCTACCGATCCGAGCACGAAATGCTGCGATTCCTCCGACGTCTCTCCGATAAGGACCTCGCTCTCGATCGAACCATGATTCCGCTCGGCTCCTGCACGATGAAACTGAACGCGGCGACCGAGATGATCCCGATCACCCTCGAAGGCTTTGCCCGCATCCATCCCTTCGCTCCTCGCCAGCAATGCGAGGGTTATACGGAGCTCATCGAAAGCCTGGCCCGGTATCTCGAGGTGATCACGGGATATGACCGGGTTTCGCTGCAGCCGAATGCTGGCTCGCAGGGAGAGCTCGCCGGGCTGCTGGCGATCCGTGCCTATCACCGCTCCCGCGGCGATGAAGGACGCGATTTGTGCTTGATTCCCTCGTCGGCGCACGGCACCAATGCCGCTTCGGCGGTGATGGCGGGGATGGAGGTGATGGTCGTCGCTTGCGACGAGGCGGGCAACGTCGATCTCGCCGACCTCGAGTCGAAATGCGCTGCTAATGGAGATCGTTTGTCGGCGGTGATGGTGACGTATCCATCGACCCACGGAGTTTTCGAGGAGAGCATCAGGGGCCTTTGCGAGACGGTCCACCGCTATGGCGGGCAGGTTTACGTGGATGGGGCGAACCTCAACGCCATGGTGGGGCTGGCGCAACCACCGAAGTTCGGGGCTGACGTTTCTCACCTCAACTTGCACAAGACCTTCACCATCCCCCATGGCGGCGGAGGACCGGGCGTCGGTCCGATCGGTGTGCGTGCCCACCTGGCCCCGTTTCTCCCCTCGCACCCTTTGGTTGATGAAGCTGGCCCGGCAACCGGTATAGGAGCGATCTCGTCGGCACCATGGGGATCTGCCGGAATCCTTCCTATTCCCTATGCCTACATCCGAATGATGGGAGCGACGGGATTACGGCGCGCATCTGAGGTGGCGATCCTCGGTGCCAACTACCTGGCCACCCGCCTCGAGAGTCACTTTCCAATTCTCTACCGCGGTGCAGCTGGGCGGGTTGCCCATGAATGCATCCTCGATCTGCGGCCTCTCCAGAGGGCGACAGGGATCGGATCCGAAGACGTCGCCAAACGGCTGGCCGATTATGGATTTCATGCTCCCACCTTGAGCTTTCCGGTTGCAGGGACGCTTATGGTCGAGCCGACCGAGAGCGAGTCGCTTGCCGAGCTCGATCGATTCTGTGAGGCCATGATCGGGATTCGTGGAGAGATCGCCAGGGTGGAGAGCGGAGAATGGAGCGAGGATGAGAGCCCCCTCCGATGGGCGCCGCATACATCCCAGGACGTTGCCACCGACGCCTGGGAGCGGGCATATTCGCGTGAGCTGGCCGCGTTTCCCGCCGAGCGGCTACGCCTCAGCAAGTACTGGCCGCCCGTATCAAGGATTGACGGGGCGGGAGGCGACCGTAACCTGATTTGTGCCTGTCCACCGCTTGAGGATTACGCCCCGTGAGCGGGGAGAATCCGCCCTTGACGACCGATCTTGGGGATGGGATGGTGTTTCGGCTCAAGAATCGATTTCGCGGGCCGAGTTAGAGGTTCATTTGCAATTCAAAGGATCCCTTCGTTCCCCCGGTGACCGTGGTCCCGGGATAAGAGTCTCGCTAGTGGTGGATGACTTCCACCTCGAGATCTTGCGCGGGTCCGACCTGATGGGCCGCTGGTATCTCGCCGACGTCGAGGTCAAGCGGGAGATCGCAGAGCGTTTCACCCTCTTCCTGGGTGATGACGAGATGGAATTCCTTGCCGACGATGCCCTGGTGTTTGCATATGAAGGCGTCACCCGGATGCAAGAGGGTTGGGTTAACGCCAAAAAGCGCAAGCGCCGCCATCGACGGGCCGCGGCCGACGCCGCCCGGCGCAAGGACGAAGCCCCGGTCGAGGCGGCGCCGGCGCCGATAAGGGTTGAGGAACCGACCCGCCCGCAAGCGACGAAGAAGGTCCCCACCTCCGATCTGGCCAAGAAATTGGCAGCGATTGCCTCCGCCGAAGCGGCCGCCAACGACGAGTCGGAGAAGCGACGTCTCACATGGGCGGAGGCGGAAGCCCTCGAGCTGGCTGAGGCTGCCAAGAGCGAGCCACCCCCGCCGGCCAAGAAGCCGCGCAAGCGAGCGGCACCCAAAGAAGAGCCGGCGCCATCGGGTCCGCTCTACACCGAGCCCTATTCTCCGCCACCGCCCCCTCGCAAACAGCCACGCGCCGAACCGGCGGTCACAGAGCCTCCCGCGGTCGCCCCCGCGGCCGCCTCTGAAGTCCCCAAGGAAGTGGCCGCTCCGCGCCCGAAGCGAAAGCGTCCTCCGAGGCCGCCGATTGAGCATGCGCCGGTCGAGCCGCCGCTGGTCGCGCCAACGCCGGTCCAGCCGCCGCCCATCGACGAGCCGGTCCTGGAGGAGCCCGAGTATCCGGAGCCTTCCTGGATTGCACCCCCGCCCCCGGCGCGACTGGTGACAGTCGATCTTTCAGTCGAAGAGCCGTTGGTAATCGAAACTCCCTTCGCAGACAGTGAGCTTCAGGAGGCACCGGTCCAGCCCGAGATCGAAGACGAGGCGAGCGACGAGCTCACCAAGCGTCGGCAGCGGCGAAAGAGTCGCCGGGAGACAGCCCCCGACGATCAGGTGCCCGATGAGGAAACGGAAGCTCGCCAGATCACCAACATCGAGGCGGCGCGGGGAAAGGTGAAGGAGCCGAAGGGAGCCGGCCACCACCCCGCGGAGACCAACGTCGGTCTGCTCGCCAAGCTGCGACGGGCTCCCAAGGCCGACCAGGAGCACGTCCACAGCTACGAGGAGTCACGATCAGCCGGCGGGCTCACTCGCCGGGTTTGCGTCGAGTGCAATCACGTCTCGATCACGTCTGACGATTGAGCAAACAAAAACCCCGGATCTCCGAAAAGGGGATCCGGGGTTTGATTTTCTCGGCTAGCGCTTTTTGGCAGTCTTGCGCGCTGTGCTCTTGCGGGCCGTTTTCTTGGCTGGTGCCTTTTTCGCCGCAGCCTTGCGGGCTGGAGCCTTCTTGGCGGTTGCCTTCTTCGTGGTCTTCTTTGCCGCCGACTTCTTGGCAGGTGCCTTCTTAGCCGCGGCCTTCTTGCGAGGCGTAGCTTTCTTGGTTGCCATTTGTCCTCCTTCGAGCGCACGAGAGTGTGCGCGTACGCGTTACATGAAGAATTCAATACAAAACATCAAAGTCGTGTTGCGATTTAGTTAAGGGCTTGAATCACCAAGAGACCGCCACCCGCACCATCGCTTGCAGATGACTCATGGCTTCTGTGTATGTGACACCCTCAATCCCTTCTGAGTAGGACAACACTCTGCGCGTCCATAGCCGGAACGCCACTTCCTGCCAGTCCCGGGATGAAGGGTCGAAGTCCCGCAACAGAACATCCAACACTGCAAGCCAGGTCGGCGTGTCCAGATCGTTGAGATCTTGATCGAAGTAGTGGCGAAGCAGTTCTTGCTGTTCGGGGGACCATGATTGGTGAGCGATCGCGCGGGTCTCGTTCACGTCGTAAGCGACCCGCTGAACCGCGGCCGGCGCTTCTTCGGATGCGACCGACTCCGCGAAGTGTTCAATCGCTCGGGGTGGGCTTGCCCCCTGGAGACGTTGCAGGGTATGGAGGCATTCGAGAAGCATCGTCCGTAGCTCCGCGAGGCTTCCGTAGAGTTGATGATCCTTCCCCTCGGGAGCAAAGGTCTCGTATATAGACAGGCCATGCGCTACGGAGCGGTGAGTTATGGCCGTGTCGATCCCCCAATCGCTTTGGGTGGCCACTATGGGGTCGGCCATCAGCACTGCCACGGCATCTCGCTCGAATGCCACCTCGCCTGACATGGGCTGTTGGATCCAGGGGAGAACCGAGTCCGACCAAAGCAGTCCGAAGCCCGGTCGGGTGACCATCCAAGTAATCATCCCGTCAGTGGGAGACCTGGGGTAGAAGTGGCGCACGGCCTGAAAGCCCTTATCGAGGGCAAGCTCAGCTCGGTGGATCCAGCCGCGGTCAAAAGACCTGATGTCGGCGTCGTAAAAGTGGAGGCGTTGGTAGCCAGTTTCCTCGAGAAAGATGCGAAAGCCGGTGTTGATGGCGTCTCCCTTGCCAGGACGAAGGTTCCCGAGCCTGCGCTGAGGAACCAGATTGATTCCATTGCTGCCCGCCACGAGCTCTGTGACCGCGGCATTGACGGCCTGATCGTCGCCGTGGATTCCGAGCACGAGAGCAACAGCCGGATGGGCCAGGGCCTCTTGCAGAGTGGCGGCCACGAGGTCTGGCGCCTCAGAGAGAAAAGGGACGGCTACGAGCGACTGAGCCGGACCCGATGACACGCCGCGATACCCTAACTTCGATGTCGCTGCTCATCCCGGTCGTCCTTTCGGGCGGATCGGGGACTCGCCTTTGGCCACTATCGCGCCGACACCGGCCCAAGCAGTTTCAGAAGGTGATCGGCACCGGGACAATGCTGGCGCAGACCCTCGATCGTCTTTCTCACCTGGAGACGGCACCCGTGATCGTCGCGAACGTCGACCAGGTACCGCATCTCCGCCGCGAACTCGGCGCCCACCAGTCGGTGACCATCGTCGCCGAGCCCGTCGGGCGAAATACGGCTCCAGCCGTTGCGGCCGCCGCCTTGTTGGCAAAGCCCGAGGACATCCTGGTGGTGATGCCGGCCGATCATCACATCAATCGTCCGACTGCCTTTTTGGAGTCGCTCGAACGGGCTCTGGCGGCTGCCGCGACCGGTCATTTGGTGACCTTTGGGGTGGTGCCAGTCAAGCCCGAGACCGGCTACGGCTACATCGTCCCCAAGTCCGACGGCCTGGCCTCTGCGCTTCCTATTGAGCGTTTCGTCGAAAAACCGGGTCGCGAGACGGCCGCTTCGCTGATTGCCTCGGGCGCCCTCTGGAACAGCGGAATGTTTGTCTTCCCGGTGGGGGTCCTGCTGGAGGAGATGGAGCGACTGGCTCCAGAGGTGCTGTCAGCTGTCCGGGCTGCAGTTGGTTCCGCCAAGGCGACCGAGTTCGGTTCCCTCCTCGGTCCCGAATTTGGCTCGGCTCCAGCGGTTTCGATTGACACCGCGGTGATGGAACAGACCATGCGGGCGGTGGTGGTGCCGCTGGCGGCGGAATGGAACGACATCGGATCGTGGGAGACGCTCTGGGAACTAGGCGATAAGGATCCGGATCAAAACGTGATCATCGGTTCCGCGGTGGCGGTTGATTCCCGGGGAAGCTACATCCGCTCCGACGGCCCGCTGGTGGCGGTCTCCGGAATCGAGGACCTCGTCGTGGTGGCGACGCCCGATGCGGTGCTGGTGACGCGCCGCCTGGCCGCCCAGGACGTCAGGAAATTGGTTGAGCGTCTCGGTGAGGATTACCTCTGATCCGAGCTGGTCGTTCCTTGATCCTCACGGCCTTCCTGCTGATGTCATGTAGCGACCGACCCTCAGCAGATGCATCGGGTGCCGAGGTCTTTGAACAGGTCTGCGCCAACTGCCACGCCTCGGATTTGAGTGGGGGCATCGGACCTGCCCTCGGCCCCGGCTCCAATGCCGCCGCTCAGGATGATGCCTTCCTCGAGCTCACCATCACCCGGGGGCGCGGTCGTATGCCGTCTTTTCAGAACACGCTGAGTCAGGAGCAAATCGAGCGAGTGATCGATTTCATTCGGGACCAACAGCGATGACGGCTGTCGTCGAATCGCTCGAGCTTTTCCCAATCTCGCTGCCCATGCGGCATCGCTTTCGGCGAGTGGAGAGCCGGGATGCGGTCCTTATCAGGGGACCGGAGGGTTGGGGGGAATTCTCTCCTTTCCCTGAGTATCCGCCCGAGGTCACGGCTCGATGGCTGGCCGCAGCGCTGGAAGGGGCTTGTGCCGTTTGGCCTCCACCCCAGCGCAGCCAAGTGCCCATCAACGTCACAGTTCCGGCTGTAGATCCGTCGACCGCATATGAGATTGTTCTCACCTCGGGTTGCCGGACCGCCAAGGTCAAGGTGGCCGAGGCAGGCCAGCGCCCCGAGGATGATTTCGCCCGCGTGCAAGCGGTACGAGAGGCTTTGGGACCGGAGGGAAAGCTTCGCATCGATGTCAATGCCGCCTGGACCTTGGATGAAGCCACCGAAGGCTTGCAACGTCTCGCTGGCTTCGACCTCGAATACGTCGAACAACCGGTCCGAACGATCGAGGAGATGGTCGAGCTCCGGCGAAGGATCCCGATCCCGGTCGCTGCGGATGAGGTGGTGCGCGCCGGCGCAGATCCCCTGGAAGTAGCCGAGCGGGGGGCAGCGGACATCATCGTCGTCAAAGTTCAGCCCCTGGGGGGAGTGGCGAGGGCGTTGGACGTGGCCAGTCGAGCGGGCTTGCCCACGGTCGTCTCCTCCGCACTCGAGACGTCGGTTGGCCTCGCCGCCGGATTGGCGGCTGCCGCGGCTCTGCCCGAATTGATCTACGCCTGTGGCCTCGGCACGGCCTCGCTGTTCTACGACGATGTGGTGGCGAATCCGCTCCTCCCGGTCGGCGGCTTCCTGAACGTCCGACGACCCGAGCCAGATCCCGAGCTTCTGGAAAAGCATGCGGCCACCGCCGAGGTTGGGGCGCTGATGCTGCAGAGGCTGCGATCGGCGGCGGAGTTGCTGGCGTGAGTGCGCCCAATCCTTCGGTGGCGATGGCTCGGGTGTTCATCGACGAATTGGTTCGCAACGGCATCAGGGACCTGGTGCTGGCACCGGGCTCGCGGTCGGGCGCACTGGCCATGTCGGCCGCCACCGATGAGAGGCTCGATCTGCACGTCTCCCTCGACGAGAGGTCGGCGGGGTTTTGGGCCGTCGGGTACGGCAAACTGGGCAAGACGCCGGCCGTCGTGCTGACCACGTCGGGGACGGCGGTGGCCAACCTGCTCCCGGCCGTAGTGGAAGCCGATCGCTCCCGCACGCCCCTGGTGGTGATAAGCGCAGACCGACCCGCCGAGGCTCGACAAAGCGGCGCCAACCAGACGATCGATCAGATCAAGATCTTTGGCGAGCGGGCTCGGTTTTTTGCCGATGTGCCGGCCGCTGCCGATGTTCCGGGGGAGCCATCCGGGTGGCGGTCGCTGGTTTGCCAGGCGGTAGAAGCCGCTCGTACCGGGCCGGTCCACCTCAACCTCGGATTCCGCGAACCGTTGGTTCCAGCAACCGACGACGGCCGAGCTATTGCCGAGCCTTATCGAGGCGATCTCAGCGGTCGCAGCGATGGTCGGGCTTGGACTCGGACCCAGCTCAGCGAGAAGGCTGCTGGCGAGCTCGGAGTGCGCGGGCGCACGCTGGTGGTGGCCGGTCCCGGTGCCGATGCCGACCTCGTTCATGCTGCGGTCGATCTGGGAATGGTGGTCGTCGCCGAGGGGCATAGCGGGTGTCGGACTCCGGGAACAGTGAGCACCGCCCACCACCTTCTCGGTTCCGAGGCGCTGAGCGCGACTCTCATGCCGGAGCTGGTGGTGGCCCTGGGAACTCCGGGACTCTCTCGATCCCTCGCCACACTCCTAACGAGGGTCGAAACGATCGTCGCCGGCCCCGGTTGGTTTGATCCCGGCCGCAGGGCTGCCCAGATGGCGGAGATAGGGGAGTGGGTACCAGCTGGATTGGACGAAGCCTGGGCGGCTTCATGGCAAAAGGCGGAGGCAACCGCCCGCCAGATCATCGACCAGGTGCTAGACAGCTTTCCCGACATCACCGAGCCACGCGCAGCCCGCGACGCGGTGGCGGCGATTCCCGACGGTGGCGTCATGGCCGTCGGGTCTTCGATGCCGGTTCGAGATGTGGATTGGTTTGCCTCCCCCCGTACCGGCCTCGACTTCGTCAGCAATCGGGGTGCCTCGGGTATCGATGGTTTCATCTCGCTCGCCGCCGGCGCCGCCGCAGCGAGGAAACCCGTCTTGGGATTGGTGGGCGATATATCTTTTTTGCACGACACCAATGGACTTCTCATCAAGCCCACTCCCGACCTGGTTCTGGTCCTCGTCAACAACGGTGGCGGTGGGATCTTCTCTTTCCTACCGCAAGCCAACTACCCCGAGCATTTCGAGCGGATCTTCGGGACACCGAGCGGGGTTGATTTCGGTGGACTCAGCCAAGCGTTGGGAGCTGAGCACACACTGGTCGAACGCCCAGAGCAACTTCAGCAAACGATCAGGGACGGGTTGGCCGCGAGTGGCATCTCGATAGTCGAAGTTCGCACCGATCGGGCCCGCAACGTGGAGGTGCATCGACAGATAACGGACGAGGTGACCAGAGCCGTCGAGTCTCTATTCGAGAGCTGAGAGCATCGCCGCCAGCTTGAGGCGGGTCTCCTCCAATTCTTCCTCGGGCACCGAGCCAGCCACAATTCCATTGCCGGCGAAAAGGCGGGCGCGGGCGCCGGTCAGCTCGGCGCAGCGCAGCGCAATTGCGAATTCCCCGTCACCGTCCGCTCGGAAGAAGCCGATAGGCCCGGCGTATCGATTCCGATCCATACTTTCCAACGAGGAAATGACCTCAAGAGCCTCCGCGGTCGGCACCCCGCCCACTGCCGGAGTGGGATGGAGAGCTCCCACCAAGTCGAGGACGTGGAGGTTTTCGTCGAGCCGACCACGGAACGGGGTTGCCAAATGTTGCACGTTGTCCAGGCGCAGCAATTCGGGCTCGAGCGGTGATATCAAGTCAGAGCAATAAGAGGAAAGAACCTGGCGCACCGAATCGGCCGCCAGCCGATGTTCAACCCTGGTCTTTTCCGACGTCGCCAGTTCCTTGGCCAAGAGCGCGTCCGTTTCGGGACTGTCCCCGCGGGCCGCGGTACCGGCAAGAGTGACCGCGGAGATCTGTCGCCCGCTCTTCCTGATGAGGAGCTCGGGGGAGGCGCCAACGAGGCCTTCGATAAGGAACAGGAAACACTCGGGAAATCGGAGTTGAAGTCTTTGCAGCACCCGATACGGATCAAACGGCTCCTTCGACCAGAGAGCGTGATCCCGGGCCAGCACCACCTTCTTCACTGCCGCGGTCTCGATCAAGCCGATCACGGCTCCGACTGCTTCCAGCCAGAGATGGTCGGGAAGCGATGAGCCGGCGAAGCGGGGGCGATCATGCCGGCGGGCCTCAAGGGGAGGATGGGACAGGTCGACAGTCGGTCCCGTCGTCCTGAGGTCGTCGCCAGCCAGCTCAACGACCGTCTCGGGCACCACCAAAACCGATTGCGGAGCCCTCTCATCGAAGGCGAAGCTGGCGAAGACCACCGGATGCTGGACTGTCTCGGCGCGTCGAAACCGATCGGGACCAACGCCGGGATCAACGACTGCTTTATCACCGAATCCAGCCAGGGTGGTATTCGGTGACGACCACCAGGTATGAGGGCGGCGGACGAGAAGCTCGATTGGGGTCATTGCTCGAGGCGCTGCCTCGCACCTTCGAGCACCAGCGATCGAAAGTGATGATCGACTATCCGTCCCGTCGCCGGGAGCATGGCGGAGAAGGCCTCGACCAGACGCTGAGCGGCCTCCTCGTCGCTTCCGGCGTTTGCTTCCACTGAGTCCCGCACGAAGCGCACAAAGAGGTTGATCGCCTGATCGACGACGGGTTGCATTGCGGCATCCATCTTGCGGGCCAGATCGAGCAATTCGCCTAATGGCAGTCCAGCCTCGACGAGAGACATGCCTGCCTTGATCGGCTCCACATCGTCCGGATCGAAGCGAGGATCGGGATCAGAGGTGACCGGCTTGAGGAATCCCTCGCGTAACACCACCTCGAGGAGGGTGGGGGGGAGCTTGGTGCGAACAGCCAACTCGTCCAGGGTGAGCAGGTCAGTGGACGGATGCAGAGCCTCGAGCAGGGCTCGATCCCAGGGATCTAGTCGGCGAGGGCCGCTCACGACATTCCAGGATACGTCCACCCACAAGTCGGGAACCCGAGCTCAAGCCATGGCCGCCACCGACAGCGGCCAGCCGGTTAATTGCCGACCGACAGACTCGACATGAGCCGGGTCCTGGGAGGCGACGAACCGCACCACCCCGGTCCCACGCTGTCGGGCCGTTCGCGCAATCTGGCGGGCGACCGCCGGTGCCGGATCGACGATGACAGTCTGGGCACCCGCCCGCTTGGCAATGAGGGGCGCCAGAAACGGATAGTGGGTGCATCCGAGAACCAGCGTGTCAACTCCGTGTTGCAGCACCGGATCGAGATGGCGGCTAACGGATCGCTCGGCCTTCGGTCCATCGATCGTCCCCGACTCCACCAGGTCCGACCAGCCTGGGCAGGCTCGAGTGACGATCTCGACATCCTCGGCGAACCGTCCCACAACGGAGGCAAAGAGCTCGCCCTGAAAGGTGGCATCAGTTGCCAGTACGCCGATGACACCACTTCGCGTCAGACTCCGGGCCGGCTTGACCGCCGGTTCCATGCCAACGAATGGCACCGATGGATGGGCGCGACGGAGGTCGTGGAGGGCCGCCGCCGAGGCAGTGTTGCAGGCGAGGGCGATGACAGTGGCGCCTTCGGCCAGCAAGTAGCCGACATTGCGATGAGTGATCTCGGCTACCTGGGCCAACGAACGTTCCCCGTAAGGCGCGTGGGAGCTGTCGGCCAAGTAGAGAACATCGAGGTCGGGGCGCAGACGTCGCAACGCCAGCAGTACCGACAATCCCCCCACTCCGGAATCGAGCATTCCGATCAATAGCCGGGAGTATCGTCGCTCTCCGAGTCGACAAGGAGTCTCTCCCGCATGGATCTCAATGGCATCTCGGCGATTGTCACCGGGGGTGCTTCCGGGCTAGGCGCAGCCACCGCCGGCAAGCTGGCCGAAGGAGGAGCTGTGGTGATCATTGCCGATTTGCAGGACGACAAGGGCAACGACCTCGCTACACAGATCAAGGGCAGCTTCGTCCACACCGACGTCACCAACGACGAGACCGTGCAGGAGGCTGTTGATGTGGCCATGGCTGCGGCGCCCCTTCGGGCCGTGGTCAACTGTGCTGGTATCGGTCCGCCGGCGCGGACACTCAACCGGGATGGATCGCCTCATGCGATCGAGCACTTCCGGACGGTCATAGAGATCAATCTCATCGGCACTTTCAACACGATCCGCTTGGCAGCGGCCGCGATGGCCACTACCGAACCTCTCGACGACGGCCTGCGGGGTGCAATCGTCAACACTGCCTCGGTGGCGGCGTACGACGGCCAGATCGGTCAGGCCGCCTATTCCGCCTCGAAAGGGGGCATCGTCGGCATGACGCTTCCGATCGCCCGCGATCTCTCGTCCGTAGGAATCAGAGTCAATACCATTGCACCCGGGATCATCGACACGCCGTTGCTGGCAGGCCTCCCAGAACCAGCCCGCGTATCGCTTGGCGAACAGGTGTTGTTTCCCAAGCGACTAGGTCAACCTGAGGAATACGCCGAGCTTGCCCTGATGCTCCTTACCCACGACTACATGAACGCCGAGACGATTCGGATGGATGGCGGCATCCGGATGGCTCCTCGCTAAGTCAGGCCGCCTTCAGCGCTCCCACCTGGCGCTTGAGGTGGGCGACGATCGCTCCCATACCTCGCAGGCGTTGGGGGGTGATAACTTCCTCGAGCCCCATCCCCAAATAGAAGTCGCCTTCGACTCCCAAGATCGCCTCGGGAGTTTCGCCGTTGAGACCGGCTGCCAGGATCCCGGCATAACCTCGAACCGTCGGTGATTCCGGAGGGGCATCGAAAAAGAGCTGAACCTTTCCGTCTTCGAGACGAGTGGCGAGAAAGAAAGGCGTCTGACACTCGTGCACTTGCTCCATGAGATCGCGGTCGGAGGCGATGTCGGGGGGAAGCTCGGGAAGGCGGTTGGCAAAGTCGAGCAGGGCTTCGAGTCGAAATTGCCGGGGGGATGCCGCAAACACGTCAACAATCTGGCGGAGTCGATCGGGTAGCGGCACTGCAGGAAGTTTAGAAACCGACCTGAGTTGATTTGCACTACGGTGATAGTGTTAAACCAAACCCCGGATCGAGGAGTCGAAAATGCCGGTTGCGGCCGATCCTGCCGCCAAGTTTCAGTCTTATGCGCACCCGGAGCGGATAGTTTCGACCGAGTGGCTGGCCGAACATCTCGAAGATCCCAACGTGGTCGTGGTCGAGTCGGACGAGGATGTCTTGCTCTATCACACCGGTCACATTCCGGGGGCCATAAAGATCGATTGGGTCGCCGACCTCAACGATCCTCTGGTGCGGGACTATCTCGACGAGGAACATTTCGCGTCCCTGATGTCGAAGCACGGCATCTCCCCTGATACCACCGTCGTCTTCTATGGCGACAACTTCAACTGGTGGGCGGCCTACGCCCTCTGGGTCTTCGAACTCTTCGGCCATGCCGATACCAGGCTGCTCGATGGTGGAAGGGCTAAGTGGATCGAGGAAGGTCGACCTCTCACCACCGACGAGCCCAGCCGGACCGCGGCCTCTTATCCGGTTCCGAAGCGCAACGACCGTCGGATCCGGGCGTTCCTGGCGGACGTCCTTCCCCATTCGAAAGAAGGAAAGCCGCTGATCGATGTTCGCTCGCCCGAGGAGTTCCGGGGCGAACGCCTGCATATGCCGGATTATCCGAACGAGGGTGCTTTGCGCGGGGGACACGTTCCGGGGGCGAGGAACGTTCCCTGGAAGAAGGCCGCCAACGACGACGCCACGTTTAAGACTTTCGAGGACCTTCAAAAGCTATATGTCGATGAGGTCGGGCTCGATCGCCACGACGATGTCATCGCTTATTGTCGGATCGGGGAGCGGTCCTCGCACACTTGGTTCGTTCTCACCCAACTGTTGGGCTTTGACACGGTCCGCAACTATGACGGTTCTTGGACTGAGTATGGAAACGCGGTCCGAGTCCCGATCGAGCGTCCCTAAGTCCTAGGAACGACCGGCGGCGGATCAGGTCCACCCGGCCAGCGCAATCGTCGCCGATGGACCGGGGAGTTGGGATCGATCTCCATCCCCATCCCATGGATGGCGACGTGGTGGTGATACCAGCACAAGGTGATGAGGTTGTCGGGGTGATGGCCTCCGCCCCGTGATCTGGGAAAAATGTGGTGGATCTGTAAGCGGTATCGGCTCCGACAGCCCTCGATCGAGCAGATCCCCATGTCCCGGGCCATCGCCAGCGCCCGGAGGGCGGGAGGGATCGCTTCCCCCAGGTCGGAGTAGTAGAGACAGTGAAGATCTGAGGCGATCAGCCTCACCTTCCCTCCACAGAGGATCTCAGAGAGGAAGTCGGGTCCCAGCTTGGGACCGGAAGAGAGGGTCACCCCCGCCTCTCCCAAGGTGGCGGCGGCCAGGGCGGCGTCGACCCAGCAACTCGCTTTCCCGCCGGTGGAGGGCGTTGGCGATGATCTCCCCGTCGGTTCCCACCGCCAACCCCCAGAACCTGTGGGCGGATTGGTCCAAGGAGGGCTGGATCACCAGATAACGATCAGAGAAGAGGGTCTGGGCATCCTCCCCCCTCACCCTCCTCCTTCGCTCCAGCAACCCATAGAGCCTTCCCAGTGAGTAATCGGGGGAAAAGGAGAGGACCTCTGCCTCGGAGAGACCGGTCTGGGAGAGCTCGACCAGCACCGCCGCCCGGTCCAAGGAGATCGCTCCCTTGGAAAGCTCGCTCTTGATCTGAGAGTCGGGGGCATAGGCCAGGGTGCGGAGCCGGCGGGCGGTCTGCCAGGAAATGTCGAGGACCGAAGAGAGCCAGTCGGTGAGATTGCGATCTCCCGCCGACCAGGCGAGCTGATGGGGGTCGAGCCTTCCCAACAGCTCCGCCTGCTCGGCTCGGAGCCGGTTGATCTCTCGCTCTTTAGCAATCAGATCCTCTTCCCACCGATCGATCTGATCCGGTTCCCCATCCCATTCGAACATGTGTTCAGTATGAGAACGAGGTGGGACAATTTCGCCTCCGAGCGAAGAAATCCGAAAAAAGAATCCGAAAAATCTAGGAGCCGGGCATCCACCCTCGATAGGGCGGGCGCCGGTCGTCGATCTGGTTCCAGTAATCACGGTGATCGACGATGAGCCCGTCGCCATTGAAGGTCAGAAAAGTCGACCCGGCAAGCGTCATCTCCATGTCGCCCTCAACCCAACTGGCCCACCACTCGATGGCGGCGCGATTACCTTCGACCACCGGAGTGGCGAACCAACACTCGATCTCCGACTCGACACCGAATTCCCTGGTCAGATAACTTCGCACACCGTCAATGCCGAGATCGGGCTCGCGGAAAGGCACCGACAAATAGGTCGCGTCCGAGGCATAGAAGGCGGCCATCGACTCGATGTCTTTGGCCGGCCAACCGGTCCGCCAAGCCTCGGTCCACTTTCGGGCGATTGCTTGAACATCGGCGGCCACGCTTTCGATCCTACGCCGGGTGCATTCGGATCGGAACTTCTGCCTCCGGATACCAGAAGCGGGTGACCGCGGCGGCCTCGTCCTGTATCTCGGCGCGAATCAACCTGGGGAGATGCTGGTGTTCGATAACCAACGCTCGTCCCCGTTTGGAGTCTCCGTCGAACCGCCAGATGGCTTGGACGGTTCCGTCGATCAGGACTGTCCCCTTGACCGCCCGAGCAGCTCCGATGATGCCGCCATCAGAGCTGAATCGGGAACGATCGGCGTGTCCGAGGAGAAGATTGTCGTACTCGGGCAGAAAGCGAACCGGTGCCGGACTATCGGGATCGGGTCGCGGTGCCTCGGGGAGATCGAATAACTCGGTGCCCCGCTCGTTGCGAAATGTGAGCAGCTGCGGTCGGAGTTTCTCCACCACCTCGCGCCAGCCCGTGAGCCGCGACCAATTGGCGATGTCGGCGACCGAGGCGGGGCCGAAGGCCGCCAGATACCGCAGCACCATCTCCGATCGCGACGGCGTCGGATGAAGAGGCTTTCCCACCCAGGATTCGAGCGTGACCACTTCCACCTGGCGGGCTCGACCCCACACACCGCGTGGCGGAGCCTGCACCAGCGGCAGCAGGCACCGACAGGCATAGGCCAATGCGGCGGGATCCACGTGAGGGAAGCGGTCTGCCAGCGATGCTCGTAAACGTGGGCCGCTCAGCGGCGTGTTCGACAGAAGCTGGCGGGCGATCGCCATGATCGGCTCGAGATCAACGCCGGCCAGAGCCGGGGCGAATTCGCGATGACGGGCGAGCTCAGCGGTTAGCACGGGCTGGGTAAGAGGTCGGAGCCAAAGGGCGTCGTCGGCGGTGAGCAAGTGAATCGTTCCTCGCATCACCGCGATCCTCACCAACGATCGATCCGAGACGAGCCTGCCCAAGGCATCGGGATCGAACCCCACGATTCGCGACCAGAGGGCCAGGTAGGGATCGAGTGGGTTCTGCGCCTGGAGGCCAACCAGCTTCGCGACCGCAGTCGTCAGCGGCATTGACGCCCGCCGTAGCAAGAGCTGACGCTCGAGCGTCGCCCGATTCAGTTGTCGATTGGTGATGGGTTCAGCGGACGAGGGCATCGAGACCGATGGTGATCATCTGCTCCACCGCTTCATGAACCACCGGGCGGTTGGGGTTGTAGCCCTCCATAGCCTCATCCTTCTCAACCAGAGGATTGCCATCGATGGCAAGAATTGCTCCGGCGCTCGCTTCATGAAGCGAGGCCAGGATGTAGAGGGGAGCTACCTCCATCTCCACTGCGATCACTCCGGATTGCTGCCACATCGGGAGGCTGCTTCCCAGGATCTGATGGGGATAGAAGGACGCCACGGTCAGCACGACTCCTGGATGGACATCGACGCCGGCCGCCTCGGCTGCTCCCAGCAAGCTGTCGACGACTCGATGATCTGCTGTAGCCGGGTACTCCAACGGGACCACCTGCTGGGTGAAGCCGTCGGCGCGGACGGCGGCTGTCGCTACCACCAGAAGTCCGTCAAGGATGTCGGGCTGCATTCCCCCCGCGGTGCCGGCCCGTATCACCCGCTCGGCCCCGGCCCGAAACAGCTCTTCGAAGCAGACGGCGGCGCCGGCGCTACCTACGCCGTGGGACACGACGGCGACTTCGATGTCGTGATGCCGACCGGAGAACGAAAGGTATTCGCGGGTTCGGCCCAATTCCTTCACGTCCTGAAGGCGTTCTGCCGCCTTCTCTGCGCGGTTGGGATCCCCGACCACCAGCACCCGGTGGGGAAGGTCGCCGGCCCGAAATCCAAGAACGGGCAGTCGGGAGTCCTCGGGAACCCGGGTCTTGGTCACGTCTTGAGACCGTTGGCCAGTCGCTCGAGATCGTCGTCGTTGGTCCACCATCCGATCGAGGCACGCACCAATCCCGTCTTGGGGATCTCGCGCACCAACACCCCTTCCGATTCGAGGTGGGCGACGACATTGACCGGCTCTGCGCTGCGCCAGGAGACGATCGTTGCCTGCTCCTTAGGTGTGGCTACTTCCACTCCGGTGCCTTCGAGCATCCGGCGGCAAGCCTCGGCCATCTCGCGGCTCCGGGAAAAGCACCATTCCGGTCGACCTCGGACCGCGGCCAGCAGCCCTGACAGGGAAGAAGTGGGAAGCCAGCCAGGGTCGAATCGGCGGGCGCCTGACCAGGGCTCAAAGCTGCCATCAGCTCGATAAGTCTCTTGAGAGAAGTAGCTGGGGCGGGCGACACGGAGCTGAGCGGGATCGGCCACGACCAGGGCACCCGTGGATTCGGGTCCGCAGAGCCACTTTTGCCCCGAGATGGTCATGTAGTCGAGACCCCTCGCATCGACGGGGATGGCCCCTACCGACTGGGCACCGTCCACCAGAATCGGCACCCCGGCCCGCTGGCGAAGTTCGTGAACCGGAAGGATCTGACCCGTGGTCCAGAGAACGTGTGAGACGGCCAAGAGGCGAGTCCTGGCGGTGACCGCACCGACGATCGAATCCGGATCTGGTGGGGTGACGATGACCCGGGCACCCGAGGTATGAAGGGGTCCCAGCAATCCGAAATGCTCGTCGGTGGTGGTGACGATCTCGTCTTCGGGACCAAGTTCGAGGCCGGCCAGCACGAGGTTGCAGCCGTCGGTAGTCGACGCAGTGAGGGCGACGTTTTCGGGCCCGACTCCCACCAGCTTCGCCAGTTGATCGCGTACCTCGATGCGCAACCCGAGTACGCGGTCGATGTAAGCCTGACCTGATCTTCCCTCGATGAGGCTGCGTTCGTCCTCTGCCCTCATGGCAGCAAGGGTCTGGCGGGCGAGTGGGCCTGTGCTTCCCGCTTGCAGGTAGGCGTATTTTTCGAGCACCGGGAATTGCGCCCTCGCCTCGGCCAACGTCATCGCCACTAGATGACTCTCTCATTTCCCCCGTCGATGGGAATCTGGGCGCCGGTGGTCGCTCGATAGCGGTCCGAGCAGAGGTCGGCGACGATGGTGGCCACGGTGGCGGCGCTGACCTCAGTCTTCAAGAGATTCCGCCGCTTGTATTCGTCGACCTCGAGCCCGTAGGCGGCGGCGCGAGATTTGATCAGATCCTCGGTCCAGATGCCGGTATCGAAAACGCCATCGGGATGGACGATGTTGACCCGGATTCCGGCCTCGGCCCACTCGAGCGCCGCCACTCGGGCCAGCTGGGTCAGAGCCGCTTTGGAGGCGGAGTAAGCCGCCGCCCCCTTGCCCGGAGCAGTGGCGTTGCGAGACGCGACTACCGCGACTCTTCCTCCTACCGGCGATCGGCGCAAGAAAGGCTCGAGGTCGCGCAGCAACGCCCCCACCGCCCGCACGTTTACCGACATCACCCGATCCCAGGAATCGAGATCAAGATCGGCCACGTTCTGGGTTTCGCCAAAAATGCCGGCGCCGACCACCGCGATATCGATTCCACCGAAATGCTCTATTGCCCGGGAGATGGCCTTTCGTTGCTCTTGGTCCTCAGTGACATCGAGTTGAAGCCCGAGACAATGGGGCTCGTCGATAGTCGGCTCAGAGATGTCGCAACCGACCACGGCCGCCCCGCGACCGAGAAGCTCCATGGCCGTGGCACGACCGATTCCGGAGGCGCTACCGGTGACGAGCGCCACCATTCCGGTGAACTCGGGCAACGGACCGGGCCGCTTGAGCTTGGCCTGTTCGAGGTCCCAATATTCACAGTCGAAGAGCTCCTCCGGGGACAGGGCTCGATAGCCACCCAGCTGATCCTCGGCTCGTTCCAGAACCCCGATGGTGTGGTGATAGATGTCGGCGGCAATCCCGGCCTCGACGAGTGACCGCCCGGCGGCGAGCATTCCCCACTCGGGATCGAGCACTACCCGCGGCGCCGGATCGAGCATTTGCAGGTCGCGTTTGGTTCGTCGCTGGTTGGCCTCGAAGTACTCGGTGTATTCCCTGGCGTACCGATCGATGTCCCGGCCAATCAAGGGCACTGGCTTGGTGCGAATCACGTGGTCGGGGGTGAGAGGACCGCGCCCGGCGAGCGAGCCCAGGTCGGGCCGCGCCACGAATCGGGCGACGTCGGGATCGGCATGCCGCCGCATCACCATGGGGAAACCGGCGACTTCGGAGAGCCTTTGACGGAAGTCAGCCAGGTCGACCGGGTTGGGGGCGGGGAGTTCCCTTGGGGTGGACGGCGAGGCGGGACCCAGGTATTGCTCCGCCTTGGTAATCAGGTCGATGTGCCTTTCGTAGGCCTCCCGGCTCGTGGCCCCAAAGGTGAACAGTCCATGATTCATCAGGACCATGCCAATGGCCGCGGTTTCGGCGGGCCACAACTTCCTAACCAGACGGGCGAGATCAAATCCCGGCATGACATAGGGGACAACCACGACCGTGTCGCCAAAAGCTTCGCGGACGGTGGCATCAGCATCGGTCACATTCGTCAATGTGACGATCACGTCGGCATGCGAGTGCTGCACGGCCGGGAACGGCAAGAAGGCGTGAAGCAGGCTCTCTACAGATGGTTGGGGGCCGGCGGGATCAAGTCGAGCCGCCGAGAGCTCGCGCATCATCTCCTGATCGGAAATGGCATCGAGATCGAGGAGTTCAGCGAGCCGACTCATTCGCAAGGGCGTAAATCCGGCTTCGGCGATGGTGGCCAGGTCCCAACCCGATCCCTTGACGAATAGAGCGTCGATCTCGACACCGGTGATGTCGAGATGAGGGCCTTTGACAGAAGTGTTGCCGCCTCCGTGGAGAACCAGGGAGGACTCGGAACCCAGAAGGCGCGAGCCGTAGACGCACTGCTCCAGCGGCGTCGATCCCGCCTCGGCTTCGTTCCAGCGACCGTCCATCAGTAGGGAGTATCCCCGCCATCCACGTTGATCGCTTGGCCACGGATGATCAGCGCCTCGTCGGAGAGAAGGAAGGCGATGACCCGAGCCACTTCGATCGGCTGCACCTTGCGACCGAGTTGGGCCGGGCCCATGCCGGCGAGCAAGTCGGCGGCCGAAACTCCAACCCGGGGTTCGAGCCATTCCGCCACACCGGCCAACATCGGCGTGTCGACCCCACCAGGGCACACGGCATTGACGTTGATGCCGTGCTCCGCCCACTCCATCGCCAGCGATCTCGTGAGGCTGATGACTGCAGCCTTGGCCGCGTTGTAGGCAGCCATGTTCTTGTATCCGACCTTGCCGCAATTGGAGGCGACGTTGACGATCGCCCCACCTCGCTCTTTGAGATGGCTTCCTACCTGGCGCGAACAGAGAAAAGTGCCGGTGACGTTGACGTCGAGTTGGCGACGCCAATCACTAGCTCCGGCGTCCCAGGCGGTATCGAGGACCACGGCTCCGGCGTTGTTGACCAATCCGTCGATGCCGTTCCAGCTATCTACCACCGATTCGACCGCTGCGGCCACGTCGGCTTCATTGGTGACGTCGCAGGAGAGAGGAAGAACTTGGCCGGGTTCGAAGCGCAGCGCTGCCTCTTGTACTCGCTCCCCGTCCAGATCGACCATGGCCACTCGTCCCCCTCGTTCCACCAGGACTTGGGTGATGGCTGAGCCGATCCCGCCGGCGGCTCCCGTCACGATGTAGCGACGGCCTTCCATCACCAGGTGGGCCTGGTGAGGACGCCGCCGTCGACCAACAGATCGGCGCCGGTGATAAAACGTGCCATATCCGAGCAAAGAAAGACGCAGGCATCGCCAACCTCCTCGGCTGTACCCAGTCGTCCCAGTGGCGCCGACGACAGCCAACGCCGCACTCCCTCGGGCCAATCACGCTCGAGGCCGGGCCGTTCAATCAGGCCGGGCGAGACCGTATTGACCCTGATTTGGTGGCGACCAAGTTCCTGCGCCGCCGCCCGGGCATGCATCCGCAATGCCGCCTTGGCAGTGGAGTAATGCCCATGCAGGGGAGCGGGCTGGATTCCTTCGATAGAGGCGATGTGGACGATGGAGCCACCAGTGCCTTGATCAATCATCCGGCGGGCAGCCGCCTGAGTGAGCCGATGGACCGAGGTGACGTTGGTCTCGAGCATTCGCCGAAACTCATCATCGGTCACCTCCAAAGTCGAAGCCAGTGGCTGGATTCCGGCGTTGTTGACCAGGCCATCGATGCGCCCGAAACTCCCGAGCGCGGCCTCGATGATCAATGATGGGGCTGCCGCCTCGTTGAGATCGACTTCCACCACCGTTTGCTTGGGGGCCTGTTCAGAGACGGGGCTGGTCCGAGTGGAAAGGACCAGAGTGGCGCCGGCGGCGGCGAAGCGGCGGGCGATGCCCTCGCCAATTCCCCCACCCGCACCGGTGATGACGATCACCCGGCCGCTGAGATCGATCATCGGGCCCTGACGAGGGAGAACGTGAATCTTCCCTCGATGAAGTACGTGCGGTTGAACATCACCGGCCGGGCATTGTCCTGGTAGTGCACCTGCGAAAGAAGGACGTACGCGGCATTGCGGGGACGTTTACCCCAGCCGACATTTGCCCCGGCCGCGGCGTGAATCTCGGTGACAGCAGTGGCGACCTCGATCCCGTGGTGAGCGAGGGCCTCGAAGAGTGAGCCCGTCAACGAGGACACTTCGAAATCCGCGGGGAGCAGTCGGCGATCGATGACGTCATACGAAAACGCCACCAACTCGCTGGACGCGGTCAGCGAGCGGTTGGTCGCGACCACTTGCGAACGCTCGGGCAGTTCGAGCCGCTCTCGTTCTTCCGTGGTGGCCAGCCGAGCCCGACGGGAGCGATAGATCATCTGGGGATCGAGACCCGAGGCCCTAATCGTGGCCGATAAGGATTCGAGGCGACGCAAATCCGCCCTGATCTCGGCGTGGGCCGGAGTGGCGAACGTGCCGAGTCCGTGCCGGGTGATGGTGAGCCCCAGGCTCTCGAGCCGGCTGAGAGCGCTTCGAACCGTGGGCCGGGAGACTCCGAATTCGGCGCTGAGTTGATGTTCGGTGGGGAGGCGCTCGCCGGGCTTCCACTCGCCTTGCCGGAGCCGATCACTCAGTTGCGAGGCCACCTGGTCGGTCAATCGCGGAGACGGCACCATGCGATCTTACGACAAACCATCCGCAGGTTGTCAGACAACTCGAGTTAGGCGCTCGATCTCATCCGTGGCCTGCGGAAAACGGTCAATCAAATCGGCGCGAGTGCCGAGCTCGAACATTTCCGATCGGAACCCCGGGGCCATGGTTGCTCCCACGAGCGACCACTTCCCGGTCGTCTCTGACCCTTGCCAGACATTGGCGGGGACAACCAGCGCGGGCCGTTCTCCGACGGCGGTGTTGAGACCGAGAACGTGGCGTGCGATGTGGCCATCTGGATGCAGGAGGAGAAAGCGCAACGGCGCTCCGCCGTGAAAGTGGTACGTCTCGACTCCGGTCAAGCGATGCAGGGCCGAAAAGTCGTGCTTCTGCACCAGGAAGTAGATCGCAGTCGAGAATTGATCGGCGAAGTACTGCGAGTACATGCCGCCCTCCTCGGGCAGCGGCTGTAGATCGAGGTCGGCGATGAGTCTTTGCGGCCCGGTCACGTGAGGGCGAGTTCCCGGGCTCGTCCGCTGATTTCGGTTCGGACGGCCGCCAGATCGACTGTCCGTATCCCGGCCCCGTCGACAACCCGGCGACCTCCCACCCATACTCCCCGGATCAGGCCGGGATGACCTGAGTACACAAGATGGGTAAGCAGATCTCGATCTTCGGTAACCGGCACCAAGGAATCGACATCGAGCAGCACCATGTCGGCCTTGGCGCCTACGCCGAGATGTCCAATGTCGTCCCGTCCCAGGGCCTGCCCGCCTTCCCTGGTCGCCATCTGCAGAACGTCGACCGGTGCCAGAGCGCCGGCATCTGCGGCGCGTAGACGGGCCAACCTCAGGGCTCCCCGCATGTCCTCGAAGAGATCGAGGCGATCGTGGGAGGCGGGGCCGTCCGTACCAAGGCCGACGCGGATCCCGGCCCCTCTCATATCCGTGACCCGGGCGATACCGGAGGCATGCTTGCCGTTCGAGGAGGGACAGTGAGCGACGGCTGTTCCTCGGGCGGAAAGCAACTCGATGTCCTCGTCTGAGAGCCAGACCGAGTGAGCGGCCACCACCGGCGAGTCGAGGATCCCGACATGGTCGAGGTATCCGGTGACAGACATGCCGGTGCGCTCGCTGACGCTATCTCCTTCGTGCTCGGCCTCGGCGAGATGAATTTGGATGTGCATGTTGTGCTTCCGCGCCAGTTCGGCGACTCTCTGCAGGGCCTCTTCGGCCACCGCATATGCCGAGTGAGGCCCGAAGCCGACGCTGATCAGCTCATGGTCGTGCCAATGCCGGGCCTCAGCGACCATGGCCTCGATTTGAGTCTCCCAATCGCCAAAGCGGGCCAGGTCCTCGGCCACCAGGATTGGGGGAGTGACAACGCAGCGGAGGCCGGCAGCACTGGCGGCGTCGGCCACCGCCCGGGGGTGAAAGTACATCTCATGACTGGTGGTAATGCCATTGCCCAGCAGCTCGGCCGCTCCCAAGGTCATTGCCAAAGCGACGTCATCCGGGGTGAGCTTGCCCTCGCGCGGCCACATCACCTCGGTCAGCCATCTCGAAACCGGCAAGCCTTCACCGGCGCCGCGGAGAAGAACCATCGGAGTGTGGGCGTGGGTATTAACCAACCCCGGGATCAGCAATCCCCGCAGCGTGAAAGCCTCGGCGTCGGTGGGTGGCGCTTGTGAAAGCGGGCCCGACCAGGTCACGACGCCATTGTCGACGTCAACCGCGCCTCCCGATATGACCTCGGGGTCGGCGGCCATCGTGATCAACCAGTCGCACACGAACCTGGTCATGGTCGCCATGGTAAGTTTGCGAGAGTTGTCAGACAACCTCGGGACCTCGTCCGCGGTGCGGAGTGTCGATTGGATCGACGGTGCCCTCGTGATCATCGATCAGAGGAAGCTTCCCGACGAGGTCAGCCATCTTCGCCTGGAGACGGTCGACGAGGTGGTGGGCGCCATCAAGACCTTGGCGGTGCGGGGAGCCCCGTCAATCGGTGTGGCCGGGGCCTTCGGGGTCGTTCTCGCATTAAGTGAGTTCCCCAACGATCAACCGGGCTATGAGAATGCCGTGGAATCAATTCGCCGCGCCCGGCCCACGGCGGTCAACCTCGCCCGTTCGGTCGATCGAGTGGCAGGAAGAGCCGACGATGGCCCGGATGCGATGCTCGAGGAGGCCCTGACAATTCGCGACGATGAGATCGCGGCCTGTTGGTCGATGGGAATCAATGGAGCCGAGTTGCTCGTCGAGTTGTTGGGAAACCGCCCGCAACGCCTGATGACCATCTGCAACACCGGCGGCCTGGCGGCGGTGGAGAGAGGAACTGCGCTGGGCGTGATCCAGACGATGTTCGAGCGAGGATTGCTCGAGGAAGCTCTGGCGACGGAAACCCGACCCCTTTTGCAGGGAAGCCGGCTCACGGCATGGGAACTGGAGCGGATGGGGGCCCCCTTTCGATTGCTGGTTGACGCCGCTGGACCTTTTGTTCTCACTCGTGGCGGTGCGGAGGCAGTGCTGACCGGAGCGGATCGGATCGCGGCCAATGGCGACACCGCCAACAAGGTGGGGTCCCTGGCCCTGGCGTTGGGGGCTCGATTTGCTGGCGCTCCATTCATCGTGGTCGCCCCGGAATCGACTATCGACGAATCCACGCCGTCGGGGGCGATGATCGAAATCGAAGATCGTGGGCCAGCCGAGGTCGTGTCCGCCCGCGGACTTCGGATCGCCCCCGAAACGACCCGGGCACTAAACCCGGCTTTCGACGTGACTCCGGCTGAACTGATTACTGCCATAGTCACCGACCGGCGGGTGGTAAGGCTCGACCTGGGTGAGAAGCTCTCTCTTGTGCCTTTGGGCGACCGAAGGATCAGTGCTTGACAATGAATAGGAGGAGGACCATGCACAGATACTCGAAATTGATTGGCGCCCTCGGCGTCGTTGCTTTATTGGCTGCTTGCAGCGGTGGAGGGACTGCTACCACCGCCGACGGAGGGGTCACCGACACCACCGGCGCCGCCGAGGGACCGACCTTTATCTATATCACGCCCAACCCGATCGGCATCAACAAGTTCCTCGAACTTGGGCAGATCGGGACCCAGCGGGCGGCGGAGGCGAGAGGCGGCAGCTTCAAGGTCTTCGAGAGCACCGATCTCAACAGCCGACAGGCCAACCTCGAGGCCGCTATCGAAGAGGCACCTGACGTCATCGTTCTCACCACCTTCGAGTTCACCGAGATGGCAGGCGAGTTTGCTCCGGCCAATCCCGAGCAGCAGTTCATCCTGATTGATGCCTGCCCCGAGACCGAAACGCCGATCGAGAACCTCCATTGCGGAGTCTTTCGCGAGCATGAAGGTGCCTATCTGCTCGGCTTGATGGCCGGCAACTTGACCGAGACCGGACAGATCGGCTCGGTGGTCGCTCTCGATATTCCTTTCCTGCATCGCTGGTCGGACAGCTTCGCCCTCGGTGCCCAGACGATTGATCCCTCCATCACCGACTCGCAAGTGTTTATCGCCGGGGACAACCCCTTCTCTGATCCGGCCACGGCCAAAGAGCAGGCGCTGGCGCTGGCGGCCCAGGGGGCGGATCAGATCTTTGCCGTCGGCGCCGGTTCCAACGGCGGCATTTTCGAAGCGGCCCAGGAGGAAGGCTTCATGACTTACGGGGTCGACGTCAATCAATGCCCAGACGCGCCGGGCTCGATCGTCGACAACAACCTCAAGCTGGTCGATAACGTTGTTGAGCAGCTCATCAATTCGATTCTCGATGGCGAAGCCGAACCACTGACGTCATTTGGCTTGGCCGAGGGCGGAACCGGGGTGATGGCCATCTCCGACGAGTTGGAGGGCTCGGAGTGCCTGATCGCCGACTACCCGGACATCATCGAGCAGGTCCAGACCGCAGCTGATCAGATCATCGACGGTTCCCTGGAAGTTCCCGACCCACTGTTCAGCTGACACCGTGCCCAACGCGCTCGAACTCCGGGGGATCAGCAAAAGCTTCCCCGGAGTTCGCGCCAATGACAACGTCGATCTGGAGGTGCGCCAGGGAGACATCCACGCCATCGTCGGTGAGAACGGAGCCGGCAAGACCACGCTGATGTCGATCCTCTATGGATTGACCCCTCCCGATTCAGGCGAGATCGTGGTCGACGGACGCACCGTCCGATTCAGCTCGGCCCTGGATGCCATCGCGGCCGGCCTGGGCATGGTCCATCAAGCCTTCAAGTTGTTCCCGACGCTGACCGTGGCGGAGAACGTCGTCTTTCGCAACGAGCCCCGCACCGGGATCTTCCTCGATCGAGATGAAGCAGCGGAGAGAGTTCGGGCGCTCGGCTCCGAATATGGGCTAGTGGTCGACCCCAAGGCCCGAATCGAGAATCTGCCGGTCGGCTTGCTGCAGCGGGTTGAGATCCTCAAGGCCCTGTACCGCGATGCCCAGGTCCTCATCCTCGACGAGCCCACCGCGGTCCTGACGCCGCAAGAAAGGGACAACCTATTTGTCACCCTCCGGCGTCTCAAAGATCGTGGGCGAACGGTGATCTTCATAACCCACAAGCTGAACGAGGTCATGGCCGTTTCGGATCGGGTGACGGTTCTGCGGGGCGGGCGGGCAGTCGCTCACCTCGACACAGCTTCCACCTCTCCCACCGAAGTGTCGCGCTTGATGACGGGTCGGAACGTCGACCTCGACAGCCGCCCGCCGCCCTCCCAGCTGGGATCGCCCGTTCTCAGCGTCAGCGATCTGACTGTGTCAGACGATGACGGCCTCGTTCGGGTGGACTCAGTTTCTCTGGAGGTGCGCTCCGGCGAGATCCTGGGCGTGGCCGCTGTGGCAGGGAACGGACAACACGAGCTAGTCGAAGCGATCTGTGGCCTCCGACCTGCTGATCGCGGGTCGATCGTCGTAGGCGGAAGAGAGGTGGCCGCGGCCGACATGGCTATGACCCGGAAGAGCGGCCTCGCCTACATACCTGAAGATCGTCACCGGGTGGGCACCGCCGCCGGGGGTGAAGTTTGGGCCAACCTGGTGATGGGATTCCAGCGGCGAAAGCGTTTCCGCCGGGGCCGGTTCTTGCGCCGGGCGGAAATCGATGAGCACGCCCGCCGCATCATTGCTGACTATGACGTCCGGGTGGCCGGACCGGCGGTAACCGCGGTCACTCTTTCGGGGGGAAACCTCCAGAAGCTCGTGGTAGGCCGCGAGATGTCCCACGCCGCTCCCTTGTTGGTGGCCGAGGAGCCGACGCGGGGAGTGGACGTGGGCGCAATCGAGTTCCTCCATCGACAGCTGGTCGAATATCGAAACCAAGGCGGAGGAATCCTGCTCTTGTCGGCGGAGCTGTGGGAGCTCCTCGCTCTCTCCTCTCGCATAGCGGTGATGTACGAAGGGCGCTTGGTCGCCGAGCTCGATCCGACCGAGACGGACGAGGCGGAACTTGGGTTTTTCATGACCGGCGGTAGCAGATGATGAGCCAAAGCGCGTCCGATCGGCTCTCGGTGGCGCTGTCGATCGTGGCCGCGCTTTTGATCGGTGCCGCCGTGATTGCCCTCTCGGGCACCAACCCTCTGTCGGCTTACGGAGAGATGGTCGATGGAGCTCTGACCGGCTCGGGTCTTCGCAACACGACGGCGAGGATGATTCCGATCGTCGGCATGGGCCTGGCCCTTTCCATTCCGTTCCGGGCCGGGGTGATCAATCTCGGCGGCGAGGGTCAAATGGTGCTCGGCGGTCTGGCGGGAACGCTTTGCGCCATCTATCTCCCGGGACCGCCGGCACTGGTGATGGTTGCCTCGATCCTGGCGGGGGCGGTGGCCGGCGCCTTCTGGGCATTCCTGGCGGCAGCCGGCCAGATCTGGTTGAAGCTTCCGATCCTGATCAGCTCACTGCTACTGGCCTATCCGGCACGGGCCATCACCAGCTATCTGGTGAGGTTTCCCTTCGCCGATCCGACCGTAACTTCGTCGTCCACGGTCCCGGTACCGGACGCCAACCGAATCCCCAAGCTCCCCCTCTTCGGCGGCGTCTCGGCCAGCATCGTCCTGCTGGCGTTTTTCCTCATCGCCATAGCGATCTTCAATCAGCGAACGGTGGCTGGCTACGAGACCAGGATGACCGGGCTCAACTCCCGCTTCTCTCGTTATGGGGGAGTCGGAGTCGACCGACAGGTGGTTTGGGTCATGCTCGCCTCGGGTGCCCTCGCCGGAGTGATCGGCACTCACCTGGTGGTCGGGGAAACCTACCGCTTTCTCGACGGGGACCTGGTGGCCTCGGGATTCGCCTGGACCGGACTTCTGGTCACGCTTCTGGCTTCTCACCGTCCGCTGCCATTGCTGGCGGCCGGAGCATTCTTTTCGGCGCTGCAGATCGGTGGCCTGGCGATGCAGCGGAACGTCAACGTCCCCTGGCAGATAGCTCTGGTTGTCCAGGCAGTGGTGATCGTCGTTCTCGCCGGGCGCTTCGTCCTCAGCTGGCGTCAGCGTGAGCGACCAGATGAGATCCCGCTGGCGGAAGGAGAGCTCACCGTGACAGGTGAGGTCTAAAGGGCGATGTTCGATCAACTCTTTGACGGTGCGTTGCTGGAGTCGGTTTTCCGGGCGTTGATCCCGATCCTCCTCGCTGCCATCGGAGGAATGGTGTGCGAACGAGCCGGAGTTTTCCAGATCTCCCTCGAAGGGATGATGCTGGTGGGGGCGTTTGCCGCCGTGGCCGGTTCCTATCTCGGCCAAAGTGCCCTTCTCGGCGTGACGATCGCAATGGTCGTCACCGGTCTGTTCTCGCTGATTCTCGCCTACGGCGCTGTGACTCGCCGCGGGGATCCGATCGTGCTCGGGGTGGCGGTCAATCTCCTCGCCTTGGGCTTGACGAGCTTCCTGCTTCCCCAGCTCTTCGGTGTGCGCGGGGTTTTCCAGCACCCTCGGGTGGACGGTCTCGACCGGATGGCAATTCCAGTTCTCTCCGATCTTCCCCTGATCGGTCAGGCCCTCTTCAACCTGACCATTCCCGGCTATCTGGCCCTGGCGGCCATTCCCCTGATATGGCTCTTCCTCTTTCGCACTCCGATCGGGCTCCGCCTCCGCGGTGTAGGCGAAAGACCGGCTTCCGCCGAGACCCTCGGGGTGAGCTCGACTCAGTACAAGTACGCGGCGGTGGTGTTCTCCGGTCTCGCTTGTGGGCTGGCCGGGGCGCAGTTGGCACTGGGCAATGTCGTCCAATTCGCCGAGAACATGAGCTCAGGTCGGGGATGGATCGCGGTGGTGGCGGTGATGCTGGGACGCGCCCATCCAGTGGGAGTCCTTGGCGCCAGCGCCCTCTTCGGATTCGCCGAGGGATTCGGGTTTCGGCTGCAAGGCAACGGCCTCCCGGTCCAGATCACCGAGGCCCTGCCTTATGTGGTCACCCTGGTCGCGTTGGCCCTGGCCCGGAAACGCTTCCAGCGGATCCTCGAGCTGACGGCTGCCTAGGAGGTAGTGCCCACAGGGCGAGGGCGGCCGCCGAGGCCAAGTGCCAGAAGCCGTGCCCTTGCCAGACCGAGTCGGGCCGACACCAGGGCCATCCGGTCCGAGAAAGGGTTCCCACGATCGCCCCGGCGGCCAACAATCCGATGGCGACGTAACCCTGTCGCCTCCGAAGGATCAAGATGATGGCCACCCCGCTCATCACTGCCTGAGAAGGGTCGGCGATCGCCGGAACCAGCATGAGGAGGCCGACCGCAAGGAAGGTCAGCAGCCACCATCGCAACCACTTCATCTCAGTCAAGATCACCCACATCAACATCCAACCGATCGTGAGGTCGTGGACGAACTCTGCCCAGGGCGGCATCGGCCCGTGGAAGACAACGGAACCGACGCCGACGGCAGCAATAAGTGTGGCGGTCGGCCACCGGGCACCTCGGCCGTAGGCGATCAGCCCGGCGACGATGAATCCCAACGAGGTGATGGTGTTGACGGGCTGGCCCAGGAAACCGCTGAGGACCCGCTCGCAGTCGACCTCGGCTCCGGTGAGCACTAGCCGGCGATGGGTTCGCTCTTGGCAATCAAGTAGCCCTCGGCTCTTTCGCCCAATTCGTACCTCGCAACCAACGCAGTGAATGCCGGGCTATGCCGCGGCACCGCCAAGTGGGCGAGTTCGTGAACGATCACGTAGTCGAGCACCCAAGCGGGCATGTTGATCAGGCGGCTCGAGATGCGCACGGACCGGTCGGAAAAAGTGCACGAGCCCCATCGTTCCAGCTGGCGATCGGACCATTCGATCCGGGCGGGGACGGGGAGGTCGTACTTCTCGGCCAGCCGGCGTGCCCTTGCCACGAGGTCGACCGAATGCAGCTCTCGCTTGCGGGTGATCCGGGCCACCATCTGCTCGACGTGCCGTTTCTCCTCCTCGGGTCGGAGTCCGGCCGGTACCAGCACCCGGATCCTGTCACCGACATAGGACGCCTGAATCGTGCGCTTGCGGCGGGCGCTCCTGACGATTTCGACCGGGGGGCCACTCATCCAGCCATCGTATGGGAGGCCTGTGACGAGTTAGGCCTTCTCCACCGAATCGACCGCGCGGGCCAACTTCTCGAATCCCTCGTCTGCTTCCTCCTCGGTCAGCGACAAGGGAGGGGCGATTCGGAGGGTGTTGCCGTACAGCCCGCCTTTCCCGATCAGCAGCCCTTCCCTCTTGGCCGCCTCCATCACCGCCGCCGCTGCCGCCGGATCGGGATCGAGGGAGCCCTTCTTGACCAGCTCGACGCCCAACATCAACCCCTTGCCTCGTACTTCGGCGACGATCTCAGTGCTTTCGACCAAGCCGTCGAGGCTTGACTTGAGCCGGTTACCCACCTTGTAGGCGTTGGTTTGCAGGTCGTGCTCGAGCAGGTAGTCGAGGTTGGCGATACCTGCGGCGGTGGATAGAGGATTGCCACCGAAGGTCGAGATCGAATTGGCGGGAAGCGAGTCCATGAGCGGCGCCGACGCCACCACTCCAGCCAACGCCAACCCGTTGCCCAGCCCCTTGGCAAAGGTCAGCAGGTCGGGGGTGATGCCGTGGGCCTGGTAGCCCCAAAAGTGCTCGCCTGTTCGCCCCCAGCCAGTTTGCACTTCATCGGAGATGAAGAGAATTCCGTGCCGATCGAGCGTCTCCTTGAAGGCGGCAAAGAAGCCGTCGGGTGGGGTGGCGAACCCGCCCACACCCTGGATCGGCTCGGCGATCATGCAGGCGACGTCGCCGGCTGTGGCCACTTCGAGGAGGTTTTCGAGGTCGGCCTGGCAGGCGGCTACGAACTGATCGTCGGGGAGGTGCCCATAGGGGCTGCGAAGCTTGTACGGGCCCTGGATGTAGGTGACATTGAAGGGCGAGTTGGAAGTCGCCGACCAGCTTCGATTACCGGTGATGGCGACGGTGGAGTGAGACTTTCCGTGATAGCTGCCGCGAATGGCCAGTACCTGATTGGAACGTCGGTACTGGGTGGCGATCATCAGGGCGGCATCGTTGGCCTCGGTGCCGGAATTGGTGAAGAAAACCTTGGCGTCGGGGATCCCGGAGAGCTCGGCGATCTTCTCTGCCAGCTCGATCTGGTTCTCGATCAGATAGAGAGTCGAGGTGTGGAGCATTTTCTGGGCCTGATCCTGAATCGCTCGCACGACCTCGGGCACGTTGTAGCCGGTCATGGTGGTGAGGATCCCCCCAAAGAAATCGAGGTACTCGTTTCCCTCGGCGTCGCGGACCCGGCGCCCCTGGCCTTCCACGAGCGCGATCGGCTCTTGGTAGTAGAGGAACATCCATTTCGGCAGCACCTTCTGGTGCCGGGCATGAAGATCGGAATGTCGGCCCACGAGGCTCCTCCATCAAACTGTGGACGGCAACGCTAGCGAGGGCGTCTCTACAGTGACCAGATGAAGAAGTCAGGTTGGATCGGACCCTTTCTCTTCATGGTGGTTCTGGCCTGCAGCAACCCCACTCCCCCTACCACCACCGCTGCAGCGGCGACCACCATCGCCGCTCCGCCGACCACTGCCGGTGCCACCACCACAATCGCCGCCCTGGAGCCCCCTCCCTGGAATTCGGCTCCGCCCCTGGCCGTCGCTGAGATCCCGGTGCTGGCAACGGAGTGGGGAGAAGCGGAGAACCGGGAGAGTTGCGCCGCTCTGGCACCCAGTGGGGGCATCGCCGGAGCCACACCCCGGCCCGCCAATTTCTCCGGCGGCTGGGCCGTGGCCTGGGACGCTCCCGAGGGTCCGGGGATGGCAGCCGATGGAACTTTCTGCGAGGACTGCGGGAGGTCGGCGGTTGGCGTCGCCGGAGCGGGGGTGGCGGCGGTGGAGGCCGAGGTCCGAGCTTTTCCCAACGTCATCGAGTGGAACGACGGAAGCCTCCTTGGGTACGGCGTCGAGGGCTCGGTTGCCGGCGCAATCGACGACGCCGCCACCACCGGCGGAGATTCAGCTACCCAGCTGGCGTTTCTCTCGGTTACCGGGCAGAACTGCCTCTATAACGTTTGGTCGAGACGAAGCGAGACCGAGCTTCTCGACGTGGTCGGGCGGCTTCGTTTTGTCGAAGGCCTGGGCGCTCCCCCGGGTTGATGTTCGGCCCCATTGCCATCCAGAAAATCGAGGGCTTGTTCTTCCTGGCGCTGGCCGTCTACGGCTTCTCCCAGAGCGGGTGGTCGTGGTGGTGGTTCGGCCTCTTACTGTTGGTTCCCGACCTCTCCATGGTGGGGTACGGCATCAATCCCGGAGTGGGCGCCAGGGTCTACAACCTGGGCCACACCCTCCTCTTTCCCGGCCTCATACTCGGCTGGTACCTGCTCGCGGGTCCGGTAGGGGCACTCGCCCTCGGCTCGATTTGGCTGGCCCACATCGGCCTCGACCGCTTCCTCGGCTACGGGCTCAAGTACGCCGACGCCTTCGGCCACACCCATCTGGGTGATATTGGCCGTCGTCGCGCTCTTTAAGGTCCGGCCCCGTTTAGGGAGCTACCAGGTCTCCATAGGCATCGGGGCGCCGGTCGCGGTAAAAGGCCCAGGTCTTGCGCACCTCCTCGACCATGTCGAGGTCGAGATCACGGATGATCAGTTCCTCATCGGTGTCTGAGGCCGCCTCACCGACCTTTTGGCCGCGAGGATCGACAAAGTACGACGACCCGTAGAAGTCGTTGTCGCCGAAGGGCTCCTGGCCGACCCGATTGATCGCTCCCACGAAGTACTCGTTGGCCACGGCTGCCGCCGGCTGTTCCAGGTTCCAGAGATACATCGACAATCCCCTGCTCGTGGCCGAGGGGTTGAAGACGATCTTGGCGCCCTTCAGGCCTAGTGCCCGCCAACCCTCGGGGAAGTGGCGGTCATAGCAGATGTAGACCCCGATGCGACCGACCTTGGTGTCAAAGATCGGATAGCCGGTGTTGCCGGGCCGGAAGTAGAACTTCTCCCAGAACCCCTTGACGTGGGGGATATGGGTCTTGCGGTATTTGCCGAGATATGTGCCGTCAGCGTCGATGACGGCGGCGGTGTTGTAGTAGAAGCCCTCCTGCTCCATCTCGAACATCGGCAGCACCAGCACCATGCCGGTCTCTTTCGCAAGAGCCTGCATCGCCTGGGTAGTGGGACCGTCCGGGATCGGTTCGGCGTCGTCGAAGTGCTCGTTTTCCTGCACCTGGCAGAAATACGGGCTGTAGAAGACCTCCTGAAAACACATCACCTGGGCTCCCTGCTCGGCGGCCTGACGGGCGTAGTCCTCGTGCTTTTTGATCATCGAGTCCTTGTCGCCGGTCCATTCCGTTTGCAGCAGAGCCGCCCGAACCGTGTTCGCCATTATTCACCGCCCTCGTTGAGGGTGACCTCGGTTTTCTCCCAGGACTCACCCGTTACGTCGAGGCCCTCTGCTTCGAGATCGGCCACGGCCGCGGCAGCAAGATCGGAGCGATAGGCCTCGGATCCGGGATCGGCACTGATGACGCCCTGGCTCACGGCCACCTCAACGGTTTGCGCCCAGAGGGCCTCGTCCATCACCCCGATTCCGCCTGGCGACGGCCAGATCAGCGCATTGATCTCGTTCATCTGCCAGGCCTGGTGGCTCGGCCCCAAGGTGGAACCGCGATCGAGCACGATCTGGACGCAGTCGTCGGGATTGTCACGGCAGAAGATCCAGCCCCGGAACGAGGCTCGGAGAAATGCGGACGCAGTTTCCTCGTTGTCGGCGAGCCATCCGGCATCCGCCCAGATGGCGTCCTGGAGCATGGCGGTGCCGACGGCCGGATCGTTGAAGTCGATCACCGCCAAGTCCTCGGGTGTGTAGAGCTCGCCCGTGTCGGGATTGACAGCCTCCAGAACCTGGGCGTACTCGTTGTACGTCATCGCCTGGGCAGCGTCGATCTCACGGTTGAGGAGGAGCGACATGTCAAAGGGCTGCTGCACAATCTCTCCGGGTTCCACTCCAAACTTTTCGAACGCGGCGGTGAGTTCGAACTCGTTACCGAAACCCCAGGTGCCGACCCGCTTCCCTTCCCAATCCTCGGGAGTAGTGATGCCCGCATCGGCCCAGGAGACCTCAAGAGTGCCCGAGCGCTGGAAGACCTGGCCGATGTTGACGAGGTTGGCGCCTTCCTCCCGCGATACGAGAGCCTTTGGCACCCAGGCCAGGCCGAATTCTGCCCCACCTGCGGCCACGACCTGTTGGGGAACGATGTCGACGGCCCCTTCGAGGATCGTCACATCGAGACCTTCATCGGTATAGAAGCCCTGCTCGATGGCGGCGAAGTAGCCGGCGAACTGCGCCTGGGTCACCCATTGCAACTGGAGGCGAACAGGAATCAGCTCGCCGGTGGTTACTTCTGGAGCGGCGGTTGTCTCTGTTCCCCCGGCGGTGGTGGCAGGCGCTTCTCCGGCCGTGGTGGCTGGAGCCTCGCCGAGAGTGGTGGTGGCGCCTGACCCATCCCCGCAGGCGGCCAGCAACATCGCGGCCAAGACCAGCAGAATCAAAACTGAACGATGCTTCATCTGTCTCCTCCATGAGAGCCCGGATGATCCGGGCTCTTAGGTCGTCAATTTAGGAGATCAAGCGAGGGTCAGTCTCCGTGACGGATGCCAGGGGATAAGCGCACGCTCCGCTCCCATCACCAGGAGCTGCAATCCGGCACCAAGCAAGGTGGCAACCACGATTCCCGCCCAGGCCTCGGCCATCCGGGTCAAGCCGGCCTGCTGAGATATATAGACCCCGAGCGCATCCCGGGACCCCCCGAAATACTCCGTCACCACTGCACCGATCAGGGACAAGGCGACCGCCACCCGCAGGGCAGAGAGCAGATAGGGGAGCGAGTTGGGTAACCGCACCTTCCACAGGGTCGTGAAATCGGGTGCGGCCAGCGAACTCATCAGCTCGAGCTTGGCGCCGCCAACGTCTGTGAGCCCGCGGACCATGTTGAGCATGATCGGGAAGAAGACCATGACCGCCACCACTGCCATCTTCGAAAGCGGGTTCGTGATCCCGAACCATTGGTTGGTGATGGGGGCGAGGGCAATGATCGGCGCCGAGCCGGCGGCCACGGCCAGTGGCTGTATCCCCACTCGGATGGTCGACCAGCGGGAGACCGCGAAGGCGACGGCGATTCCGGCGAAGGTGCCGCCGAGCAGACCGCCGAGAGCCTCCCGCAACGTGAACAGGCCCGCCGGCCACACCACCGGCCACTCCTCAGAGACCGTGCGCACGACCTCGGAAGGAGGGGGAAGCAGAAAGCCCTGGATCCCGGCTGCGCGCACGAAGAACTCCCAGAGGGCGAGTACGGCTACGAACACGAGGGCCGGGGCCAGGTAGCGGCGAAGGGCTCGACTCACTCTTCCTCGGTGCGGAGGACCTCGCGTACCTCCACAAGCTTGTCGAAGTATTTCGTTTTTTCCCGGGTCTCGAACACACGAGGCTGGGGCAGATCGATGTCGACCACTGCCGCCACCCTGCCTGGCCGGGGTGACATCACTACCACCTGGGTGGACAAGAACACCGCCTCGGGAATCGAATGGGTCACGAATAGAACCGTGGTTTGGGTCTCCTGCCAGATGCGCATCAGCTCCATCTGCATACGTTCCCGGGTCATTTCGTCGAGAGCCCCGAACGGTTCATCCATCAGGAGCAACGAGGGCTCCAGGGTCAGAGCCCGGGCGATTGCCACTCGTTGCTGCATACCACCGGAAAGCTGCCAGGGATAGTGATCGGCGAACTCGAGGAGTTCCACGAGCTTCAGCATCTCCCGGGCGCGTTCTGTTCGCTCCGGCTCGGACATACCGGTGACCTCGAGGGGCAGGGCGACGTTTCCCAAGACCCGACGCCATTCGAGGAGGGTGGCCTGCTGAAAGACCATCCCGTAGTCACGGTCGTGCCTGGCACGGGCCGGACTCTTGCCGTTGACGCTGACGGCTCCGGTAGTGGGTTCGAGAAGATCGCCGACGATCCGGAGCAAGGTCGATTTACCGCATCCCGAAGGTCCCAACAACGAGACGAACTCTCCGGAATGGATCTCGAGATCGATGCCCTGGAGGGCGACAGTGCGGGTCCCTTTGCGGCCCGAGAACACCTTGCCGACCCCTCGCAGGCTGACCATGGGCGAGGTCATGAGGCCACCCGGCGAGCGGGCGGTATAACCAGTCGCTCGATCAGCGCCACTACGGCGACGAATGTGAGGCCCAACAGCACCGCAAAAAGCACTGCCGCGTAGAGCTTTTCGGGACCGCTCGAGTAGTAGTAGCTGAAAGTCAGCAATTGGCGACCGAGTCCGTCGGGAAGGCCACTCGGCAATTCACCCACGATGGTTCCCACCACACTGGCTCCAGCGGCAATTTTCAAAGCCGTGAACAGATAGGGAAACGCCGCTGGGATCCGGAGCTTGCGGAACTCCTGGGACGGAGAGGCGGCGATCGAGCGAAAGAGCTCCGCCGAGGTAGGACTAGGCGAGCGCAGACCGCGGATGGTGTTGACCGTCACCGGGAAGAACGAGAGGAAAGCCGCCAAGGCAGCGATCGGAATCCAGAGCGGAAGGCGGTACTTGCCAGCCCAGAGCACCACCATCGGAGCGATGGCGAGGAGCGGAATGGTCTGACTGGCGATCACCCAGGGCATGAGTCCGCGCTCGGCCAATGGTGAGCGAACGAACAAAAGTCCCAAGCCGAGGCCGACCAGGCTGCCGGCGCCAAAGCCAGCCACGGCTTCGCGAAAAGTCACCAGAGAGGCTTTGGCCAACACCCAACCGAGCGACTCCTCGCTGCCTCTTCGGGCCGGTTCGAAAATTGAGCGAACGATGTCCCAGAGGTGGGGCATCGAGCGGTCGTCAGCCCTTATCGGCAAAGGCAATCCGCTGCCCTCGAGAAGTTTGTATCCCTCCCAGGCCCCGGCCAGAACCAGCAGGACGATTAGGAACCCGAAGAGTGAACGCAGCCCACGGAATGAACTTGGGATCGGAGGTGCGGCCGCCACCATCAGCGGACTAAGACGATAGATGCATCTCTTGGCGCGCCTCCGCCCTATTCCGCTCTAGCGGTAGAACTCCTTACCGTTGAAACGCCCCTGCCTGATGGTGCAGTCATCCGGAGAGTCGAGAAGGGTGAAAGTGAGAATTTCCGCTTCAATCATCCAGCGATAGGTCCCTGAGCCCGGACACGACAACGCGTCGATTGCATTTGAGAACTCGATCGTGTCTCCGTTGACTGAAATATGACCCCCGGCGCCGTGGGCCCAGCTGTACGTGTTTCCGCGGAAAGTGACGCGTAGAGTCTCGCCTTGTCCGCTGTCGACCTTCCAGAGCCCCTCCAGCTCCGGCGGTGCAGCGTCCGGCGCCAATGTGGTTGAGGTAACCACCGCGGCTGTGGTCATCGAGGTCTCCGATGTCGCAGCTGATGTCGCTGGAGTGGCGGTCGTGCCAACCGGGCTGGCACTTGGGGCTGGTCCGCCGCAGGTAGCCAAAAAAATCAGCAGGACGCCGGTCGTCGGGATTCGCCAGAAGGGCCGTATCGAGCCGCGTTTTGTGTGCATCCGCAACGAGGGTACCTATACCGCCGCTCCCGATGATGACCTTCTTTCCGTTGTGTGGGGAAGAGTCGTTTCCAGGAGGCGTAGGAAAAGGTGGGCTGGTATTTTCGGTTGCCCATCAGCAAGGAGGCCACGGTCGTGAAGGTTGCTATGACGGTCAACGGTCGCAAGGTGGGAGGGGAGGTCGAAGCCCGCACTCTGCTCGTCCATTACATACGTGAGAATCTCAACCTCACTGGGACCCACATCGGCTGCGAGACAAGCTATTGCGGTGCCTGCACGGTGATGATGGACGGCAGGCCCGTCAAGTCCTGCACGGTGCTGGCGGTGGCTGCCGACGGAGCCGAGATCATGACCATCGAAGGCTTGGCCCGAGACGGGCAGCTCCACCCGGTGCAGGAGGGTTTCTGGGAACGCCACGGCCTTCAGTGCGGCTACTGCACGCCGGGCATGATCATGGCGGCGGTCGGTTTGCTCCAACAGAACAACAACCCGACCGAGGACGAGATCCGCCACGGCATCGAAGGCAATCTCTGTCGGTGTACCGGTTATCACAACATCGTCAAAGCGATTGAATACGCCGGGGCGAAAATGCGGGGCGAAGAGCCGGCACCGGCGGAATGGGAGGTGACGGCATGAGCACCACGAGTGTCTTGGGAGGGGCGATCCGCCGCCGCGAGGACCCCGCATTGATCAGGGGTCGGGGCCGCTATGTCGACGACATCAAGCTTCCCAATGCGGCTCACGTTGCCTTTGTGAGAAGCCCGTTCGCCCATGCCAAGGTCAATTCAATTGATACCGCCGAGGCCAAGAAGATGCCGGGCGTAGTCGCGGTCTACACCATCGATGATGTTCGTCACCTCGGTCCACTGCTCGCACAGGTGGCGGTGGGCAAGCTCAAGCCGCTCTTGGCCGATGGCCTGGTCAACCACGTCGGCGAGGCGGTGGCGATGGTGGTGGCCGACAATCGCTATCAGGCACAAGACGCCGCCGACGCGGTGATCGTCGACTACAACCCGCTCCCGGCGATTGTCGATATGAAGGAAGCCGCGGCAGACAAAGCCAAAGTCCACGACGACCTCGATTCGAACGTGCTGATCACGTGGGAGGGAGGTCCCTGGGGCAACGAGGAGGGAATTGCCGCCACCCGCCAGACGATCGCTGATGCCAAAAAGCGAGATGACGTGGTGGTAGTCAGCCAGGAGATGATCAACCAGCGGCTCATTCCCACCGCGATCGAGCCGAGGGCGGTAGCCGCCGATTGGAACGAGGGATACGGCCGCTTCACGGTCTATTCCTCGACCCAGATTCCCCACGCCTTGGCCGGAGCCATTGCCAAAACCTTCGGTCTTGCCGCCAACTCGGTCGACGTCACCGCCCCCGAGGTGGGCGGAGGGTTCGGCGCCAAGCTCAATATCTACGCCGATGAGATCCTGACTGCCTTCGCCTCGATGCAACTCAACCGGCCGGTGAAATACACCGAGTCCCGTCGGGAGTCGCCCAACAACACCATCCAAGGTCGGGGCTGGGTGGCCACCGCCACCATCACCGGCACCAGAGACGGGGAGATTCTCGGCTTCGAACTCGACGGTCTGGCGGACATGGGCGCGTACACGATGAACTTCACCGTCGCCATTCCCTTCCTGGGGACGTTCGTTGGCGCCGGTCAGTACAAGTTTCCCACCCATTGGAAGATCGCCTGCGTGACCACGCACACGATGACGACCGATGCCTATCGCGGCGCCGGCCGGCCCGAGGCGATGTATTACCTGGAGCGGATCGTCGACGCCTATGCCCGGGAGATCGGAATGGACCCGGCCGAAGTCCGGATCAAGAACTTCATACCGGCCGACTCCTTCCCCAACGCCACCTCCCCGATCGGCTTCACCCACGACACCGGCGAGTACCAAAAGAACCTGGAGGCGCTGGTGGCAACGACGGAATACGCCGAGATGAAGAAGGAGCGGGACCAGGCTCGCAGCCAGGGCCGCCACGTCGGTCTCGGGCTATCCAGCTATGTGGAAGTGTGCGGTTTCGGACCCTCCGCCCTAGCTGGGCTCGGCTTCTCGTGGGCCGCCTATGGCTTGCCCGCAGCCTTCTCCGGATCGGGTCTGGTGCGGATCAACCCTGATGCCAGCGCCACCGTGATTATCGGCACGGGGCCCTCAGGCCAGGGCCATGAGACCGCCTGGGCTCAGCTGGTGTCCGACCAGCTCGGACTCGACTATGACAAAGTCCGGGTCAGCCACGGCTCGACCACCGAATCCCCGATGGGGATCGGTACATTCGGGTCACGGTCTGCGGCTGTGGATGGCTCGGCTGCCTACGAGGCGGCGTTGAAGATCAAGGCCAAGGCGGCCCAAATCGCCGCTCACATCCTCGAAGCGTCGGCAGACGACATCGAGTTTGGCGGCGGCGCCGCACACGTTGCGGGATCGCCCGACAAGTCGGTGACCTGGGAGGAAATCGTCACCCGTGCTTATCAACCTCACCAGCTGCCTGAAGGCATGGAGGGAGGATTGGAGGCACAGTCGGTGTTCAGCCCCGGCAACGCCACGTGGCCCTTTGGTGCTCACGCCGCGTTGGTGGAAGTCGATCCCGAGACCGGTGACACGAAGCTCCTTCGTTACGTGACGATGGACGACTGTGGAAATGTCATCAACCCCATGATTGTCGATGGCCAACTCCACGGAGGCTTGGTGCAGGGAATCGCCCAAGCGATGATGGAGGACGCCATATACGACTCCGAGGGCAACCTTCTGACGGGTTCTTTGGTCGACTACCCGCTTCCCACCGCGACCGACGTGCCTCTCTTCGAGCTGCACCGCACGGTGACGCCTTCCAACGTCAATCCGCTGGGTGTGAAAGGAGTCGGCGAGGCAGGCACCATCGGGTCGGCGCAGACGATTGTCAACGCCGCGGTCGACGCCCTCTACGACCTGGGGGTGAGGCACATCGACATGCCGTTGCGATCACGTCGCGTTTGGCAAGCCATCCAGGAAGCAAGCAACGGGGCAAGGAGCTGATCGTGTTCCCAAGAGCATTCGAATATGTGGCCCCCGCTTCGATCGAAGAGGCGGTGACGGCCCTAAAGGGATCCGAGTTCGCCAAGGTGATGTCGGGGGGAATGAGTCTCTTGCCCTTGATGAAGCTAAGGCTCGTTTCTCCCGAGCTGGTGGTTGACATCGGCCGCATCTCTGGTCTCGATTCCATTGATGACCAAGGGGACATGGTGTCGATCGGAGCGTTGGTGCGTCATTATCAGACGGCGGAAGCGCAGAACGTGCCCCGCGCTCTCGCGCAGGCGGCCTCCTACACCGGCGATGTCCAGGTGCGGAACCGAGGAACCACTGTCGGGGCAGTGGTCCATGGCGACCTGGCAGCCGACCAGCCCTCGGCGGTGCTGGCACTCGGGGGGGTGATAGTCGCCCGGGGTCCGAACGGGACCAGAGAGATTGCCGCCGACGATTTCTTCGTCGACGCCCTGACAACCGCGGTCGAGCCCGACGAGGTGGTTACCGCCATCAAGGTAAGGAAGGGTGGCATGTCGGCCTACGACAAACTGGGCCGGCGTGGTGGGCGTACCGACTACGCCGTGGCCGGCGCCGCGGCCTGGATCCAGAAGGACAACGGATCGATCTCCGACGCCCGAGTGGCTCTGACAGGCGTCGCCGCCAAGCCGACGCTCGCCACCGCCACCGCACAGGCTCTCATCGGAACCGACGGCTCCGACAAGGCGATCGAAGAAGCAGCGGCCAAGGCGGCGGATGGGGTGACGATCCTCGAGGATCTCTACGGCTCGGTGGAATACAAGACCCACCTGGCAGGGGTCTTCGCTAAACGAGCGATCAAGAGGGCTCTTTCCGCCTAAGCGGCCAGCCTTAAACTTTCGGGGTGGTCCCCGACTCTGTCGAAGCAGTTGTCGCCGCGTTCGCCCGCACCGGCTATGTAGCCGACCGTGGCCTGGCGGTAACGACGTTTCTCGGCTTGCGGCTGGGTAGACCTCTTTTTCTCGAGGGCGAAGCCGGAGTTGGAAAGACGGAAGTGGCCAAAGTTTTGGCGGATGTCTTGGAGACCGACCTCATCCGTCTCCAGTGCTATGAGGGACTGGATGCCAGCCAAGCTCTCTACGAGTGGGACTACGCCCGTCAGATGCTGGCGATTCGGCTGATCGAGGCTCGAGGTGAGGGTGGCGAAGCCGATGTATCAGACATCATGAGCCGGGAGTATCTCCGACCGCGACCTCTTCTCCAGGCGATCGAGGCTTCCGCCCTCGGCAAGAGCCCGGTGCTGCTGATCGACGAGCTCGATCGGGCCGACGAGGAGTTCGAGGCCTACTTGCTCGAGCTCCTCTCTGACTTTCAGGTAACCCTGCCCGAGATCGGCACTATCCGAGCCGAAGAGCCACCGGTGGTGGTGATCACCTCCAACCGCACCCGCGAGATTCACGACGCGCTCAAGCGCCGCTGCCTTTATCACTGGCTTGACTACCCATCAGTGGAGCGGGAAGTGGAGATTCTCCGTGCCCGGATGCCTGACGTGGACGAGGCGCTCGCTCGACAGCTGGCGATGGCGATGGCCGACCTGCGAGCCCTCGATCTGTTCAAGCCTCCCGGCGTGGCGGAAACTTTGGATTGGGCTGCGGCCCTCAAGGTCCTCGCCGCCAGCCGGCTGAGTCCGAACACCATTGACGAGAGCCTGGGGACGGTGTTGAAGTACCGCGAAGACATCGAGAGGGTTCGCGATCACGGATTGGAAGCCTTGGTGCACGAGTGAAAGTCCTTCATTGCCTGGTTGCGCTGGGACTTCTCCTTTCGAGCCTTCCGGCAGCTGCCCAGGAACCGGTCGAGGTCTCGCCAAAACCGGCGTTGTTGCAAGTGCGGCAGAGTGGCGGCCTCAGCCCCCAGACGATCGGCATAGTGTCCGGGGCAGCGGCAGTAAACGGGGCTTCAGTGAGTGTTCTCGACCGGGTGACCTTGCGTCTGTGGTCGCTACGACGAGGCGAAAGCTTCGTTCAGTTGGCGCCCCCCGGCTTCGGCTATCCGCTTCTAACCGCGGCCATCGATCCCACGGCGCCGATCGCGAGCGAAACCGTGAGGGTGGCGCTGGCGCGAGGTGAGGCCGTTCTTGGGGAGACGAGCGCTGCGATCAGAGGGGCGGCCGTGGGTGACCTGCTCGATCTCGAGCCTTTGACCGGCGGAACCTTGACCATTCCCGTCGGGGCGATCGTTCCCGATGACGAATTATTCAATTCCGAGATCTTGGTGGGCAAAGAAAGCGCCCTCCAACTCGGAGTCGATCGCCCGTTTGCCATCGTCGCCTACGGTTTGGGGCTCGACCGCGTGGAGGCGGCTGTGCGAGGAAGCGTCTTCGACCCTGCCGTTCGCATCGACGGACTGATCGACGATGGGCTCACCGATCCGGTTCTTTCGGTGGCGGAGGTGAAGTTCCGATTCGGCGAGTTCGCCATTCGCGCTGGTAGCGGAGACGAGGTAGAGATAGACCCGGCGTGGGTCGAGGCCAACATCGTCGACGTCGACCTGGCCCCTCTCGGATTCTTTCGTTGCCACCGGCTTCTGGTCCCGTACCTGCGGGGAGTCATCTCCGAGCTCGAACGCTCGAGCTTGATCCAGATGCTCGATCCTGCCGACTTCCAACTGGCCGGTGGTTGCTACAACCCCCGCTTCAATCGGGGCGCTGATCCCGGTTACTCACTTTCGCGTCACGCTTGGGGAATAGCCATTGACGTCAACCCCTCGACCAACCAGTACGGGGTTACCCCGACGCTCCCATTGGCCGTCGTCGAGGCATTTCGTCGGTGGGGATTCTCCTGGGGAGGCTCGTGGAGCACTCCGGACGGAATGCATTTCGAGTGGCGTCAGCTGCCACTGAGTTATTCGAGCAACTGCGCTGACCTGACGGTATTGCCCCTTTATGCCGGCGGACTCTGGTATCTGCGGCCGGCCGCGGGAGACTGCCAGCCGGGGTGAGTACCGCCGCCAGTCTCGAAGTGCTGGTGAGCTTTGTCAGCCGCCTGCGTAACGAGGGAATTCCGGTGCCGGCGGGAACCACGGCGGAGGTTTTGCGAGCGATAGACGTTGTCGGCCTGGCCGCCCCTGGGGATGTTTTTTACGCTCTGAGAGCGGTCTGCTGCACCGACGCCAACCAGTATCAGGTTTTCGCCCGCGTCTTTATGGACTTCTTCCGGGAGGAAGCGGTGCCGGTGCTCCTGAACGTCTCTCCCAAGGCCCGTACCTGGTCCGTCAGGACCCCGGCAGCAGGACTAACAGAGGGGGCAGAAGGGGAGGAGAGCCGCTTTCGTACCGCCGGGGGTTCGGCGATCGAACGCCTTCGGCAGCGCGACTTCGCCACACTGACCACGAGTGAAGTGGCTGAGATCAGGTCTCTCATCGACTCGATGGTGTGGGCCCCAGCTCAGGCGCGGAGTCGCCGTCAGCGCCCGGCTCTCCATCGGGGTCGACCCGATTTGCGGCGATCGCTTCACCGCACCGTGGGACCGGAAGCGGACTTGATGAAACTCGAATTGGTGGAGCGAAAACGGCGCCGCCGCCCTCTCATCTTCATTGCCGACGTCTCAGGGTCGATGGAGCGATACACGGAGATGCTGCTCTATTTCGCCCACGCCGCCCGCGGTCTCCTGGGCCGTTTGGAGGCCTTCGTCTTCGCCACCCACCTGACGAGAATCACCCGACAGCTGGAGCGACGCGATCCCTCCCTCGCAATCGCCGAGGTAGCCGGTGCCGTGACTGACTGGTCGAGCGGTACTCGAATCGGAGAAGCCATTGCCTCGTTCAACCACGATTGGTCGCGTCGGGTCGGTCGGGGCGGACCGGTGGCGGTCATCATCTCCGACGGCTGGGATCGAGGGGATCCGGTCGTGCTGGCGAGCGAGATGGCTCGTCTTCATCGCAGCGTGCATCGGGTGATCTGGCTAAACCCCCTCGCCGGCCGCCCGGCTTACGCCCCGCTGACCCGGGGGATGAAAGCCGCCCTTCCCTACGTTGACGATTTTCTGCCAGTGACGAACTTTTCCAATTTGGAGACGGTGGTGGCGGTGTTGGAGTCGGTCTCCAGCCACACCCGCCCGATTCCGCAGGTGGCCATCCATGATTGAGGAACTGCGGCGCCGGCGCTCCTGGCTGGCAGAGGGAAAGAAGGTGGGAGTCGCCACGGTCGCCCGCGTTTCCGGGTCCGCACCGCGCCCGGTGGGATCGCGGTTCATGATCTCATCGTCGGGGGAGATGGCGGGCTCGGTGTCCGGAGGGTGCGTAGAGAACGATGTCTTTGTTCGTTTGCAGAAGGTTCTCGATGACCAACGCCCTGAGCTGGTCGGATACGGGATCGCCGATGAGGACGCCTTCGCGGTGGGTCTGGCATGCGGTGGCCGTATCCAAGTCTTTCTCGAGGACCAAAGCGCCAGCCCGGTACTCGATGCGATCGAGGAGTTGATCGAAAGAGACGGCTACGGCTCATTGGTCACCATTGTCGGCGGAGAACGCATGGGACAAAGTGCGCTCGTCGTCGATGGCCGGGTGACTGCCGGGGCCATTCCTTCTGCCATCGAAGAGAGCGTGCTGGCGGACGCGGCGAAGCTGCTCGAAAGAGGCATGAACCTGACGCTCGAGTACGGCGGCCACGAAGCCTACGTCGAGAGCATCGCCCCCTCTCCGCACATGCTCATCTTCGGAGCGATGCACATCGCACAGGAGCTGGTGCCAATGGCCAAGAGGCTCGGCTACCGCGTCACCGTCAGTGATGCCCGCCCGGCGTTTCTCACCAGAGATCGTTTCCCCGAGGCCGACCAACTACTGCCCGGCTGGCCCGACCAGCTCGACCTGGTTTTCGACCGGGGAACTGCGGTGGTAATTCTCAGCCATGACGCCCGCTTCGAGGACCCTCTCTGGCCTCAGGTTCTCGCTAGCGACGCCGCCTACATAGGGGCGATGGGGAGCTCGGGCACCACCCGTCGGCGACGGCAAAGGCTCCTCAGCGCCGGATACGACGAGCGCTCGATCGACCGGATCCACGGCCCTATCGGCAAAGACATTGGCGCTAGCACTCCGGCCGAGATCGCGGTCGCGATCCTGGCGGAGGTGATCGCCGCCACTCGGCGGCCGGACGAAGAGCTCGACCTGATCGGGAAGGCCCGCTACTTGCCGAGCGATTGAGGGGGTAGCGTCGGCCCGTGATTGCGGCGCTGGTGCTGGCGGGAGGAGCTTCGCAGAGACTTGGGCGGCCCAAGCAAATCGAGCCTTGGGGAGAGGGCACTCTCCTCAGTCATGTGCTCACCGAAGTCGCCAAGGGGCCTTTCGACCATCGCTTCGTCGTTCTAGGGGCGGAAGCCGAGCGCATTCTGGCGGAGGTCGACTTCACCGATTGGGTTGTGGTCGAGAATTTCGAGTGGGAGCGCGGCATGTCCTCATCGCTGCGGGTGGGACTCGACGCCATCCTCCGATTGACGCGGGCGGAGTCCGTCCTCATCTTCCTTGGCGACCAACCCGAGATCGACCAAGACGTGGTGATGGCTTTGCTGGAGGCGCGGCGGCGCACGCAACGACAGGTAATCGTGCCCAAGTATCGCTACGAGTGGGGGAACCCGGTGTTGGTTGAAAGGCCACTTTGGGGTCGTCTCATGAGTCTCGAGGGAGATGCCGGAGCCAAGCCGCTTTTCAAGGCTCACCCCGAATGGGTCGAGGAGGTGTGGTTCGAAGCGCGACCCCCCCGCGACGTGGACACCGCCGAGGATATAGAGGACCTGCGGCCCAAGCGGTGAGCGTTGCGCTTCGATAAAGTCGATCGACTTCCCCGGCGTTGTGAAAAAGGAGCTCTGTGGCCCGAATCGATGAGATCGCTGGCATCGACGCGAAAGACGCCACCAAACTTCGCAAAGCAGGAATCCGTACTACTGAATCTCTCTTGAAGAAAGCGGGCACCAAAGCCGGGCGCGATCAGGTGGCAGGGGATATGGGTTTCGAATCCGAGCAGGTGCTGCGGTGGGCGCAGCGAGCCGACCTGATGAGGGTGAAGGGGATTGGATCCGAGTACGCCCTCCTGCTGGAAACGTGTGGGGTGTGGACGATCAAGGACCTGCGCCGCCGTAACGCGATTGCCTTGACGGCGAAACTGATCGACACCAACGGGCGCAAACAGATGGTGCGCCGCCTCCCCACCGAGGCGATGGTCGAAAGCTGGATCGAGGCGGCTACCCGCCTCGATCCAGCAGTCAAGTAGTTACCGGAGGGTCAGCTAGCGGCGGCTACCTTCTTTTGTCCGCTGCGGGCGGCGGGCTTGCGAGCCGGCGCTTTCTTGGCCCCGCTGGCCTTCTTGGCCCCGCTGGCCTTCTTGGCCCCGGTGGTCTTTTTGGCTGCCGTCGTCTTGCGAGGGGCGGCTTTCTTAGCCGGAATCGTCTCGAACTTCACGCCTTCGCCGGACGCCTCTGCCTTGATGGTGGGAAGCTTCTCGGGGCGAAAGGACGAGCGCCAGGTAGCCAGCAGGTCTTCGAGCTGATCGCGCAGCTTGTTGACCTGAGTGCTGACCTGATCGAAGTCGACCCGGCTGGCGAACTCGTCGACAACCTTGGCGTCGGAGAGACGGTTCCAGACCTTCTCGCCCTCCGTGGCCCACTTGTCCATACGGGTCTGGGCGTTCTTGCCAAAGGAGTTCGCCTCCTTGTTCAGACGAGTCCGCAATTCCGTGGCGGCCTCCGAGGCCATTCGAAAAGCGACCACGGGTGCACCGACGGCGGCGTAAAGGGCTTTCTTGGCTTTCATTAGTTGCTCCTAACTGTTTTGGCAGAATCAAGCTCTGATCCTGCGTTGATCAGGGTTCGATAGAGATCAAGCAGCACCTGCTTCTGGCGGGGGGTCAACGCCTGGTCCTCGGTGATGGCCTCGACGACGTTGGGTCGCTCGGGCCCCTCCTCGATCAGGCCGGCCTTCGAGTAGAGGGACTCAGCCGAGATCGAAAGGGCTCGCGAGATCCGCTTGAGAATCTCGGCGGACGGTTTCCGCAATCCTCGTTCGACCTGGCTCAGATACGGATTGGAAACTCCCGCCCGCTCCGCCAGACGCCGCAGCGAGAGATCGGCTCGCTCCCGCTGGGAGCGGATGAACTCGCCGACGTGAGTCCCGATGGGGACCGGCTGCTTGCTTTCACTCACAGGTTGCATGCTATAGCAAGCGTATAACTTCTGCAAGCAGCTAGCTAGCAGCTCAGGCGAGGGGCGTCACCCCCACCAAGCGTCCGACCCCAAATGCCGCCAGAGCTCCGACTCCGGCGATGATCAGGTTCTGGAACCCGGCCGCAAACGCGTTCGTCCGGGTGACGAAGGTCTTCACCACCCCGACCGCAAAGAGGCAGAGCCCGGCGGTGATTGCGGCCACCACCACACCGGTCGTGCGGCTGATCGGAAACAGGAAGGGCACCACGGCCGGGATCGAACCGAGGAGGAACAAGCCACCCGAAGCCCAAGCGGCCGACATTGGGGAGCGGCGTTCGGTATCAACGACACCGAACTCGAGCACCTTCATCGAATTCAAAAGCACTTCGTCGTCGCGGGTCAAGGCCTTGACCACGCTGTCGATGTCAGATTCGCTGACACCGACCTCACGCAGCATCGGATAAAGCTGATCGACTTCCTGCTGACGGAAATGCTTGATGTGGGTGCGTTCCAGGGCGAGCTCGGACTCCATGACCTCATCCTGGGATTTGGTCGCCAGGTACTCGCCCGTCGCCATCGAGACCGCCCCCGCCAGGGCTCCGGCCACGCCGGTGAGAACAATCTGCTGGCGATCCAGGCCCCCGCCGACGACGCCCACCACGAGCAGCAACATCGACACCAGACCGTCGTTGATCCCGAGGACGAGGTCGCGCCAGTACTGGCGAGACCGCCCGACGTGCTCCTCGTATACGACTGGCGCTGCCGTCACCGCTTAGAACCTACTCTTCTCGTCAAAGCAAGTGTCCTCGATGATCATTGTTATGCGCCGCCAAGCCAGCCCAGCCGATGTTGCTGGCGTCGTAGCGCGGCTGGCGGAGATCGGCTGTGAGGCTCATGTCTCGGCAGGACAGTTTCGGACCGTGATCGGAGCGATCGGGGATCGGGACGTTATCTCGACACTTCCGTGGGAGGCAATGCCGGGAGTGGAGAAGGCGGTTCCGGTGCTCAAGTCCTTCCGCTTCGTCTCGCGAGATTTCCAGGAGGAGGACACGGTCATCGAAGTGGGCGACGTCTCTCTGGGGGGCGGTTCCTTCACGGCCGTGGCCGGACCGTGCGCGGTTGAATCGCGCGACCAGTTGCTTCGCACCGCCGAGGCTGTTTCCGCCGCCGGAGCGCGGATCTTGCGAGGAGATGCGTTCAAGCCCCGCACGTCGCCCTACTCCTTCCAGGGTTTGGGGGAGGAAGGCCTCAAGTATCTTGCGGAAGCGCGGGAGAAATTCGGCTTGCCGTTCGTGGCTGAGGTGCTCGACTCTCGTGACGTCGGATTGGTCTCGTCCTACGCCGACATCATCCGCATCGGTACCCGCAACATGTCGAACTATTCGTTGCTGGCCGAGGTGGGCCGTCAACCAAAGCCAGTCATGTTGAAGCGCGGGTTCACGGCCACGCTCGAGGAATGGCTGAATGCCGCCGAGTACATCTACAAGGAAGGCAATCATCAGATCATGCTGGTCGAGCGCGGCATCCGCACGTTCGAAACCGCATCCCGCAACACTCTCGACATCACCGCGGTTCCTCTTGTCAAAACGATGTCCCACCTGCCGATCCTGATCGACCCTTCGCACTCGGGGGGCAAGCGGGAACTGGTCGCACCCCTCGCCCGCGCCGCGGTGGGAGCGGGAGCCGATGGGATCATGGTCGATGTCCACCCGGCCCCCGACACGGCGAAAGTCGATGGTGCCCAAGCCCTGCTTCCCAGCGAGTTCGCCGACCTGATGGAGTCGGTGCGGGCTCTGGCCGGAGTGCTCGGGCTGAAGACCTGACCCATGGCGAGGGCGGCGGTGCTGGGCACCGGATTGATCGGTGCTTCGATCGGCATCGCCCTGCGGCGCTTGGGTTGGTCGGTGGTCGGTTGGGATCCGGACGATGCCGCGCTCCGAACTGCGGCCGCGATGGGTGGGCTAGACGAGATGCTGGCTCACGCAGCCGAGGCCGAATCGACCGAGCTGATCGTGCTGGCGGGGCCACCGGCGGCGATCGAGGAAACTCTGGCTGTGCTGAGGGTCGATGCCCTCGTCACGGATGTGGCCGGGGTGAAGGCGCCGATGGTGGCGGCGGGGCGCCATCTCCATCGGTACGTCGGTGGCCATCCTCTGGCCGGCCGGGAAACGTCGGGCCCGGGCGGGGCCTCAGGGTCGCTCTTCCAGGGGGCGACCTGGGTCTTGACCACGGATAACGCCGATCCTGCTTCGCTCAACGAGCTCAGCGAACTGGTCACAAAGCTGGGCGCCATTCCATTGCACCTCAGCGCCGTCCAGCACGACGAGGCGGTGGCTGCCATCAGCCATCTCCCCCAGGTTTTGGCCTCGGCCCTCGTCAACCGGGTCGCCCGCGATCCAGGTGCGCTCGACCTCGCTGCCGGCGGATTCCGCGACCTCACCCGTATCGCTCTTTCCTCTCCAGGGTGGTGGCCAGATGTGCTGGTCGAGAACCGGGAGCCCTTGGCGGCGAGACTTCGGGAGTTGGGTGGCGACCTCTTCGCCTGGGCGGACCTCGTCGAGGAGCAGAACCGAGAGCAGATCGGCGCCGCCCTACTCTCGGCCCGCGCCGCCAGGAGCTCTTTGACCGCCCCTGTCACTTCGATCGGGGTCGTACTCGAGGATCGTCCGGGGGAGATAGCCCGGGTTGGCCACGCCCTCGAGGTCTCCGGTGTCGATCTGCGTGATCTTCAACTCCGTCATGCCACCCACGGCGGCGGGGGCGTGCTCACCCTCTCGGTGCGGGCGGCGGAGGTGGATCTGCTGATCACCACGCTCCGAGCGGAGGGATTTGATCTGATTTAGATCGCGAGGAGGGATGCCATCCCTGCCAACAGCCCGACTTCGACGGCTCCTTCGTCGGCGCAGAAGGAGGCCGAGTGGAGGTCGACCGAGCGCTCGCCGGGGGTCTTCACTCCCAAGCGCATCAGGGCCCCGGGCACCGCTTCTGTGAACGCCGAGAAGTCCTCGGCTCCCATCGAGCTCTCCGCCTCAACAATGCTGGACACGCCCAGGGAATGACTGACCGCCTCGCGACAGGCGGCGACTACATCCGAATTGTTGATGACCGGAGGAACACCCCGCACATACTTGAACCCGACCTTCGCCCCGGTCGGAGCGACTATCTCGTGGACCAATCGCTCGAGGAGACTCGGAATCTCTTCCCAGAGTCCGCGGTCGAGCGTGCGGCAGGTGCCAGATAACTCCACCCTGGTTGGGATTACGTTTTCGGCGGTGCCCCCCGAGATCGACCCGAACACCACTGCCTTGGGTAGGCGGGCGTCGGTGTGGCGATCGATGAGGCCTGGGAGCTGTGAAACCAATAGTCCTGAGGCAAACACGAGATCGACAGTTCGGTGAGGTCGAGCAGTGTGGCCTCCCGGGCCCTCCAGGGTGACGAAGAAGCGGTCGGCCGAGGCCGTTATAGGTCCCGACCGCATCCCCACCTTTCCCACCTCCAAGGTGGGATCGCAGTGGAAGGCGACGATGGCCGCCAGGCCCTCGGCAGCACCTTCAGCCACCAGCTCCTGTCCTCCCCCGGGGAAGGCCTCCTCGGCCGGTTGAAATACAAAGCGGATCCGACGTTCGAGTTCGAGCCGGGCTGCCACCAGGGCCAGTCCGGCGCCGATGGCGGTATGAACGTCGTGGCCGCAGGCGTGCATGACGCCCGGAATTTCGGAGCGATGTACCGGCCCTTCTGGCTCCTGAATGGGCAACGCATCGAGATCACTTCGAAAGCCGACCAGGTGCTCGCCCTTTCCCACTTCGACCACGAGCCCGGTGCGGGGGCTCCGGGCCCGGGGTTCCAGCCCGGCGGTCCGAAGGCGCGTTTCGATCAATTCGGTGGTGGCCACCTCGCGATACGCCAATTCCGGACGGCGATGCAGCTGACGACGCAGCTCGACTACCTCGGGAAGGAACTCGGCGACCGCAGCCCGAACGTGACCGAAGTCGGGGGCAGCCATGTGCCGGGGAGGTTAGCTGAGGGGTCAATCCTCGAAGAATGACCTCTCGAAGAGTCGCCTTGACCTTCGTGTCATAGCTCGATACTCCTCGCGCAACTCGCCCCGATGTCGATACCCGAGTGAATGCGCCAATCGGGAGAGTACGGACCCATCGATGGGAAGGGCATCGTGGGGCGTAGCCGTCTGCAAGTAGAGCCGGTTTCGGATCCGTGAGCAGAGGCGGTAAGTCGCTTGCAGGTGCTCGGTGTCAGATGCGGAGAGAACGCCTTCATCGCTCAGGGCATCGAGCGCTTCCAAAGTCGAGGTCGTCTGCAGATGGGGTTTCCCCCGCCCTATGCGGAGTTGCCAGATCTGGACCAGGAACTCGATGTCCGAGAGGCCCCCAGGTCCGAGCTTGAGGTGGAACTCCGGGTTGCGAGGGAGCCGTTCTTTCTCGATCCTCGCCTTGACATGCCGCACCGCCCGCACTGCCTCGGTGCCAAGCGCCAACGGGAAGGCGTATTCCTCCCTGATGGCCGCAAACTCCTCGGTCAAGGCCGTCGGCCCCGCCACGGGACGAGCTTTGATAAGGGCTATTCGCTCCCAGGGCTCGGCGCGCGACTCGTAGTAGAGGCGAAACGCCTCCAGGCTGCGGACCAGGGCACCCTTCCGCCCCTCCGGGCGCAGGTCGGGGTCAACCTGATACGCAATGCCATCGGATGTGGGTTGACTGAGGACTGCTGCGAACTCGGTTGCCACTCGCAAGCTCTCCACAGTCCGCTCTCCCGGTGGTCCTACGTACATCAGGTCGAGATCGGAGCCATATCCGAGCTCGTGGCCGCCCCACTTTCCCATCGCCACTACGGCCAACTCGGCCGAATGACCGAGGCTTTCGTGTGCCGTCCAGAGGCCAGCGCTGGCCGCAGCATCGGCGGTATCGGAGAGCGAGGAGGCGACCGTCTCAACATCTGCCAGCTCGAGCAGATCGGCCGCGGCGACGCGGAGAACGCGCCGACGCACGAAACGGCGCAACGAGCCCATCCGGGCCTCGCGTCCCTCCCGGAGCTTCATCCGTTCGAGTGCCACCGCGGTCACGGCCTCGCCATGGGGGAGATCGGTGAGGAGGCGATCGTCGGCGAGGCGAGGAAGGAATTCGGGGAGACGGTCGAGGAAACGGCCGATCAACCTCGACGATCCCAACAAGTGGCAGAGCCGCTGGGCGGCCACGGGTCGGTCCCTGACCGTCCCGGTCAACTCGGCTTGATCGGAGCTGCTCTCGACCAGCTTGACGAGTTGATTGAGACCGAGGTCAGGATCGGGGGAGTCGGCCAGCCAGTCGAGCATCAATGGCAGCAGTTGCTGCATCATCGCCGAACGACGCGAGAGGCCGGCAGTGAGGATCTCGAAGGCCTTGGCGGCTCCAGAGACGTCGACGAAGCCCAAGGCCTCCAAGCGCTCTTGGGCCTTGCTGAGTCCGAGGGCTGAGGCCGACGAGAAGGCTTCGAGCAGCGGTCGGTAGTAGAGCGCTTCGTGGAGCTCCCGCACTCGTCGCCGGTGAAATGCGAGGTCGTCAGCGAATTGCTCGACCGCGGTCCGTCCCGTCGGTCGATATCCCAGCGAGAGCGACAGCGGTTCCCTGTCAATGGGAATGCGGTGGGTTTGGCTCATCTGCCAGAGCTGCAGCCGGTGCTCGACCGTGCGCAAGAATCGATAGGAGTCGGCCAGAGACTCGGCATCGTCGGACCGGACGTAGTCGCCCGCAGAAAGGGCGGTCAGCGCCTCGAGCGTTCCTGGGACCCGCAGACTGTGATCGGCCCGGCCGTGAATCAGCTGGAGGAGCTGGACAGTGAACTCGACGTCTCGGATCCCGCCGGGCGCCCTTTTGATGTCGTCGGGATTGGCCTCCTCCTCGGCTCGCTGCTTGAGCTGTCGCAGCTCTCGAACCGCATCGGGCGCCAGCTCTTCGGGCCACACGAATCCGGACACGGTGGTTATAAAGCTCTCCCCGAGTTGGCGGTCCCCAGCGGCAGCCCGAGCCTTGAGAAGGGCTTGTGACTCCCAGGCCTCTCCCCACTTTTCGTAGTAGGACCGATACCCCTCGAGTGTGCGCACCAAAGGCCCGGTCGATCCTTCCGGGCGGAGCCCGGCATCGACTCGGAAGGCGATTCCTTCAGCGGTAGGGGCGGCCAGAGCTTCGATGAACCCGGTGGCGATGCGAAGGGCAAGCCGGCGATCTCGCTCCGGGTCCTCAGCGGGTTCGTAGACGAATATGAGATCGATGTCGGAGGCGTAGTTGAGCTCTCGGCCTCCCCACTTGCCGAGAGCGATCACGGCGATTCGTGGAAGGGGTTGGTCGGGGTGGCGTTCGCCGACTTCTCTGGTGGCGTTCTTCAAAGCCAGGGCCGCCGCACGATCGGCGACCTCGGTCAATCGAGCTGTTGTTGCTTCCAGGCTGGCACCATTGGTCAGGTCCTCTCGAGCAACCGCGACGAGGCTGCTCTGCACTATCAGCCGGGGGTCGGAATAGTTTCCCTCCCCGCCCTCGAGCCATTCGGGGTGACGGAGCAAGGCCTCCCAAAGTCCGCGGCTGGCGGCGGCGAGGGCGACGAGGGAAGGTGCTTCGGCGCTGGCGGGATCGAAGGGGATCCGCTCCGCCAAACCGAGGAGTCGATTCAAAGTTCCCGTGGGATCGGGGCCTGATATGACGAGGCGGAGAATCTCCTCGGCCGCCGGCGTCACCTCGCCGTCGAGGATCCAACCAAGCTTTTCGAGCCGGGGCTGCTGCTCAGCTCCGACCCCGAGCCGAGCTGGTGACCGCATTCGATGTGGCATCTACTCGCTCCCTATCTTGGCGTAGTCTCAGAAACTGCATGCGAATCGCCGGTGCCCAGGTCAACCTTCGTGTCGGAGATTTGGACGGCAACGAGGAGCTCATCGCCGACTGCATGGCGTGGGCCGAAGGAAGAGGGGCGGATGTCCTCTTACTGCCCGAACTGGCTGTCACGGGCTACCCGCCCGAAGACCTGGTGCTGCGGATGTCGTTCATCGAGGACAACCTCGATGTCATCCGCCGCCTAGCTGCTCGCTCCGGTAGGTGCACCACCGTGGTCGGATTCGTCGACCTTGGCTCCGGTGGGGTGGGACGCGGGGGAGCAGACGCGGCTCGGCGCAATATCTACAACGCCGCAGCCATTCTCCAAGGCGGGGAGTGGCGCGCCACGTATCACAAGATCCTTCTTCCCAACTACGGGGTCTTCGACGAGGATCGCTATTTCTTGGTCGGCCAGAACCCCGAATTCGTCTGGGACATCGCCGGGGTAAGGGTCGGGGTCTCAATATGCGAAGACATCTGGGTGCCCAATGGACCGCCCCTCCAGCAAGCTCGAGCCGGAGCCCGAATTCTCCTCAATATCAACGGGTCTCCGTATCACTATGGCAAAGCTCATCAGCGGGAGGCGATGCTGGCTGAAAGGGCCAAAGCGTCGGGGGTTCCGGTGGTTTATCTCAATCTTGTCGGAGGTCAGGACGAACTGGTCTTCGACGGCTGCTCGGTGGTCATCGATGAGAGTGGGTCTGTCATTCACCGATCTCCTCAGTTCACCGAGGATCGGTTCCTGCTCGATCTCGACGGTGACCTCACCGGTCGGGGCACGCTGACGCCGCTTTTGGATGCGGAAGAAGAGGTGTATCGGGCGCTGCAACTCGGTCTCACCGACTACGTCCAGCGAAACGGCTTTGAGCGAGTCGTCATCGGCCTATCGGGGGGCATCGATTCAGCTTTGACGGCAGCCATCGCCACCGATGCCCTCGGTTCCGATGGTGTGTGGGGAGTGGCGATGCCAACGAAGTTCAGCTCCGATCATTCGGTCAGCGACGCGGTCGATCTCGCCAAACGGTTGGGCATCCAATTCGATATGGTGCCGATCCAGTCGGTTTTCGACGATTACCTCAAGGTCCTCGGTCCCTTATTCGGTGACGAGCCCTTCGGGGTAGCCGAGGAAAACCTGCAGGCTCGCATCCGGGGGGCGCTGCTGATGGCGATCTCGAATCGCTTCGGACCGATGGTGGTGGCGACGGGAAACAAATCGGAGATGGCTGTGGGCTATTCCACCATCTATGGCGACATGGTCGGGGGCTTTTCAGTCCTCAAGGACGTTTTCAAGACCACTGTCTACGACCTTTCCCGCTGGCGAAACCGGACCAGCGAGGTCATACCACCGAGCAGCATCGAGAAGGCACCTTCGGCCGAGCTCCGGCCCAATCAGAAAGACTCGGACAGCCTCCCGCCCTACGAGCAACTGGACCCGATCCTCCGCCTATACATCGAAGATGACCGGGGAGTCGAAGACATAATCGCTGCCGGCCATGACCCCGAGGTCGTTCGTCGCATAACCCGGCTGGTCGATCGCAACGAGTACAAGCGGCGTCAGGCGGCGCCCGGAGTGAAGATCACCACCAAAGCTTTTGGGCGTGATCGTCGTCTCCCCATCACCAACGGCTATCGATGACGGCGTTGATCGATGGCATCCGCCAGGAAGCGCTCTCGGTCTTCGATGAGGGTCTGCTTCGCGGCGATGGGTGCTTTGAGGCGATTCGGTCATATGCGGGCTCGCCTTTCGCTTTCACTCCCCACTATCAGCGCCTGACCCGCTCGTCGGCCGCACTCGAGATCCCATGCCCGCCCGAGCCGCAATTGCGGGACTGGGTGGAGGAGATGGCGGGGGAGGGTGGCGACTGCATCGTCCGGATAATCCTCACCCGGGGCTCGGCCGGTCGCTCCCCCAGCCGATGCATCGTGATCCGGCAGCCATTGACCCCGGCAGCTGCCGAGCTGGCACTGCTCCCGGTCGCCGCCCCCTGGCACCCCGGGGGTCAGAATTGGGAGCTAACCGGGGTCAAGACGATCTCCTATGCCCCCAACATGGCCGCTAGCCGTTTGGCCCGCAATGGCGGCTTCGATGATGCCCTTCTCATATCGAGAGAAGGCCTCGTGCTGGAAGGGCCGACGTTCGCGGTAGCTTGGAGTCGCAACGGAGTGATCGAGACTCCCTCCCTCGACCTTGGAATCCTTGATTCCGTCACCAGCCGCCTTCTCCTCCGGGCAGCCGTCGCAGATGGTCAACGAGTCGTCAGCGGGAGATTTTCTCTCTCTGAGATGGCTGAGGGGAGCGAAGTGGTCGCCATGTCGACGGTGAAGGAAGTCACCGCCGTCGCCACCGTCGGCGACACCCGGCATTCACCCGGGGACCTGACCGCCTACTTGCGGAACCTGTATCGCGGTCTGGTCAAACAAGGCGAAAGGGTGCGAACCTGAGTTCACACCCTTTCGTCGAGGAGAACGGTCTTTAGAACCAGTCGCGAAGCTTGCGCTCAATGGCGTCTGTGGTCTCGCCAGTCTTCTCCTTGATTTTGCCGACGAGCTGGTCCCAGTTGCCATGGGTCTCATCGAGGTCATCATCTGTGATCTCGCCCCAGGTCTCCCGGATCTTGCCCCGGGCCTGGTCCCAGCGTCCTTCGTCAATCATCTGGCCGCTCCAATCGGTGCGGCCCATGGAATCGCGATCCATAGCGGCTCCTTAGTTGGTCGTAGCCGGGACGCTGACGTTGACGTCGACGGTGCCGTCGACCGTTCCGCCGTCACCGCCACCAACGTCGTTGTTGGCGAAAAACCAGATGGCCAAAAGGATCACCAACACGGCGACGATTCCAGCCACCAGGGCGCCGCTCGAGCGCCCGTCATTGTTGGTGACGATGACTTCTCTGTCCGTACTTCTACCTGTCACAACTGACTCCTTTGGTCGGTTGATTTGTCCGTCAATACCCGCGGCCCCGGGAGGCGTAAACGACCAATCGCAGGCTTCGCGAAGGGGTTGGGGCGACAGCTAGGATCGATCGTTCGTGCTCGTCAACGGAGAACTCCATGGCATTCCAGGTCGCCGTTGAGAACTACAACGGAAAGGCACTGCTGCGGGCCCAGGGCGAAATCGATCTGGCGACCGTGGATCTGCTTGACATGTCCGTCGGCAATGCCCTTCAGGATGGATTCAGCGACGTGGTGATCGACATGACCCAGGTCTCTTTTATGGACTCGACCGGAATCCGCAGTCTTTTGACCAACTCTGAGCGGGTCAGCGAAGCTGGTGGGAAGATGTCAATCGTGCTCTCCGGTGGTCCGGTGGCCCGGACCTTGTCCGTCACCGGCGTGGATTCTCTTTTGAGCATTTACGACTCCGTCTCGGAGGCGACTGCCTGAGCAAACTTGCTCGGCCGGCGATCCTTCACGAACTGCCGGTCCGGCGGGAGACCGCGCAGTGGGTCCGTCGGATTCTCGGCGAGCAGACTCAACTCGATCCGTTGCGCCTTGCTGAGGCGCAGCTAATGGCGACCGAAGCAGTCGGTCACTTCGTCGAAAGTGGTGGATCCAGCCTCCAAATGAAAATCGAGGCGGGGCCGGCCGACTGGCGGATCGAGCTGGTCGGCCCCGACGACCCCGCTGCACCGGATTTGAATCCGTTGTCGTACCGACTTATCAGTTCGCTCAGTCAGCGATGGGGCGACGACCGCGCTGAGGGACGACGGATCATTTGGTTCCACGTTCGCGCTCCGGGCACGGGCGCAGTCTTGGCCGATGTCGAATCGTCCGAGCTCTTGGTCAGGGCCGCCGAGGATCCGCTGTATCAAGAGGAAGTGGTGCGACGATTCGGGCCCTTCTCTGCCTCCATCGCTCGGCGGTTTCGTGGCAAGGGAGTAGCGGATGCCGATCTCGAGCAAGTGGCGCTGCTCGGCCTGGTGGCGGCGATGCATCGTTTCGACGTCGAGAAGGGCGACTTCGAGCCTTTTGCCGCCGTCACGATTGCCGGGGAGCTGAAGCGCCATTTGCGCGATCGAGCGTGGTCGGTTCGGGTCCCGCGGGCCCTGCAGGAGTCAACTCTCAACGTCGGCAAGACCAGCGATCGCCTTACCCAACAACTCGGACGTCAACCGAGCGCGGCCGAGATCGCCGAAGAGCTCGGGATGACCAGCGATGAAGTACTCCAGGCTCAGAAAGCGCGGGTGGCCTACAGATGGGAATCGATCGACGCCACCGATCCGGTCACCGGTGCCTCCGCCGCCGATTCCCTTGCCTCCGATGACGACGGGGTCATGAGCAGCTGGCCGGAGCTGGCGGAAGAACTGGCTCTGCTCCCTCCTCGCGAGCAAGAGATCGTCTATCTCCGGTTCTTCGAGGACTTGACTCAGGCCGAGATTGCGGACCGGGTGGGCATCTCCCAAATGCACGTCTCCCGGCTATTGGCGAGAGCTCTGGAAAGGCTCCGCAGCGTGGTCAAAGAGGAGACCGACGCCTAGTTTGCAGGCCCCAAAGACCGGGTATTTGCCAGACATGGACAGGTCAGGCCCCGGGTGACTGCCACGGAATACCGGCGCTTCATGACGTCCGGACCCCGGGCTCCGGCTGATGCTCGACAGTTCGTCCGCGCCAAACTCCCGGATGGCGACCGGCTTGATGACGTGATCCTCATGGTGAGCGAATTGGTGACGAATGCAGTTCGCCATGGAACGGGCCGGATCTTTCTACGCCTGATCAATGATGACGTACTCAGAGTGGAAGTCCAGCAACTCTCCAAGGCATCGCTTAACGGCCACCAAAATGCGAGATCTGGTTACGGCTTGAAAATTGTCGCCGAGCTCAGCGACTCCTGGGGCACCGGCGACCCCGAGTGGGCGGGTGTCTGGTTCGAAGTAAAGATCGACTAGCCCTTCCGGCGGAGGGCGACAATGGAGGCATCGTCGTCCAGAATTTCGTTCGACCAGTTAGTCACGGCCGACAGAATCTGACGGCAGATGTTGGTGGGGCTCAGACCTTCCGCAGTCCGGGCGAGAGCTATGTCGCTCAGGGTCTGCTCTCCCCATGCAGCGAGATCCTTGTTTTTCGCCTGAACTACGCCGTCGCTGTAAAGGAAAATGACGTCATGGGGTTGGGAAGGCACCGTGTGAATCATGGGGGAGGTGATTCCAAGCCCGAGCGGAAGCTGGACCGCGGGACCGTCCAAGTAGTGCGCGGCTCCGTCACGAACCAGTAGTGGTGACGGATGCCCGGCATTGGCCACCTCCACTACCCCCTCCCGCGGCTTAACGAGGAGCATGATGCCGGTGACGAATTCGTTCTTTTCGGCGTTGCTGGAAATTACCTCATCGATAGCAGAGACGATTTCTTCGAGCGGTGCGCCCTTTCTTCGCATCAAGCGGTAGGTGGCAACTGCCCATGTCGAAAGCGTCGTCGCCCGCAACCCGTGTCCAACCGCATCGAAGATGGCGAGGTGAATACCTTCGGGGTTGGCGGCATAGTCGATGACGTCGCCAGCAATGTCGTATGCCGGCTCGAGGCGGCTACCAAGTTCGACATCGTCATCGGCATAAGAGCTGAGGGGAAGATTCCGATGCTGGATGGTCGCCGGGAGGGTGAGATCAGTGGCGCCACGAGTCCGTTCGATCACGTCGCTGACCAGGTTGGTGGCCAACGCCGCGTTCGAGATCGCGACTGCGATCGGTGCCAGTAGCGACACCGCGGCCGGGGCGGGCCAGATCTCAATGACCCCAATGACCTGGCCCCGACGAGCGAGCGGAAAGTATGCCCGCTCTGCGTGGATCACTGCTTCTTCGGTGGTTGCCACCCGACCGACGATCGAACCCTGCATGGGCACCGGTTCCTTGATACCCACTACATCGGTCAAATGCCTGAACCCGTGATCGATCAGCCAGATCGACACCGATTCAGCAACCCTCAGATCGATAATCACCTTGGCCGCCAGAGTCCCCATTTGCTCGGGAGGGCAGCCTTCCAACAGGGTGGTCAGCCTCCCGGCCGCGCCCTCCCCGACCTCGGTCGCAGACACGGCTCCTTTATAACCATTTCGGGCCGACGCTTATGAGAGATTCCCGCACGCCACGGTGGGCAGCAATCCAAAGGCCTGGCCCAGCATCACCGCCAAATCGGCACGACTCAGCAGGCTGTCCAGGGGTAGCTCGACCGTGGGGCAGTCGTTGGCGAGGCCAAGGGCGCGAAGCTCGCTTAGTGCGGGCCCGGGTTCCGTTTCCCAGTATGGGAGTGGGGGCGGCATCAGCTCGCCTTCCTCGGTGTCGGCGTGAGCGTCGTCGTAGGCTTGCTGGCGAACCGCCCAGAGGAGCATCGCCATCACATCTCCTCGGGTCAATGGGGGTTCGGGGCACTCGGCTCCACCGCATGCCAGTTGGAGGGCAACCACCGAGGCCATGATTTCCGGGCCGGGATCGGGCGGTGGTCTCACCGGGACCAGAACCCGGGCCAGGCTGGCGATCCATGAGGCAGCGTCGAGATTGCTGGCAGCCAATGCGGGGCATACCGCTGCCCCCCATTCGTCGCATGAGGCAAGGGCGCCGGCAGTGACCAGACGATGGAATACGGGTTCGGCCGCCAGCCCGTCATCGTCGGTAAACGATCCGTCGAATCCGGCGGTCAGATTCTCAATCGCCGGCGCCGATCGATACGCCCGCCGCAGGGCCGGATAGGGATCGATGGCTCCGACCCCCGGCCGGTGGAGCTCGAAGTGGAGGTGAGGGGGACCAGGCTCGGCGTTCCCGGAGTCACCCACCCAGCCGATCACTTCTCCCGCCGCGACCCGGCTCCCGGCGACCAGGTCGGGACGGATGCCAACCCCACCCCCGTCGTCGGTACCGAAGCGATCGTTGTTGAGGTGGAGATACCAAGTCGACCAACCGTCATCGTGGGAGAGGATGAGCCAGCAGCAGTCGCCAGGGACATCGTGGATCGAGCTGATCGTTCCATTGGCGACGGCGACCACGGGGGTCATCTTTGGAGCCATGATGTCGTTGCCGGCGTGGAGACGGCTGCCACCGTCCCGGTCCGCACCGAAGGTGGAAATGACCGCCCCGCCTCCCAGAACCGGCCAGAGCATCCGGTAGCGATAGGCGCAGTAGCGGATCGGCTCGGGTGGGGGAGCGGGCACCGCCGGCGCCAAGGGATCGGCCGGAATGGCAGCGGCGGGAGGTGCAGGCCTCGAAACGGTCGGCCGGCAGGCGGCTTGTGCTGGGACCGCCGGCAGCACAGTTGCGACGACGAAACCGGCCAAGAAAAGCGAGATACCTCGCTTCCTCATCGGGTGGGCAGGCTACCGGTGCCGGGAAGGCATGGCTAGTACCACTATTTCCCGTTCGTAGGCTATGGATCAGGGACTGAATCCCGAGCAGGAGGAGCAATGAGCTCATCTATCGATCCCGAGGGGGTGGAGGTCGCCGTTATACACGAGTTGGTTGACTTTTCGGGTGCCGACGTGCTCGAGGTCGGGTGCGGGGATGGGCGCCTCACTTGGCGCTACGCGCAGGAGACAGCCTCGGTGCTGGCGATGGATGTGAACGGGGAGAAGATCGAGCGGGCTGCGAAGGGCACCCCGGCCGCTCTCCGATCCAAGGTGGAGTTTGTGTTGGCGGATGTGTCCAAGGTCGAGCTATCCGCCGAGGCCTACGACGTGGCCATCCTCGCTCACTCGTTGTGATGCATTGAAGGGGAGGGCGTGGTCCACGCCCTGAGGCGAATTCACCGCTCACTGCGACCAGAGGGCGTGCTGCTCGACCTCCATCCACAACCCGAACACGCTGCGATCGAGGTCTGGCAGGGAGGACACATCACACGTCTCGGCCGAGTCGAACAGGAGGAAGACATCAAGGAAATCCTCGAAGCTCGCGCTCGTCTGAGCAAAATCGAAGGAGAGGGGTTGTACGTCACCAGCCGCCAAAGGTTCTTTGACCTACTCTCCCACTTTTCCAGCATCGACGAATGGTTTGAATTTCAGGCGCGGGAGGGATACTCAGGCGTAGTTTCCGACGATTTGGTGGCCTCGGCCAGCCGGTTGCTGGCTGCCGGAGGCGGTGAGTTTGTCGTCCGTGAGCCAATCCGGGCTTCGCTCCTCCAGCGTCTCCCGAACTCGAGAAAGACCTAATACAACAGCAACGTCGCCACCGCCAGGAACCCGGCGAAGCCGAGCAGATCGGTCACGGTGGTCAAAAAGAGATTGGAACCGAGGGCGGGGTCGAAGCCAGCTCGGCGGAGGAGGAGCGGTATCCCCGACCCGGCGACGCCAGCGATGACCAAGTTGGCCAGGGCGGCCACAGCCATTGCCACGCCAATACGAACCGGGCTCGGTCCTTGCCGAATTTCCTGCATGGCAAACCCAAGCACCCCGGAGAGCAAAGCAATCGCCAGTCCGTTTATTGCACCGATGGTCGCCTCCCTCGCCACCACCCGGGCATTGCCGCTTTGAGGGATCTCGTCGGCCGCCAGGCTGCGGATCACGACGGCCAGGCTCTGTGCCCCAGCATCGCCTCCGATGCGAGCCACGAGGGGCATGAGTGCGGCGAGAACCACGAAGGAGTCCAGCACCTCGTTGAATTGGCTCACCGCCCACACCACTGAGGAAGAGATCAAGACATCGAACGCGATCCATGGCAGACGAGCCCGGACCGAAGACCAGACGGGACTGCGAACGTTCTCCGTGACGCCGGCGCCCATGGCGGCGGCGAAGTCCTCCGATGCCTCTTCCTGCACCGATTCGATGACGGCATCAGTCGTCACTACGCCGAGGAGCACTCCTCCATCGCCTACGACCGGGACCGCCCGAATGTGGTACTGCGAGATGATTTCGTTGACGAGCGAGCGGTCGGCCTCGGCCCCAACAACGATTGGATCGGCCACCATCACCTCGGAGAGGCCGCTTCCAGGGCGGTTGAAGACCAGGTCGCGGAAGGAAATCACCCCCTGCAAGACCCCCTCATCATCAGTCACATAGACATACGAGAGATCGTCGAGCTCTTCTCGTAGCTGGCGGATTCGTTCGATCGCCTCGCCCGCATTCAATCCCAGCGGCAGGCGGGCGACATCTGTGGTCATCAAACCGCCGGCCGAGTCGGGCGGATAGGTCAGAAGCCTTCTCACTTCGGTGGCCGCCTCCACCGTCAAGAGGTCGATCAGTGATTCGGCGGCCTCGTCGGAAACCTCGCTGAGCACATCCGCTGCATCTTCTGGAGTCATCTCCTCGAGCAATGCCGCCGCCTCCGCCTGAGGAAGATCCTCGAGCAGGTCGGCGGCCACCTCGGTATGGAGTTCCGCCAGCACTTCGGCCGCTTCAGGAGCCTCGAGGTCGCTGATCAGTTCCGAAAGGGCTTCTTCGTCGAGTTCGCCGAGAATGGCGGCTGCCGCCCCGGGAGCAAGCGCAGCCAACGCCTCCCACTCCTCGCCGTGGGCATCGAGATACTCCTCGACCGCCTCGGGTTGGCGACGCGCCTGCGTCAGCAACAGGCGGGCCAGCTGGCGAGGACTGCGGAGGCGGAGCTTCACCCCCTCAGGCTATTTCGCCGGAAGGTTCAGGTTTGGAAAGGGCGAATCGCTTTTACCGTCACAGTGAAGGTTCCGCCGGGGGCCTGATAGGTGACCCGCTCGCCCTTCCTGGCGCCGATCAAGGCTTGTCCGAGGGGTCCCGCCGGCGAGGCGAGAAGAAAGCCGGGCTCGCGGTTCTCGGGGTTGGCGACGAAGTACTCGGATTCGTCACCATCGGAGTCGACCACCGTGACCACAGACCCGATCTGTACGGAGCCGTCGTAGGTCGGCTCCTCTACCTCGGCCTGGGCCAGAATCGCCTCCAGCTGCCGGATCCGAGCCTCCATTAATCCCTGGTCGTTCTTGGCGGCGTCGTAGTCCCCATTTTCCCGCAGGTCGCCGTGCGCCCGAGCTTCCGAGAGTCTTACTTCGATGCTTCGGCGCCCATTGGTCTTGAGATCTTCAAGCTCGGCCGACAGCTTTTCGAAAGCCGAGGGCGTGAGCCAGGTCGTCTCGTCTGTCATTCCCCAAGGATAAACCCTGGTGAGCTCTTTCTCCCGATCGCTCAGCCCACCGCCGAGGTGATCTGACGAAGTTCGCGCTTGAGATCGTTCACCTCATCTCGCAGCCTGGCGGCGTATTCGAATCGGAGCTCCTTGGCAGCCTGGTGCATCTCGTCTTCCAGAGACATGATGAGGCGCGCGAGATCATCACCATCCAGGTTGAGAGGCTCCCGCTGGGTCAATTCCCGCCGCCGGCGATCGCCCGGAGTGGGCTCGGTGGCAACGAGATCGAGGATGTCGGACACCTTCTTCCGGATGGTTTGGGGATCGATGCCATGGACTTCGTTGTATTCCTCCTGCAGGCGACGACGCCGATTGGTCTCGTTGATCGCCTGCTGCATCGACCTGGTGATCTGATCGGCGTACATGATGACCTGCCCGTAGACATTGCGGGCGGCTCGTCCGATGATCTGGATAAGGGAAGTCTCAGAACGGAGGAACCCTTCCTTGTCGGCGTCGAGAATGGCCACCAGCGACACCTCGGGCAGATCGAGCCCCTCTCGCAACAGGTTGATACCGACCAGGACGTCGAACTCGCCTAGGCGAAGCTCGCGCAAGATCGAGATTCGTTCCAAGGTGTCGATCTCGGAATGGAGATAGCGAGCGCGCACTCCCATCTCGAGGAGGTAGTCGGTGAGGTCCTCGGCCATCTTCTTGGTGAGTGTGGTGACCAGGATTCGTTGATCGGCCAGAGCTCTGGTGCGGATTTCCTCGAGAAGGTCGTCGATCTGGCCCTTGGTAGGCCGAACCACGACCTCGGGGTCGACCAGACCGGTGGGGCGGGCGATCTGCTCCACCACCTGCGTGGAGCGAGCAAGCTCGAATTCGGAGGGAGTGGCCGAGAGGAAAACCACCTGGTTGGCCTTTTCGAGCCACTCATCGAAGCGAAGTGGTCGATTGTCCATGGCGGAAGGGAGTCGGAACCCGTGCTCGACCAGCATCTGCTTGCGACTGTGATCGCCCTCGTACTGCCCGCCAATCTGGGGCACGGTGACGTGAGACTCATCGATGATCGTGAGGTAGTTGTCGGGGAAGTAATCGAGCAGCGTGTAAGGCGGCTCCCCGGCGCTGCGGCCATCGAGGTAGCGCGAATAGTTCTCGATCCCGGTGCAGAAGCCCACCTCGCGAATCATCTCGAGGTCGTACTGGGTCCGCATTCGCAGCCGTTGCGCCTCCAGCAATTTGCCTTTGCCCTCGAGTTCGGCAAGCCGGGCCGCGAGCTCTTCTTCGATTTGCAGAGTGGCCTTCAACATGCGCTCACGTTCGGTGACGTAATGGGTGGCGGGGAAAATCACGATCTCCGAGAGGTCCTCGATCACCTCTCCTGTAATCGGGTTCATGCGCAGGATCTTTTCGACCTCGTCCCCGAAATAGGAGAAACGCACCACCGTCTCCTCGTAGGCGGGCATCACCTCGAGGGTGTCGCCCTTAACCCGGAACTTGCCCCTGATGAGGTTCACTTCGTTGCGTTCGTAACCGATGTCGACCAGCCTTCGGATGGCGTCACCCATCGGGTACTGAACATTGCGGAAGAGCCGGAGGAGCTGGCCCTCGTACTGCTCGGGTGAACCGAGCCCGTAGATGCAGGAAACCGAGGCAACGATGATCACGTCATCGCGCACGAGCAGCGCCGAGGTCGCCGAGTGGCGGAGGCGATCGATCTCGTCGTTGACGGTGGCGTCCTTTTCGATGTAAGTGTCAGTCGAGGGGATGTATGCCTCCGGCTGGTAGTAGTCGTAATACGAAACGAAGTACTCGACCCGGTTGTCGGGAAAGAACTGACGGAATTCGTTGGCCAGCTGGGCGGCCAGGGCTTTGTTCGGGGCGATGACAATCGTGGGCCGCTGAACCGCTTCGATGGTCCAGGCGATGGTGGCGGACTTGCCCGATCCGGTGATTCCGAGGAGGGTTTGAAACCGGTCGCCGCGGTTGATCCCTTCGGCCAGGGCGGCGATCGCTTTGGGTTGGTCTCCAGCCGGATCGAAATCCGAACGAACCTTGAATGGGGGCACGGAGGGGAGTGTAAGGAGGGGCGGTGACAAGCCTCCCCGCTCTCTCCCCGGTTGGGGGGGAGAGCCGGGGGGTGCTTCTAAGCCGCTTTTGCCCGATCCTTGCGCCGATGGCGCGATCGTCGGACGCGTTCGGGAGGCCTACTCCAGAAACCCTCTTCGCGAATTCGACGGCGGACAGATCGGGGGTAGCGGTGCTCGTTGATGGCATGAGCAACTTGAGAGAAGTTGTCGGCGAACATTTGAAACTGCTCCTTTGCGACACACGTCGCGCTCAATAGATGAACCCCTGATTGGGTTGGTGGTTGCAGCTAGCCGAGGAGCATTTCCCCGGCGACGGGCTCGGTGCCCGTGGTGATTGATTCATTCACTTGTCGGCACCTCCTTTCGTGCTCGGGGTGTTACGCGCAGAGCGGCAACGTAGACCGATCTCGTTTGTCGAGTCAAGGGATTTAGATTCGACGCATGGACTCCGACGAGCGACTCACCTACGTGGCCTCCGCCCTGTCGATCGGGTCGGTAGAGCGTCACTTGTTCCTCTGTGCAGAGCAGAAGACCCCGAAATGCGCTCCCTACGAAATGACGTCTGAGGTCTGGCGATATCTCAAGGGACGGCTCAAGGAACTCAACCTTGCCTCGGCGCCACCGCCCTGGGGCGGGAAACCGGGGGTGGAGCCCTTCCCGGTGCCACCGGGTGGGGGCCGAGTGCTGCGCAGCAAAGTGGATTGCCTGAGGATCTGCGAGAGCGGTCCCATCGCCGTTGTCTACCCCGAGGGGACCTGGTATCACGGGGTCACGGTCCCGGTGATGGAGCGCATCATTACCGAGCACCTCATCGGCGGCACGCCAGTCGAAGATCATGTCTTCGCCCGAGGGCCGCTGAGCTCGCCATGAGATGGCTGCGTCGGAGTCTCTGGGCGGCCGCCTTGTGGCGGCTATTTGGACCCGTCATCCCACTTCCCTGGCCGCGGCCCCAGAAGCATCCCTGGCGGATTCCGGCGCGCACGATGTTCGTTGGTGATCGCGAGCTCTCAATTCGTGAGGTCGGTCCTCTCGATGGCTCCCCCTTGGTCTTGATCCATGGCCTGGCAGGATCGTCGATGGCAGAGTGGTACAAGGTGGCACCGCTCCTGGCCGAGCGTTTCCGGGTGCTGATGATCGACCATCGCTCACATGGCTTGTCGATGGCGGAGAAGGACCGCTTCGAGATCGCCGACGTGGCCGACGACATCGCTTCGATTCTCGACCAGCTCGAGGTTGGCCCAGTGGCCCTCGTCGGTTACTCGATGGGCGGGGCCATTGCCCAGGCATTGGCTCATCGCCATCCGGATTTGGTCGGCCGGCTGATCCTGGTGGCAACGCTGTCCCATCATCCTCGGGGATGGCGAGAGCTTCGTCAGCTAGGCGCGCTCATCACCCGGGCCTGGGAGCGAGCCACCGGCACTGGGACACCGGACGTGAGGGCCGGCTACCTATTGGCCTCGGGGGCAGTGGCGAGAGAGCATGCCCGGTGGCTATGGGAAGAGACCCATCGCCGCGATCCGGACGCGGGAGCCGAGGCGAGTCGGGCGCTGCTTCGCTTTGACTCCCGGCCCTGGTTACCGACCCTCGAAGTGCCGACACTGGTGGTGATCCCAGAGCGCGACCAACTGATCTCATCCAAATGGCAGCGCGAGATGGCGCGTCTAATCCGGCGCGCAGACACGGTTGAGGTGGCAGGCGGGCATCACGAAATACCGTGGACGCACGCCCAACTCCTCGCGCAACGGATCGAGAAGTTCCTGGTTGCTGAGAGCGGCTAGCTCAGATGGGCTCGTTAGAGAAGTAGCGCCAAGCGACGAAAGCGATTCCGGCAATCGTCAGAATCAATAGAAGCTTCTTCATCCCTTACCTCCTGCGGTGAGGATAGTTGTAACGGTGGGACCGGTTTCCTGCTATTCCGGTCACTTCCCGTAGGCTCGCGAAATGAAACCGAGATACCTGGTGGCTCTGGCGTGGCTCCTGGCGGCCTGTGCCAGTGGAACGGGGACAACCACACTGGCATCGACCACTCAGCAGGAAATCCCCACCACGACCGCGCAGGCAACCACTACCGCGCAAACGACCACGACTCCCTCCACGACCGCCGCGGCCACCACCACGACAGTCGCTCAGATCCTGATTCGAGTGGAGGGTGGGGTAAAGGAGGAAGGGCCGGACACGATAAGTGTCGCCCAGGGGGAACTCGTGAGCTTCGAGGTGGTGGCCGACGTGGCCGACGAGATCCATGTCCACGGCTTCGACCTCCTCTTTGAGACCGCACCCGGGGAGCTGGTTGTCGTTGAGTTCACTGCGGACGCGACCGGAATCTTCGAAGTCGAGCTGGAGGAAAGTCGTCTTCATCTGGTGAATATCGAGGTCACTCCTTGACCTCATCATGATTCGGATGACGATCTGGGGGCACGGGATCGGCGGCCGGCTCGACCTCCCGGTTCCAGTGACCTACTTCGCAGCCGGAGCGGCATTGGTATTGATTGTCACCTTCGTCGCCCTGGCGGTGTTGTGGACCAAGCCCCGGCTACAGGGAGGACCGGAGGGCGAAGCCCGACCGGTGCGTCCACCGATGGCTCTGCTGCGCTGGATCGGCCTGGCCGGGTTGCTGTTGGCATTCCTGGGCGGAGTCTCGGCGCTCGTGACCGGCCAGGACTCCACCGGAACTCGCAACATCGCTCCGGTGTTGCTGTGGGTCTTCTTTTGGCTCGTGGTGCCATTTGCCTCGGTCCTAGTGGGCAATCTCTACACGGGCGTCAATCCCTGGCGAACGATTTCCCGCTGGCTCGGAATAGGAGAACGAGAGTCGGATCGTCCTCTCCAACGGGTAGGGGTGTGGCCGGCGGCGATCGGCCTGGTGGCCTTTGCCTGGCTCGAACTCGTTTATCCCGAGAGCGCCCTCCCCAGCACGATCGCCATCGCCGCCCTCGTCTATTCGATCTATCTGATCGTCGTGATGTACCGCTTCGGGCGGGAATCTGCCCTGGCTTCTTTCGACATTTTCACTCCCTACAACCGCCTCTTCTCGAGCATCGGACCTTGGGGACGAAGCGACGCCGGCCAGCTGGTGAGGCGGAGATGGCTCCATGCTCTTCCGGCAATCCCGGAATGGAAGGGCCTCCAGGGCTTGCTGGCCGTGATGATCGCCACCGTCAGCTTCGACGGGCTTTCCAACACCGTCTTTTATGAGGCGATCACCGGCAGCTTCGGAATGTCGATCGCCGGCCGGACTCTCTATCTCGTGCTGGCCTGCCTCCTCGTGGGCGGTGCCTATTACCTCGCTTCCTGGGCCGCTGCACGCCTAGGCCGGGACTCGGAGATGGATACGAGGAGAGTCGCTTCCAGGTTTGCCCACACCCTGGTTCCGATCGCCTTTGCTTACAGCTTTGCTCACTACTTCACGCTCATCATCTTCGAAGGGCAGAGCATCGTCTCAGCAATCGCCGATCCATTCGGTCTGGGTTGGGACCTGTTGGGGACCCGGGACTACAAGATCAACTTCTTTCTTGGAGCGATTCCGATTTGGTACATCCAGTTGGCGACGATCATCGCCGGCCACATTGCCGGAGTAGTCCTGGCTCACGATCGCGCCCTGGCGGACTTCAAAGGCGTCGGGGCGGTTCGCTCGCAGTACGCGATGCTGGTTCTGATGGTTCTCTTGACCGGGCTCGGTCTCTTCATCCTCGCCGGTTAGGAGCGAACTCTCCGGATCCAGGGGAGGGTTCCGTTGTAGCGGATGTTGCGGAAATTCTTCCAAAGGCGCTTGCGATCGACGCGGACGATCGAGGTGTCGACTGGGGCGCTCGATCCCAGATAATCGGCCAGCGAGCGGAGAGTGTGCTCCCACATCTTGTTTTCTGCTCGACTGCCGAAGGCCATCATCCCGGCCTCGTAGAGGGGATCGTTGCTGCGGATCAAGAGCTGGACCTGGGCGATGTTTCCCACCGCTTCGTCCTCGTAGGCACTGAAGGTGATGAAGCCCGCGAACGGATGACCCTCAGGCGTCATGTAGCTGAAGGAGGTGTCGTCCGAGTAGAGCACCAGGACCCCCGTTGAGAGCGCTACCGGTCCCTGATTTGACTTGATCAGACCCACCTCTCCCGGCTTGATTCCGGTCACCGGCGCGTAGAACCGTGAGTTGGAAGGCCAGAATCTCCCGTATTCGGCTTTCCACGTGGCGATGATTTGCTGCGGCGTCCTGTTCGGAATCGCCACCTTGAAAGTCTTCTGCCACAACTGGCCAAATCCCTGCTGGGGCCCGGTCAGGCGCCGGCCCTGGACGCGTCCGGTGTTGAAGTCCGCGGGCGAGTCTCCGATCTCGAGATGGTGGCGAGGTGGCGACCAGTTGGCGTCGTCTTTGCGTTGGTCCATATCGTTTTTCCTCAGGTCGTGGCGAGAGCCGAAGCCTCGTTGTCGTAAATTCCGATCGCCTCATCGAGACGGGTGAGGGAAAAGATCTCCCGGTAGTGGTCGCTCAAGCCATAGGCCCCGAGGGACTGGCCTTTGCGCTGAGCGCGGATCAGGGTGGTGACGAGAAGTCCGATCCCTCCCGAATTCATGTAGTCGAGCTTCTCGAAGTTGAGAAGCACCGACTTGACCCCGGGTCGATCGGCATCCTCGTAGGCTTCGGCTAGCACTCCCTCTCCGAAGGCGGTCAATTCTCCGGCGATGTCGATCACCCGGACTGTTTCCTTCGGGGCCCTGACCGACATCGCGATCCTCGACTCTGGCATTTGGTGGTTCCTCCTCATTCAGGCGCTAGGTGACTGCCAGCGCCTGCGGCTCAGTTTCGTAAAGGGTCATGAAGTCGGCCAGCCGCGTGATCTGAAAGATCTCCTGGTAATGCGGGCTCAATCCCCAAGCTCGCAGCGATCGGCCCTCCGCCCGCGCTTTGGCCAACAAGGTGACGATGACCGCTATTCCGGTTGAATTGATGTAGTCGACATCGCGGAAGCTCAAGACCACCGGGCTTCCTTGGTCCCGACCGGCCACGGCCTCCAGGTAGGCGGCGGTGAGTCGATCGCCGGCATTGCGGTCGATGTCGCCGACGAGATCGATCACTGACCCTCCGTCCTCCTGCCGAACGGCCGCCGAGAATGGTGTTCCTGGCATCTAGTTTCCTCCTCGCGACATCTCTAGCTCGATTACGTGGTGATGACCGTCGACGCTGGTGCGCATGGCATCGACCATTCGCTCGATTAGGAAAAGCCCCCAACCCCGCGGGCTCTGCTCTCCAGCCAGTTTGGCCTCGATGTCAGGCACCACCGGAGCCCCAATCGGTTTCCCGCCCCCCTGGTCCCGAATTCTGACCAGCAGCTTTTGGGCATTGGCGAGAAGGTCGATCTCGACCAACAAAGCCGGGTCGCCCTTGTTCCCGTGCTCGATGGCGTTCATCGCCGCCTCCGAGACAGCCGTCTTCAGCCGCTGCAATCGCTCTCCGGAGAACCCGAGCCCCTCTGCAACTTCGGCGACGGCGTCCATCGCCTTTCGCTCGTTGCCGGAGGCGGAGGGTAACTTGAAGCTAGCGATTGCACCGAGCTCGTCGCCGAATGCCGTAGCTGACTCCAATGCCGACGAGAGCCGGCGAACTGTGACCATGGTCACGTCGTCTTCCTGTTCACGGTCGAAACCCTGAAAGCGGTGAAGCTCGTCGAGGATGGCAGAGATCAGGTCCGGGCCCCCCTCATGGCCGCCGACCAGTTTCTGCAAACGGGCAAACCCAAACATGTCGCCGTCGGGGCTGTGTGCCTCGACAATGCCATCGCTCGTGAGAAGCATTGTCTCGCCGTGCTCCACTCGGGCCGTGAGAACCTCGTAATTCATGTCGGGCAGAAGCCCGAGAGGCATCCCGCGGGCCCTGAGCTCGCTCACCCCCGAGGCGGTGCGCACGTACGGGAGGTTGTGGCCGGCGTTGGCGTATACGAGCTCGCCGGTCTCGGTGTTGAGAACCCCATACAGGCAGGTGACGAACATGGCAGGCGGGATCTCGGGGATCAATGAATTGTTGGCCCGGAACAGAACCTCGCCGGGGTCGTCGGTGTGGGCCGCCACTCCTCGCAAGGTGGTTCGAGTGGTGGCCATCACCAGCGCAGCGGGAACGCCCTTGTCCGTGACGTCGCCGATCACCAGTCCGATGCGATTGTCGGTGAGCGGGATGAAGTCGTAGAAGTCGCCGCCGACCGCCCGGGCCGATTGGTAGTAGGCCTCGATGTCCCAGCCAGCGAGACGCGGAAGCTCTTTCGGGAGCAGCGTTTGCTGGATGAGCGAGGCCACTCTCAGCTCCTGGTCGATTCTCTCCCGCTCTTTGGCCTCGGCTTCTTGTTGCCGGACCAGTTGCGCCACCCGGATCGCCGGCGCCACCTGTCCGGCCAGTCCGGCAAGAAGCTTGCGGTCATCGGTCGAATAGGGTTGATCCGACAGGCGTCGGCCCAGATTCAGGGTTCCGATGAGATCGCCCTGGGCTATGAGAGGAACGATCAGCTGCACGCCCTGAGCGCGGATTTCTGAGAGGGCGGGCGATTCCAGATTGATTCGCTCTACCTCGATCGGACCACCGGTCGCAAGCAGGAAAGTGAAGAGTGGATCGTTGTCGTCAATCGGGACGGCCTCGACGACGTCAGTCGGCGTGGACGGGAATCCGGAATCCGTCTGCTGCCTTCTCTCCCCCCTTCGCAACCTTCTCAGGTTCTTCACAGCCATCGTTACGACATTCTTAGGTGCAGAGCGTTCCGTAAGCGTTACGGCTCATGGGGCGTATTGTTACGAGTCGACGCGGGCAGTAGCCCAACTCTCGCCACCTCACCGCCAGATTGACCTCGACCAACCCATTCCTCCAATTCTTGCTCCTGGGGCCGCCCCGCATACTGGTTGGCGGCAAACCTTTGCGCGTCGATACCAGGAAGGCGGTCGCGCTGGCCTGCTATCTCGTCTCCGAGAGCCACGAGCCGACGAGGGACGAACTGGTCGCCCTTCTCTGGCCAGAACTGGACGAGCGACGCGGGCGAGCTGCGCTTCGACGCACCATGTCAGCGCTTCGCGCCGGTCTTGGGGGCGGCGCCCTCGTCGCTAATCGGGATCGTGTGTCGCTAGATCTCGCCGGGGCCAGGATCGACATCAGGGATGTCGAGAAGCTGAGCCGTCTCACCCACCAGCACTCGCTAGATCAGGTCTGTCCGCAGTGCGCAACGTCTCTCGGCAAAGCGGTTTCTTTCTATCGAGGATCTTTCCTCGACGGTTTCTATCTGCGAGATGCGGCCGAGTTCGAGGAGTGGCAGCGATCCCAGGCCGAGATGCATCGGCGGAATTGGCGGGACCTTGTCAGTCGTTGGGGCTTGGCCCTGGCCAGCGCCGGACGTTTCAAAGAAGCCGAGGCGGCGGTTCGACGCCGTCTACTGGCTGACGCTCTTGACGAGGTCGCCCACCGGCAGGTGATGCAGTTCCTGGTTTGGAGCGGAGACCGGGTCGGTGCCCTTCGTCAGTACCGAGAGTGTGCCGCGGTGCTCGATCGTGAGCTGGGCGTGCCGCCGCTGCCGGAAACGCGCCAGCTCTACGAAATGATCATGGAAGGCACTGAACCGCTGCCTCCGACCGGGAGGGTGGAGACAATGCCAGTCTCCCGTGAAAGGACCGAGGCACCGGCTCTGAGCCCAATCATCGGTCGGGAGCGGGAACTCGATCAAATGAGCGCCGCGGCCGGGAGCCTGGTCCTCGAAGGGGATGAAGGGATCGGCAAGAGCCGGCTTCTCGACGCCTGGCTGGAAAGCCAGGCAGTGCCGGTGGCCCGCGCCAGCGCCACACCCGGCGTCGAAGGAGTGCCGTACCTGGCGATACGGGACCTGCTGACGTCCGCCCTGCCATTTGCGGAGGGAAATCCGCCGGCCATCGCGGGTGAGGCGACAAGGCTCTTGCCCCAGCTCGCCGATGCCGGATTTCCACAGCCGATGGCGTCCGATCTCGGTCCGGGAGCGGCCGCGCAATTCCACGCCGGGGTTGTCGCCGCACTGCACCATCTCGTTCGGGGGGGCTGGCTGGTAGTGGACGATGCCCAGTGGCTCGATCCGTCGTCGCTCGCCATCTTCAACATCTTCCTCACGCACCCCGAGACCAAAGGTGCCCGCCTGATATTGAGTTGGCGGCCCGATGAGGTCGACGCTTCCCAGCCCCTCTCGCTCCTGCTCCGGCGCCTCGAGCGGGACGGCGAAGTGAGGCGAATCCGGCTCGGTCCCCTGGACGAGCTGTCATCCCGCCAACTGCTCGACGGTCGGCCGGGGCCGCGGCTCAGCGAATCGGAGGCGAGAGAGATCCTCGCTCGAGCCCAAGGCAACCCTCTCTTCCTGATCTCTTATCGCGATGCGGCCGGTTCCGATCGCGCTGATCTGCCGCGCGATCTCGAACGCCTGGTGGAGATTCGCCTCGATCGGCTGGCGGAGACCTCCTGGCAGGTGCTCTCGGCTGCCAGCGTGCTCGGGGTGGAAGTGGACGCCGACGTGCTGCAGAGCGTCAGCGGGCGCGGCGACGAGGAGATGGTCTCAGCGATCGAAGAGCTCGTCTCGCAGGGATTGATGATCGAGAACCAGAAGGGAGTCGCTTTCGCCCACGACGCGGTGCGACGGGCGGTCCTTCAGCGCCTATCGAAGGCCCGGACGAGGATCCTTCATGGTCGGGCGGCCGATGCGCTGGCCGGCCGGCTGCAGACGGCGGCAAGGGCGTGGCATCTCGAAGCGGCCGGTCGCACGTCTGAGGCCGCCACCTCCCATTTCGAAGCGGGCCGGGAAGCGATCGACCTCCACGCTTACGAGGTGGGCAGCGTTCATTTGCGAGCCGCCGCTGCTTTGGGCTACCCGGATCGGGACCGGCTCGGGCTGTTGCTGGGAGATGCGGCTGTGCGTTTGGGCGACTACGGAGCCGCCCTCGCCGCCTATGCCACGGTAAAAGAGGGCCCGGCGACCGAGTTTCGGATCGGAGGCGTGTACCAGCGGCTGCGCCGTTGGTCACTGGCCCAAGCTTCACTGGAACGTGCGGCCGCGCTCGATCCACCGCCGGAACTCTCGAATCAGATCATGGCCGATCGGGCGGTTGTTGCCCATCACCAGGGAGACGATGCTGCCGCCGAGGAGCTTGTGGAATTGGCTCGCCAGCAGGCAAAGGCACGTGGTGATCTCGCCGGACTGGCACAAGCCACCAACCTGTCGGGCGTGCTGGCCCCCAACCCACAGGTAGCCATCAGTCTTTTGAAGGAGGCCCACGCCATCGCTCAAAACACCGGTCGGGCTGAGTTGGTGGCCGCCACGTTGAACAACCTCGGCCTGGCGCATCGAAGGGCTGGAGACCTCCCCGCTGCGATTGAGGCCGGCGAGGCCGCCTTGGCCGTGCTCGAGCGAATCGGTGATCGCCACCAACTCGCCGCTCTCCACAACAACCTTGCCGACACCTTGCACCAGGCGGGTCGCAGTGATCTTTCCCGGGCGCACCTCACCGAATCGGCCCGATTATTCGCCGACGTCGGCCTTGAGCCGGGCACATTTGAACCGGAGATCTGGAAGCTATCGGAATGGTGACGGTCGTTGCCCACCTCGGTGGAATCGATGAGATCGGGATCTTCGTGGTTCCTGCCGTGCTCGCCGTTCTCGCCCTTCGCTGGGCCGAACGAAGAGCAGAGCGGCGTGCAGCGGAGGAGGATGGCGAGCTTGGGCCCGAGATGACGACCCGCGAGTAGTCCCGTTTAAGCTCACCGCCCGATGACCCTCTCGGCAGCAGCTTCGGCCCTGGGCGCTCCAGAAGCGATCGTCAAGCGCTCGGCCGAGGCCCGGGCCAAGGCCAGCGGGGTCTCAGTCGACGAGATCCTGGCGGCCTGGGCGGGGGGAGAAGCGGTTACCACTGCCCCTCCTCCTACTCCTACGACCGCGGTCGAAGAGGTTGAAGTTGTAGAAACCGAGCCCAGCCCGCCCCCTTCGCCACCTCCGGCGCCGTCACCGGTCTTCTTCCCTTCGCCGCCACAGATCATCGAGGCTGAGGAGGAATCGTTCGAGGCCCGGCCACTGCGTGAACGGATCTCGGTCGCCGGCCGGGTGGGGTTCTGGTCCGGGGTTCTCCTGGGAGTCCTGGGATTGCTGGCTGCATCGCCGTGGACTCTCCCGAATGCTTCGGTCATCGGGGAGGAGGGGGATTTCAGCCCCGCCTTGATCCTGGAAAGAGGTCGGCTCGTACTCGTGACCGCTCTCTTTTCAATCCTATTCGGGGCGATTGTGGCCAGTCTTTCCCGAACTCTCGCCGGCTGGGTTCAAGACGGTGCTCGCCTCTCCGGCCGCGGCCGCACCAGCGCACTTATCGGTGCCGTGCTGGGCGGGGTTCTGGGACTCGGAGCCGGTGCGGCCTTGGCTTCGTTCGGTCAACCGGTCGAGAACACCCCTGAGCTGATCGAGCTTCCGGTGGTGGCAGCGATCCTCGTCGTGATGATCGGGGGCGGGGTTTTGGGATGGATCGTGGCGGCGGTGGTGCAGGTCCTCGGCGTCCCGGCAGGAGTCGGCGACGAAGAGAGTGAGGAAATGACCAGAGTTCAATCAAGGCTGACCGGCGCCATCGCGGTCCCGCTGGCGGGCATTCTCGCCCTCGGACTGCTGGTGCTGCCGTTGGCCATCGTCCTCATTCGATCCAACCATCTCGCCTCCGGAGGTGCCGCCATCCTGGCCATCATCGCCGCGGGCAGCATCCTCGCTATCGCCTCTCTGTCTGCATCGCGACCCGGGATGCGGATTTCCCGCGGGGAGTTCCTATTGGCGTTGGGGGGTATCGGGATCGTCGTCATGATCGTGTTCGCGGTCATGCTCGCCAGAAATCCCAATGCCCTTCACCAAGACGAGGAGGCGACAGCGACCGAAGAGACGGTGGCCGGTGGGGAATCGGCTGAAACGACCGCGACTACGACGCCCTAGGCGTCCTCTAATGCCAGCGCTCGCAAGACGCCGTCCACCCGTTCCCAGGTAACGAAGATCGGGCTGCCGTCGCGCAGGTGCTCGCGCAGGTGGCTGAGGGGATAGGGATAATCACCACCGGCGACGGGCTCGAAAGTGAGCTCGTCCCCTTCCACCAAAAGGGTGAACGAGCTCACCTCGCTCAGCGTGCCGTCAACCGCGATCACGATGCCCATCGCCGTCCCCGAGTTCTGCGAGCAGGCGAGAAGAAGGAGCGCGGCCAAGCCGACCGCTAGGGAACGGTACGCAGATCTTCTTCGATCTGGTCCCACCGCTTCTCCTCTGCTGCCCACCGGAACCAGATCACGGCCATCAAGATCCAAAAGTAGACGGTGCCGCCGATCTTCATGATCAACCCGGCGATGGTTTGGTCTGCCACGGCGGTGAGCCCGAAGGCAAGCGACGCATCTCCGTAGGCCGGATAGATCGGGATGCTGGAGAAGGTGAGAAAGCTGGCGGGGATCGTGGGGAGGATCGAGTTGAGAAAGAGATACACGAGTTGCATCGGCGGGGTGATGCGGGGAATCACTGTTGCCGGAGAGACGACGGGCAGCCACATCAGCACGGCCGATCCGAAGAGGAAGGTGTGAATCAAGAAATGTGCTAACTCGTTGCGGAGTGACAAGGCCACCGCCTCCGGCCAGTGGGTGGCAACCATTCCCAGATTGAAGATGGCGAAGGCGGTCACCGGATGGGCAAGTTGCTTGAGCCAGGGTCGGACCCAGCGATGGCCAAAGAGGCGGTCGGCGAGCGGGCGGCTGAGACCGAGGATCATGAGCGGCGGAGCAAAAAGGGTGATGACCATGTGGTCGACCATGTGGACCCAGTAGAGACTCGTTTCGGCGAGGTCGTGGAACGGCCAGGAGGAGACGATCCACAAGAGGCCAAGCCCGGCATAGAAGCTCGTCCATTGCTTTCCCGTTGCCGCTACCAAACCGGGGAGGTGTGGCCGGATCCGAACCCGGAGCCACCAGTAGGCGAGTCCGATTATTCCCAGGATCAACACCACATCGAGGTGGAGGTGAAAAGCGGGAAGACTTCCCATCAGCGATTAGCGGCGAGAACTCCGAACGAGATCAGCACCACGGCATAAAGGGAGAAGGCGAGGGCGAAGCCAAACGTGAAGAAGCGGCTTACGGCCGCCTTCTCGTAGCGAATGTGCATGTACCAACCGACGACGATGGCGAACTTGAGGAAAGCCAGGGTGAGCAAGGCGGCCGTGTTGATCCAGCCCAGCTGGACGGCGTCGTTGAGGTAGAACAGCCCGACCTCGATCGCGGTCAGCACCGCGAGGCCGATCGCGATCTTGACGTATTGGGCCGGCGTGGGATGAGCGACGTCGTGTTCATCGGCCATGAGCTAGGACGCTCCGGGAACGGCCGTGAGCAAGTAGACGACGGTGAAGATCACGATCCAGATGATGTCGACGAAGTGCCAGTAGAGGCCTACCAGTTCGAGGTTGAGGAACTGACGATTGGTCAATCCCCCCATGCGCTTGGAGAGACCGAAGAGCGACAACAGCATGATCACCCCGATGGCGACGTGGGTGCCGTGGAAGCCCGTCAAAACGTAGAAGGCCGAAGCGGACGGATTGGTGGCGAGGGTCATGTTCTCGAGGGTGATGAACTCGGTGAACTCGAAGACCTGACCGGCGAGGAATACCGAGCCCAGCATGGCGGTGGCCAGCAGCCACGTGCGGGTCGCACCCTGATCACCGCGGCTGAGGGCGTTATGGGCCAGGACCATCGTCAGAGAGCTCATCAAGAGGACGAAGGAGCTGACCGAGGTGAAAGGGATGTCGTAGATCTCCGAAGGCTTCGGGCCCGTGGCGAAGTCCCGCCCCGAGTAGAGGAGATAGTTGGTGATGAGGGCTCCGAAGAAGAGAAATTCGGAGCTGAGAAAAGCCCACATCGCCAGCTTGCGGTTCTCAACACCAGTGGATTCATGAAGGTCCTGGTGAGGGCTCTGGGCCTCGTGTGCGGCGGCGGTCAATGGGCCTCTTCGAGGGGCTCGGACCCCCAGCCGATCAGCGCGGCGAGGGCGATGACCACTCCCAACACGATCAGGGCCTTGCCCGCGATCGAGCGGTGGAAGATGATTCCGTAAGCGATCAGCGGCAAGCCCATCGCCATCACGACGGGGAAATAGCTGGGGTTGGGGAGATGCACTGGCTCCGGAGGGTTCAGACCGATTTCCTCAAGCCGGGTTATCTGCTCGTCGGCCTCGGGCTTGCGGATCGGGCGGCCGGTCTTGTCCTCGGTGTACTTCTGATGCCAGAACTCGTCGAGGCCGTGGACGATCGGCACCTCGGCGAAGTTGAAAGCCGGAGTGGGATTCGGTATCGACCATTCGAGGGTGCGGGCATCCCAGGGGTCCATCCCGGCGATTTCGCCTCGGCGCTTGGAGGTGCGGAAGTTGTAAATGAAAACCAGCAGCCCGATGGCGATGATGAAGGCTCCGACAGAAACGATCCGATTCCAGGCCTCGAGACTCGGGTCATAGCGCCAGGTGCGCCGGATCATCCCCTGCAGCCCCAGCCAGTGCATGGGCGCGAAGGTCATGTTGAAGCCGAGCAGCCACAGCCAGAAGTGAACCTTGCCGAGTCGGTCGTTCATCATCCGACCACTGATCTTGGGAAACCAGTAATAGAGGCCGCCGAAGAGTCCGAAGATCGCTCCTCCGAACAGCACATAGTGGAAGTGAGCGACGATGTAATAGGTGTCGGTTTGCTGCCAGTCGGAAGGGACGACGGCGTGGGTGACGCCAGAGAGTCCGCCGATGGTGAACATGGTGAGAAAGCCAATGGCGAACCACATGGGGGTTTTCAACTGGAGCCGACCCAGCCACATCGTCCCCATCCAGTTGAAGATCTTGACCCCGGTGGGGATGGCGATCGTCATAGTCGTCAGGCCGAATCCCACCTGGGCCACGGTGGTGATGCCGGAAGAGAACATGTGGTGAGCCCAGACCCCGAAGCCGAGGAAGGCGATGCCGGCCCCGGCAAAAACGACGGCTGCATAGCCAAACAAAGGCTTACGGCTGAACACGGGGATGATCTCGGAGACGATGCCCATGGCGGGAAGAATCAGGATGTACACCTCGGGGTGACCAAACAACCAGAAGAGGTGCTGCCACAGGATCGGATCCCCGCCGGCGGTGGCGTCGAAGAAGAGCGTCCCGAACTGGCGGTCGAAGGTCACCATGAAGAGGGCGATGGCGATGATCGGCAGCGAGAACAACAGGAGGAACGCAACCACCACGGTCATCCAGATAAAGACCGGTACCCGCAGTAGCCGCATGCCCTTGGCCCGCAGGTTGAAGAACGTGACGATGAAGTTGACGGCTGAGATCAATGAGGCGATTCCGAGGATCTGGAGGCCGAGGGCGGCGAAGTCGATGGCCAGGCTGGGAGAGAACTCCTGGCCGGCGTTGGGCTGGTACATGAACCATCCCCCATCGGGGAGGGCGCCAAACGATCGGGCGTCGGAAGGGTCGAGGTTGCCTGGGATCCCGGGGACCACTCCCAGCGGAGCAGCAACGGCAGAAAACAGCAGACCCGAATACAAGAAGATGCCGCCAAAGAGAAAGATCCAGTAGGAGAGGGCATTGAGCCGCGGAAAGGCGACGTCGCGGGCGCCGATCATCAGCGGCAGCAAATAGTTCATGAAGGCTGCCGACATGGGCATCACCACGAGGAAGATCATCGTCAGGCCATGTGTGGTGAAGAGCCCGTTGTAATCGGCCGCCGATAAGACATTGCTTTCGGCTGAGGCGAGGTGGATTCGGAGCAGGAGCGCTTCGGCCCCACCGATCACGAAGAAGATGAAGGCGGTGTAGCCGTACAGGATTCCGATTCTCTTGTGATCGACAGTCGTTATCCAAGACCAGAAACCGGTCTCCGCCCGCGGGCGGCGGAAGATGGTGGTGGCTTTTTCGGCAGCAGTCGTCATTCGAGAGTCTCCAAGAACGCGATGAGGGAATCTATCTCCTCCTGGGTAAGGCCCAGGTCGGGCATGTAGGAACCGGGCTTGACGTCGGGAGGATTGGCGAGCCAGCGGGTCAGGTTCTCGGGTGAGTACTCGAGATAGCCACCGGCGATGGTGTCGCGGGACATGAAGTGGGTGAGGTCAGGTCCGCTGAACTCCTCCAGGGCCACCACGTTGAATGGCTCGACTGTGTGGCACTGAGTGCAGCGATTGAGAAATACCTCGAGCCCCGCCGCCGCTTCTGATCCCTCGGCGGGTTGGGCGGCCGGTTCCTGCTGTGATGAGACCCAGGTGCCGAATTCGGCTTCGGTCAGCGCCACCGCCCGGGCCCGCATCAACGAATGGGAGAGGCCACAGAACTCGGCGCATTGTCCGATGAAAATCCCCGGTTCATCCGCCTGGAGCCGTAAATGCGTCTCCTGCCCGGGAACCAGATATCGCTTACCGTTGAGAGCCGGGATCCAGAAGTTGTGAAGGACGTCCTCGGAGGTCATCGTGGCGCAAACCTCGCGGCCGGCGGGAATGATCAATTCGGTGCCCGTGACGACATCTTCGATGGGGTAGCGATATTCGAACCACCACTGGTGGCCAATGACCTGAACCGGGTAAGCATCGGCACCGCATTGGGTGAGGTCGGTTACTCCCCGCACCGTGGGGATGGCAATCGAAGCCAGAATGACCGCGGGGATGATCGTCCACATGATCTCGAGCTTGTTGTTGCCATGGATCTGGCGCGGCTCTTTCCGGCCCGGACGATCGCGAAAGAGGAAAAGCGATAAGACCATGGCGCCCTCGACCAGCACAAAGACCACAGTTGCCACCCAGAACACTGGCCAGAAGAGATTGTCGATCCGCTCGGCGAAAGGGCCCTGGGGCTCGAGAGAGTTGAGAGGGGAATCAGGGATTCCGATTATCGAACAGCCAGCGAGGAAGACGGCGAGCGAGGTGAGGACGAGGAGTCGCCCGAGCTTCATTCGGCGCGTCGGCAGCATCGGCGGGCATCATAGGTTGACGGTCCCTGGTTCCCGTCCTCGATGATCAGGCTCCGACGTTGGCCAGTGCTTCCTCGATCTCGCCCTCGCCCAGCGCCCCCTCGAAGCGAGACGTCACCTCGCCCTGGCTATCCATGACGAACACCCATGGCTCACTGGGCAGTCCCCAAGCAGAGACTGCTTCGCTAATCCGCAGATCCTCGAACGATTCGGCATCGAGATTCTCATAGATCTCGACATGGAGATAATTGACTCCGGGGTGCTCGTCGGCCACGGCCTCGACCTGATCGAGCATGGGACCGCACGTCTGGCTGGTGCAGAAGGCGGGGCTGGCAAAGACAACGACCGTCGGCTGACCATTGGTAAGCGCTTGATCGAGGGACAGCTCATAAAACGACGGGTCGGGATCGGGGTCCGAGCTGATCTCGCTTAGTTCGTGCTCGGCCGTGGTCCGAGTTTCGATCGAGACCGCCGGATCTCCGATCCCCGGCATCGGATCGTCGTTACCGACGATGAATGAGGCTTGCATCGATTCGGTCATCCCTTGCGGACGCAACTTCACCCACCAGGTGCCATCTTGCTCGAAGGTGTCGCGAATCAGGTAGATACCGACCCGGTCCGGAACCGTCCAGAGGAACTCGGTGGAAACCTCTCGCTCCGTCGAGTCAGGGGCGATAAGGACCCCGGTGGTCTCCAGGTCGGGACTGGCCAAGAACGCCGCCGTTTCGGAATCGACCAGGCCGACAAGGAGCCGCTGTGGTTGGCCGACTTCGAACGTTCCGGGAGCGTTGGCGACCACGGCCAGCGGTGCTGGTCCGCGGCTGCAGGCAACCAGTGCGGAGACAAAAAGGAGGAAGGCGAGGGTCCGACGCATGCGACCCGCAGGCTACGTTTTGTGAGGATTTACGCGGCCTGGGGCCGCGCAAATCCTCACAGTTCGGGCCGGGGACTAGCCGTTGACGGAGCGGTCGTACTCCTCGATGTATCCCTTGAGCCGCGCGAGGGCCTCTGGTTCCAGGTTCGGCGACATGGCACCGTCTCGTTCCACGTAGACCTGCTCGATCGCACCCGGGTGCTCGGTCCCGAGCCAGGTCAGGAATTTTTCAAAGACATTGGTTCCGTAGTCGTCGTAGTTGAAGTTGTGGACCAGGGACGTGATCTGCCCTTGCTCGACCAGGAACAGGATGCTTCCTGCTACCGGTGTGTGCCCGACGATCCGGGAGAGATTGGTCTCCAGCGAGTAATCGCAGGTGACCAGTGTTGCTCCTGGCTTGCTGATGCACTCGAATGGCTCCCATTGCGCGTCGTAGACACGGAGTGCTTCGAAGCCTTGTGCGAGCTCGTCCCGGTTCATCCTCGGCGCATCGACCAAGGTTGCATCCGCGCTCAGCAGGGCCTCAGCTCGCTCGGCGTCGAAGGCGTTGCGGGCCTCCATGTATTGGTTGGCAATGTCGATAGGAGTCGTCGCTTGGTTGTTCGCCCAGAGTGCCCAGAAGGCGGCGACGACAACCACTGCGATCAGACCTCCGAGAACGGCCGGCAGCCGGCCCCGCCCCTTCGCCGGTTCGGTCGGCAACTGGGTGATTGTCTTGGTAGCGGTGCTCACTTGAGAGTCTCCTTCATTGATTGGTTTCCACTTGGTCCCGGGATGGCGGCTATTTGTCCAGCCCCTGCGGATTCCTGACACTCAAGATGAGTTGGAGTTTCAGCGGTTGAGAAAGCGGTCGTACTCGTCGAGATAGTCGGCGGCGAGGGCGAGCGACTCCGGGGTAAGGATTTGGCTTTGAACACCGTCCTTCACGACGAAGAGTTGTTCGACCACCCCGGGGTGATTTTGATTGAGCCAATCGATGTAGGGCTCGTGGACATTGGGCGCGTAGTCGTTGAAGTTGAAATCGTGGACCAGTCTCGTGATCTGCCCTTCTTCGATCAGGAACTGGATTCGACCCGCCACTTGCGGAAAGCCTCTGATCTGCGAGAGCCTCGTGTCCATCAAGTAGTCGCAATTGACGAAGGTCGCTCCTTGCGCGTTTTTGCACTGGAAGGGATCGAGCTGCATCCCATAGACCCGCAAGGCCTCGAACCCCAGGTCGAGTTCCCCTCTTTCCATCCGCGGAACGTCGCGCAAGAGAGCATTGTCGGCCAATAGGTCGCGGGCGGCGTCGGCATCAAATGCGTTGCGGGCCTCGAGGTAGCGGGTGGCGATATCGGCTGGCGAGGACCGGATCCGGTCAAGGACGCTCCGATTGCCGGTCCAGGGGACGAGCATCGCCAGGGCGAACATGAGGACCATCAGGCCCCCCGCCAGAGCGGGTCGCCACAGTTGCCGGGGGCGCGGCTTGGTTGGCGTCGTCGGTCGCTTCCTGCGGGCAACGTCGATCAAGTCGGTGGTCGCCCTCGGGCTGAGATCTCTCCGTAAAGCTGCGGGGTCTGGTTCGGGGTTGGCCCGCTTCAGCGCTTCAAAGGCCGCGTCGTACTTCATGATCCGGTTCCTTCTGTCTGGAGAGAGCTAGCGGTTCTCGTAGGATCAAAGACCCGGGCATATCTCTTCTTGGCTCGGTGAAGCCTTTGCTCCGCCGCCGAAACCGTGATCCCGAGCGCTTCGGCGATTTCGGGCCCGCTCATCTCCTCCCAAGCCGCCAACATCAAGATCTCCCGATCATTTGCGCGGAGGCCCTGCAACGCCACTAGCGCTTCATGGTCCTCAGTCGGACGAACAACGACGTCGACGGGTGGTTCCGGGGTTGTCTGAGAGAAGATCGTCATTCGGGTGAGGAGTCGCTGCCGGCGTTGCACCGTCCGCCAGCGGTTGGCAAGAACCCCGCGGGCAATGCCGTACAACCAGGGGCGCACCGTCGACCAATCGATTTGATCCGCCCGCCTGACGGCGATGGCGAATACGTCGGCGGCGACGTCCTCGGCTTCGCTGCGGCCAACTCGTCGGGCGCAATAGGCGAGCACCTCTTCGTAGTAGTTCGAGAAGGTCTCGGCGAGCCTGGGGCCGCTCTGGTCATGGTTCATGCAGACGGCGGTGATGCGGTTACTTGTCGGTTACCTGTCGGATCCTGACAATTTTTCGGTTTTTTGCTGACGCCCGCACTCACCGGGGGCCTGACTGCGCCCCTGTGTTAGATCCCCGATTGCTAAGAGTTGGAATCGCTCTTATATCGACCGGTGTCCTCCCGGAGCAAGTTGGCGATTGCGTAGCCGATACCAACTCCGAGCACCAGCAGCATTACCATCTTGAAACGAGCCCGTTTGGTGGACGTTAATCCGGCCTCGCGCAGGGCGACCTTCGGCAGATCTCGAACCTGCTTCATGGCCCGCTTTCCCAGCGACGCTGACTCGGCGCCAACGCGGTCGATGAGCTCGTCGGCCTTTTCGCGGACCAACTCCGCCATCGGGACTGCCACCTGCTCGGTGAATCGAGCCTTGCTGTCGAGGAGGGTGTCTTTCATACTCATAGCGCTTCTCTACCCGCGTGCGCTGGCGGCGAAACCGTGCCTCGACTTCGAGCCAGTTCCGTTGCGCCGGTAGGCTCCAGCGGTCATGAGTGCGCCCGCCGTCGCTTCTTCGCTTGGCGTCGGCTGGACCGAACGGCTCGGGGCTTATCTAGCTCTGACCAAGCCGCGGATCATCGAACTGCTCCTGATCACCACCGTTCCGGCGATGGTCCTCGCTGCCCGGGGCTGGCCGGGAACCTGGCTGGTGGTCGCCACCCTGATAGGTGGCACGCTCTCAGCCGGCGGGGCCAACGCCTTGAATTGTTACCTCGACCGCGACATCGACGAAGTCATGCGCCGGACCTCTCGCCGTCCCCTTCCCCGTCACCAGCTAGAACCGGCATCGGCACTGGTCTTTGGCATCGCCCTCGGAGTGTCGGGCTTTGTTTGGTTGAGCGTGTTCACGAACCTGCTGGCCGCAACGCTTGCCACCTTCGCCCTCCTCTTCTATGTGATCGTCTACACCAGCTGGCTCAAGCGCAGCTCTAGTCAGAACATTGTGATCGGGGGAGCGGCCGGAGCCGTGCCGGCTCTGGTCGGATGGGCGGCCGTTACGGGCGGCCTGGAGCTACCGGCCTGGATTCTCTTCGCGGTGGTGTTCTATTGGACTCCGCCTCATTTCTGGGCCCTCGCTCTGCGGTACCGGACCGAATACGAAGCTGCCTCGGTGCCCATGCTGCCGGTAACGAGCGGGATCGCCTCGACGACCCGGCAGATGCTGCTCTACGCCGGTCTCACCGCCATCACGTCGGTGTTGCTGGTCCCAACCGCAGGGCTGGGGTGGATCTATTTGCTTTCGGCGATCGGACTCGGAGTTTGGTTTCTGTGGCACACCTGGCAGGTACATCTCCATCCGGAGCGAGCGATGGTTCTCTTCTCGCAATCGACTCGCTATTTGACCTTCCTTTTCGTAGCGGTGCTGCTCGATGTTCTTCTCTGAGCTCCTTGCCTTCATCTCCTACCCACCCATACCGATCTGGGAGGTCGGTCCATTGCGGTTCTCCCTGCACGGCCTTTTCGCAGCTCTTGGCTTTGTGGCCGGAGCCTGGATCGCCACCCGGGAAATGCGCAAGCGTGGCTTCGATTCCGCCGCCTACCAGTCCTGCCTCACTTGGGGCCTGATTGGGTCCTTGATCGGGGCCCGCTACGGGACTGCTCCTGCCGCTTTGCTGGCAGGGGTCCCTCCGCTTGAGGCACTCAACCCGATCAGCGGCAACTTCTCCATTCTCGGCGGCTTCGCCGGTGGGATCATCGCCGGGGTCTGGCGGATGCGGGCTTTGCGGATGCCGGTGTGGGCCACGCTCGATATGTCGGCATTCGGTCTTGCCCTGGGGACAGTGGTGGGGAGAATCGGCGACCTCGCCATCGTCGAACATCTGGGTCGCCCCACCAATGCCGCCTGGGGTTATGCCATCAAACCGGGATATGACGTCGCCCCCCAGCACGATGCCCTCGAGTGTGCCTCGGCCGCCGACGGAATCTGCGGGGTCTACCACCACGTGGCCGCTTACGACCTGATCGGGGCAGCGATTCTCCTTGGGGTGCTTTTCCTGGTTTACCGGAATTGGAATCTGCGTTACGGGCAGCTTTTCTGGATCTGGGCCGCCTGGTATGGAATCCAGCGCTTCGTGCTCGACGCCCTGCGGGTAGGAAGCGGCGACGCCCAGGTGGGCTCGCTGACCTGGAACCAGTTGAGCGGTTTTCTGTTGGGGGCAGGGGCTATCGCCATTCTCTTCTGGTTCGACAAGCGCCAAAAGCCGGTGAGCGCCGAGGAAGATCAACGGTTGATTCGGCAGACTGGGCCGACGAAGCCGCTAGCCTCTCGTCCGGAATGACAAGCCGCTTTGCGTACTACTTCTTTACCGGCCTTCGGCCCGGGAGAGAGTGACGCGCTAAAAGCTCAGCCACCAACCCGGAGCCGGAGGCTCCGGGTTTCTTGTTTTACCCGGGTCCCGAGGCTTCATAGGAGCCAACCATGGAACGTAAAGCCACGAGCGAGGGTCAGAAGACGGTCGTCGAGATAGGTCGTACTCGTTTTGGTCGCGATCCGCTTCCCGTCATCGCCGGACCGTGCGCAATCGAGTCGGAAGCCCAGGTCAACAGGGTTGCCGAGACCGTGGCGGAGGCGGGCGGGGCCATGCTGCGAGGCGGGGCGTACAAGACCAGCAGCACTCCCTATGGGTTCAAAGGGCTGGGCCGGGAAGGGGTGAAGCTTCTCGCCGCCGCCGGCGCCCAGTCCGGACTGCCCGTTGTCACCCAAGTCCTGGAGGCAGCCGACGCCATCGATGCCGCCGAACAGGTGGACGCGGTCGAGGTCGGATCGGGAAGCATGCAGGATTTCGAGTTGCTGCGGGTGCTGGGCAAGTTGGGAAAGCCGGTCATGCTGAGAAGGGGCCCCTCGGCCACGCTCGATGAATGGCTCTGGGCGGCGGAGTACATCCTTGCGGAAGGGAACGAGAAGGTGATTCTCGTCGAGCGGGGGGTGCGAACCTTCGGTGGGACAGCGGCCGACATGCTCGATATCACCGCCGTGCCGCAACTGAAAGAGATGACGCACCTGCCGGTGGTGGTTGACCCATCCCATGCGGCCGGAGTGGTCGCGCGGGTACAACCGTTGGCGTTGGCCGCGCAAGGAGTGGGAGCCGACGGGATCATTGTCGAGGTTCATCCTGACCCGGGGACGGCCCGCACCACCGGTCCCCAACTGGATCTCGACTCCTTTGTCCGCCTGATGGTCGCCCTCGGCATCCACCGACTGCGGTCCACCATCGACCAGATCGATCGCCAGATCGTGCGACTGCTTTCCCGTCGGCAGGATTTGGCGATGGAGATCGGACGAACCAAAGCCGCCCAGGGCCTTCCGATCTACATCCCCGATCGCGAGGCCGAACTCCTCACGATCATCGAGGAAGAGGCATCGCGGTCGGGTCTTGATCCCGGCCACGTGCGATCCCTCTTTCAACTGGTCCTGTCGGAGTCCCGCCGCCTCCAACAGTTGATGCGCTCCTAGACGAGACCTAGCGGGCGGTGACGACCACCGTATGCCAACCCTCCGCTCCGTTCGGGGGCGGGGGGACCGGGTCTTCGGTCTGGGTGAATCCACTGCGATCCGTGGCCCGAACCCGGATGCGATGGCTGCCGGGGGAAAAATCCTGTTGGAGCCGCCACTGGACCCAGGCGTCCTCGGAGAGCGATTGGCTCAGTTCGGCCTCGGTCCAGGCGCCGTTGTCGACTTGAACCTCGATCTTTTCGATCCCGATGTTGGGTGCCCAGGCGACACCGGCCATCGTCACAGGGCCGGCGGCAACACTGCGGGTGGGGACGTCGATGCGCGACTGGGTCTTGATCGGCGCCTCTTTCGACCAGCCTCGCGGCACCCAGTAGGCGTCGAATGACTCCCAAGTGGTGAGCTCGATCTCTGAGAGCCACTTGGTGGCGGAGACGTATCCATAGAGTCCCGAGACGACAAGTCGGACCGGGAAACCATGTTCGAGCGGAAGCGCCTCACCGTTCATTGCCACCGCCACGAGGGCCTCCCGCCCGTCGTACACCGCGGCCAGCGGAAACCCGACGGTGAAGCGGTCGACTGCCCGGCCGACGAGCTGGGATGCATCGGGGCGGGGGCGGGCGCGATCGACGACCTGTCGGAGCGGGACCCCAAGCCAGCGGGCATTCCCCACCAGATTGCCCCCAACCTCGTTGGAGACACAGGACAGCGTCACATAGCGCTCGACCATCTCCATCGCCATCAACTCTTCGAAGCTGAGTTCGTAGGGGCTATCGACCAGTCCCGTCACCGACAACTTCCAGGTGTCGACCGCCACCCGGGGCACGACGATGGCGGTGTCGATTCGATAAAAGTCCCGGTTGGGAACGACAATCGGGGTGAGGCCCTCAACATCGAAAGAGGTGCCTGCCGCCAGGGGCGCAGCCTCGGCCTCGTCAATATCGATCGTTTCCCGGCCGCTGGCCGCCGCCCGACTCACGGAGGCGATGACCCTGCCGGCGCCAGTGAGAAGGAGTCCGACACCGGTGATGGCGGTGGCCTTGAGGAGATCACGTCGCCCGGGGCTCGCCAGGGGCACCGGGCGCATGAGCCAGGTGAAGGTCGAAATGCCGCCCACAATCGCGACCAGGGCGAGGAGCCAGGGGACGGTTTGGCCGGCCGAGGCGGACCGGGTGGTGGCCCAGGCGGCTCCGATTCCAAAGGCGGCGATGGCGATGATGATCGGCTGCGGGCGACGTCGGGAGAGCCAACCGAAGAGAGCCCCCAGCCCCAGCCCCACCAGCCCAATCCCGACCAGCAGGGCGGGCTTGTCGCCGGTGCCAAACACCGAGATCGCCCAGTCTTTGATCGGGGTGGGAACGATCTCGACCACCCGATCGGCGATCCCTTGCACGAGGGAAGGTGCTCCCAAGAGGGCCGCCAGCAGCTCGGAGAGACCGAAGGCCATACCCACCGCGGCCGTCCCCGCCAGGGCTGCGCGGGCGTGTGCGGGGTTGCTCATAGTTGGTAAAACTGTCCTGGGACGCATTTTGGTCCCGATTCGATATGGATTACGTAAAAATCCTCGACGACGGGTTCGTTCGTTGCGCCTGGGGAACCGGACTGCCCGAATACATCTCGTATCACGATTCCGAATGGGGCCGGCCCTCGATCGACCGGGCTCGACTTTTCGAGAAGCTCTGCCTGGAGGGATTCCAGAGCGGACTCTCCTGGCTGACGATCCTCCGCAAGAGGGGCGGATTTCGAGAGGCGTTCGCCGACTTCGTACCGGAGACCGTGGCGGGCTTCGAGCAGGAGGATGTCGCTCGGTTGCTCGAGAATCCGGGCATCATCCGCCATCAGGGAAAAATTCGCTCGACCATCAACAACGCCCGCCAGTTGCTCGCCTTGGAGGAAAAGGAGGGCGACTTCGGCCGGTGGATTTGGAGAAACTGGGCGGATCCAAGCGACCAGGCCCCAGTGACGATCGCCGCCACTACCGAGCAGTCGACTGCCCTCGCCCGCGCCCTCAAGAAGTCGGGGTTCACGTTTGTCGGACCGACCACCGTCTATGCCTTCATGCAATCGATGGGTCTCGTCAACGATCACTACTCCGATTGTTACGTCCGCGCCGATTGTCAGCGGGAGCGGATGGATCTAATCGGCAGCATCCGGGGCTGACAGCTAGAAATTCGCCATGCAGCTGATCCCTCGACCGGCCCTCAGCCTGGGCATCGAGGAGGAGTACCTCCTCGTCGATCGCGAGACGCGCAATCTCGTCAGCGATCCCAATGCCGAGATGTGGGCCAGCGCGGTGGCGACGCTGGGGGAGAAAGCAATGCCCGAGTTCTTGCGAGCTCAACTCGAAGTGGCCACAGGGATTCACTCGACCGTGGCCTCTGCCGGCGAGGAACTGACCGAGATGCGGAGTCGCCTGAGCGAGTCTTTGACCGAGCACGGAGCGGCGGTGATGGCCGCTTCCACTCACCCGTTTGCGCTCTGGTGGGAGCAACAGCCGACTGACAAGGACCGCTACAAAGTGATGGCTGAGGATCTGGGCATGGTGGCTCGGCGAATGGTGATCTGCGGAATGCACGTTCATGCCGGGATCGAGGATCCCGACCTCCGGATCGACCTCATGAACCAGGTTCGCTATTTCCTGCCCCACCTCTTGGCCATCTCAACTTCCTCTCCCTTCTGGGGCTCGCGCAACACCGGGCTCAAGAGCTATCGCATTTCCACGTTCCGCACCATGCCGCGCACCGGACTTCCCGAAGAGTTCTCGAGCTGGAGCGAATACCAACGCCACGTCGATGTGCTGGTGCGGGCACGGATCATCGATGACTCCACCAAGATCTGGTGGGACATTCGCCCATCGGCGCGGTTTCCGACGCTGGAGATGCGAATCACCGACGTGTGTACGCGGGTGGAGGATGCGTTGACGGTGGCGGCTTGCTACCTCTCGTTGCTGCACATGCTCTACCGCCTCCGGGCCTCTAACCAGCGGTGGCGACAGTACGCCCCGATGTTGATCTCGGAGAACATCTGGCGAGCACAGCGTTACGGCGTCGAGGGAACGCTCATGGACTTTGGCAAGGGCGTTCTGGTCCCCTTCTCCGAATTGGTCGAAGAACTGATCGAAGTAGTGGCTCCCGACGCCGAAGAACTCGGGTGCTGGCCCGAGGTCGAAAGGGCGCGGACCATCGTCGCCGAGGGCACGTCGGCCGAGCGCCAGATTGCCAAGTACCAGGAGTCACTGGAGGCGGGGGCGTCGACGGACGAGGCGCTGAAGGCGGTGGTCGACCACCTGATCGAAGACACGGTTCCCAAGCTTTAGGTGCGATCGTCCCGCCAGGCGAGCCACTCGGGGATCGGCGCCAAGTCGTAATCGGGGCCACTGACCCCGAGCGTGAATTCGGTGATTCCTGTCGCCACGTAGGCATCAGCCCGGTCCACCCTTCCGATGCCGATTCCGATCGATCGCTGGATGTCCTTTGGGTCGCGGCCGACCTCGGCGCACCACTTATCCAAGACCGCTGACTTGCGGACAAAGGTGTCGAGGTCGCCGAAGCTGTGCCAGACGTCAGCGTGCTCGGCCACCATCCGCAAGGTTTTCCTCTCGCCCCCGCCGCCGATGAGGATCGGCAGCCGGCGGGTTGGTGCTGGGTTGAGCTTTTCCCAACGTGACCGAATCCGCGGCAACGCCTGACGGAGGTCTGCCAGCCGGTATCCAGGGGTTCGGAATTCGTATCCGTACTCGGTGTAGTCCCGGCGGAACCAGCCGGCTCCGATTCCGAAGATGAGGCGGCCGGAAGAAATGTGATCGACGGTCCGCGCCATGTCGGCCAAGAGCTCGGGGTTGCGATAGCTATTGCAGGTAACGAGCGCTCCGATCTCGATCCGCTCGGTCTGCTCAGCCCAGGCGCCCAGCATCGACCAGCATTCGAAATGGAGCCCGTCGGGGTTCCCCGAGAGCGGGAAGAAGTGGTCCCAGTTGTAGACGATGTCTACGCCCAGCTCCTCAGCTCTGGCAACCGTGCGGCGGATGGCTCGATACTCACCGTGTTGGGGCTGGATCTGGAGGGCGATGCGAATGGAATTGGCCATGGCGAGACGTTAAGGGTTAGTGGGCATCGCGAGCACCAATCGCCCACGAAAGACCTTCCTCGGGATCATGAGCGGCGAGATGGAGAGACCAGCCCAGTTCCGGGGCGAGGTCACTCCAGACGAACCACTGCAGTCGGGTGGCGGCGTCTCCCATCTCTCCGATCGTGGCCGGCCATTCCCACCCCCCCAGGGCGGCGAGGGCGAACCAGCTGGCGAAGCGACCAAACGCAGCACCCCGGCGCCTTCCCATCGCTCCTCCGGAGGCAGCCGCCCAGGCCATCTGCGCCAAGGCGGCGGCGGTTGCTATCGGTGCGATTTCGGCTCTTGGGACCGAAAGCGCTCGCAGGGCCTCGGCCGGCGTGCCTTCGACACATACGGCCTGCCCCCGCCCATTCGATTCTTCCAACCATGGGAGCACCAGGGCCAACAGAGCCTCGTTCGATGTGAGGTCGTCCACCATGTGGGACTCCGCAGGCAAGTCGACCGGCTCCAGGCGGGGACGGGGAGGGGGATCCGATTCCACCCTGTCCTTGTGGTAAGTGGGCAGGGCGTAAGCGGGTTCCCAAGCCAGAAGCTTTAGCGGCAGCTCGGTGGGGGGCAGACCCATCCCTGCCAGGCGCTCCCCGGCGGCGGCCCGTTCCGAGGCCACCGACGCCAGGTTGGTTCGAAGATGTGGAGCCAGCTCGGCGAAGGTATGGCGATTGGCTGCGACCTCGGTCAAAGGCCCGAGCGCGAATCGGGCCGGGCCCTCCTCGACGGCGGCGGCCGCCACTTCCGCCGGTCCCTCCAGTGCCATCCGATAACGGATGTGCTGGTCGACGCCCCAAAGCTGACGTCCCCGACCCACGGCCTCCTGTAGAAGCAGCCGTAATTTGTCGAGCTCCCCCCACTCGTGGGCGACACAGCTGTCATCGACGATTCGGAGCAGATCGTCGGTGTCAGAGCTTTCGATGGCCTCCCGCGTACGACGCTCGTTCATCCTCGGTCGCGGAAGATGCGGATGAGGACGTTGACCACCACCGTGAGCACGATGCTGATCAAGATCGAGGACGTCACGGGAAAGAAGAAGCCTCCCCGTGGGCTGCGAATGTCGCCCGGAAGGCGCCCGAACCACGAGAGCCAGCCTCGGTTTTGGGCCAGACCGACCAGGATGAGGACGACTCCAAGGCCGATCCAAATATGGCCCGCCTTCATGAGTCAGGAAGCGGGCGGCATCCCCGGATCGGAGGGCTCCTCCGGTTCCGAGCGGGAGCGCCGGAGCTCGTTGCCGAGCTGTGAGAAAGCCGCTCCGACCGCTTCAAAGAATCCGGTGGCCGCCTGCTTGGCTTGCTGGCGAACTCCTTCGTCGCGAACGGCCGTGCCAACCGCGTCCGTCAGCCGGTCCCAAGCCCGGCCCAGCGTGTGGAAAGCGTCCCGCACCTCCTCGTCGCTCGGCCCCCCCGCCCCCGGTTGCTGGCGATAGGTGTCTTTCAGCTTCTCGCGCAGGGCGGCGAACTGTTCGCCGAGTTTGTCCCAGGGGTCCGTTTTGGCTTCGTCGATAGGATCGTTGTCGTGCGTCTCCATCTCCTCGATGGTACTTACGAGCTGTTTCGAGCTTTCTACGGCCGTCCTGCTCGCCAGGCGCCCGATGGCCGCGAGGTCGGGGCGACTCTGGGCGTGATCGAGACGACTCTGTCTCTCCTCCGTGAGCCTGGAGTGACACACTTAGCCTCCGCCACCGACACGGTGATCGAGTCCTTTCGCAACGACATGTTTGCCGGCTACAAAACCGGGGCCGGGGTCGATCCGCTGTTGATGGCGCAGTTCCCTCTGGTCGAACGTGCCTTCTCCACCATTGGCGTGATCTGCTGGGGGATGCTCGAGTACGAGGCCGACGATGCCATCGCCACCGCAGCCTGGAGGTGGTGCGAGGACGTTGAGCAGGTGGTGATCTGCACCCCCGACAAGGACATGTGCCAGTGTGTGATCGGCGATCGGGTAGTGACTCTCAATCGTCGCGAGCAGATCGTTCTCGACGAGGATGGAGTCAAAGCCAAATTCGGCGTCGGCCCCGAGTCGATCCCCGACTATCTGGCGCTGGTTGGCGATACCGCCGACGGCGTACCCGGCTTGCCGGGCTGGGGCCCCAAGTCGGCCGCAACTGTTCTCGGTCGGTGGCGCCATCTCGAGGCGATTCCCACTCGGGCAGAGGACTGGGAAGTGACGGTGCGGGGAGCCCCCAAACTCGCGGCCACGCTGACCGAACGGGTCGAGGACGTGTTCTTGTATCGCGACCTCACGACGTTGCGCAAGGATGCCGAACTCAAGGAGGATCTCTCAGACCTCGAGTGGAAGGGTGTGGACCGCGCCGCATTTCTCGAGCTTTGTGACGAATTGGGTTTTGACGATGTCAGGACGCGCCCGCATCTTTGGCAGTAGATCAGGCCAAGACAGAGCGCAAGGCGGATCGGGCGGCCCAGTATCCGCACATCCCATGCACGCCTGCCCCTGGGGGGGTCGATGACGAGCAGAGGAAGACGTTGCCTAGCGGAGTGCCATACGGGTTCCGGGACGGGATCGGTCGAAACAGCACCTGCTTGAGGGTGTGGGCACCGCCGGTGATATCTCCGCCGGCGAGATTGGGGTTGTAAATCTCGAGGTCGCCGGGAGCAGAGACGCAGCGCTCGATGATGGTCTCGCCGAAGCCGGGAGCAAGGTTCTCGATCTCCCGCTCGATCTTGGGCCGGAAATCGATGGTGGTTCCTCGGGGTACGTGGGCGTAGACCCAGAGGGTGTGCCGACCATTCGGAGCCCGGCCGGGGTCGAAGACACTCGGCTGGGCGGCGAGGATGAAAGGCCGCTCGGGCTCCTTTCCCTTCCAAATCCTCGCTTCGGCATCGATGATCGACTGCGACGAACCAATGTGGATGGTTCCGGCGTCTGCGAGGCGATGGTTGGCCCAGGGGACGGGACTGCTGAGGGCGTAATCGATCTTGAAGGCTCCAGGTCCGCGCCGGAAGCGCCCGAGCCGGCGACGGTAGGAGTCCGGAAGGGCGTCTCCGGCGAGTCGGAGGAAGATATCGGGAGTGACGTCGAGGAAGATCGATCTGGCGGCCGGCAGCTTGGCGAGGCTCTCCACCCAGACTCCAGTTTCAATCTCGCCGCCGAGGGAGACGAGATAGGAGGCGAGAGCATCGACGATGGCCTGCGAGCCTCCGGCGGCAAAAGGCCACCCCCAGCGATGAGCGGTGATCGGATACAACAATCCGTAAGCGGCGGTGAAGCGCTTGGAGAGCGGCAGGAACGAGTGAGCCGAGGTGCCCGCGAACAGTGCCTTGGCCGGCTCATGTCGAAACGAGTTGATGAGCGTGGTGGCCGCAAGGATGCCCACCCAACCGAAGCGGGCCATGGCCACCGGATGCCTTGGCATTCGCAGGAGAGGACTGAGGATCGAGGGTTCGATCTTGTCCCACGCCTCAACCAGCGGTGCAATCCGATCCCGGTACTCCTCGCCGTCGGCGCCCCCCAACTCCTCAGCAGTGGTTTCCACCGAACGGTGAACCAGTACCGCTTCTCGAGGGCTGACGGGATGGGCGAATGGGGTGACAGGATGAACCCATCGGAGGCCATGCTCTTCCAGGGGGAGTTGACGGAAGAAGGGCGAGCCCAGACCGAGGGGGTGGACCGCCGAGCAGACGTCATGGCGAAACCCTGGCTGGGTGAGCTCCATCGTCCGGGAACCACCACCAACCGTGGCAGCGCCTTCCAGCACCTTGACCGAGCGACCGGCCTTGGCCAGGGCGACGGCTGCTGCCAGCCCGTTGGGCCCGGCACCAACAACTACCGCGTCATAACTTCTCTGCACGCGACAGACATTCTGGCCCGAGCTCCGGTACGGTCGCGTCACGGTGGGTGGTGACCTCACTCTCTACATCGTCGGTGATCCCATCCCCGGCTACTTGGCCAGTCCCGACGGTACGGGGCCCTTCCCGGGCGTCATCGTTTTCCATCAGGCCCACGGACTCGACGACGACATCCGGCGCCTGACCGACCGCGTGGCTTCACTCGGCTATCTGGCGGTGGCGCCCGATCTGGTTGCAGGCGGAGGTTGGCGCTGTATCGCCGGCCTATTTGGCGACCTCATGCGGCAACGGGGGGAGGGGGTGGAGAAAGCGGAGGCTGTCATCGATTGGATGGCGAGAAGAGCGGATTGCAACGGCAAAGTGGGAGCGGTCGGTTTTTGCCTCGGGGGCGGTTTCGCGTATCTGCTCGGCCTGTCAGGCAAGCTCCATGCCATCGCCCCCAACTACGGGCGACCACCTCGATCCCTCGCCGGCTCTTGTCCGGTGGTCGCTTCTTATGGCGGCCGCGATCTGGTCTTTCGACGTCATGCTTCGCATGTCGCGGCCGCCCTCTCCGAGAACGGAATTCCGCACGACGTCAAGGTCTATCGAGAGGCGGGCCACGGCTTCATGAATCAGAACGACGAGCATCCGGTTGTCAGTGCTCTCGGGCGGCCATTTCTGGCGATCGGTTACCAACGGGATGCTGCCGAAGACGCCTGGCTCCGGATTGGAGACTTTTTTGCTAGGTACCTCGACGGCTCGCCGCTTCCGCCAGAGTGAGGTCGTGTTTTCCTTCGACCTTCTCGTAGGCCCAGCGAGCCGGGCCGATCAGCCGGTAGCGGCGGGGCAGGAATGGTCGCAAACGGCCGAGGAGAGCCAGGTTGAGGTCGAGCCACCTTTTCCGACCCGGTGACCAAAGCACTCCGTAGAGATCGCGTAGTCGAGCGGGCAGGGTTCCGAAGGCGGCAAAGCGAATGAATGCCCAGATCGGCTTCAGAGCCGCCGGCACCGGGCCCGTTCTGATGATGTGGGCGACATTGTCGGAGACATCGGTCCGGATCAAGCGATCCGAGTCAATCACCGATTCGACGTAGTTCTCCAATTCGGCATAGGTAGCAGGCACTCGATCCTCGGGTAGGAGCATGAGCTTGGCCGCCATGAGGTTTTCGCGGTGATAGCGATCGCGTTCTTCGGTTGTGAGCACGCGAACGGTCCGCTCGAAGAAGTAGATCGACGAGACCTCGAGACAGGCATGGACCCAGAGGAGCAAGTCGGGATCAAGCGCGTCGTAGGAAAGGCCGGTGACCGAGTCGATCCCGTTGATCCGGGCGTGGAGGCGGTTGATGCGATCTGCGGCTTCGTTGGCTTCCGCCTTGGTTCCGAACGTCATCGTCGACTGCAGCTGCAGGGTCCGAATCAGCCGGGCCCAGGGGTCTCTCTGATAGAACGAGGTTTGCCGCGCACCGGCGGCCACCAGTGGATGGGCGGCGTGCATGAGCAACGCTCTCGCCCCGCCAAACAGCACCGTTATTTCCTGATTGACGATCCAGGTAATCGAACCGGGCCCGAAATAGCCGGTGTCGCCCACACCTCCATTTTCGCCGCGAAATGATTGTTGCTGGAAAGGCATAGAGAGCCGAGCACCTAGGGACCGAGGGGGCGAAGTCACGGTCCCACGACTACGCACCGCATACGTCCTGGGTTTGGTGTGGCCGGTCGGTGTAGTCCCGTTCGTCGACCGGTCACACCCCCGCTCCTTGCGAACTGCCGAACCGCAGGAATGGCCGGACGAAGGTCCGGGGCACGAAGCGGCCCGAACGTGCCCACGGTTGGGTCACGAGAGCGTTTTTCCCGCCGACCTCAGATCCCGACAGGCCTCGACGACGCGTTCCGCCATTCCCGATTCGGCCTTCTTCAGATAGGCCCGGGGGTCGTAGGCCGATTTGTCACCGACATCACCGTCGATCTTCATCACACCCGAGTAGTTGGAAAACATGTGGTCGGCGATTGGCCTGGTGAACGCGTATTGGGTATCAGTGTCGATGTTCATCTTGACGACGCCGTAGTCGAGCGTCTCCCGGATTTCTCCCAGGGACGATCCGGATCCACCGTGGAAAACGAGGAAGTGCCGGGCGGCGGAGCCGAACTGCTCTTCCATCGCCTCCTGTCCATCGCGCAGGATCGAGGGACGGAGCTGGACCGCCCCCGGCTTGTAAACACCGTGCACGTTGCCGAATACCGCGGCCAATAGGTAGAGGCGCTCGCTAGGAAGGCCCAGAACCTCGGCGGTGCGGACCATGTCCTCCGGGGTGGTGTAGAGCTTTGCTCGTTCGATGCCTTCGTGGTCCATGGCGTCCTCTTTGCCGCCCACGATTCCAATCTCGAGTTCCAGAACCGATCCCACCGCATCGCATTCGTCGAGCAACTCCTTGGCCAGAGCGAGGTTCTCCTCGAGAGGCAGCATGGATGCATCGAGCATGTGGCTCTGGAAGAGCGGTCCCCGGCCCGAGCGGACTCGCTCCTGGCTCAGGGCCAACAGAGGACGCACGTACCCATCAACCTTCTCCGGCTGGCAATGATCGGTGTGGAGGGCAATGTTGACCGGGTAGTGCTCGGCCACGACATATGCGAACTCGGCCAGGCCGGCGGCGCCAGAAGGCATGTTCTTCCTGGTGGTGCCGGACAGAAACTCGGCTCCGCCAGTCGAGATTTGGACAATGCCATCGGACTCTGCCTCTGCGAAACCGGCAAGGGCGCCGTGTAGTGACTCCGATCCGGTGACGTTGATGGCCGGAAAGGCGAACCCGCCTTGGCGGGCTCCTTCGAGCATGGCTCGGTACTTCTCCGGGGTGGCAACTGGCATTCTTTTTCCTCCCGTGAATCCAAGAGAAACTTAGCCAGGGTTCCCGTTGCTCTCCCTGGGGTATCCCGGCCGGCGGGGCCACAAAGGTGCCGACTCGCTGTTGACAACCGGTCGAATATGGTCAGCCCCATGGCAACCACGCAAGAGGTTCGCAAGCCTCGTAGCCGGTTCGTGCGGGGCGTATACCTGGCCTTGGGACTCTTGTGTCTCGGGCTTGCCTATATGTCCTGGTTGCCCGGAATCCCGACCTTCGACTTCGTGATCCTGGCGGCCTTCTTTTTTGCCCGATCCTCGGACCGCTTTCACTCTTGGCTTGTGACTCATCCGGTGTTCGGCCGGATCATCCGCGGGTATCGAAGCGACGGTTTTACGGTTCGCACCAAGGCCGTGGCGTCGGCAGCGGTGGTTGCATCTCTCGTCTTCTCGATGACCGTGCTCGTCGACTCCGTGCCCCTGAGATTGGTTCTGGCGGCGGTCGGCCTCTTCGCGGTGTGGTTCATCTGGACTCGGCCCACCAAGAGGATCGCCAGCCAGTAGCCCGCCGGTCGGCCGATTGCTAAATTCTCGGCAGCGAGTCACCGCGACTTCGCTCGAATCCTTCTGTCCGTTGGGTTCGCTGTTCTATGAACCGACTGGGGTTTGCCCAGCGGTCAGGAGGGAAGTTGAGGCTCTACGTAGGAAATCTGCCCTTTCGAACCACATCCGAGGACTTACGGGCAACCTTTAGTCGTTTCGGTGAGGTGAGCTCGGCAGAGGTGCTGAGCGATCGGGAGACTGGCCGCTCGCGCGGCTTCGGATTTGTCGAGATGGCCGATGACGCGGCCCGGGAGGCAATCGAGGCGCTCGATGGCAGTGACCTGGCAGGTCGGCGCATCGTCGTCAACGAGTCAAGACCCATGGCTCCCCGACCCCCCCGTCAGGGGGGTGGGGGCGGTAGTAACCGGTACCGGGACCGCAACTAGCCAAGATGGTCATGGAAACGCCCCCGCTCCCGGGGGCGTTCCTTTTTCCCCTGGGCCCTCCCTCCGGCGCAGGTTATGCCTGCTGGTTGCCCTGCTCGCGGAGGAAGCGTTCGATTTCGGCGGCGAGCTGCTCGCCGGACACGGACTCCGTCGCATCGACCATCGACTCGAGTTTCTGGACGGCCTCGGCCAAATCGGGGCGCTGGCTGGCCACGGTATCGAGATCCTTCCGCTGGGCGTCGGCAGCGTCGGCCAAGTTGCCGGTGGGCAACACCTGCCCCAGGTGGCGCTCCAGGCGGTGGATGATGGCGAGTGCTGCCGCCGGATAGGCCACGCTGACATATTGAGGTACCCGGGCGTAGAAACCGACCGTCGGGATTCCTGCCCCCGCCACGAGGAAGTCGAGGGCACTGACCGCAGCAGCCGGGACTCGGAGCAACCCCCGGGCGTGATCCTCATCCCCGGCCAACAGTGACTGGTCTGAGGCGGCGCTGATGATCGGAACGTCACGGGTGTGAGGCCAGGCCCACGGGATACCTCCGATAGAAATCTGTTGCCGAACCTTCCATTCGATCGCCAATTCCGAGATCTCTGCCCCGAGGCGCCTCCAGTTCCAATTGGGCTCGACCCCCGACATCACGAGCAGGTCCCAGTCGTTTAGCGGAAGCCGGCGGATAATGAGCTCTGGCCAGACCAGCGAGGTCATCACGCCGTCTACGAAATCGAGCATTGGACGGCTCACCCGATAGTCGAAGAGGAGGTCAGACCGACCCTCTCCGATCAGATCCCCGCCGAGGGTCTCGGCCACCAAAGTGGCGACTCCGCCGGCGTTCACCCAGCCGTTGAGGCACACGACTAAGACCGGATCCCGCAGGGGAAGAGCGACGTTTACCTCGAAAATCCTCATGCGGTCCATTCCAGCAACACCTTGCCGCTTTGTCCGCTGCCGCTGACTGCAAAAGCCTCTTCGAACGCCGTCACGGGAAAGCGATGCGTGATCACTGACTCCACGTCGAGCCCACCCCGGAGCAACGCCGCCATCTTGTACCAGGTCTCGAAAATCAGTCGCCCGTAGATGCCTTTCAAGGTCAAGCCCTTGAAAATCACGGCGTTCAGGTCGACAGACACCTGGTCGGGTGGAAGGCCAAGCAGAGCCACTCGGCCGCCATGGTTCATCACTTCGATCATTTGGCTGAAGGCCTCTCCACTGCCCGACATCTCCATGCCGACATCGAAGCCCTCAGTCATGCCGAGTTCGCTCATGACGGTCTTCAAGTCGGTGGAGGCGGCATCCACGACGCGGTCGGCTCCGAGCTTTTGGGCCATGTCCAACCGATAGGGGTTGAGGTCGGTTACCACCACGTAGCGAGCGCCAATGTGTTGGGAGATGGCAGTCGCCATCACCCCGATGGGACCGGCCCCGGTTATGAGCACATCTTCGCCCACCAGATCGTACGCCAGGGCGGTGTGGGTGGCGTTTCCCAGGGGATCGAGGATGGCGCCCACTTCGTCGCCGATGTGATCGGGAAGCGGGAAGACGTTGGAGGCCGGAATCACGACGTATTCCGCGAAGGCGCCCGGCCGGGTGACGCCCAACCCGAGGTGGTGGTGGCAGAAATGACGTCTGCCCGCACGGCAGTTGCGGCAGTGACCGCAGGTGATGTGGCCTTCGCCCGAAACTCTCTGCCCGGGCTCGACGCCCTGAACCGACTCTCCGATCTCGGTGACCTCCCCCATGAACTCGTGTCCGACGGCCATCGGCAACGGGATCGTCTGCTGAGCCCATTCGTCCCATCGATAGATATGGAGGTCGGTGCCACAGATCGAGGTCTTATGGACGGCGATCTTCACATCGGCGGGACCGACCTCGGGCTCGGGGATTTCTTCGAGCCAGAGACCCGGTTCTGGCTTTGCCTTGACGAGCGCCCTCATGCCGGCACTCCCAGCTCCCGACCAACTTTGACGAAGGCGGAAACGGCGAGGTCAATGTCATTAGAGGAGTGAGCTGCGGACATTTGGGTCCTGATCCGGGCTTGGCCCAAGGGAACGACGGGAAACGAAAAGCCGATCACGTAGATCCCCTCCTCCAGCATCCGATCCGCCATCTCGGAGGCAAGACGGGCATCTCCCAACATCACGGGAATGATGGGATGATTCGCCCCCGCCAACTCAAAGCCAGCCGCGGTCATCTCCTTCCGGAAGTGTTCCGAATTCTCCGCCAACTTCCTTCTCAGTTCGGCGCTCTCCCCGATGATGGATAGGGCGGTCACCGAGGAGGCCGCCAACCCAGGGGCCAGGCTGTTGGAGAACAGATATGGGCGCGAGCGCTGGCGCAGCCAGCCAACGATCTCGGAGCTGGCGGCGGTAAAGCCGCCACTGGCGCCTCCTAGCGCCTTTCCCAAGGTCCCGGTCAGGATGTCAACCTTGGTGTTGGTGAACTCCGGTGTGCCACCGCCCCTAGCACCGACGAACCCCACGGCGTGACTGTCGTCGACCATGACCAGGGCGCGGTGTCTTTCGGCCAATGCCGCGATCTCCGGGAGGTTGGCGATCACACCATCCATCGAGAAAACCCCGTCGGTGGCGATCAATCGGTAGCGGGCATCGGCGGATGCGAGGAGTTGCTGCTCGAGCTCTTTCATGTCGTTGTTGGCGTATCGCAGACGCCGGGCCTTGGAAAGACGTATCCCGTCGATGATCGAGGCGTGGTTGAGCGCATCGGAGATGACCGCGTCTTCGGTGTCCAGCAGCGTTTCGAAGAGCCCGCCGTTGGCGTCGAAGCAGGACGAGTAAAGGATCGTTTCGTCCATGTCGAGGAATTCGGCCAGGCGAGACTCGAGTTCCTTGTGCACCGACTGGGTGCCGCAGATGAAGCGGACCGAGGCAGTCCCGTAGCCATGTTCGGCCATGCCAGCGGCGGCTGCCAACTCGAGCCGCTGGTCATTAGCGAGGCCCAGGTAGTTGTTGGCACAAAAGTTGATCACTCGACGCCCATCGGCGAGCTCGATGTGAGCCCCTTGGGGCGAGGTGATCGTGCGCTCCTCCTTGAACAGGCCTTCGGAGCGGAGCTGTTCGGTTCTCTGCCGTAGATCGTTGGAGAGACCCGCATCCATGGGCAGAAACCTAGATCTGACCCGTGGTGGTGAGCATCGAGATCTCGTTGAGATAAGTGGGGTCCTGGTACCGATCGAGCGAAAAAGCCGAGGCGTAATCTGGGAGCGGTTTGCCCGTGATTATCTGTGCCGCCAGCTCTCCCGCTCCGGCGGCGGCCATTACGCCGAAACCCGAGAAGGCGCCGACGACGAATGCCCCCTCGATCGGGAGCCTGCCGATCAGTGGTCGGTTCTCCGCGGTTTTGGTGTAGTAACCGCCATCGACCACCGGCTGAGGGAGGTGGTCGCGGTAGACGGACAAGCCCGGGACCGCGGTGGAGAGGCCGCGGATCACCGCCTCGGGGTATAGAGGGTCCTCGGGCAACGGCCAGGACGGCTCCTGCACGATCCGGTGATATTCCCACAGGCCCACCACCCATTGCGATCCGACTCCGCCCTCGGGCCGGTAGTGACAGGCCGCTGGCATCACTCCGAGAAGATCGCCACGGTCCTGCTCGGCGAGCCAGGCCCGCTCCTCAGCCGTCCAGTCGAGGGATTGCGGGTCCGACCAGATCATCATTGGCGAGGAGCGGGGGATCACGGCCGCGTGATCCCGGAAGGCCACTTTGATGTGGACCTCGGAGTGCACGGGCAGGGGGGTGTCGAGCATTTGGGCGACCTCGTTGAGCATCGGCCCAGCCGCGTCGACGAAGATCGGAGCTTCGATCTTTCCGACATCGGTCTCGACGACGCCAACTCGACCCCCAATGGACTCGACCCCGAGCACTTTTCCTTTCAAAAGTTCTGCTCCATGGTCTCGGGCTTGATCGAGCAAGTAGGCACCTAGTTGGTGAGCCGAGAACCAGCCTGCCCGGCGAGCATGGAGTCCTCCCACCGAAGCCTCGGTGAGGAAGGGGAACCGAGCAAGAAGCTCGCCACCGGTATCAAACAGCTCGAAAGGCCCGCCGCCGAGTGAGGTGATGATCTGTGCCTCCGCTTCCATCTGTGAAAGCCGGATCGGATCGGCGGTGACGTAGAGGTAGCCCTGTCTCGTCATGTGAAAGGCGTTGTTGGTCTCCGCGGCGAATTCTTCCAGCAAGTCGATCGACCGGTTCATCAGGCCAACCATGGGCGCATTGGGCCACCAATTGCGATAGCACTCGGTCGACTTGTCAGAGGTCAAGCTCAGCGGCGGCAGGGGATCGACGATCACTACCCGCCGCAGCCCGAAGTTCTTGACCAGCTGGTAAGCAGTGGCAACGCCGACAATCCCGGCGCCGCAAATCACGGCGTCGGCCTTCACCCGCCGGAGACGGCTTGCAAGAAAACGATCTCGTCGCCGTCGGAGACTTGGGCGGTGCCGTTAGCCACATCGCGATCCGGCGTCCCGTTGTGAAAGCACAGCACGTGGGGTCGCAGCTGGTACTGCTCGTCGAACAGGTGAACTCGGAGGGTGGGATGCAGACGCAAAAGATCTCCGATCGCCTCTCCCATCGTGCTACCGGTCACCTCGACTTGACGAATTGTGCCCACGGCCGGCTCGAGGAGACGCGGCAGCCTCACCACTGCTCGGGCCATCAGGCGGCTTCGACGGCGAGGATGCGTGGCAATGAGACCGAAATTTGGTCCCATTTGTCGCCATCGTCGTTTGAGACAAAGATCGAGCCACCAGTGGTTCCGACTGCGACTCCGCCCTGGCTGTCAACCACCATGGCGTTGCGGAGTACCCCGTTGAATTGACCGCCCTCGGGCCATCCCCGTCCCGACTGGTGCCACGACTTGCCATCGTCCTGTGATCGGTAGACGGCGAGCTGTCCTTCCACGGGAATCCGGTTTTCGTCGGCGGTGAGGGGGACCACGAACAGCGAGCCCGACTCATGGTTGCGCCCGATGGGAAAACCGAATGCCGCCGGGAGGCCTTCCTCGATGCGTTCCCAGCTCTCGGCTCCATCGGTGCTGCGGTAAACACCCGAGTGATCCTGCCGCCAGATGCGATCCGGGTCCTCGGGATCAGAGGTCAGGCCATGCACGCAACGTCCCGGCTCCAACGACTCCGGATCCGCGTCGGGATCGCCCACCACCGGCACTCCGCGATCGCGGCGGACAAACGATCTACCACCATCGTCGGAGCGAAAAACACCGACGGCTGAGATGCCCACCCAGAGTTGGTCCCCGGCCGAGAGGATGTGGTGGGCGGCGAGACCCCCAAAGCCAGGCTGCCACTCGGCTCGCCCTGGGTACTCGTTGAGCGCAGGCACCGGTTGCCAGGAAAGGCCCTGGTCGTCGGAGAAGAAGAGGCCGGCTTGGTCGACCCCGGCATAGATCCTGTCGCCGGTGGTGTGGAAGGTCCAGATCTGGTTGAGCTTTAGTCCCGACTCTTCCGGGTAGGTCGGGCCGTTCTCTACCTGCTCCCAGTTCCGATAGTCGTTCGAGCGATGAACCGAAGCTCCGAACCAATTGGAACCCAATCCGGCCAGGAAAGTGCCATCAGGGGCCTTCCCGAAAGCGGAAACCTTCCATCCCGGAAACGACGGGCCCTCGACCTGCCACGAGCTGGCGCCCTTGGTGAGGAGATAGCCGCCCTTTTCGGTACCAACGATGAGCTTGTCCATGACCCCATGATGGCAGCGAGCATCAATGGTCTCTCTCGAGACCGGCTATTCGTAACTGATCGCCTCGAGGATGTTGCGGCGGGAAGCCCGCCAGGCCGGCACTGCTGCGGCCAGGAGGCCGGCGAGAGCGGCACCGACCAGCGAGAGCCCCACTCGGCCCCAGGGAATCGACATGCGCAGGATCTCGTCGTCGAGGGCTGTGATCACCGCCCATGCGAACGTGAGTCCCAGACCCATTCCCAGTGCAGCGCCGATGAGGGCGATGAGGATTGCCTCCCAGTTGATGGCTGACCGAAGCTGGCGGCGGCTGAGGCCAAGGGCTCGGAGCAGTCCGATCTCTCGGCGTCGCTCCAGGACCGAAAGGGTGAGGGTGTTGGTGATGCCGATCAGCGCCACCACTACCGCTACCCCGAGGAGGCCGAATACCAGACGGACGAGTTCGTCGATCCGCAAGGACGCTTCATTGGCGAGTTCTTCCTGATCGAGGACCTGGCTGCCGACATAGCGGGCGGTGACAGACTCGACTTGGGCCCGGCCTTCCTCCAAGCCAACTCCGGGGGCGAGATCGAGAAATATCTGCGAGTCGAACTGCTCGGTGAAATTGTCGGCGAAGGTCGGAGAATCCACAAGCAATCCGGCGCCGATCCCGCGGGCGTCGAAGATCGCCGCCAGCTCCAGGGACTGGGGGCCCGTCCGGGCGAATTCGATGGTGACCGGGTCACCGATCGACAGCCCTTCGGCGAGGCCGCTCCGCATCCCGATCCGATCGCCGGTTATTTCCGAGATCTCACCTTCTATGACCGTGAAATTGACCAGGCCGGGCAGAAGCGAGGTGGGTCCGCCGAGAAGGGTGCGGGTCTCGCCCTGATAGAGAACCTGACCGTCGCGGACCGCGGCGAGCGAGGCTACTTCCGGCAAGCTCGCCAGCTCGGCGGCCAGCTGTGGGGAGAGGCGGGCTGCTCCGAATCCGGCCGGCCCCACCACCAGATCGGCCTCGAAGCGATCCCCGATCAGCCGGTCTGCGGTTGTCTTCAACGAGTCGGCCAGGACCAGCGTGAGACCGACAAGCGCCAGTCCCACCATGAGAGCTGAGGCGGTAGCGGCGGTTCGCCGCGGCGATCGGCCGGCATTCTCCACCGCCAGTCGCCCCGGCACTCCCAGGCCGGCGAGGGGCGTCCCCAACGTGGCCGTGGCCTGGCGGGCGAACACCGCGGCCAGGACGGCGACTCCGATAAAGACGATGCCGGCCCCCGATCCGACCAGCACCAGGTTCGACACCGGGAGTTCGAATCCGAGAAGCCCTACTGCCAGCAGGCCGACTCCGGCCAGCGTGATCAGAAGGCCGGCGATGCCGCGACGACGATTGGTGACCGGCGACTCGGGCGCCAACACCCGGCGGAGGGCGGCTATGGGGTTGATCCGGCCCGCTCCTCGGGCGGGAAGAAGCGCCGACGCAAGCGTGATGATCAGGCCTGTCGCCACCGCCACCAGAATCGTGCGGGGAGCGAGCTCTAATGAGGTCGTAGGCAATGATCCCCCGAAAGCCAGCAAGCTCCTGATGGCTTGGGCCAGCACCACACCCAAAACGAGGCCCAGTGCTGAAGCCAGCATTCCAACGAGTCCGGCTTCCACCAAGACCAAACCCAATACCTGACGTCGGGAGGCTCCCACCAGGCGAAGGGTGGCGAGCTCATGCGTCCTCTGGGCAACGATGATGCGAAACGTGTTCTGTATGAGGAAGGCGGCGACGAACACGGTCACCCCGGCGAAGACCAAAAGAAAGGTGTTCAAGAATCCGAGCGCCTCCTTGAAGGTCGCCAGCTGCTCCTCAGCCGCGCTTTGAGCAGAAACTGCCTCGACTCCCTCGGGAAGTACGGTCTCGACCCGCGCGATCATCGCCTCGAGTGGCTCATCCGTCTCGATCTCGATCGTGAGGACCTGATCTTCGAGGTCGAGCAGGCGTTGAGCGGTCTCCAGGGTGACGTACACCGACACCGCTCCCCCGAATGATTCGAAACCCTCGATGGCCGCGGTCCCGGAGAGCCGCAGATTCTGGGGAGCCCCAACTCCGGTGACCACGATCTCGTCTCCCAAACCCAAACCAGCTCGGGTGGCTGTCGAGGGATCGAGGGCGCCCTCGCCGGGGCCGGGCCTTTCCCCGCTTCGGATCGAGAAGGCGTCGACCAATTCGGGCCAGCTCACGACAAAAGTCGGAGAGGTGCCGTTGGTGAGGCTCTCCCCGCCCGCCGCCACCTGGGCGAATCCGAAAATACTCCCCCGGGCGGCGTCGATCCCGGGAAGTCGCCCGATCTCGTCCACCAGGTGCTCTGGAAGGGGAGCGCCTTGAGTGAAGGCCAGGTCTTCATCGACCTCGGGCCGAACCTGGAGATCGAAACCGGACAGCGTGGCGGAGAAGAGATCGTCGAAGGCCCGGTCGAGGGAGTCGGTGAACATGTAGCTGGCGGCCACCAGTCCCACTCCTAAGGCGATCGAAAGGGCGGTGAGGGCGAACCGTAGGCGGTGACCGATCAGCCCCTTCCAGGCGGCGTTCCACACCGCTACGCCTCGAGGTGGTGAAGGCGATCGATGACCCGATCGGTGCTGGGGGACGCCATCTCGTCGATCACCTGGCCATCGGCGAGGAACACGATCCGATCTGCTTGAGCAGCGGCATTTGGATCGTGTGTCACCAAGACGATGGTCTGAGAGAAATCGTCCACCGCCTTCCTAAGGAAGTCGAGCAGCTGAGCGCCCGATCGAGAGTCGAGATTGCCGGAAGGCTCGTCAGCAAAGATCAGATCGGGCCGGGTGATCAATGCTCGGGCGGCGGCGACGCGCTGTTGCTGACCGCCAGAGAGTTGGCTGGGCCGGTGATCGAGGCGATCTCCGAGGTGCAAGGTCGAGATGACCACTTCGAGCCAGTCACGATCGGGTTGGCGTCCGGCGAGGGATAGCGGAAGGACGATGTTTTCGGCGGCGGTAAGTGTCGGAACCAGATTGAACGCTTGGAACACGAAGCCAATTCGATCGCGCCGGAGACGAGTGAGAGCATTGTCGTCGAGGGTGGCAAGATCGATGTCTCCGATCAGCACTCGGCCCGAAGTGAGCTCATCCAGTCCGGCCAGGCAATGAAGCAGAGTCGACTTCCCCGAACCGGAGGCGCCCATGATGGCCGTGAATCGACCCCGCTCGACTTCGAGCGAGATCCCATCGAGGGCTCGGACCGCGGTGGGGCCATCCCCGTAAACCTTGACCACCTCGACGGCCCGCGCGGCTGGCAGGGCGGGGGCGATCGAGGACATTGAGCAGGGGAGGCTAGGAGCGAGCCATGCCTATCCATCACCCGCCAGGCGATCGGTGAGCGCGAAGGCGCGTTGGCGCCAAGCCTCGTATGTTGCGATCGCCGCAGCATTGGCGAGGTTGAGGCTCCGTACACCGGGCTGCATGGGGATGTGGACGACGGCGGTGATGAAGGGCGCGTGCATGACTTCGTCGGGAAGGCCAACCGATTCCGGACCGAATAGGAGGCTGTCGCCCGGCTCGTAGTAAACGTCGCTGTACCTCGTCTCACCCTGGTTGGAGAAAGCAAAGACTCGCTCCGGCCTGGCATCCGCCAACCAGGCGGCGAGATCTTGATGGATGAGGACAACCGCTCGATCGCGATAGTCCATGCCCGCTCGGCGCAGCTTTGCATCGTCAAGGGTGAATCCGAGCGGCTCGATGAGATGAAGCCGGCAACCGACATTGGCCGCCAACCGCATGCAGGCGCCGGTGTTGGGGGCGATCTCCGGTCGATAGAGAACCAGGTTGAACAGGCCGTGCCTTTAGCCGGCGAGGAGGCGCAGGGCCATCGCCTCGGCAAGGATCGACTTCTCCAGATCGCCGAGGTGTTGGCTTTCGTTGGGGCCGTGAAAGGCAGATGTGGGATCTCCGGCGCCGATGAGGATCACCGGCGCATCCGGCATCTGGGCAGAGAACGCGGCTACGAAAGGAATCGAGCCGCCCGATCCGATCTCCACTGGGGCGGTGTCCCAAACCGTCGCCATGGCTTGTCGGAAAGCTTCGAACGCCGGGGCATCGGTAGCGAGGGCGTAAGCATCGCCGTAGCCATCGGAACGCACTCTCAACTCTGCTCCCCAGGGAACGTTCGCTTCCAGATGGCGACGCAGAGCCTCCTCGGCCGCTTTGCCGTCCTGACCGGGGGCAAGGCGCATCGACACCTTGGCGGCGGCCACCGGCACGAGTTGATTGATCGCTTCTGAGATGCGAGGGGCATCGATCGCCAGCACAGAGATGGCGGGCTTTGACCACATCCGGCTGGTCCAAACTCCATCACCGATCGACTTCAAACCGGTTACTGCTCCAGCCTGTTGTCTGACTTCATCTTCGGTGAGGTCGAGAGGATCGCTTTCGTAGGCCACGAGGCCGGGAACGGCGACATTGCCGCCCTCGTCGTGAAGCGTCGCCAGCAGTCGGCAGAGGGTGGTGATGGCGTCGGGGAAGGCGCCGCCGAATTGTCCGGAATGCACGGCTGAGCCCAGGGTTCGAACCTCGACGGTGCAGGCCGTGATCCCCCGCAGGGAGGTAGTGATCGCCGGAACCCCCACCCGCCAGGTGCCGGCGTCGGCGATGACGATCACGTCGGCGCGCAACTGGTCTGCATATTTGTCGAGAAAGTCCGGGAGGTGGCTCGATCCGACCTCCTCCTCCCCTTCGATGAAGAACTTCACTCCCACCGGTGGCTTCCCGCCGAACGCCCGCAGCATCCCCACGTGCATGATGACACCCGACTTGTCGTCCGAAGACCCGCGACCGTAGAGCCGGCCGTCGCGCTCGAAGGGCTCAAAGGGTCCGGTGTACCACTCCTCCGCCGGGCCGGGCGGTTGCACATCGTGATGGGCGTATAGAAGAACTGTTGGAGTACCGGGAGGGCCGGCGGCTTCCCCGAAGACCGCGGGATGCGCACCCTCCAGTTCGAGTAGCTGCACCCGGTCGGCCCCAGCCTCCTCGAAGAGGCTGGAAACCGCTTCGGCAGAACGACGCACCTCGGCGGCCGGGTAGGAAGTAGCGCTGACGGAGGGAATCCGAACCAGATCGGCGAGGGTCTCCTTCATGTGCGAGAAGTCGTCGGCTACCGCCCGGCGAAGGTCGTCATGCATATGTATCTCCTGTGTCAAGCGGCCGTGGCCAATTCCTCCGACATCCTAAAAGTGCATCTGCGGGGCCACCGAGGGGGTCCGTCCGAGCCCATCCCAGCCACAACAATCCGTGCACGGTGCTAGGTTCGGATACCTGGCTCGACCGCCAGATCTTCGCGGCGGAAGGAGGAAAGACTTGGTACCCCGCAAACGGCCAAGTGGCTTGTACCTACCGAGCAGGAGCTTGTACGTGCCGGGCGCAAGATCGCCATACGGCATGACTCGGCGGAAGTTTCTCTACATGGGCGGCGCCGCTCTTCTGGCGGCGGCATGTGGCAATGGTGCGGGCCCGGCGACCACCCTTGCCGGACCGGGAACCACGGCCGCACCGGGCACTACCGCCGCCCCAGGGACAACGACCCCAGGGACTACGGCCCCGGCGACCACCGGCGCGGCCGGAGGGGAGCCAGCGGTCAACTTTGTCGAGCCTCGCCAATCCCTCAGCGGCGAGCTCAACATCTTGCTGTGGAGCCACTTCGTCCCCGCCCATGACACCTGGTTCGACCCATTCGTTCAGGAATGGGGTGATCAAGTCGGCGTCACCGTCAATGTCGATCACATCGCGGTGGCGGACGTCCCGGCTGCGATTGCGGCTGAGATTCAATCGGGTCAGCCCGAGCACGATCTGATGCAGTACATCGCGGTGCTTAGCCAGCACGAGCCGTCGGTTGTCGACATGAGCGACGTCGTGGCGGAGGCGGAGAGCCGCTACGGGACGATGCTCGACTTGACGAGACGCTCTTCGTTCAACCCCAACACGGAGAAGTTCTACGCCTATGCCCCATCGTGGGTTCCCGACCCCGGCGATTACCGCCGCTCTCTCTGGGAAGCGGTGGGCATGCCCGACGGTCCCCGCACCTACGACGACTTGTTGGCAGGTGGCGCCGAGATCTTCGCCTCTCAGGGTGTCCAGCTTGGGATCGGGATGTCACAGGAAATCGACTCCAACATGGCGCTCCGGGGACTGTTGTGGTCCTTTGGCGCTGGCATTCAGGACGAGAACGAGAACGTCATCATCAACTCAGACGCCACGATCGCGGCTGTCGAGTACATGAACGAACTGTTCTCCAACGCGATGACCCCAGAGGTCTTCGCCTGGAACGCGGCTTCTAACAACCAAGGCATCAATGCTGGCGAGTTGAGCTACATCCTGAACTCGATCTCGGCGTATCGAACCGCCCAAGACGAGGGACTGGAAGTGGCCGACGACATTTGGTTCACGCCCGCCTTGGAGGGCCCGGCCACCGCGATCGTTGCATCGCATGTGATGTACAACTGGATCATCCCGGACGCGCCCGACGTCAACGTCGCCGCCGCCCAGGAGTTCTTGTTGCACTACACGGAGAATCTGGCCCCGGTCGCCTGGCACTCGAAGCTCTACGACTTCCCGGCCTTCCCCGACCGGGTACCTCAGCTCGATGGTTGGCTGGACAACGACCCCTTCGGGTCCAACCCGGCCGACAAGCTGTCGGTGCTGAAGACCTCGCTCGACTGGGCGACCAACATCGGGCATCCCGGCCCGGCCAACCCGGCCATCGGCCAGATCTTCGGCGAATCCATCATTCCGGTGATGTTCGCCGAAGCGGCGCAGGGCACAAAGACCCCGGCGGAGGCGGTAGCCGACGCCGAGGCCCAGATCAACGCCATCTTCGACGACTGGCGGGGACGCGGCCTGGTCGGCAGCGGGTGATTGCCACAGCGAGCGGGGGGACCGACAGGTCCCCTCGCTCGCGTGTCCAGACCTAATCGACTAGGACGTATACATGGCGGTTGTAGAAGTCCGGGACCTGACCAAACACTTCGGTGACGTCGTTGCGGTGGACGGTGTCGATCTGAAGTCAGAGGAAGGTGAGTTCCTGGTCCTCCTCGGTCCCTCGGGATGCGGCAAGACCACCCTGTTGCGGATGATCGCTGGCCTCGAGCAGCCCACCTTGGGCGAGATCTTCCTCGGGGGGGAAAACGTCATCGGCCTGCCTCCGCGAGCGCGCCGGGTCGCCATGGTGTTCCAGTCCTACGCCCTTTACCCCCATATGACGGTGGCGGGCAACATCGCCTTCCCGCTCAAGTCCCAGGGCATCGCCCCCGAGGAACGATCGAAAAAGGTCGCATGGGCGGCGTCGCTTTTCGGAATCGACCATCTCCTCAGCCGGCGTCCCCGCCAGCTCTCCGGTGGTGAGCGCCAGCGGGTGGCCCTGGCCCGGGCACTGGTCCGAGAGCCGACGGTATTCCTCCTCGATGAGCCGCTCTCCAACCTCGACGCCAAGCTGCGGGCGGCGGCTCGGGACGACTTGATGGAGTTCCAACGCGGCATCGGCACCACCGCCATCTACGTCACCCACGACCAGGTCGAAGCGATGGGCATGGGCGACCGGATCGCGGTGATGAATCGAGGAAAGATCCGCCAACTGGGAACGCCTGAGGAGGTTTATCACCACCCGGCCGACACCTTCGTTGCCACCTTCCTCGGTTCCCCCCCAATGAACATGCTCGAGACCAGCGACTTCCTCTTCGGTTTTCGTCCGGAGCAGCTCTTGCCGGACAGCCTTGACCACGAGAACGGCGACCGGGCCCCCTTTACCTTCCATGTCAACCGAGTCGAGTACCTCGGCTCCGAGCGCTATCTCTACGGGCACATCCGAGAGCACGACGAGACCAAGGTGATTGCCATGCTTCCCGCCACCGTCAGCTTGCCGGTGGAAGCCGATCGCGACCACAAATTCTCGGTGGCCCGGGCACAGATCAGATTCTTCGACCGAGACTCGGGGCTCAAGATCCCACCGCGGGAACTCCCGTGACCGCGCTCGCGCAGGATCGGAGGCGTTACCTCACGGACCATCCCGGTTTCCTGGCCGGGTTGTTCATGTCCCCGGCAGTGCTTTACATCCTGGCCCTCGTCGGATTCCCCTTCGTCCTTGCCATCGTCTACTCGTTTACCGACATCAGCACCGGCAATCCACAATTGGACTTCGTCGGCTGGGAGACCTTTCGAAGAGTCATCGCCGATCCGGTCTTCCGACAGTCCCTATGGAACACCTTCCGATTCGCGGTGATCGCCAACGTGCTGGTGGTGGTATTTGCCACGGCGCTCGCAGAGGTATTGACCCGGGATTTCAAAGGCAAGTGGCTGGTTCGCTTCCTCATCCTGCTGCCGTGGGTGGCGCCGGTGTCCCTTGCCACGGTGACCTGGCTGTGGACCCTCGACTCCATCTTCTCTCCCGTCGACTGGGTGCTGCGTCAAGTCGGTCTCATCACCGAGAACATGTACTGGCTGGGACTCCCGGACCTGGCCCGGACCTCGGTGGTTGCGGTGCAAGCCTGGCGGGTGATCCCGCTGGCGGCGGTGATCGTGATGGCGGGCCTCACCGCCATCCCCACCGAAATCAACGATGCAGTGGCGGTGGACGGAGCCGGGACCTGGCGGCGGATCTTTCAGGTGACCATCCCTCTTCTGGCACCGATCATCGCGGTGGCGGTCCTCTTCGGGGTGATCCTGACTATCTCTGACATGAGCGTGGTTTATGTGCTCACCCGCGGCGGGCCCACCAACTCCACACAAGTGCTGTCCACCTGGGCGTTCATCAAGGGGATCGAAGGGGGCGCCCTCGGACAAGGCGCGGCGGTGGCCCTTTTCCTACTGCCGGTGCTGGTGGGAATCACCGCCGTCGTTCTTCGACTTGCGCGGCGCCGGGAAGTGATGTGAGGTGACCTGGGCCGGCACCGACGTCGCCGCCTTGCGCCTTCGTGCCGATCGCCGCCGGCGCTGGGGCCGAGTTGGCCTTTACGCCTCCGCCATCGGTTTCGCCCTCGTGGCTGCCTTTCCCTTCAGCTGGGCCGTCATCACCATGTTCAAGCAATCGAGCGACCTCTATGTCAAGGCCAATAACCCCTTCTGGTTCAACGAGGCCCCGACTCTTGAGCACGTTAAGTACCTGTTCAACCAGACCAACTACCTGACCTTCCTTCGCAACACGGTGGTCGTCGGCCTGGCGGTGACGGCGATAACGCTCGTCCTGGCTCTCCCGGTCGCCTACGCCCTGGCCCGGCTCCGGCTTCGGTGGGGAGAGCGGATGGGGATTGCCATCTTCTTGGTCTACTTGATCCCCTCGACGTTGCTCTTCATCCCCATGACCCGGGTGGTCAATAACTTCGGACTGCAGGAGAGCCTGTGGGCCCTGATCATCGTTTACCCCACTATCACCATCCCGATCTCGGCTTGGCTCTTGATGGGGTTCTTCAAGGGGATTCCGATGGACATCGAGGAGCAGGCATTGGTCGACGGTCAGAGCCGCATCGGGGCCATCACCCGGGTGGTTCTCCCCCTCATGTTTCCGGGAATCGTGGCGGTAGTCGTCTTCGCCTTCACACTTTCGGCGACCGAATTTATCTACGCGCTGTCGTTCAACAAGTCCTCCGCCGTGAAGACCATCGCCATCGGGGTTCCGACCGAGTTGATCCGCGGCGACGTCTTCTTCTGGCAGTCGCTCCAGGCGGCGGTGATCCTTTTTGTTGTTCCCGTCGCGCTGATCTTCAACGCCTTCCTCGATCGTTTCATCACCGGTTTCACGATGGGAGCGGTGAAGGGCTAGAGCGACGCCAGCGCCGCCGGTGGCACATCACTCGAGCGCGAATTCCAAAGGTCGTCGAACCAGTCAGGGTGAGTAGGCGCGATCCGGAGATTCGCTCGGTGGCGGAAAGATCACGGAGTCGGTGGGTGCCTCGATTCCTGAAACTGACCTCCGCCGGCAACTCTCCCTTCACCAGACCATGGATCGCCTCGGTGAGAAGGACCTGTCCCCCTGAGGCCAGGGTCAAGGAGTCCCCTGCGGTCGAGAACACATGGCCTCCATGCGCTTCAACGGCCTGGCGCACCAATGGTCGTGGATCTCCATCGCTTCATCTCCTGCGGATTGTGCGTCCCAAAGACGGTCGACCCTTCGATATCGGTAAATAGGAAAGGTGACCGTTCCAGCCGGGGGCCGACGTCATAGCTCCGACATTCTGGCCTGGCAGATCGGGGCCGACGGCCTCGATTTGGCTAGGGTCGAAAGGTGGATTTTGCCTTCGCCGCTCGAGTGGAAACGCTGCGGTCCGAGCTCAGCAATTTCATGGATGAGAAGGTCTTTCCAGCTGAGTCGACCTATCGATTACAGATGGATGAGAGCGGGGACCCCAACTTCTTTCCCCCGATCATCGACGATCTCAAAAAAGAGGCCCGCTCCCGGGGACTGTGGAACCTGTTTCTGCCTGACGAGAGCGGTCTGTCGGTATCGGAGTACGCCCCGCTGGCCGAGATCACCGGTTGGAGCCCGCATCTGGCCCCAGAGGCGATCAATTGCTCGGCTCCCGATACCGGGAATATGGAGATCCTCCACATGTTCGGGACACCGGAACAGAAGGAGCGGTGGCTCGCTCCGCTTCTGGCCGGCGAGATCCGGTCGTGCTTCTCGATGACCGAACCCGATGTGGCCTCTTCCGATGCCACCAATATCCGGACTCGGATCGAGAGAGACGGGAATGACTACGTAATCACTGGCCGCAAGTGGTTCTCCTCCGGCGCAGCCTCGCCTCGGTGCAAGGTGGCGATTGTCATGGGAGTGACGAACCCAGAAGCAGATCCTCACCATCGACAGAGCATGGTCTTGGTGCCGTTGGACAGTTCCGGCGTCACCGTCGAGCGCCAGCCGACCGTCTTCGGCTATCACGACCGGGGCGCTCATCCTGTGGTTCTCTACGACGCGGTCCGGGTTCCGTCCAGCAACTTGCTAGGCGAGGAGGGCGGTGGCTTCGCAATCGCCCAGGCCCGCCTCGGGCCCGGTCGAATTCACCACTGCATGCGTGCCATCGGCGCGGCCGAACGATGCCTCGAGATGATGTGTCGCCGCGCCAAAGGACGGGTGGCCTTTGGCAAGGCGATTGCCGAGCAAGGGGTGGTCCAATCCTGGATCGCCGATGCTCGAATTCGGATCGAACAGGCTCGCCTTTTGATACTGAAAACCGCCTGGCTGATCGATCGATTTGGGGTCAAGGGAGCCCGCACCGAAATCGCGGCGATCAAGGTGGTGGCGCCCGAGGTTCTTACTTTCGTTGCCGACCGGGCTATGCAGACTTTTGGCGCCGCCGGCTTCACCGACGACTTCCCCCTTGCGGAGCTGTGGTCCATGGGGCGATGGCTGCAGATCGCAGATGGGCCGGATGAGGTCCACCGCCGATCCGTTGCCCGAGCCGAATTGGGCCGGTTTGAACCGGGATTTACAGGGTAAGAAGCGGGAACGAAATCGACTTGACAGGCGTTTTAGGTTCCCTAAGACATAACCGCGCGAACACATGACTGCTAGTCCCATGACCATCGAAACCGAGATCGTCTCCTGGCGAGATGACGCCGCCTGCATCGACTCCAAGGTCGACTTCTTCCCCAATCCTGAAGACGTGGCGGGGATCAGCGCTGCCAAAGAGATCTGTTCAACCTGCCCGGTGGCCGATGAGTGCCTTACCTACGCCATCGAGACCCGCCAGGGCGAAGGGATCTGGGGCGGTCATACGCCCAAGGAAAGAGTAAAAATCCGGCGCAAATGGTCCGAGCAGGTTCGGAGAGCTAGCTAGCCGGTTCTTGCTCTCACCGTCGACGGTGATAAAACAGAGCATGCTCGACGTCGACGAACTACGGAACGAGTTCCCGGCTTTCGCCGGCCCGCAAGTCTTCCTCGACGGGCCCGCCGGGACGCAGACGCCCCGTCGGGTGATCGAAGCGGTGTCGGGAGCCATGGCCACGTCGATGTCGAACGTCGGAGGCGATTTTCCGAGCTCCCATCGCTCTTCCGACCTGGTGAACAGGGCTCGTCAGGCAGGAGCCGATCTCACGGGTGGTTCGCCGGAGGAGATCGTCTTCGGAGCCAACATGACGTCCCTCACCTTCGCTCTCAGCCGCGCCCTGGCGGAAGAGTGGCAGGAGGGGGATCGAATCGTCTTATCGGCCCTCGACCATGACGCCAACGTCACCCCCTGGGTGTTGGCAGCTCGCTCCCGCGGGGTGGAGATTGTCTTCGCCGAACTCGGCGCCGATGCTTCCCTCGACCTCGATCATCTCGAATCGCTCATTAACGATCGCACCCGGCTGGTCGCGGTCACCGCTTGTTCGAATGCCTTTGGATCGCTCGTCGATGTAGGCCGGGTGGCGGCGAGCGCCGCCCGGGTGGGAGCCCTCAGCTACATCGATGCGGTCCACCTGGCGCCGCACCGCTACCTGGACGTCGAGGCTATTGGCTGCGACTTCCTCGTTTGCTCGGCATACAAGTTCTTCGGGCCCCATCTGGGAATCCTGTGGGGGCGCCGATCCCATCTCTCGCGTCTGCCGACTTTCAAGGTCCGACCGGCGCCCGACGTGGGGCCGGCGCGTTGGGAGACCGGAACCCCGCCGTTCGAGCTGCTGGCTGGTTTCGCCGCCGCGGTCGACTATCTCGCGTCGCTGGGGTGGGGAGGCGACCGTCGCGGAGCACTCGAATCGGCTTTCCGCGAGATCCGGGAGCAAGAGTCGCTGCTCGGCGAGCGCTTTCTTGCCGGGCTGGGAGACAAGGTCACACTGGTTGGCCCGCCCTCCATGAAGGGGAGGGTTTCCACTTTCGCCGTCGACTTAGCCGGGGTTCCGGCTGCCGAGGTCCAAAAGCGCTTAGGCGAACTGGGAATCGCCACCTGGGCCGGTCACTATTACGCCGTCGAACCGATGCGACGGCTCGGCTTCCTTGATCGGGGTGGGCTGGTGCGGATCGGGTTCCTCCATATCAACACAGCCGCGGAGGTGGACTTGGTCCTCGATAGCCTCGCTCAGATCGCCGGAGCAGCATGACCGCCTATGGGTTTGCCACCCGGGCGATTCACGCCGGCCAGCGCCCCGATCCCGAGACCGGAGCCCGGGCAATGCCGATCTACGCCTCGACCTCCTTCGTTTTCGAGGACGCCCAGACGGCGGCTGACCTCTTCGCCCTCCAAACTTTCGGGAACATTTACACCCGGATCGGCAACCCCACCAACGCCGCTTTCGAAGAACGAATGGCCTCCCTCGAAGGTGGGCTGGGAGCCCTGGCGACGAGTTCGGGGCAAGCCGCCCAGCTGATCTCGATCCTCACCCTCTGCCAGAAGGGTGACGAGATCGTGGCGGCGCGAAATCTCTACGGGGGGACGTACACGCAGTTCGACGTCACTCTTCGGCGTATGGGAATCGACGTTCATTTCGTCGATCCCACGCCAGCCGCTTTCGCGGCAGCCCTCACCGAGAAGACCAAATTGCTCTATGGGGAGACGATTGGAAACCCACGGGCCGAGGTATTCGATATCGAGGGAGTTGCCGGCGTGGCCCATGACCGTGGCCTGCCACTCATCATCGACAACACCTTTGCCACCCCTTTCCTGTGTCGCCCCATGGAATGGGGAGCAGACATCGTTGTCCATTCCGCGACCAAGTTTCTTGGTGGTCACGGCGTTGTCATCGCTGGGGTGATCGTCGAGTCGGGACGATTCCCTTGGGACAACGGCAACTTCCCGTTACTGGTCGACCCGTCGCCTGCCTATCACGGGCTTCGCTTCTGGGACAACTTTCGGGAGTACGGCTATCTGATGAAAGCCCGCACCGAGCTTCTGCGCGATGTCGGGGCGGCGCTCTCGCCCTTCAATGCGTTCATGCTCTTGCTGGGGCTCGAAACTTTGCCGCTGCGGATGGATCGGCACGTCGCCAACGCTCGGGCGGTGGCCGATCATTTGTCTCAGCATCCGGCCGTGGCCTGGGTGAGCTATCCAGCTGCTTCAGACCCCATGGTCCAAAAATATGTTCCCGCCGGACCGGGGGCGGTGTTTACCTTCGGAGTCAAGGGTGGTTTCGAGGCGGGCCGTCAGTTCATCGAGAAAGTCGAGCTGGCATCTCACCTGGCCAACGTCGGCGACGCCAAGACCCTCGTCATCCACCCGGCCTCCACTACCCATCAGCAGGTTCCGCTTGAGGAACGGGCTGCCTCAGGGGTCGGCGACGACATGATCCGGATCTCGGTGGGGATCGAAGATGTGGCCGACATCATTGCCGACCTCGATCAGGCATTGGTCACATGATCGCCGAGGCCACTCCTCTCGAGCGTCTCGAGATTCTGCGCAGCTCGCGAACTGTCGCCCTGGTAGGGGTTTCGCCCAACCCTCTCCGGTCTTCGAACTTCGTCGCCACGTACCTCACTCGAACTCCCTACACGGTGTGGCCTGTCAATCCCCATGCTGAGGAGGTCTTGGGAAAGAAGGCGTACCCGACGCTGGCAGACCTCCCCGAGCCGCCCGACATCGTCGACTGCTTTCGCAAGGAGTCCGAACTGCCGGGGGTGGTGAAGGAGGCGATCGCGGTCGGGGCCAAGGTGGTGTGGTTCCAGCTGGGTCTGCGCAACGACGAAGCCGCCGAGTTAGCCATCGAGGCGGGTCTGAAGGTAGTTCAGGACCGCTGCTTGAAGATCGAGCACGCCCGCTTCGCCGGAGGCTTGCATCTGTCCGGCTTCGACACCGGGGTGATCTCCAGCAAGCGGAGGCGGCCGGTCTAACGATCGGCAATTTCTCCCATCTTTTTCAGATTCTTCTTCTGGAAGGGGAAATTTGTCCCACTCCCTCGTCATACTGAACACATGTTCGAATGGGATGGGAACCGGATCAGATCGATCGGTGGGAAGAGGATCTGATTGCTAAAGAGCGAGAGATCAACCGGCTCCGAGCCGAGCAGGCGGAGCTGTTGGGAAAGCTCGACCCCCCCCACCAAATCGCCTGGTCGGCGGGCGATCGCAACGTCACCGACTGGCTCTCTGCCACCCTCGATATCTCGCATCAGACCGCCCGCCGGCTCCGCACCCTGGCCTATGCCCCCCGACTCTCAGATCAAGAGCGAGCTTTCCAAGGGAGCGATCTCCTTGGACCGGGCGGCGGTGCTGGTCGAGCTGGCCAAGACCGGTCTCTCCGAGGCAGAGGTCCTCTCCTTTTCCCCCGATTACTCACTGGGAAGGCTCTATGGGTTGCTGGAGCGAAGGAGGAGGGTCTCCCGGGAGGATGCCCAGACCCTCTTCTC
>DATFBM010000006.1:0-22680 GCA_035253825.1 Acidimicrobiia bacterium | reverse complement strand
CTCCTGGGCATAGAGGGAGGCGATCTCCCGGTAGAAGAGGGCCTGATAATGGGAGACCTGGCGCTGATAGGCCGAGATCAGCTCCACCCGCTCGTAGCGGGAGAGGGAAGGAGAATCGACCCCGGAGAGCAGATCCCCGAGTTCGGGCCCGGGGGAAAGCTCGAGGGCGGCCCGAGGAATCAGCGGTTGGATCGGCGGATCGAAGAGTGAATCCCAGTCGTACATCTGTTCGAGCAAACGTACAAGAAGCCAGAGACAATTTCTAGGGGTCTGTGTGTCCGAGTTCTAGCCTGCGCCCCGTGAAAACCGTGCTCGGCACCTGTCACCACGATTGCCCTGATTCCTGTGGTTGGGTGGCGACAGTCGAGGATGGCGTGGCGATCAAGCTGCGCGGCAATCCCGATCACCCCTATTCGCGGGGCGAGCTCTGCCCGAAGGTCAACAACTTTCTCGACCGGGTCTATCACCCCGAGCGGATCCTTCATCCGCTAGTCCGAACCGGGCGAAAGGGGGAGGGCCAGTTTCGACAGGCGACCTGGGAGGAGGCGCTCGGAGTCGTTGTCGACCGGGTGAAGTCGGTCATCGCAGAACACGGCGGGGAGGCGATCTATCCGTGGTGGGATGCCGGCACCCAGGGAGCCGTGCAAATGAGCTCGCTCGATCGCCGCTTCTTCGCCAATCTTGGTGCGTCCCAACTCACCGGGTCAGTGTGTGGTGCCACCGCTAAGGCAGGCCTGGCCACAACTTATGGGTCGGGACTTTCGGCGGATCCGACCGATATTCGATTCGCCAAGTTCATCGTTCTCTGGGCGACCAACACCCGCCTGACCAATCGCCACCTCTGGCCCTTCGTCGAAGAGGCACGCCGCAACGGAGCACAGGTCGTTGTCATCGACCCGATCAAGACCATTACCGCTGGCTCGGCGGATTGGCACATCCAACCGTTGCCGGGAACGGATGTGGCGTTGATGCTGGCGGTCGCCCACGTCCTCATCCGCGAAGACCTCATCGACCACGAATACGTTTCTTCCCACGCCGCCGGCTTCGAGGAACTCGCCGTCCATGTGGCCGACTGGACGCCGGAGCGAGCAGCAGCGACATGCGGTCTTGGATCAGACGAGGTCGAACGGTTCGCACACGCCTACGGGACGATCAAGCCGGCTTTCATTCGCACCTTGATCGGCGCCGAGCACCACGAGCAGGGGGCGATGTTCTTCCGAACGCTGGCGACTCTCCCGGTGCTTACCGGCGCCTGGCGACACCGTGGCGGCGGTCTATCACGTTCGGTTGGATCGTGGTTTGACACCCAGGTCGACGAGTCGGTTTTCTCGGTTCCGAGCGCGAGTCGAGGCCTGTCGATGAATCACCTCGGCCGCCACCTCACCGATCCCGCGATTGGGATCCACGCCCTATTCGTCTGGAACGGCAACCCGTTGGTCACCATCCCCAACGCAGCGCTGATCAGACAGGGTCTCGAACGCGAGGATCTATTCACGGTGGTGAGCGAGCAGTTCCTCACCGACACGGCCCGCTACGCCGACGTCATCTTTCCGGCGACAACGGAGCTCGAGCAGCTCGACGTCATTCCCGCCTGGGGACATCTCTATCTCGGATGGAATGAACCGGCCATCGCCCCGCTCGGCGAAGCAGTTCCCAACACCGAGCTCTGGCGGCGTCTGGCGAAGGCCATGGCCATGACAGATCCGGAGTTCGATCTCGACGACGAGTCGCTCGTGTCAAGGGTGTTGGTCGATACGGACGTCGATCTTCTCCGCAAGCAGGGTTGGCTTCGGCTCGATCTCCCAGATGCACTTCTGCCTTATGCCGAGGGGGGATTCGCCACGAGCGATGGCCGGGCGGACCTTTTCTCCGATCCAGTCCCGCGATACCAGCCGCCGCTCGAAGGACCTGGAGGGGAGCTGGCGAAGTCGTACCCGCTCGTCCTCCTGACGCCCAAAAATCAGACCAGGTTTCTCAACAGCTCCTATGGCTCCCACCACGCTGAGAAAGAGACCGGCCCGTACTTCGAGATCGACGCCGAGGATGCCGCTCGGAGGGGCATCTCCGAAGGGGATCACGTACGGATTTGGAACGATCGCGGAGAGCTTTCGCTAACGGCCAAGATCAGCAGCAGGCTCCGGCCCGGGGTCAGCGCCATTCCATTTGGTTGGACGGTTGAAGCCGCCCATGCCAATGCCCTCACCAACGACACTTTGACCGATTGGGGTGGCGGAGTCGCCTATTTCGACACGCTGGTTGAAGCGGCCAAGTCTGGGTAAGAACCAAGGCACCTTCGAAAGGAGTCGAGTTGTTTGCCAACACCAAGGCATTTAGTGGATTTGCGGTTCCGAACTTGAAGGAGGCCGAAAAGTTCTACGGGGACACGCTCGGCATCGACATCTCAAAGGGCGAGATGGGCGACTTGGTTTTAAACCTGACGGGCGGAAGGGACACGTTCATCTACGAGAAGCCTGACTTCGAACCGGCCACTTACACAATCCTGAACTTCGTGGTGGACGACGTCGACCAGGCGGTGGACCAGCTGAGCCAGAAGGGGGTCAAGTTCGAACGATATGAGGGATTCGACCAGGACGAGAAGGGCATCGCCCGCGGCGACCAGGGTCCGGCCATCGCCTGGTTCAAGGATCCTGCCGGAAACATCCTTTCGGTTCTCGAAGACCGGCAGAGCTAGCCGGTATTACGCATCCCGGCGGCGATGCCGTTGACGGTCAGCAACAAAGCTCGCTGCAAGTCGGGGTCGACTTCGCTCGCCCGGCGGCTTCGTTCCAGCAATGAGACCTGCAGGTAATTGATCGGATCGAGGTAAATGTTGCGAACCTCGAGGGTGCGGGCGAGGAGAGGGTTCGACGCCAGGATCTCGCGCCCGGTGAGCTTTTGCACCTGGGAAACGGTCAGGTCATATTCGGCCGAGATCCGATCGAAAACCTGGCGATGCTCGGGGGCGACGAGTCGTTGGCAGTAGCGGCTGGCAATGGAGAGGTCGGTCTTGGCCAAGGTCATCTCGACGTTGCCGAGGAAAGCCTGCAGATACAGAAAACGCTCTGCCATGTCGGCGAACACTTCTGAGTAATTCGACTCAACCGCCCGCAGGCCCGATCCCACGCCGTACCAGCCGGGAATGATCTGTCGCGATTGGGTCCAGCCGAACACCCAGGGAATTGCGCGGAGATCCTCGAGTCCCCCGCCGCCGCCGGGGCGACGCGAGGGACGGGAACCAATATTCATCGCCCCCAATTCCTCCACCGGGGTGGAGCTGAGGTAGTAGGGGATCAGGTGGGGATCAGCGACGAATTGGCGATACGCCGCGTGCGCGGCCACTGAGAAAGCCTCCATCGCTTCCATCCAGCGCGAAAGCACCTCTGGTGGTTGGCGGGAGGTCCGATGGAGGAGCGAGGCCTCGAGCACCGACGAGAGCACCAGCTCCAAGTTGCGTGCCGCCAGCCGGGGCAAGCCGTACTTGTCCGAGATCACCTCGCCCTGTTCGGTCACCTTGATCGACCCATCCACCGTCCCGTAGGGCTGGGCGAGGACCGCGGTATGAGAGGGACCGCCTCCGCGTCCGATGGTGCCGCCCCGGCCGTGAAAGAGCCGGAGATGGACACCGTGGCGGGCAGCAGCGTTTTGGAGCAGGCGCTGGGACTTGTAGATCTCCCACTGTGATGTGGTGATCCCTCCCTCCTTGTTCGAGTCCGAATACCCGAGCATGACCTCCTGGACCTCGCCGCGCAGGGCAACCAATTTTCGGTAAGGACCGATGGTCAAGAGACGGTCGAGGAGCTCGCCCGATCGACGCAGCTCGTCAATCGTCTCAAAGAGCGGTACGAATCCGATGCGGGCGATGCCTTGATCGAGGTCCACCAGGCCCGCTTCCCTCGCCAGCACGGTCGCTGCCAACACGTCGTCGACTCCCTGGGTCATGCTGATGATGTAGGACTCAATCACCGGCCCGAAACGGTCGAGGGCTTGGCGGATGACTTCGAAGGTGGCGAGAGTCCGCGCTCTCTCCCCCTCAAGCGTGCTCACCGGCGAGGAGAGAGGACGGCGACCGCTGAGCTCGGCGGCAAGCATCGTTTCCCGCTGGTCGCGGTCGGGGTCGTAGCCGACGCCGATCCGCTCATAAAGGGCGGCGACGGTGTCGTGGAGGCGGTGGGCATGCTCGCGTATGTCGAGAGTGGCCATAGCGAATCCGAAGGCATCCACCCTGCGGCGGAGCCGGGCAAGGACGCCGTTGGCGAGGAGCGCCCCCTCGTTGGCGTTGAGGGAATCCGCCATCAGTTCCAACTCGGCGGCCAGGTCTTGGGGGCCTTGGTAGTCGACAGCTGAGCGGGGTCGGCCCCCGGCGAGGGTGCTCTCGCGGGTGTTGATGAGACGTTGGTGGATGTATGCGCACTTCAGCCGGTACGGCTCGTTGGCATTGAGGGACCGGAAACGCCGCCAGACCTCTGGCAATGCCTCCCGATCGGCGGCCAGAGAAGCTTCCAATTCCGATGAGATCTCTTTGATGGCAATCGAGACCGATAGTTCCTCGGCTAGTTGCTCGACCGCCCCAATCAGGGCGCGGAGGCCGTGGTCGTGCTGAAGCTCGAGCGTTTCCATCGTCACTTCTGGAGTGACCTCCGGGTTGCCGTCGCGGTCGCCGCCAACCCAGGAACCGAAGCGAATGGCCGTTTGGTTGCCAGCTCCCAGGCGCTCGAGATGGAGGGCAATCTCTTCTCCCAGATCGGCAAGGACCTGGGCAAACAAGAGATCGAGGTAGAAGATCGCCGACTTGGCCTCATCTGAAGGACTGGGACGCGTGGCCCGCAACTCGTCGGTTTGCCAGATTTGATCGATCACCTCAGCGGTTCGGCGATCGATGCGCTCCCGCTCTCGTTCGGTCGTGGTGGGCTCGATCCGCTCGGAGAGGAGGTCGGCGACGTAGAAAAGCTTGCGCAGAATCGAGCGTCGCGCGGCTTCGGTGGGGTGGGCGGTGAAGACGGGCCGCACTTCGAGGCGATCGAGGATTGACCTGGTCAACGACGGTTCCAGCCCGGCGGCCAGGATCCGGTCGACTGTGTCGGAGAGAATCGCCTCCCGGCCGCCTTCGGCCAGCTCTCCTACCCGATGAGTTTGCTCGGCCACATTGGCCAAGTAGAAGTAAGCAGAGAAGGCACGGACCGCCTCGATGGTGTCCGATAGATCGAGCCCTTCGAGCAGGGTCGTGAGTTCGTCGTCGGCGGCCGGGTCGCCCGCCTGCCGGTGAGCTTTCGTGAGGCTTCGGATTTGCTCCACCAGGTCGAGCAGGTCGGCTCCGTGCTGGCGAGTTAGGGCGTGCCCGAGCTGGGTGCCCAGACGCCGAATGTCGGCGCGGAGAGCTTCGTCGCGGCTGCTCATTCGCTAACGGTAACGGCCGCCTTGCCTATCAAACGGGGGACTCCGTTACCCTCCCCGGCTGATGTTCGAACAGGTCTCCGGTCGCTTTGAAGCCATTTTCGACCGGCTGCGCGGGCGCGGGCGCCTCGACGAATCAAGCGTCGACGCGGCCTTGCGTGAGGTCCGGTTGGCTCTTCTCGAAGCCGATGTCAATGTCGGCGTTGCTCGTACGTTCCTGGATCGCGTGCGGGAAAGGGCAGTAGGCAGTGAGGTGCATCAGAGCCTTACCCCGGCGCAGGCGGTTATCAAGATCGTGCATGAGGAGCTGGTCACGACCCTCGGGCAAGCCAACGCTCCACTCAGATCGGTTTCGCCGCCGCTCGTCATCCTGATCGCCGGACTCCAGGGCTCGGGAAAGACGACCACCGCCGCCAAACTGGCAAAGCATCTCAAAGGCAACGGACGCCGACCGCTGCTCGTGGCGGCCGACTTGCAGCGACCGGCCGCTGTAGAGCAACTACAAACGCTGGGGGCGCGGATCGACGTTCCGGTCTACACCGAGCGGACCAGTCGGCCCCCCCGCCTCGTTCGGGCCGCGCTGCGCGAAGCAACCCGACTTTCCCTTGACACCGTGATCATCGACACTGCCGGGCGCCTGCAGATCGACCGTGAGCTCATGGGCGAGCTCGCGGCCATTGACAAGGAGGCCAAGCCTCACGAGACACTCCTGGTGGTCGACGCTCTCACCGGCCAGGAGGCGGTGAACGTCGCCCAGGGATTCAAGGAGCGGGTAGCGCTCACCGGCCTCATCCTCACCAAGCTCGACGGCGACGCCCGGGGAGGAGCGGCGATATCGGTTCGCGAGGTCACCGGCGTGCCGATCAAATTCGCCGGCGTCGGGGAGGGCATCGATGGCCTCGAGGCCTTTCATCCCGAACGGATGGCCTCCCGCATTCTGGGGATGGGAGACGTCCTCACCCTGATCGAGAAGGCCGAGCAAACCTTCGATCAGGAGCAGGCCGAGAAAGCGTCCGCCAAGATGCAAAAGGGTGAGTTCACGCTCGAGGACTTCCTCGAACAATTCAGTGCCCTAAAGCGGATGGGTCCACTCAAAGACGTGCTTGCTATGATTCCCGGCTCCGGTTCCCTGCTGAAACAGGTCAATATCGAGGATCGCGACCTGCAGAGGCTCGAGGGAATGATCCGCTCCATGACCCCAGCAGAGCGTCGGAACCCCAAGCTGATCAGCGGCAGCCGCAAACGCCGAATCGCGGCTGGTTCGGGCCGAACCCCGACCGATGTCAATCAGCTCTTGAAGCAGTTCGGCGATGCGCAGCGGATGATGAAAATGATGTCGGGAGGCAAGGGGATGCCCAGCCTGGCGGGTATCTCGCCTGCAGCTCGGGCCCGCCCTCCGACCCACAAGAAAGCCAAGAAGAAGAGCAAGGGCAGAAGGTGAAACGATGGCAGTAAAGATGCGGCTGATTCGGATCGGAAAGACCCGCCAGCCCGTCTACCGGGTAGTGGTGATCGACGGTCGCTCGCCCCGTGACGGGCGATATCTCGACCAGGTAGGTCGTTACGACCCCCGCCAGGAGCCTTCGCTGATCGAGATCGACAACGACAAGGCCGTGGCGTGGATGCAAAAAGGTGCCCAACCCACCGACACGGTCAAAAAGCTCCTCGAGATCTCGGGGGCCATGTCGCGCTACAAGGTGGCGGCGGGGAAGATCCACACGGTGTCGGGAGGCGAGTGAGGTGGCCAAGGGCGAAATCGTCAAACGAGTGCTCGATTACGTAGTTGGTCAGATCGTCGACGATCCCAATGCAGTCGAGGTAACGATCATCGAACAGGGTCCCGACGATGTGATCGCCGAGGTCCGAACCGGTCCGGGCGATATGGGGCGAGTCATCGGGCGACGTGGGCGCACGGCCCGCTCGATACGAACGGTCGCCCAGGCCGCGGCCGATGAAGAGGGCATCACCGCTTCTGTCGAGTTCGAGGACTGAGCTGCTCGAAGACCCGGTCCTGGTGGGCTCGGTGGTCAAGGCCCACGGGCTCAAAGGGGAGGTGGTGGTCATTCCACAAACTGACGACCGAACCCGTTTCGCCAGAGGTCGATCGGTGCACACCTCCGACGGGCGCGTCCTGACGGTGAAGAGCAACAACCCGGGAGAGAAGGGCTGGCTCATTGGTTTCTCAGAGATCAAGGACCGCAGCCGGGCGCAGGAGCTGGTGGGGCTCGATCTGCTCATCGACTCCCACGAGCGCCGAACACTCGAGCCCAACGAGTTCTGGGCCGACCAGCTGATCGGTCTCAAGGTCCGCGAGCGCTCCGGTCAAGAGGTGGGTCGGGTCGCGAACGTAGACGACTCGCTCGACCAGGCCCGCCTCGTCATCGCTACCCCGAACGGGGAGGTCGAGGTTCCCTTTGTTGACCAGTTGGTTCCCGAGATCGATTTGGCCGCTGGTTACCTGGTGATCGCAGCGATCCCTGGTCTCCTCGACTAGGGAAGTTCGATATCGATCACCACTCCCCGGTCGGAGCCATCCTGGGCCGACTGTTCCCCAACGAATAGCTCGGCGTCGCCGGATCCTGCAGGGTCCAGGGTCAAGGAATACTCGCCCCACGTTTCCACCCAGTCGGCGGCGGTGGTGAAATCTTCATCGAGGATGGATCCACCCTGGCTGATCCGAGCGATGGTGTTCGCCTCGAAGTTGCGCGAATAGCCAGTGATCTCGGTCGGAACCTCGACCGGGCCGGTGGTGGGGGAGATAACGACCACGTTCTGGGCGAACGCAGCCAGCCCGTCGAGCTCACCTCCGCCGGGCTCAAGCTCTACCTTGACCTGACCGGGAGATTCGGCCACCGACACGCGGGCCAAGGCGGGGGCAACGAGATGGAAATCGACAAAGAGGGTGCGGTCGGGGCGACGGGCCACATAAACGCGGTCGACCAGACCCGATTGCACAAGCTGGTCCGTCACGGACGTCGCCTCGAGATCCAGGTAGACGCGCACGACTGCCGACGAACGGAGGAATTCGGCTGACATAGTCGGGGCCGACGTCGCCGGAGCAGCCTGCGCGGTCACGAAATCGATCGTGAAGACTTCGCACTCGGGATTGGTGTCCCAGGTGATGGCGCCGATTTGCTCGGCGTCACCCGACGTCCCTCCGGCGCCGACCTCGCCGTCTTCGGTCATCGCCTCGCCTTCTCCGCACCCACCTACCTCGGTGGTGGTGGTGGTCGCGACGGTGGTCGAGGCGGGGACGGATGTGGTCGAGGTGGAAGTCGCCGGAGCTTGCGTTGAAGTGGACCCACCCTCTGAAGTGCACGCGGCAACTACGACAATCAGTGCGAAGACGCGAAACTTTCTCATGCCGGACTAAGACGCAGGGTACCGTTGGCTAGTTCCACCTCCCGGAGAGATGTTGGAGGAAAGAAAGCAGTTCGGGCCGCCGGTCGCCTTCACCATTCGTCGAATTGCCGGCGGCGCCCGCCTCATCGGCTTGGCCTGGATGATGGTCTTGGTCATGGTCGCCCTCGCCCGCGACGCCATGGGGCGACCTGGAGTTGGCTGGGTGCTGGTCGGCCTTTCAGCCGTCTGGGCTGTGGTGGCGGCTATTGATCAGGTCCGCGATCGTCCCGCCGATCCCTGGTGGATCACCTCCGGAGATGCAGGATTGGCGGCCTTTGCCCTGGTGGCGCCGGAGATCGCGGGTTCAAGTGACCTCTTTTACGGAGGCTTCCCTGGCATTGCGGTGGTGGCGGCGGCAGCCCGGCAGCGTTCGGTGGGCTGGGTGGTGGCGGCTCTTCTCTCGGTGGTAACCATCGCCCGCTTTCAGATCGCTGACGTGTCCCAAGCACTCGCGCAGCTGTCGGCGCTGGTTACTTACGGCATGCTGGCGGCCATCGTCGGATGGGCTGTTCACGTCATATATCGCACGGATGACGCCCGACGAAGGGCTGAGGACCAGCAAGCCAGGGCTGAAGAAAAGGCCACCCTGGCAGCTCACCTCCATGACTCGGTCCTTCAGACTCTCGCCCTGGTGCAGAGAGAAGCAAGCGATTCGACCCGGGTCGCCGCCCTGGCTCGCAGACAGGAGCAGGAGCTCCGGGGCTGGCTCTACGGGTCCTCCGATGGCCAAGCCGCCGGTTTGGCCAGGAGTCTCGAGCTTGCGGCTAGCGAACTTGAAGAAGCATATGGAGGCAAGGTGGAAGTGGTGGCGGTGGGAGACACGCCGGTTGAAGGCTCGGCAAAGGCAATACTGGCCGCCGGACGCGAGGGGATGCTTAACGCCCTTAAACACTCGGGCACCAACCGCATTGATGTCTATCTGGAGGTGCTAGCCCAGAATATCAAGCTGTTTGTTCGAGATCGGGGGGTGGGATTCAATCGCGTCGCGGTTCCGGCCGATCGCGCCGGGATCCGGGACTCGATCGAGGGGAGAATTAGGGCCGTGGGAGGCAAGGTCGAGATCAGGTCCCCTTCCGGACAGGGAACCGAGCTCCGCATTGAAGTCCCGCGATGATCAGGGTCTTCATCGTCGACGATCACGACCTGTTTCGGGTGGGGGTTCGCGCCGGCCTGGGGCCCGAAATCGACGTGGTAGGGGAGGCTTCGGAGGTCGGGCCGGCCGTGGAGATGATCAAAGAACGGGTGCCCGATGTCGTCTTGCTCGACGTGCATCTCCCCGGGGGTGGTGGCCGCTACGTGATCGAAGGTGTGCATCGGGCCCATCCGCAGGTGGCTTTTCTCGCCCTCTCTGCCTCGGATGCGGCGGCGGATGTGGTCGGTCTGGTGCGAGCGGGGGCAGCTGGTTATGTCACAAAGAACATCTCGCCCGCCGAGTTGCGTGCGGCCATCGAGCGGGTGGCCGGTGGGGAACCGGTATTCAGTCCCCGCCTGGCGGGATTTCTGCTCGACACGTTCTCGCACCTCTCGCCCGCCGATCCCGAGCTCGATCGCCTTTCGGAGCGCGAACGCGAGGTGCTCCAGCTGATCGCCAGGGGATACACATATCGGGAAGCCGCCGCCGAACTCTTCATCTCGATCAAGACCATCGAGAGCCATGTCTCCTCGGTCTTCCGCAAACTCCAGCTATCCAACCGCAACGAGCTCACCCGTTGGGCCGTCGAAAGAAAGCTGATCTGACTCCCGAAAAGCTCGGAAAACCTCTTGACAATGTGACAGCTTTGTGACATCATAACGATGTCAAAGAAGAAGTCGTTCCGGCACCAGCCGGGCTGAGGAGAGGAACTGCCATGTTGATAAGTGTCGACCTCCGCACAGTGAAGGCAATCCAGGATCTACGGTTCGGACCTCGTGGAGAGAGCCGTAATCCCCGACCCAGGAACTAACCCGGATGCAGACGTCTGCTGCCCTTCATAACCTGGAATCGGCCATCGAGGCCCAGCTGGCCTTGGTGGCCGATCCCGCGGTAGAGGCCGGGGGAAGAGCAGTACTGGCGGCTTTGCGCCCCGCTCTCAAGGAAGCGGCGATGGAGCTGGCCAATCAAGCCACCGAGGAGGTGGCGGCCCAGCTCCCCGCATACCGGGTTGAGTTGGTTCTCGCCGATGGAGAGCCCAGCATTCGAGTGAGCGCGGATGAGTCCACGGCTACCTCGGTCGAGGGTGACTTCGACGCCCGGATCACCCTTCGCCTCCCGCCGGCGATAAAGGACATCGTCGAGCGAGCTGCCAATGAGTCCGGCGACTCCGTGAATGCCTGGGTGGTGAAGACCCTGGCGGGCAAGGTCCATGGCCCGCGAGCTAGCAAGAGGCGCATCGTCGAAACCCTCGATATATGAAGTTCGAGTTTTCTGTCGATGACGTGCCAACGATCGAGCTCCGAGTCGCATCCGGTCGCACCGATCTCCAACTCGGAGCTTCCAGCCGCGTCGAGGTCGATGTAACGGGTAGCGGAGCCGAGTTCGTCGTAGTCGAGCAACTCGGTTCGACCATCTTGATACGCGAGGAGCGCAGGCTCTTCGGCGGACGGAGCGTCAACATCAGGGTGAGCACCCCCTCCGGCTCGCATCTCGATGCCACAGTTGCCTCAATGGACATCTACGCACGGGTTGACCTCGGACGCATCAACCTGCAGACGGCTTCTGGTGACCTGGACATTGGGCAGGCCGACGGCGTCGTTCTCCGAACTGCCTCGGGCGATGTCAAGGTCGACGAGATCCTCAATGATTGCGAGGTGAGTTCGGCGTCTGGGGACGTGCGAATACATCGGGTGAGCGGTGACCTGAGCGTCTCCACCGCCTCCGGCGATATCGTGGCCGACGCCGTCGATGGTCGATGCGAGCTGAAATCGGCCTCCGGGGACTTACGGGTCGGATGCTGTCGGGGTGCCCTGATCGAACTCAAGTCAATGTCCGGGGACCTAAGGGTCGGGATTCCGGCCGGCACCAGGGTCGAAGCAGAAATCGACTCACTCTCGGGCGACGTTCGTTTGCCTAAGACCAAGACCACTGTGACCCCCCAACGAACCACCAAACTTCGAGCGCGCACCGTATCAGGCGACATCGAGGTCTCCAGAATCGATAGCTAGCGGGCTCCGGGCCATACTTCCGGGGGATGGAGCCTTTCGACTCCCCGGAAGAGGCGCAGTTCCGGGCCCAGGCACGGGCATGGCTGGAAGCGAATGCAGACAGACCTCCGGCGCCGCCCATTGCTCCCTCCGCCATCGTCGCCGAATGGACGCCGGCGGAGGAGGTGCAAAAGCTGGCCGAGGCGCGGGCCTGGCAGAAGCTCAAATTCGATGCTGGCTGGGCGGGAATCGCCTGGCCCCCCGCTTACGGGGGTCGAGGCCGAAGCATCGTCGAGCACAACATTTTCAGCGCCGAAGAGTCGCATTTCGATATTCCTCACGATGCGCTGGTGGTGGGCCTCGCCTGGTGCGGGCCAGCCGTCCTCCTGCTGGGGAACGAGGAGCAACGCCAACGTCTTCTTCCACCTCTCCTATCCGGCTCAGAGGTTTGGTGCCAACTTTTCTCCGAGCCCGGCTCCGGCTCGGACCTGGCTTCTCTGAGCACCAAGGCCGTTCACGACGGAGATGAGTGGGTGATCAGCGGGCAGAAGGTTTGGACCACCTTCGCCCATCTCTCGGATTGGGGCTTGTGCATCGCTCGCACCGACCCCGAGCTGCCACCTCATCGGGGGTTATCGGCATTTGTCGTCGACATGCGATCGCCCGGAGTAGAGACACGACAGATTCGGCAGATGACCGGGTCGGCCAACTTCAACGAGGTCTTTCTCAACGAGGTGCGGGTTCCCGACTCCAATCGGATCGGAGAAGTCGGGGATGGGTGGAGGGTGGTGATAACGACCTTCATGTTTGAACGTACGGCCGTTCTCTCGATCGGTGCCACCGTGGCGGACGCTTTCACGTCCCTGCTGGCGGCGCGGGCGCCTGGCGATGGGAGCCAGCGTGACCGATTTCTCCGGGTGATAGTGGCGGGAAAGGCCCTTGGTTATACCCAGCTGCGAATGGCGACTGCATTGTCCCAAGGTCGCATGCCGGGCCCGGAGGGCTCGGTGGCCAAGCTGGTGGGAACCACGCTCCTGGCTGACCTCTACGACCAGGCGCTCGATGTCCTCGGAGCTGACGGATTGCTCGCCGATGGCGACGCTCCCTACGGCGGCGAGTGGCAGGATGCATTCCTGGGAACTCCGGGCCTAAGAATCGGTGGCGGCACCGATCAGATTCAACGCAACATCATCGCCGAAAGAATCCTGGGGCTGCCCAAGGACTGGCGTTGAAGGTCACGGTCATCACGATCTTTCCCGGGTTCTTCCCCGGCATCCTCGAGACCTCGATCGTTGGTCGAGCCATCGAGGCGGGGGCGCTCGAGGTTGAGGTGGTCGATCTCAGGGAGTTCGGGAAGGGAGCCCATCGCCAGGTCGACGATGCCCCCTTCGGCGGAGGAGCGGGCATGGTGATGATGGTGGAGCCCCTAGCCATGGCGCTCGCACCCCTGGCATCGGCTCACAAAGTCTTGTTGAGCCCGGCCGGTGCTCGGCTCGATCAGGCGCATCTCGATCGGTTGGCCAGGCTCGGGGATTTGGTCTTGGTTTGTGGCCGCTACGAAGGTGTCGACGAGCGCGTCTCCGATCATTTGGTTGATGAGGAGATCTCCATAGGAGACTTCGTGCTCGCCGGTGGTGAGATCGCCGCCGCCGCGATCATCGAAGGAGTGGCTCGTCTTCTCCCCGGAGTCGTAGGCAATCCTGCCTCCACCCTGACTGAGTCCTTTCGAGATGGCCTCCTCGAAGAACCCCAATACACCCGGCCGAGGAGCTTCCAGGGCTGGGAGGTACCCGAAGTCCTACTTTCAGGCGATCACGGACGCATTGAAGATTGGCGACGCCAGCAGCGGGTAGAGCGGACCAGAACGCGGCGACCGGATCTGGGAAAGTCGGAGTCCTGATAACATCTTGACCCTGGCGATTCGCCAGACTCCTCAAAGGAAAACGTCGATGAACAAGCTTGACATGCTCCGGGGCGACTACGCGCGCGACGACATTCCTGCGTTTAGGCCGGGGGACACCGTCAAGGTCCATGTCCGGGTAACAGAAGGCAACCGGGAGCGAACGCAGGTCTTCGAGGGTGTTGTAATTGCCAAAAATGGCAGCGGCCTCGATTCCACTTTTACCGTTCGCAAGGTCAGCTTTGGGGTCGGGGTCGAGCGGGTCTTTCCATACAGTGCCCCGATCATTCAAAAGGTAGAAGTCACTCGCCGCGGGGACGTCCGGCGATCCAAGCTTTATTACCTGCGAGACCGGGTGGGTAAGTCCGCCCGTATCAGGGAGAAGCGGGACTGACCGTCGAGGCCCCGCGCCGGGAATCGAGACAGCGAAAGCCCAAGCCGAATCGGCCGCTGTGGATCGAGCTGCCAATGCTGTTGTTGGTGGCCATTGCGATCGCAGTAGTCATCAAGACCTTCCTTATCCAGCCGTTTTACATCCCCTCCGATTCGATGGTTCCCACCATCGTCGAAAACGACCGGGTGATGGTCTCCAAGCTCAGCTATCAATTCGGCAACGCTCAGCGCGGGGACATCGTTGTTTTCATCTCGCCGTTCAACGATGACATCGATCAGGAGACCTTCGGCGAGGCCGTGGTGCGTCATATCGTCGAGTCGATCGGAATCCGAACGGCCTCGGCCGACGACTTGATCAAGCGCGTGGTAGCAATTGCCGGGGACGAGGTTTCCGTTCGAGATGGTTATCTCGAGATCAACGGCGCCCGCGTCGACGAGCCCTACCTGCTGGAGCAGGGAATCATGCCCGATTTCGGCCCCGTGGTGGTGCCCCCCGACTCGGTCTTTGTCATGGGGGACAATCGCCTGGTTTCGTATGACAGCCGCCGATTCGGCGCCATCCCGATGGATCGGGTCCTGGGCGAGGCCGTGGTGCGAATCTGGCCGCCGAGCCGCTTCGGAGCTGTAGACGCCGCGGCCTGACGAACGCCTGACGTCGCCGAGGGACCTTTTTGGTCCCATGCACCACTTATAAATCGAACATGGACTGGGTTTCGTGCCAGGAGCTTTCCACGGGCGCGCTCGGCCGGCTGGCGGAGCAGAGCGCCTGCCGGTTTCTCCGGGCCAGGGGGATCGCGATCTGGGCTCGCAACGTGGTCCTCGATGTAGGCGAGATTGACATCGTTGCCTCAATCGGAGGGGAGCGGACTCTGATCGAGGTCCGCTCGACACGCATACGGCGAGGAGCTACTTGGCCGCCAGCAGCAGCGTTGGCCGCTTTTGATTTTCAGAAGGCCCGGCAGGTCCGGATGTTGGCGCGGAGCTACCGTTGTACGCGTATCGACGTGATCGCGGTTCGTTTCCACGAAGGCGGCGTCGACTTGCACTGGGTGCCAAGGGCGGTCGGGAGCGGCGTGTAGCCTCAAAAACCGATGGATGCGATAGTCGCAGAGGGGCTTCGCAAGCGCTATCGCAAGACGGTTGCGCTTGACGGTCTTTCCTTCACCTTTCCAGCTGGGCGGGTAAGCGGTTTTCTCGGGCCTAACGGCGCCGGTAAGACCACGACCTTTCGCTCGTTGCTCGGCTTGACCAAACCGGACGCTGGGTCGATGGAGGTGCTTGGCATATCGGTGCGCGACCGGCTTCCCGAAATCGTGAAGCGGCTCGGGGCGATCGTTGAGGAGCCGGGGTTGGTGAAAGGGCTCTCGGGACGCGACAACTTGGTAGTGGCGGCCAACACCTTGGGGCGTGGTCGCGAGCGGGTCGACGACCTGCTCGAGTTCTCCGGCCTCGGGTCCGAGGGCGGCCGTCGAATCGACGGATACTCGAAGGGCATGCGCCAACGCCTGGCTCTGGCGGCCTCGTTGTTGGGCGATCCCGAGCTCCTGATCCTCGACGAACCGCTAGATGGCCTCGATCCGGCCGGTCAGGCACAGATCAAAGACAGCCTCCGTCAGCTGGCGGGTCAGGGGAAAACTGTCATCGTCTCCTCCCACAACCTCTCCGACATCGAGGCCATGGCCGATCATGTGGTCGTCATCAACAAGGGTCGCCTCCTTGCGGCGGGGGATCTGGCATCCCTGCTCGGTTCGTTTCGTAGTGGTTACACGGTCGAAGTCGACGAGCCCCAACGAGCCGCCGCCGTTCTAACCGAAGTCGGCATCCCCGCGGTGGTCGAAGGGGATTTGCTGGCGGTGTCGACCGACGACGGCGCCGCCGTCGCCCGGGCCCTGGCGATGGCCGAAATATTCCCCCGCGAGATCGCCCGGCGCTCGGGCCGTTTGGAGGAGTTGTTTCTTTCGCTCACCGAAGGCGATCGATGAGAAGAGAGACGTAGTGACGGGTCTCATCAAGGCTGAGTTGACCAAGACCTTCAAGCGACGGACGTTTTGGGTGTTGACCATTGTGCTGGTTCTTCTGACGGGCTTTCTGGCTGGAATCTTCTATCTCCTGCCGAGGGTGATCGACGATCAGGGCGGGTTCTTCGAAATCCAAAAGCCGGGTGCCTACATCTTCGGCGCCGGCCAGGTGATGGGCCAGACCTGGTTTCCGCTGATCCTGGCGACGATGGCTCTGGCAGGTGAGCTGGCCACGTCGGCCTGGTCCACCACGCTGACCCGCAATAGCCGCCGCGGCCAGCACCTGGTCGCGCGACTATTGACCAGCACCGTCGCAGCCTGGCTGGCAGTCCTCCTCGCCATCGTCGTCTTTTCCATCGCCACCTTTTTCCTCGCAGAGGGCTCGGGCGAGCTCGACGGGGTCGGCTGGTGGGATATCGCCTGGAAGGCCCTCCTGGTGCAGTTCACGTGGGTGGCGCTGGGGTTGGCATTCTCTGCCTGGCTGCGTTCGGTGGGTCCCGCCATTGGAGCCGCTCTCGCCTTCACATTTGTCGAAGGGCTGCTCATCCTTTGGGAAGGCTTCCGTGAGGTCTCGCTCTCGATCCACACCTCGGCGCTCCTGGGATCGCTGAGCGTGGGGGGCTTCGGTCAGATATTGGGGGATCTACCGTCGTTCCGCCGCGGTTTGATCGTGGTCCTCGCGTGGTCGGTGGTCGGCGTACTCATCTCCTGGGCGGGACTGAAGCTGCGCGACGCCTGAACCTGGTGTCATCGCGTCCCGCTGCCAAAGCGACGTCGCATCTCTTTGTGCCAGCAGCCGTGATGCCAATGACGTCTGTCGTCGGGCTGGTCGTCGGGAACTACGACCAGATGGAAAACCCCCACCCCGATGGTGTTGTTGCATCCCGGACAGAGGTACTGCTTGCGAGCGGCGTACGGCTGCACCGGAGCAACAGTTACTCCCAGATCGCCCACACCAGGAGGCCGATGATGACGACGATCGTTCCCGCCATCAACGCCAGGTCAAGCGTGTTCTTGCGAGCCGGTCGAAAGGGGTTGAAGCCCATGATCTCCCACGTTACCGATTGACCCCTTGGCTACCGTGACCGACCATGTGGTTGCGTTCCCAAGACCGAGGGCCGGCCCGCTGGCTCATCCTCGATCGGGTCGAGCGAAAGAACGCCGTCCCTCCCGATGGTTGGGGGGACCTACGCAAAGCCTTTTCGGATTTCGAGTCCTCCGGTCAAAGGGTGCTGGTGGTCACCGGAGCCGGAGGGGCGTTTTGCTCTGGTGCGGACCTCGATCCTGCCGCTCGCAGCGAGACCGGAGTCCTCGCCAATCGCCGCCGGATGCAGCGTGTCGGCGAGGCGGCAATGGCCCTCCATCGCCTGACAAAACCCACCGTGGCCTTGGTCGATGGGATCGCGGCAGGAGCGGGAATGAATCTGGCGCTGGGTTGCGACCTCGTGGTTGCTACCACCCGTGCCCGCTTTTCGGAGATATTCGTGCAAAGAGGATTGACAGTCGACTTCGGGGGCAGCTGGTTGCTGCCACGGATCGTCGGCTTGCAAAGGGCCAAGGAGCTCTCTTTGACGGGGCGGATCATCGACGCCGAGGAAGCCCTCGGAATCGGGCTCGTGCTGGAGGTGATCGAGTCTTCAGCTGTCGAGCAACGGATGGAGGAACTGACCTCCGCGCTCGCCACCGGCGCTCCGGTGGCGCAGATGTTTGCCAAGCAGAACCTCAACCACTCGTTCCAGCTCGATTTCGCCCAGGCATTGGCTGCTGAAGGCCAAGCTCAATCAATCTGTCTCGAGAGCGAGGATGCAGTCGAAGGCGTGACCGCCTTCCTCGACAAGCGCCCACCCAGATTCCGCGGCCGATGACGACCCACTAGCCCTCACTACGTCTCGTCCGTATAACGATTGGGTGTTTGCCCAGGCGATGTCGGTGGCCATGGTGGGAGCCGAGCCGCGCCCGGTCCGGATCGAAGCTCATGTCGGTCGACCCATCGAGTCGTTCACACTGGTGGGGTTGCCCGACACCTCGGTTCGCGAGGCCAAGCAGCGGGTTCGAGCCGCAATCCTCTCCACCGGACAGGAGCTGCCCCACCGCCAGATCACGGTCAACCTCTCGCCTGCTGACCTCCCCAAAGCCGGATCCGACTATGACCTCCCGATCGCCCTTGGGGTTCTGGCCGCTTCAAAAGTGATTCCGAGCCCGAGTCGGATGATCGTCGCCGGCGAGCTCGCTCTCGACGGTACTGTCCGTCGCAGCCGCTGGGCGATCGGTGCCGCGCTCCTGGCGGTCGAACGAGGATGGCCGTGTCTGGTCTCCGAGGCTGATGCCCCCACCGCTGCCCGGGTCCCGGGGGCGCGGGTGTTTGCGATCGCCAGCCTGGCGGAGGCATCCTCCCTTGTGAGCGGGGGATCGAGCCCGCGAGTGGCGGAAGCCAAGCTCGACGAGCTCACAGCTGACGAGGTCGACCTGGCAGACGTGCGAGGGCAGCCGTTGGCTCGTCGAGCTCTCGAGATCGCGGCCGCCGGGGGACACCACCTTCTGATGATTGGTTCACCGGGCTGCGGGAAGACCATGCTCGCCCAACGATTGCCCACGATCCTGCCGCCACTCGAGCCTTCCGAGGCGGTCGAAGTCGCCTGTCTCTGGGCGTCGGCCGATCGACGGCGGGCCCTGACCTCCCGCCCTCCATTTCGTGCGCCTCATCACTCCGCTTCCATGGCGGCGGTTGTCGGTGGGGGCAGCCCCCATCCGCAACCCGGCGAGGTATCGCTGGCCCACGGCGGGGTGCTTTTCCTCGACGAGCTCGGCGAGTTCCCGCCCCACCTGCTCAACGCCCTTCGCCAGCCGATCGAGGAAGGCGCGGTCACGATTGCCCGCCGGGGACGCAGCATCACATTTCCGGCCCGGGCCCAGGTGGTGGCTGCCTCCAATCCGTGCCCGTGCGGCTTCCAGGGTGACCGCATCGTGTCATGCCGCTGCTCGCCGGTAGAGGTCGCCCGCTATCGGGCGCGTCTCACCGGCCCTTTTCTCGATCGGTTCGACCTTCGCTTACGAATGACGGCTCCCGACCCTGATCTGCTCTTGGGTTCTCCGTCGGAAGACTCGGCCACAGTCAAACTACGGGTGCTGCGGGCGCGCCAGGCACAGCTCGACCGGAGTCAGCGAATCAACTCCGGCCTGAGCCGAAAAGAACTCGACGGGCTTGTCTTCGGTGGAGCTGCGCTGGATCTTGTAGCCGCCGCCGTTCGTAAAGGTGCACTCACCGGGCGGGGAGCCGATCGGGTGCGCCGGATGGCGCGCACCATCGCCGACCTGGCAGAGTCAGAAGCTGTCAATGAAATTCACGTCGGGGAAGCGCTTTCGTACCGAGGTGGCATCTGACCAACCTTCGCTGCGAATCTCTTCCGCCCTACCTCGACGGAATCTCAGGGCTCCCCGAAAAGCTGTGGGTGGTGGGCACATTCCCCCCTCGCCTCGGGGTAGCGATTGTTGGCACCCGACGATCGACCTCGTACGGGGACGCAGCCGCTCGAATCCTCTCTCGAGCAGTGGCCAGTGCGGGATGGCCGGTCATCAGCGGGTTGGCGCGCGGCATCGACGGAGTCGCCCACCATGCGTGTGTCGAAATCGATGAACCCGGTTGGGCCGTACTTGGCTCGGGGCTTGACGTTGTCTATCCGCGCCAAAACCAAAGCTTGGCCAGAAGGCTTGTCGAAGGGGGCGGGGGGCTCGTATCCGAGTACCAGCCGGGGACGCCGCCGGCCCCGTTTCGCTTTCCGGCCCGCAATCGGATCATCGCCGCCTTTTCCGCGGCGATCGTCGTCGTCGAAGCGGCAGTGACCGGTGGAGCTCTGATCACTGCCAGGCTGGGGCTCGAGCTGGGACGCGAGGTGCTGGCGGTGCCCGGTGACATCGATCGGACGGTCTCGGCCGGCTGCAATCGTCTCATTCGGGATGGGGCCCACCCGGTCCTCGGACCGGAAGATCTGATCGAGACGCTGTCATTCGTTCTCGGCCCGCCACCGCGGGCACCCACAGTCACGCCGACATGGTCAGAGGATGTCGACTCGTTGTTGGCGCAATCGAATCGTCCCATCGGAGAGGCGCTGGCGGCCTTGACGCGGCGAGAGCTCGGAATCTGAAGTGGTTGGCAATACCCTCACCCCAAATGGCCGATCACCACATGCCCGACTGGTCGTTGTCGATGGTGGAGTCGTATCTCGATCGGTTGCAGACTCAGCGGGGCTATAGCCCCCACACCATCGACGCCTATCGGCGGGATTTGGCTCATTTCGTCAGGTTCTTATCCACCGAGGGGATAGATGCCTTCTCCACCGTCGATCGGTCCTTGCTCCGCCGCTACCTGACCGTCCTCGATAAGCATGGCTACGCCCGGCGCTCGATCGCCCGCAAGTCCTCGGCGATACGGGCTTTCTTCGATGATGCAGTCCGTCGCCACCTTGTCGCTCAGAATCCCGCGGCTGGGCTCACCCGTCCCCGCCTTCCCGAGCGCCTTCCCCGCGCCCTCCCGCAGCGGCAGGTGAGTTCACTCCTCGACTCGCTCCCGGGGGTGAGCCCCAAGGATCTTCGCGACCGGGCGATCCTCGAACTGCTCTACTCGACGGGGATCAGAGTCTCAGAGTTGGCCGCGCTGACGGTCGACTCCCTCGGAACCGACCTCCTCACCGTCTCGGGGAAGGGCGGTCGGATGCGGTCGATTCCGGTCGGAAGGCCGGCTCAGGAGGCAATTGCCCGCTGGCTGGAAGAGGGACGCCGGAAGTTGGCCGGGCCCGAGGCCGGAAACTGGCTCTTCGTTGGCGAGCGGGGCCGGCACCTCGATGAACGAGGGGTTCGCAGGGTGGTGCGCAATCGGGCGGCCACCTTTCCTCACGCCCTCCGTCACTCGTTTGCTACTCATCTCCTCGAAGGTGGTGCCGATCTTCGGGTGGTACAGGAGCTTTTGGGACACCGTGATCTGGCGACCACCCAGCTTTACACTGCCGTCTCCGCCCAATATCTGAAATCCACTTATGACCTCAGCCATCCTCGAGCCTGACGAAGAACAGAGCGCCCTCCCCGGGCTCTGGCAGCGCCTCAAAGAGGAGAGCGACGGCAGCGCTCGAGAAGCGCTCATCCTCCAGTATTCGCCCTTGGTCAAGTTCGTAGCTGGCCGCGTGGCCGCCGGACTGCCTCGCAATGTCGATCAGTCCGATCTTGTCTCCTACGGCGTTTTCGGATTGATCGATGCCATCGACAAATTCGAGCCCGAGCGCGGATTCAAGTTCGAGACGTACGCCATCAATCGCATCAAGGGCTCGATCCTCGACGGGCTGCGCTCACTTGATTGGGTTCCTCGATCGGTCCGCTCCCGGGCCCGCGAGATGGAGCGGTCCCTGTCGGAGCTCGAGCATCGGCTGCAGCGAACTCCATCCGATGAGGAGCTGGCCAAACACATGGGCCAGGAGGTGGAGTCGGTCCGCTCCACCCTGGCCGAAATCTCCAATCTGGGACTGATCGCCCTCGATGAAATGATCGGTCCGGATGCCGGGTCCTCGCTCGGCGATTTCCTGCCCGACCTGGGGGGAATGAGTCCCGAGGCCGCCTTTCAGGCCGAGGAGACGAGACACATGCTGGGAGATGCCATCAATCGGCTCCCCGATCGGGAACGGTTGGTTATCACCCTCTACTACTTCGAAGGGTTGACACTGGCCGAGATCGGAGAGGTGCTCGGGGTCACCGAATCCCGGGTCTGTCAGATTCACGCCAAGAGCGTGCTCTCGCTCAGAAACCGGATGGCTTAGCCGCCGCTACCATCTCCCGTCAACGACACACGTCGGCGATCCCTCTCAGGTCGGAGCGTCTCCGGACGCGCCGCTACGCCGGCGGAGGCACAACCAAAGGAGAAATCGTGACTGCGGTAACCATCAAGCAGTTGCTCGAGGCAGGGGTCCATTTCGGACACCAAACCCGGCGCTGGAATCCCAAAATGAAGCCGTACATCTACGGCGAGCGCAACGGCATCCACATCATCGATCTCCGCCAGACCCTGGCCCAGATCGAAGCGGCGGCGGGATATTTGAAGGACCTCACCCATAAGGGCGGGACCGTTCTCTTCGTCGGCACCAAAAAGCAAGCCCAGGCCCCTATCGCAGAGGCGGCCCAATCGGCGGGCATGCCGTTTGTCAATTTTCGCTGGCTGGGAGGAATGCTCACCAACTTCAGCACCATCCAAAAGCGGATCTTCTACATGAAGGAACTCGAGCGGATGGAGGCCTCCCAGGAGATCGCCAGTCTCTCGAAAAGAGAGCGGCTTTCGATCAGCCGCGAGCTCTCCAAGCTTCAGCAAACCCTGGGTGGCGTGCGGGAGATGACGAAGACCCCCGACGCCATCTTCATCGTCGACGTCAACACCGAGCACACGGCTGTCAAGGAGGCAGCCCGGCTCGGCATCACCAC
>DATFBM010000005.1:0-88456 GCA_035253825.1 Acidimicrobiia bacterium | reverse complement strand
TAGCCCTGATACGACGAAGCCCCCGGGGCAAGGGGGCTTCGTCTAGGAGAGTGACGGATGCTCCGCTCGTTTAGGGGCGGGCTGGGAGGCTACCTGACACCTGGGTAATGAACGTGCCCTGGGTATCAGGTGCGGAGCCCGATCCACTCTCTGTCAACAGCTTATATCGGCACCCCTCCTAGCCCGCTTTAGGCCTGTTTCTGGCCCCCTAGGGAGCGGCGGTGGTGGCCGGGGCGGTCGTGGCCCCGCCCTCTTCGGCGGGAACCTCGCCTTCGGCAGGGGCTTCGGCGGCGACGAGACCGCAATCGGCTAGCACCGTGGCGGGATCTCCGGCGCCGAGGCGGACCCGCTCGAAGGCAGCCACGGCTGCAATCTGCTCGGCGGAGAGGGAACCGGCGAATCCGGGCATTCCACCGTTGATTGGCTTGCCGGTGTCGCCATAGGTGGAGGCACCTTCTGCCTGAAAGCCAGCCGAGCCTTTCGCCACCCAGTCGATGTGGTCGACGCAGGATGAGAAAGTCCCGAGCACTCCGCCCAGGGGCGGGCCGACGCCGCCCTGGCCCTGAGGACCATGACAGCCGGCGCAGTTGGCAGCGGTGACTACCTCCCCGGCAAATATCTGGGCGCCGAGGCCGACGAAGTCGACACTTCCTCCCGGTGTCCCGCGGCCCTCAAACGGCGACCCGTCGCAGTTCTCGACCGTGCCCGTGACTCGGTCGACCGCCAACTCGGTCCCGCTCCCACAGTCGTTGCTGGTGGCCGAGGCGAGCTGGATCAATCCGAAGAGGGGGAGGATGAAGAAGGCGGCCGCGAGCCAGCGGGGTATGGCACCGACGGTGCGCTCGACCAGGCCAGACGTCGGGACCGTGACCACCGCCGGATAGCGGAGCGCCTCTTTGGGGTTGACCTCGCTGGGCTCGGGGGCGGCCACCACTGGCATGGATGGAGCTGGTGTTCCCCCTTCCCCGGCTCCGCCGGTACTCCCCCCTTCGGGGGGAGAAACAGAAGGTTCTGGTTCGGGTGGAGAAGCGGAAGGCACTGGTTCGGGGGGAGAAACTTCGGGCTGGGGGCTCGGGGTCGGCGCCGGGGCGGTCCCACCTCCGGCCCAGGCGGCCAGAATTTCATCGACCGAGGCCCCCGACGCTTTTGCCCTTGCCTCGGCCGAGCGCTGTACCAAGGCCTCGGGGATCCCGAGCGCAGCAGCGGCGGCGGCGAGGTCGCTCATCTCGACTCCCGAAGGTAGGCGAGCAGGCTGGCAATCTCCTCGTCCGATAATCCGGCAGCCACTGGGTGGCGGCCCTCGCCATTGAGAAGTCTCACGATTGACTCGGTCGATTCGATTCGATCCCCAATGCCAGCCAGGTCCGGACCCAGCCGTCGATATCCGACCACTTGATTGGTGTCGGCCAGGGTCACCGGTCCCAAACTGGCGTCTGCCACTACCGCTCGGACGAGCTGGGTGTGACAGCTTGCACAGCCCATCTCCAAATAGATCTCTCGACCCTCGAGAGCCGTAGACGAGAAGGCGTGGTTGGAGCTCCTCACTTCGTTTTGCGGTTGCGTCAGCGAAGGCACCAGAAAGCCAATCAGGATCGAAAGCAGGAGGAGCCCGACCGCACCCGCCATGACGGCAGAGATGCTTTGGGTGGCACCCACCAGCACCGGGGGTTTCCCGCTTCGCACCGGCTCCGGCGAGGGACTGGGAGGAGAAGGTGAGGCGGGCACCGGAGCGATCGGCGCCGGGGCGGGAGGCGGGGCGGCAGCTGGCGCCGCCTCGGGCTCTGGAGAGGGTGCCGATTCTTCGGAAAGGGGAGGAGCAGTGCCGGTGGGGGCTGCACCGCCGCCTGCCCAGGCCGCCACCAAATCATCGAGGCTGACATTGTCGGCCTTGGCTCGCGCCTCGGCCGATCTCCGGACCAGGGCTTCGGGGACGTCGAGTGCGGCGGCGGCGGCCGAGAAGTCGGTCACAATTTTCTGATCACCAGCACTTCCTGCACCGTGGCACGACCCGAGGTGAGGGAGCGATAGATCGAGACGGCCAGGCCCAGCAGGCCCCAGCTCAGGAAGAGGCCGCCGAGAACCGCAATTCCGGTGAAGATTCCGGGGAGTCCCGCGCTCTCGAGCCATCCCGCCCCCACATTCTCGAAGGCTCCGGTGAATCCCGCCCCCGACCAAGCCACGCCGCTGATGATCCCGGACAGGGCCAAGAGGATTCCGGTCGAGATGCCCGAAATAGCCACGAGTCGAACAACTCTGAGAGCGCGCTCGGTCGAGGCGAGTGCCCGCCCGACCAGGTTGGGAATCGCCTGCCAGGCAAACGCGGCGAAGAGCAGGGCGACGCCAGTCAAGAAGAGCACATAGGTGCCTTCCCAGAAAAGCGTGAAGCCAACTAGCACTGCCGACGATCGAAAGCTCGCCAATCCTGTCGCCAACGAGGCGAGTGCGACCACCCCTGCACCCGTCACCGCCGCCAAGACGATCGGATCACCGGCCGGCCACCGGTCCTTGACCGTCAGAGCCAGGTTGGTGGCGTTGGCCACGGCGGACAAAGGAAGGGCCAGACCCAGGACCGCGGCGATGGCCTGCAGCCATTCCGGTTGCGGCCCGGCTACCAGTTGCGCCGGGCCCATCCAGATGGCGCCGAAGAGCAGCGACCAATAGCCCACCTTGGCGAGCTGGCGACTGGCCAAGGGTTGACCGGATGCTTTTGGCACCACGTAATAAGCGGCTCCGATCGCCAGTCCGACTCCCCAGACGTTGAGGAACCCGGCGGTGAAAACAAGATCGCCCAGGGCGTTAGCCAGCGAGGAAACCTGAGGAAGGTTTCCAATGAGGTAGAGGGCCGGAAGCCACAAGACCGCGGCGATGGCAAACCACAACGATGGATAGACCACCTCCTCGCGACGGGCGCGGATGGTGAGGAGCGTGGGGCCCAAGGGGAGGGCCGTCAACGCCAGCACCGGAAGGTCCCCCCACCAAGGCAAGGAAAAGGGCTCGCCACCGTCGCCGAATCCCAGCCCGATAACCGCCACCGCTACCAAGACGATGGTCACGGCCAAAGGCAAGGCCAGGTTCAGCTGCTTCTCAAGCTGAAGGGGAACTGCCGTCAGCCGGGGAAGGAGATAGAAAATCGCGGCCGCCAGCCCCAACACCAGCCAACCCAAGAAAAGAACGATCAGGGCCATCGGCCGGAGGTGACCAAAGCTCAGAGGAAGCAGCCCCGGGAACCTCATCGAGGCGAGGGCGGCCAACCAAAGGAGGGCTCCCAGGGCGAGGAAAGCGGTGGCCGCAAAGAGGTACCGGGAGGCGGCCGTGTCCGGGGCAAAGAAAATCTCGGAACGGGCTTCGGCCTCAGCGCCGTTGTTTGTGGTCTTGGTCTCTCCAGCGGTGGTGGTCATGGAGTCGTTCTATTGGATGCGCCGGGAGCATAGAGCAGCACCTCCATCTCCCTGCCTCTCCCTGGTTCGTTCCTAAACCTGCGGTGTGGTAAAAAATTGGTACATGTATCGGTTAGCAGAACTCACTCAGAGTCAACGAAAAAGGCTTGGATGGGCTCTGCTGTTTGGGGGAGCAGTTCTCCTGGTCCTCGCCGTCTGGTGGATTCATTATTCGAGCTTTGCCCGCACCACTTTGGTCAACGGAATCGAGACACCAGTAGTCGTCGACTACTTCAATTGGGTGCCCCGCGGCTGGTACTGGAAAGCTCTCGGATACATAGCCGCTTTTGCTGCTTCGCAGATGTTGCTGCTGGGTGCTGCCCTCGCGTTTGTGGTGGGCAGGAAGATGACCTGGGCTTTGGCGAGCTTCCTGGCCTTTCTCGCCTGGATCGAATTGGTCCTTATTTTTGGAATTGTTCCGTCCGAGTGGCTCAACCTCAGCCAGACCGATCTCGACTGGTCGCCACAACGGATATTCGTCAGCATTCCCTCCTGGCTTGTGCTCGGTAACCAGGTCGACATCAGCCTCGCCGCTTTGAAGGACATCATCTCGATGGGCTATCACGTGGTGATGCTGGGAGCGGCAGCAGTGTTTGCCTACAAAATCCAGGACTTCGGGAAGCCGCGCAAGGTGCCGGAGAAAGTCACCCAAATCTCGCCCTATGGGCGACCACTGATAAGGAGTGGGGACTGATGCCCAAAGGCGTGGTCGATGAGACCCCTCCGATCAGAGACGACTACCAACTGGCGCTGGTCGACGAGTCCTACTTCAAGGACAAGCTTCGTCCCAAGCAATTCATTCACATCGACCAGGCCGAATGCATCCTCTGTGAGGGTTGCGTGGACATCTGTCCTTGGAAATGCATCTTCTATCTGTCACTGGACGCCATCGACGAAGCGGTCAATGTCGATCATCCCGCCGACGACCCCACCAACTACGGCTTCTTCATAATCGACGAAGACGAGTGCACTCGTTGTGCCCTTTGCGTCGACCGCTGCCCAACCAACGTCATCTCGCTGGGTAAGTTTGAGGGCTCGCTGGCCGAGCAGGCGGAAAAGCTGGGGATGAACCGGACTCCCTGGGAAGTCGACACCGGTCAACGCGATTTCAAAAACGGTTACACGTACGGGATGCGCTGGTAGGAGGCTCTGGAGTGCTCGAGAAACTGAAGACACGAGCGAGAGAGATGAACGAAAGGCTGCGGAGTTCGCAGCTGGCCGAGTCGATCCTCCGTCCCGGCTCGCCCTTCAAGAAGGGGTACAGCGACAGCCCTCGCAACCGCTCCTACGTAGTGATGAACAATGTCCTCTATCACCTCCACCCGGTGAAGGTGAAACGACACGGTGTTCGCCTCTCCTACACCCTCTGTCTAGGTGGCCTCTCCTTCTTCCTCTTCATCCTTCTCACCATCACCGGGATCTTCCTCATGTTCTATTACACGCCCACCGGTGAGCTGGCCTACTCCGACACCGCGGCCCTATCCACCTCGGTGGCCTTCGGGTCGCTAACCCGAAACATGCACCGCTGGGGTGCGCACTTCATGGTGTTAACGGTGTTCCTCCACATGAGCCGCGTCTTCTATCACGGCGCCTACAAGCCGCCGCGGGAATTCAACTGGGTGGTCGGCGTGATCCTTCTCTTGCTGACGCTGCTCCTCTCCTTCTCGGGTTACCTGTTGCCCTGGGATCAGCTTGCGCTGTGGGCAGTCACCGTGGGTACAAACATGGCGGGGTTTGTGCCGGTGATGGGGGACCAGGTGAAGTTCCTGCTGTTGGCCGGGGTCGAGGTCTCTGCTTCCACCCTGCTTCGGTTTTACGTTCTCCATGTGCTTTTCTTCCCGTTCGTCATCGTGATCTTCATGGCCGTCCATTTCTGGCGAGTGCGCAAGGACGGCGGCATTTCCGGTCCTCTCTAGGAGTTCTTCCATGGCAGAAATCCCCGAAAGTCTCCTTCGACGCTCAGCCGAGGCGAAGGCCAAGGCGCTCGGATTACCGGTCGAACAAGTGCTGGCGGAGATGAAGGGCGAGGCTCCTCCCACGCCCCCAGCCGCTTCCGAACCAGAGCCAGCCTCTGCCACCGAGCCAGCCAGCGAAGAGCCGTCTGCTCCCGAAGAGGTGGTGGCGACCGAAGAACCGGAGTCGATAGAAGCCGGTGTCGAAGAAACCCCTGCGACGCCGGAGGCGGTCGAGGTGGCCGAGGAGGTCCCCGAACCGGCCGAGGCCCCCGAACCGGCCGAGGTCACAGAAAAGGAGCTGGTGGCGGTGGCGGCGGGAGATGCTCCGGCGGCGGCGTTGCCGGAGGTACCGGCGGAGACACCCGAGGCGCCAGAGGCCCCGTCGGCACCGAACACCTCGGGTAACGGATCCGGCAATGGGCGGAGGGCGGCTTTGGTCGCCACTCGCCCCGTGGTTCCGGCCGCAGGGACACCGGAAGGGGTTCGCACCCAACGGCTCCTCACCGTGGTCAAGGCCCGGGCCATCCAGCAGGTCAAGACCGAGCCGACCGACAAAGTCAACACCTGGCCCCACTTGATGCTGGCCGAGTTCTCGGCACTGCTTGCTGTCACGGGAGTGCTGGTGATCCTCTCGATCATCCTCCAGGCCCCATTACTCGACCCTGCCAACTTCAATGCCACCCCCAATCCCTCGAAGGCCCCTTGGTACTTCCTCGGGCTGCAGGAACTGCTCTCCTACTTCGATCCCCAAATCGCCGGGGTGACGGTTCCGACCATCGTCGGGTTGATCGGCTTCATGGCGATTCCCTATGTCGATCGCAACCCCTCGACCAAGCCCTCCGATCGGAAGTTCGCCATCATGGTCTACACCCTCTTCATGGCGGGCTCGGCCACTCTCACCATCTTCGGGGTGCTCTTCCGCGGGCGCGGGTTCAACTTCGCCTATCCATGGCAGGACGGGGTCTTCTTCGACGACATCAAAGACTGGGTGCATTTCGAATGAGCCAGACCTTGCTGCTGGTTGGCATTGCCGGAGTCGCCCTCCTGGCAGCGCTCGGCGCCTTCGCCATTGCCTGGCGGCGATCGACTGGCGCCCCCTCCTGGCGCGAGGCGGTGTCTCGGGAGACCAGGCGAGCCGACAAGTCGCCGCCCCCTGTGGAGGAACCAGTTCTGGTGGAGCCCGCCGGCGAGCCAGTGGAGATCGAAGCCGAGGAGGAGCGAGAGGTGGTTCCTGCCGCGGTCACGGTCACCCACGAACAGCGGGTGGTCGAGGTGTCACCGGAGGAAGCCGGCGTCAGTCGCCGGCAATTCTTCAACCGCGCCCTAAGTGCGACCTTCGGGTCGTTTCTGGCCATCCTCGGGATTGAGTTGCTTGCCTTCATGTGGCCCAAACTGAAAGGTGGGTTCGGGGCCAGCATCGATGCCGGTTCTCCCTCCGACCTGCTAGCCGCCACGCGTACCGCCGACGGCGGCGTCATCCCGGCCTTCATTCCCGAAGCCCGCGCCTACGTGGTCCCGGCGACCGAGACCCTGAGTGCCCAGTTCGAAGGAAAGGGTGTGGCGGCCGCCGGTCTCATGGCCCTCTATCAGCGCTGCGTCCACCTCGGGTGCCGGGTTCCCTGGTGTGCGACTTCGCAAGGCTTTGAGTGTCCTTGCCACGGATCCAAGTACGACGCGATCGGCGAGTACTTCGCTGGCCCGGCCCCGCGCAATCTCGACCGATTTCAAGTGGAGTTGATCGACGATCGCTTCATCATTCACACCGGCAGCATCATCCAAACCCCCCGCGCCCCTTCGCGGACCGTTCCCTATCCGCAGGGTCCTTCCTGCATCGCCCTGGTGGCTGCCGAGGAATGAGTTCGAGCCTCGTCATCACTCTGGCCGTCGTGGGCGGCGTGGCCTGGCTCGCCTTCCTTGGGGTGTCGGCCCTCCGCTCGCGGGGCAAAGAGGAGATTCCCCCCAACCAGTCCACCGGTCGAACAGATGAGGAGCTCGAAACTCGCCGGCTCGAGCGGGTTCAGCAGGGGGCGGTGCTCTTCGCCGGCTTCCTGGCCGTCAGCCTTCCCCTGTATTTCCTCGGGGAAGGGGCCCGACAGGAGAGCTTCGTCGATCAGTTCGGGGAAGAGTCCATCACCCGCGGGGAGCATCTGGTGGCGGAGTTCGGTTGCTTCGATTGTCACGGGCCGGGCGGATCGGGCGGAAGCGCGGTCTACATCGAAAAGCGGACCGGGGTCAGTACGCAATGGAGTGTTCCTTCCCTCGACGACATCTTCTATCGCTACGAAGCGGATGAGGTGAATTACTGGATCACCTTCGGACGGCCCAACACGCCGATGCCAGCGTGGGGACTGGCCGGTGGCGGAGCGATGAATGAGAACCAGGTCCAGGACATCGTCAACTACATCGAGTCGATCCAGATCAGTCAGCAGGAAGCCCTGGGGCGGGTCGGGGGACGGATCAGCGCCGAGCAGCAGAAGCTGGCCAGCGCCGAATCCTTGATGGATGCGGTGATCGCCGAACAAGCCCAGCTGGTAGCGACCATCCAGGCGGCGAGAGGAATCGCCGATCAAGCGCTGGCGCTGACGGTGGAGATGCGAGACACCCTCGATACCGCGGCTTCGGGCATAGACACCGATGGTGATGGCCTCTCCGACGTGGCCGAGACCGAGCTCAATGAGTTGACGGCGGAGTTTGCGGCTATCTGGGACCTGCCCGGAGTCGAAGCCGTCACCTTCGATCCGGCCAATGGCCAGTCGACCGGCCGACCCGATGACGAAGTGCTCGACGAAGTATTGACCGGGCTTACTGATCAGGTCGAAGCCAATCCTCTCCTAGCTTCTTTCATAGCGCGAATGGAGGCGGCTCGGTCCGAAACCGGCGATGACGGCGACGGAGATGGAATCAGCGATGCCGCCGAAGGCACCATCTCGACCTTGCTCACTGACGCCCTGGCGGCAGTTCGACCCGACGGCCTCGCCGTGCTGACTCTCGATCCGGCAAATCCTGAGTCGAGTGGCGAAGCCGACCTGGTGGTGGCCGAGCGGGGGGTTTCGGCCAATGAAAGCATCGCCCTTCAGACCGATGTCACCCGGACGAACGAAGAGCGTCTCCTCACCAATGCTCAAACCGCGCTCGACCACCTCGAGCAGGCGGCCGCAGACGCCAAGTGGACGATCGACCTCGAGGGGGTGGCGGAAGGCTTCGACGGAAATGCAGAGGAGGCGGCGCGGGCGGTCTACCTGTTCAATGCCTACTGCGCCCGCTGCCACACCGCCGGTTGGTCGGCTGGGCTCCCGTTTACCCAGGAGGCTGGATCGGGGGCCCTCGGCCCCGCTCTCTGGGAAGGGAGGCCCAATGTCCAGTTCCTCGACCAGGAAGCATTGGTCGAATTCATTACCGAAGGCTCGACAGCGGCTGAGGCCTACGGGGTCAATGGGATCGGAAGCGGTCGGATGCCGGCCTTCGGTCGGGTGCTGAGCATGGAGGACATCGAGCTCATCGCCAGATATCTGCGGACCGGCAATCTCAATGGACTGGGGGCCGCCGAGGAATGAGGGAGTTTTTCCGCGAGCTGTTGTCGGCCAATCTCTTCGTGACCGGGATCATCCTCACCCTTGCCGCCTTCGCCATCTTCTACGGCACCATCTACCTGCTGCTCTACACCAATACCGGAAAGCGGTTAGGCCTCTTGCTGGTGGGAGCAGGAATCTTTGGCTGGCTGACCATTTCCTCGTTGCTTTTTGTGATCTATGCCCCCCGGGGACCCCGCCCGGCGGATATCGAGGGTCTCAACTCCTTTGAGGTCCGGATCATCCCCATCACTTACTTGGTGGTCTCGGCCTCTCTCTTCGTCGGCTTCCTTGTCGCCCTGCGCCAACACGAAGAGCTCGCCGAAGGCGCATGATCAGCGTTTTTATCAGTCAGACCCCTCGCAAATAAGCGGTTTCGGCGCCTAGAACGACCCCTCAGCCTTGGCCGTTGCGACCGCGGTAGAAGCTGAGGATCTGCAACTCGGTCGAGAGGTCGACATTGCGCACCTCCACTGACGACGGCGGACGCAATGCCGCCGGAGCGAAGTTCAACACCGAGCGAACCCCTGACTCGGCCAAACGCCTCAGCACCTCAGGGGCGGCCTCGGCCGGAGTGGCGATGATGGCGATTGCGAAACGGCGGGCGCGGGCATCGTCGGTGAGCCGGTCGATGTGCTTTATCGGGTAGCCGTGGACCACGTTGCCGACCTTGCGTGGGTCGACGTCGTAAAGCCCCGAGATTGTGAACCCCCGCTCGTCGAAGCCACCGTAACCCGCCAGTGCCTGGCCAAGGTGTCCCGCTCCGACGATCGCCACGCCCACGTTCTCGAGAAGCCCTAGTTCGCGTCGAATCGTTGAGCGCAGGTGAGCAGTCTCGTAACCCACACCGCGAATTCCTTGATGACCGAGATAGGAGAGATCCCGTCTCACCTGGGCGGCACTCACGCCTACCGCGTCGGCGATGTCATTCGATGAGACCGTCTGTGAAGTAACTTCGTCGAGGCCTTGCAGATAGCGGGCCAGCCGACCGACCGTGGCCCGCGGAATGTCCTTCACCCACCCAACGGTAACCTCGCAACCGATGCCCGATTCCTCGGTGCTCGTAGTCGGCGGGGGTCCGGCTGGTTCAGCGGCTGCCTACTGGCTAGCCCGCGCTGGTCATCAAGTGACTCTGGTTGAGAAGAAGGAGTACCCCCGCGACAAGACCTGTGGGGATGGCTTGACCCCGCGGGCTATCTACTGGCTCGAACAGATGGGCTTCGATTTCGAGGTCCCCGAGTTCCATCGCATCACCGGCCTTCGCTCCTACGCCGGACCGGAGCTCTACTTGGAGATGAGCTGGCCCGACCACTCCAAGTATCCGAACTGGGGAGGAGTGATCCGCCGTCGCGACCTCGACGCCCAGGTGGCAGCACTCGCCCGCAAGCAAGGGGCAGAAGTGCTCGAGAAGACCGAGGCCCTGCCCCAGGTGGAGAACCGACAGCTCAAAGCGGTCGACCTGATCCACGAAGGCGAGACCCGGACCGTGGAACCGGCCTTCGTGGTCATCGCCGACGGCTCGATGAACCGCTTCGGCCGCGAGCTGGGGACCGTGCGACGCAAGGACTACCCAATGGGAATGGCCGCCCGCGGGTATTACTCATCTCCGCGATCGCAAGATCCTTTTCTGGAAAGCCAGCTCGACATGAGGGACGAACGTGGAGACAACATGCCGGGCTATGGCTGGGTGTTCCCCCTCGGCGATGGCACCGTCAACGTCGGCGTCGGTCTGCTTTCCACCTCGAAGCGATGGAAGGGTGTCAACACTTCGAAAATGATGGCCGACTACGTCCGCATCGCTCCCGAGTATTGGGAACTGTCGGAGGCGTCGAAGCTGACCGAGCCGGTGGGTGGCAAGCTGATTATGAGCTTTTCGCGCTCGCCATCGGTCGGGCCCAATTGGCTCACCATCGGCGACGCTGCCGGCGCCATCAATCCGTGGAATGGAGAAGGAATCTCCTACGCCTATGAGACCGGCGCCATCGCCGCCCGCTACATCTCCGAAGCGATGGCCGGCGACGATCCCGGGGTCCTGGCCGGCTACGGACGCGAGCTCGACGCCGAATTCGGCCTCTATTACAAGATGGCCCGCGTCTTCGTGAAGCTGATCGCCTACCCGTCGGTAATGAGGTCGCTGGCCCAGGTAGGCATTCGCAGCCGGCCGTTGATGGAGTGGACGTTGAAGGTGATGTCGAATTTGCTCGATGAGAATGAGAAATCGGCCGGGGAAAGGGCCTACAACGTGCTTGCCGCCGCCGTCAGGCCGCTTCCGGTCAAGTGATCTGGTGACATTTCCTCGTCCCTAAGCTCGGTCTCGATGCAGCTGATCGACTATCTGCCGATTGCGATCATGGCCGCCCTGGCGGTCGCCTTCGTTGGAGTTTCGCTCTTCGTTTCCCGGTTCTTTTCGCCCCGCAATCCCACCCCCGAAAAGCTCGCTCCTTACGAGTGCGGAATCCTTCCCGAGACCGAGCCCGTGCAGCGCTTTCCGGTCAAGTTCTATCTGGTGGCGATGCTGTTCGTGATCTTCGACGTCGAGATCATTTTCCTCTTCGCCTGGGCGACTCGCTTTCCTGATCTCGGCTGGTACGGCGTGGCAGCAATGGGGATCTTCACTCTCTTCGTTTTGGAGACGCTGATCTATGTATGGAAGCGGGGGGCCCTCGATTGGAACGTCAGCCGGCGCGCTCGATACCGATCGGTAGACGAAGAGCGGGCGGCGTGAGCGTTCGTCGGACTGCCCCCACCAACCTCCTGACGACCACTATCGACAAAGCAGCGCGTTGGGCCCAGAGTCGGTCGATGTTTCCGGCCACGTTCGGCCTCGCTTGCTGTGCCATCGAGATGATGGCGACAGGCGCCGCCCACTATGACCTGGCGCGATTCGGGATGGAAGTGTTTCGAGCTTCGCCCCGTCAGGCCGACCTCATGATCGTCGCCGGGCGGGTGAGTCAGAAAATGGCTCCGGTCCTGCGCCAGGTCTATGACCAGATGCCCGACCCGAAATGGGTGATCTCGATGGGCGCCTGCGCCTCCACCGGCGGAATGTTCAACAACTATGCCCTGGTCCAAGGAGTCGATCAGGTGGTGCCGGTCGACATCTATGTTCCCGGCTGTCCCCCCGGCCCGCAGAGCCTCATGCACGGGATCCTCACCCTCCACGACAACATCATGGCGGGCAAGGCATGACCACTTCTCAGGCCCTCCTCGGTGGTTTCAGCGGTGCGCAATGGCTCGAGGGCGCGGGCGAGGAGGTGGTGCGAGTTCCCACCGAGAGCTTGCGGGAATTCGCCGAAGCCGCTCGGGAAGCGGGTTTCGAGCTCCTTTCCGATATCACTGCCGTCGACTGGTTGGATCGGGAACCTCGGTTCGATGTGGTCGTCAACCTCCTGTCCCTCCAACACCGGTTGCGGCTGCGAATCATCGTCGGCGCCTCCGGAGATGAGCCAACCGTGCCTTCGCTGGTCCCGGTCTGGCCGGGGGCGAATTATGCCGAGCGCGAGGTCTTCGACATGTTCGGCATCACTTTCGCCGACCACCCTGATCTCACCCGCATCCTGATGCCGGACGACTGGGAGGGCTTTCCGTTGCGGAAGGACTTCGCCACCGGATCGGTGCCGGTGCAGTTCAAGGGCTCGCACAAGGTGAGCTGAGATGACCGACCAGAAGACCCGTCAGGAAATCGATCTCTGGATCTCGGGAACCGAGGAGCCCGATACCGCTGCCACCGACGAAGGCGCCCAGGAGATGCGTCAGGAGGAGAGCGGGTTCCGGCTCGCCGAGCAGGTGGGTGCGGTGGTCTCAGACGACTACGTCTTCGACGACGATTTCTCCGATGACGAGCGGATGATCGTCAACATGGGTCCCCAGCACCCTTCGACACATGGCGTTTTACGACTCCAGATCGAACTCGAAGGCGAGATCATCCGGAGGACCAAGCCCGTCATCGGTTATCTCCACACCGGGATGGAGAAGACGGCCGAGGCGCTGACCTTCATGCAGGGCCCTACCAACGTCACCCGCATGGACTACCTGGCCTCCTTCCATAACGAGCTCGCCTTTTCGCTCGCCACCGAGCGACTGCTGGGGATCGAGGTACCGCCCCGGGCCGACGCCATCCGGGTGCTGATGACTGAACTCAATCGGATCTCCTCCCACCTCGTGGCCATGGCCACCAACGGCATGGACATCGGGGCGCTTTCGATCATGACCTATGGCTTCCGCGAACGGGAGCAGGTGCTGGCGTTCTTCGAGAAAGTCACCGGGCTGCGGATGAACCACAACTACATCCGCCCCGGAGGGGTAGCTGCTGACCTTCCTCCCGGCTGGCGGGCCGACGTCAAGGCCATCGCCGAAAACATGAGGGCCCGAATTGGGGACTACGACGACATGCTGAAGGAGAACCCGATCTGGACCGGCCGCACCCAGGGGATCGGAGTCATCACCGCCGAGGAGTGTTTGGCGTATAGCATCACCGGCCCCACTCTCCGCTCGACCGGAGTCGACTGGGACCTGCGCAAGGTCTTCCCTTACTCGGGGATAGAGCAGTACGAGTTCGAGGTCCCGGTCGGTGAGCGGGGCGATGTCTATGACCGCTATCGGGTGCGCATCGAGGAGATCTTGCAGTCGGCCCGGATCGTCGAGCAGGTAGCCGAGGCGATGCCCAAGGGCGACTTCCGATCAGACGACCGCAAGGTCACCCCGCCCCCGAGGGCGCGGATCGACGAATCGATGGAAGCTCTGATCCATCACTTCAAGATCTTCACTGAGGGATTTCGAGTTCCGCCCGGGGAGACGTATGCGGCAGTGGAGGGACCCCGGGGTGAGCTCGGCTGCTACATCGTGTCGAATGGAGAGGGGATTCCCTATCGGGTTCATGTCAGGGCGCCGTCGTTCTATAACCTGCAGGCATTGCCGATCATGATGGCCGACTCGCTGGTGGCTGACACCATCGCCACCATCGCCTCGCTCGATCCGGTGATGGGAGACGTCGACCGCTGATGACCCGTGCCGACGTGCAGGCTTGGCTCGATGGCTACGTGGCGGCTTGGCGCTCCTATGACCGAGCCTCGATCGAATCACTCTTCAGTGAGGACGCCGAGTACCGGTATCACCCCTACGACGATCCGCTTGTGGGGGCGAGCGCCATCGCTGATAGCTGGCTTAGTAGTCAAGACGCGCCTGGAAGCTGGTCGGCCTCGTATCAACCCCATCTTGTGGAAGGCAACAAAGCCACCGCCACCGGCACCACCACCTATCAGGACGGTCGGATCTTTTGGAACATGTGGGAGTTGGAGTTCACCCCCGACGGTCGCTGTCGTCGATTCGTCGAGTGGTTTATGCGTCAGCCTTAGCCGACTCCCGGCGACGCTTCAGCCACTCCATACCGATCGGTATGAACGAAAGGGCGATGATGAGGGCCACGATCGGCAGCAGATAGGCGTCGATGTCGGGAATCAGGTTGCCGAGCCAGTAGCCGAGCAACGTGACTCCGACTGCCCAGAGGAAGCCGCCGATCAGGTTGTAGCTGACAAAGGTTCGGTATTGCATCCGGCCGACGCCGGCCAGGATGGGGGCAAAGGTGCGGACGATGGGGACGAATCGAGCGAGGACAATCGTCTTCGGCCCGTGCTTCTCGAAAAAGGCCCGAGCTCGCTCGACGTATTCCTGCTTGAAGAGTCGCGAGTCGGGTCGCTTGAAGAGGGCCGGTCCCACCCGCTGTCCAAAAACGTAGCCGACCTGGTCTCCCGCCACTGCGGCGATGAAGCAGCCGACCAGGATCAGCGGCAGGTTGAGCGTTCCCTGGGCGGCGAAGAGCCCGGCAGTGAAAAGCAGCGAGTCGCCGGGGAAGAAGAACCCGAAGAACAGCCCCGACTCGGCGAAGACGATGAGGAAGAGGCCGATCGTCCCGAAGGTGACGAGCAGATTCTGGGGGTCGAGGAACACAGATGAAGGCTATCGGCCGCCAAGCCCATATCCCCAACGCCCTTTTCTGTGAGGATTTACGCGGCCCTATGCCGCGTAAATCCTCACAGTTCGAAGTTCAGTCCAAGGGGAAACCACAGGTGAGCGGTGCGGGTACATACTCCCAACCCGACTTGGTGACATTGGTCACGCAGTAGCTCACGATCGTCGAATTCCTCGGGAAGGTGGTGGTGAGCGTGACCCCGCCCCCGCTATCAGTTACTCCCGATTGGTTCACGGTCTTGGTCCGACCCCTCCGATCCTCATAGGTCCAGGTTCCGGTCACCGTCGCCGCGGGAACTCCATTGCCTCCGGCGTCGAATACGTCGATTGCAATTGAGGCCGTGCGGCCATTGGTCGCCACCAGGATCGGATACACGGCCGCGGTCATCACCGGATCGGTCGCCGGTTCGCTGACGCTGACACCGGCCGTGGCCGAATCAGTCGTGGTCCCGTCGTTGGCCACCAGGGTGACGATGTAGTCGCCGCCGACGTCATAGGTGTGGGCGGGGCTCGTCGCGGTCGAGCCGCTGCCGTCGCCGAAGTCCCACTGGTAGGTCAAGCCGTCGCCGTCGGGATCGCTCGAGCTATTGGTGAAACTGCAAGTGAGATCCACACAGGAGCTGCTGAATCCGGCCACGGGAGCCTGATTGTCGGGGGGTGGCGGCGGAGGTGGAGGATCGCCGGCATTGCATGTCCCGGATCCACCGAAGGCCGCCGAGTTGAGAAAGAGCAGAGGCTCGGCGCTGGCGTCGGGATCACCAGTAAACCCGCATTCAGACGACTGCGCTGCCGCGGCCGCGATCACCGCTGCCCGAATCGCCATTACGTCGGCACGGCCGTTGGTCGGGTGACCGGTCTCGGCGATGTAGCGGGCGACTGCGCCGGCGACATGAGGGGAAGCCATGCTGGTCCCGCTGTACGTTCCCAGGTAGCCGTCGTTGAGGAAGGTCGAGTAGATGCAGACTCCGGGAGCGGCGATCTCAACCGAGGGGCCGAAGTTGGAGAAGTCGGCCAGGGTGTCGTCGACACCGGGACGGCAAGTGGGCGAGCCCAGACCGCCAGGGATTCCGTCGAAGTCCGCCAAAGCGGAGACAGTGATCACGTCGGGATGGGAGGCAGGACTGAATTGGGAAGCATCAATCGCGTTGTTGCCAGCGGCTACGACGTATGTCACGCCAGCATTGGTGGAGTTGGTGATGGCGGTATCGAGGGCGGCCGAGGTCCCGACAAAACCGAGACTCATGTTGGCCACCTCGATGTTTGCGGCTTGGCTGGTGACGAAGTCGATCCCAGCGATTATCGAGCCGAGAAAGCCGCTGCCGTCAGCTCCGATCACCTTCACCGACCAGAGGACGGCGCCAGGGGCAGTGCCGATCGAGCCGATTTCGTTGTCCAGAGCAGCGGCGATCCCGGCAACGTGGGTTCCATGGCCGTTCTCATCCTGGAAGTTGCCCTCGCCCGAGCAGCCGCCAAAGGTCGGATAGAAAATGGCCTGGGTGCAGTCGGTGACGAACCGAACGTTGAGATCGAGGTGCGAGCGGGCCTGACCGGTCGGAGTGGTGCCGAGGTAGATCCCGGTGTCGAGAATGGCGATGTCGACGTTCATAGGAGAGGTGGGCGGATTGAGATCGGCGTCAACGCGGTCGATCCCGGTCGGTACCACCTCGGTGCTCTGAGTGACGGCCACCTCGATATCGGGTTCGATCCAGGCCACCTGCGGGTGGTTGCGGAGCCCGTTCTGGGCCGACACCGGCACGGTCATCGAGAAGCCCTGCAAGGCATGCTGGTAGACAAATCCGACTTCCCCGTCGAACGCCTCAGCCAGTCCTTTAGCCGCCGCTTCCGCCGGCCCGGCGTCGGGATTGAGGACCACGATTACTCGCTCGGTCTCTGGTGCAGCGTCGACTGCTGCCAGCGGCCCGAAAACGATGCTTACCACCACAACGAGAAATCCAACCGGGCGGCGCAACATCTTCCCTCCAGATCGAAACTGGGCGAGAAGCTAACCCGAGGATGGCCCTCAATAAAGGGGTTCGCAGCACCTATTTCAAGCCCGGATACGATTCGCCGAATGCTCCACCTCTCGATCTTGCGGCTCGTCCTGGCTGCCTTGGTGGCTACCGCTTGCTCCAGCCCGACCGGCGAACCCTCGGTAGCAGGAGCGGTCTCGTCCACCACTACCACGGGCGAGCCAACCACAACCGGGGCGCCTACCACGTCGACAACGGCGGCCGTCGATGCGGCGCCCCCCGAGATGGAGGGTGTGTGGCGGACCGACCTTGGCAACGGCGATCGTGTACAGCTGACCCTCCGGGGTACCGACTACGGGATCGCTCGAGGTGGGAACTCAGGCAGCGGTGATATCTCGGTGGACGGGGATCTGATCACTTTCTCGGGGAGCAACCTTTGCGACGGAGTCGGTGTCTACCAATGGGCGGTCGAGGGCGACTCGTTGACGTTCACTCCCACCGAGTCCGGCGATCCATGCAGCGGTCGGAGACCCGTACTCGACGACGTCACCTACACCCGCTAATCGCATTCGCCGAATTGTGAGGATTTGCGCGGCCTCACGCCGCGCAAATCCTCACAGTTCGGGATTTCCGGGGGAATCAGAGTTCTTCCTATGCTCGGCGGCGATGAGCGAGTGGCCGGAGGCTGTGCAGGAACGGGCCCGTGCCATCGTCGCTCAGTACCCCCAGCGTAGGTCGGCAGTGATGCCGCTCCTATTTTTGGCGATGGCGCAGGACGGCTATCTCACTGAGACGGGGATGGTCGAGGTGGCGGAGTGGACCGGCACCACGCCGGCTCAGGTGGCGGCCGTCGCCTCCTTCTACACGATGTACAAACGAGAACCGGTCGGCAAGTACCTGATCTCGTGCTGTACCTCGATTAGCTGCATGCTTCTCGGCTCCGACCTGGTCATGCATGCACTGGAAGAGGAAGCCGGTGCCCTCCACGGTCAGGTCGATGCCGAAGGATTGATCGGAGTCGAACATGCCGAGTGTCTCGGAGCCTGCGGCGGAGCTCCGGCGGTTCAGGTCAACTACGAGCTCATCGAAGGAGTTGCTCCCGACAAGGCTCGTCAGTTGGTGCAATGGCTGCGAAAGGCCCGCCCCGAGACGGTTAACACTGACGAGCTCCAGCAGCTATTCGGTGGAACCACCTCCTTCGAATGGGCCATCAAAGAAGACGTGGGAGCGGTTGGCCCTTACCCCGCTTTCGGATCGTTCGGCAGCACCGCCCCGGTGAGCGCTGAGGACGCCCAATCGTGAGTTACCCCCTGGTGGTTACCAAGCGCATGACCGACTTCCCGGGAGATTCCCACACCCTCGAACGCTACGAAGCCACCGGCGGGTACAAGGCGGCCCGCAAATCGGCCGAAATGACGCGCGATCAGCTCGTGGAGGCCATCAAGAACTCGGGACTTCTCGGCCGCGGAGGAGCGGCCTTCTCGGCCGGTCTCAAGTGGAGCTTTCTCGCCCCGGCTCGCCCCGCCTATCTCGTGGTTAACGCCGATGAATCCGAACCCGGTACCTTCAAAGATCGCCAGCTTCTCGAGCGTGATCCTCACCAGCTGGTGGAAGGGATCATCATCACCGGCATCGCCAACGAGGTCCACCGAGCCTTCGTCTACGTGCGGGGCGAATATCCCAAACCGGCCCGAAGGGTGCAGAAGGCGATCGAGGAGGCATATGCCCAGGGTTACCTAGGGAAGGGGATCTTCGGGTCCAACTACGACCTCGACGTGGTCGTCCACCTCGGCGCCGGCGCCTATATCTGTGGCGAAGAAACCGCCCTGATCAACTCACTCGAGGGCCTCCGCGGCGAGCCCCGGTTGAAGCCCCCCTACTTCCCCGCCGCAGTTGGGCTTTACAACAAGCCCACCATCGTCAATAACGTCGAGACGCTCTCGAACTTGCCTCACATCCTCAACCAGGGCGTCGACTCCTACAAAGAACTGGGGCACGAAGCCGACACCGGCACCTTTCTCTTCTCTATCTCCGGCCACGTCAAAAAGCCCGGCAATTACGAGTTGCCTCACGGCATCACCTGGAACGAGCTCATTTTCAACGTGGCGGGAGGTATGCGCCGCGAGCGACGGCTGAAGACCTGGATTCCGGGAGGCGCCTCTGCTCCCTGGTTCGTGCCGAGTGATCATCTTGAGCTGCCGATCACCAAGGACGATGCCGCCAAGGCCGGCTCGATGCTGGGCTCGGGTGCCGTAGTGGTGATGGATGAAGCCACTTGTGTGGTGAGGGCGGCGGAACGAATCGTCCGGTTTTTCGCTCACGAGTCTTGTGGGCAGTGCACGCCGTGTCGCGAGGGAACCAGCTGGTTGGAGATGATCCTGCGCCGGATAGAGGCGGGCCAGGGACGGGAGGTCGACTTCGACCTGCTTCTCGACGTATCCGACAACATCTCCGTCGGACTCGCCTGGCCACCGAGGATGACGACGATCTGCCCGCTCGGCCCTTCGGCCGTCTCTCCGATCATCTCCATCACCAAGTACTTCAAGGGCGAGATCCTGACCCATATTCACGATGGCGGATGCCCGCTCCCGGCCTGATGGAAGAGTACGAAGCCGGTACCTACGGGTCTGAGTGGGCTTCCGCCTACGACCAGATTTTCCCCAATGTGGCGCCGGGGATGATCGATCGACTCGCTCAGCTGGCCCAGGGCGGCCGAGTGCTGGAGCTGGCGATCGGTACCGGACGTGTCGCCGGTCCGCTTAAGAACAAGGGACTCGATATCTCCGGCATCGATATCTCATCAGAGATGGTGCAAAAGCTTCGTCAGAAACCAGGTGGGGCAGATATCCCGGTGGTGATGGGGGATTTCGCCGACGTTGCGGTCGAGGGCAAGTTCGACCTCATCTACGTGGTCGCCAACACCCTCTTTGCTTTGCTTGAGCAAAGTGATCAAGTTCGCTGTTTTCAGAACGTTGCTGCTCACCTCAAGTCCGGGGGAAGGTTTGTGATCGAAGCTTTCTATCCCGACCTCGGACGGTTCGATCGAAGTCAGCGAGTGCAGGCCACCATCGTCGAGAAAAACAGCGTCGTCTTGGAGGCCAGCCAGCACGATGCCCTCGCCCAGCTTGTGACGTCGCAGTGGATCGAGTTATCGGATGAGGGAGTCAAGGTCCGGCCAGTGATGATCCGCTACTCATGGCCCTCAGAGCTCGACCTGATGGGGCGATTGGCCGGGCTCGAGCTCGAAGCGCGCTGGAGCGGCTGGGAGGGGGAGCCGTTCACGGCCCAGAGTCCGCGACATGTCAGCGTTTATAAGGTGCCCGCCGCATGACCGATCTCACCCGCGAAGGGATCAAGGTCTCGATCGGCTCGGAGATGGTGATTGTCACCGTCGACGGCCAGGACTTCGAGGCCCCCAAGGGGCAAATGCTGATCAAGGCCGCCCAGGATCACGGCACCTACATTCCCCGGTTCTGCTGGCACTCCCGGATGCGACCGGTGGGGATGTGTCGCATGTGTCTGGTGGAGATGGAGACCCCCAAAGGGAGGGTTCTCATCACTGCTTGCACCAACCCGGTGGCCGACGGGATGGTGATCGACACCAAGTCCGATGTCGCCAAGAAAGCTCAGGAGGGGGTCCTCGAGTTTCTGCTTATCAATCATCCGCTCGACTGTCCGGTTTGCGATCGTGGTGGCGAGTGCCCGCTCCAGGACCACACCATCGCCTATGGACCGGGGGAGTCTCGCTTCGTGGAGGAGAAGCGTCATTTCGAGAAGCCGATCAAGATCTCGGATCTCGTCTATCTCGATCGAGAGCGATGCATCCTTTGCGCTCGCTGCACTCGCTTTTCCGACGAGGTCTCCGGCGATCCGCTGATCGAGTTTCTCGACCGCGGCAACTTCACCCAGATCAACACCTTCCCCGACCAAGCGTTCGCTTCTTATTTCTCCGGTAACACGGTTCAAATTTGCCCGGTCGGGGCACTCACTTCCAAGGCCTACCGGTTCCGAGCTCGCCCCTGGGATCTGGTGTCGATCGAATCGACCTGCCCCCATTGCACGACCGGTGACCGCATCACCGTTCAGGCGAGTCAAAACGAGGTCGTGCGCTTTCTCGGAGTCGATGCCGAGGCAACTAACTGGAGCTGGCTGTCGGACAAGTGCCGCTTTGGCTTCGAGTTCATCGGATCACCTGATCGCCTGACCGCACCGATGATCCGTCAGGAAGACGGCTCATTCTCGGAAGCGTCCTGGACCGAGGCGCTGGAACTGGTGGCGAGCCGCCTGACCGAGATTCGTGAAGCCGGGAAGGCCCTGGCGGTGCTGGGTGGGGCTCGGGGGACCAATGAGGATGCCTACGCCCTCGCCAAGTTCGCTCGCGAGGTCCTGTCCACCACCAATATCGATTGTCAGCTCGACGACGGCCTCGACCCCCATTTCCTGGCCGCCACCGCCGATCGAGCCCTGATCGCGGACCTCGACACCGCCAAGACGATCCTCGTCTGGGCTCCCGATCTCAAAGAGGAGCACCCCACCCTTTACCTTCGGGTCCGCCATGCGGTCCAGGAGAGGGGCGCACGTCTCGTTCTCGTCCATCCGTGGCGCAATGGTCTCGACGATCGTGCCACCCATAAGCTCACATATCGTCCGGGCTCGGGGGCGGCGCTGCTCACCAGGCTTCAGAGCGAAGAGGGTGAGGTGGCTTCCATCCTGTCCGAGGGCCCGCTGGTGGCACTGTTGGGGAGGACCGGTTATGGCGAGGATGGCCGGTTGTCTGAGGCGGTGGCAGCTCATGTCCGCAGCCTGGGCGGGAAGATCCTCCCGTTGGCCCGCCGGAGCAACGTCTACGGGGCGCTCGACATGGGAATGGCGCCGACTCTGGTGCCGGGACGTGTTCAGGCCCCCAGCCCCGGCAAGAACGCCGCTCAAATTCTCGAGGGCATGGCCGAGGGGGCGATCCTCGGATGCCTATTGGTGGGCGCCGATCCGGTGCGCGATTTCCCGAATGGGGAGCTGGCCCGGCAGGCGCTCGAGAAGGCTCGGTTTGTGGTGGCGTTCGATCAGTTTCTAACCGATTCGTCCCGACTGGCCGATGTGGTGCTGCCGGTTGAGGGGTTTGCCGAGAAGGAGGGCACGGTTACCAACCTCGAGGGGCGGGTGCAGAAGGTCAATCGAGTCGTGCCCGGACCGGGCCAGAGTCGGCCCGACTGGTCGATTCTCGACGATTTGTCCGATCGGATGGGTCGCTCGATCAACTTGGTTTCGGCAGAAGCAATCGCCAAAGAGATCGCTTCCGAAGCTCCTGCCTACGTCGGAATCACGTGGGATCTGCTCGATTCCCAGAAGGACGGAGTGGTGGTGCCGCTGCCCGAGGCCACCCAGCCTCTGGTCTATTTGCCCGCCGACACCCCCGGCAAGTCCTTCTCCGGCGAACTCGTGCTTCATTACGCCCGGACCATGTTCGACGACGGGGTGTTGATGCGCCACGGTCCCTCCCTTGAGCACCTCGCACCCGGCGCCGCCGTCTATCTCAACTTTGAAGACGCCCGCCGTCTTGGGCTGAACGACGGCGACCAGGCCGATATCAAGACCTCCCAGGGCTCGGCCCGCCTTACCGTCCGCGTCGACCCGAGACTGAGTCACGGCGTGGTCTACGTCCCCTTCAACCAACCCGGTGTCCCCTCCCTGGGCTCGGACCCACTGGTCACCGTCACCAAGTCGCAACAATCCGCGACCCAGGGTGGATAGGGCCGCTGTACGGCCCTATCAGCCCACAGAATGGGCGACTAGCGACCGCGGCGGCTGCCGAGCCAAGCTCCGAGCAGTACCAGTGCGGAGCCGGCCAGGCTCAATGGGTGCACTCGCTCGGATAAGACGATGACCCCGAGAAGGATGGCGACGACCGGGATCAGATACGTGGAGATCGAAGCGCGGGTGGCGCCGACCCGCCCGGCTAGACCGCCCATGAGGAGGTAGGCCAGAGCGGTGCCGAACACGCCGAGGGCGAGGATGGCTAGCACCGGCACCAGCTCGAACCGGGAGTTGTCAAGGCCTGTCACACCCAGCGGGAAGGTCAATGCCATCCCCACCATCTGCGCTCGCCAGAAGATCGGCAATGCCCCGTACTTCTGCTGCAGGGGCACCGCCAGGTTCAATGCAAACCCGTAGCACGTCAGTGCGATGAGTATGAGCACGACCCCCAAAGCCTCTGAGCGGCCTTCATCTAAGGAAGGAAGGGCGATCAAAGCCGTGCCGAGAAATCCGAGCACCAAGCCCCATCGCTGATTGGCCCCAGGGGGCCGTTTCAGCAGCGCCCAGGCCACCGCGGCGGTGAAAATCGGGTTGGCTCCGTTCAGCATCCCGGTCAAGGCCGACGAAACCCGCTCTTCGGCAAACGGAAACATCGAGAGCGGGATTGCCATCCAGATGACGCCCAGCACGGCGATCCGAGGCCAATCGGAACGGTCGACCTTGCGTCGGGCGGCGGGGAAGAGGCTGAGGACGAGGAATCCGAACGCCAGGCGCATGGGTGTGATGACCTCTGGCGCCAGGCTACGAAGGCCGACGGCGATGAAGAAAAAAGACGATCCCCAGATCAGGCCAACCCCCAGAAACATCAACCAGTCGCGGATGGTGAAGGCGTGAGCGGAGGTCCCTTCGGCGGTGGAGAGAAATCGAGGTGACCCGGTTCGGAGATCAGTCATGGGAGGAAAACGCCCCCTTCAGCAGAGAAATGCCATGTGTTTTCTGAAATGAACCCCGAGGATCTCTAAACGGTTGCACCCAAAACCGACATTGCATCTTGGGTTACCCAGCGATTGGGGGCTTTCTGGCTTACCCCGCCCCAGTCGACCGCCGAGATCCCGGGCCCGGGGCCTTCCGACAGCTTGTACCACTTCGCCTCGGCCGGCCACCCGCCGTCCGGGAGCCGTTTCGCCTCCAGCAACTCGAGGGCCGGTTCGCACCTCGGGTCGGAGAGCAATCCCAATTCGTTCATCCCCACCAGACCGCCCAGGAAGTCATAGTGCCAGTAGAGGGGATAGTGCAGTCGCATGAAATCCGAGCTCATCGGCTTCCCATCCCGTCGCCGCAGAAAGAGACGTCGGGAAAGAAATACCTCGGCCGCCTCACGGGCAGCCTCGGCTGCGCTCTTGTCTCCCGACCAGGCCGCGTAAGCAGCCAGGCCCCGCATCGGCATCAAGGTTTCCATGAACGAGGAAGTGTCCGCCGAACGAGTGCGATCGCAATTCCAGCCACCGTCGGGCCACTGCCAGTGCATCAACCTTTCGGCCAGCTGATGGGCTCGGTCGTCGGCCCACCCCAACTGGACCATCGACCGGAGGGCGTTTCCCTGAATGGAGCCACACCGGCGATAACGACCGGCGATGAAGGGAACCCGGCCGGCACCGGTCTCCCGAAAGAACTGCGGCCCCAGCCAGCGATCGACGACTAGATCAACCAAGGGCCGGACTTCCTTGGCCCTCGGCGGATGACCGATGTCGGCCAAGTCGGCGATCACCCAATGGGCGCCTCGCCATTTGCGATAGACCGGGTCGAGGACCACAGAGGCCAGCAAGGCTTTGGCCTCTGGAGATCGCCGCACGTCCTCCATCAACTCAACTTAGACCGGGTTTGTTGGGTCCAAACGGCGCTCCCTATTCTCAGCCGGGAATGGACGGCCTCGACATCCTGATAGTCGTCGGGCGGGTGCTGGCGGTTTTCGTTCTCCTCCTCGTCACCACCATCTTCAACGTGTGGCTCGAGCGGAAGACCATCGCCGATATGCAAAATCGGATCGGTCCCGATCGGGCCGGCCCCTTCGGCCTCCTGCAGACCGTCGCCGATGGTCTCAAGCTTTTCTTCAAGGAGCAGATCAACCCGAGCAAGGTCCAGTACGGGATGTTCGTCCTCGCCCCTTTTCTCGCCGTCATCCCCGCCCTTCTCCTTTTCATGGTGGTGCCCTTCGGAAGACCATTCACCATCGGCGATCGTGAAGTTCTCCTCCAGGGCGCCGACCTCAACGTGGGCGTGCTGTTCATTCTCGCCATGTCCTCGCTGGCGGTGTACGCCGTGGTGCTGGCGGGTTGGTCCTCGGGTTCGAAGTACCCACTGCTGGGCGCGGTTAGGGCGACCGCCCAGGCCATCTCTTATGAGGCGGCCATCGGCCTCTCCATTGTCTCGGTGGTGATGTTCTCTTCCACGCGAGCTGGCGGCACTCTTTCCCTCGCCGGGATCGTTGAGAGTCAAGCGGGCACCTACCTGGGCTTCATTCCACGTTGGAACCTGTTTCCGCAGGTGGTGGCGTTCGTCATCTTTTTTCTGGCCATCATCGCCGAGACCAATCGTGCCCCTTTCGATCTAGTTGAGGCGGAGCAGGAACTGGTCGGTGGGTTTCATACCGAGTATTCGGGTATGCGCTTTGCCATGTACCAACTCGCTGAGTACATCAATATCTTCTCGATGTCGGCCATCTGCGCCACGCTTTTTCTCGGTGGTTGGAATGGACCCACATTCGATGGCCAGGTCCCGGCATGGATCTCGGCGGTCCTCCCCACCATCTGGCTCCTGATCAAAACCTACGCAGTGATTTTCGCTTTCTTCTGGATCAGGGCAACTATGCCCCGTCTTCGATACGACCAGTTGATGCAAATTGGGTGGAAACGCTTGATCCCCGCGGCCCTGGTCTGGCTGATCCTTTCGACCGTGGCAATCTCTGTTCGCCAATTCGGGCTTCCCTGGAGCGCCTGATGTCAGGACTCGGAGCCTTTCTCAGAGGATTGCGGGTAACCGGGAAGGTGATGGTCGACACGGTATTGGGCGATGGTCTCGTCACTACCAAGTACCCGCAGGAGTTCCGTCAGAAGCCGCAACGTTTCCATGGCCGCCACGTTCTCAATCGTTATCCGGACGGAATGGAGAAATGCATCGGGTGCGAGCTGTGCGCCGGAGCCTGCCCGGCTCGCTGCATCTATGTCCGGGGTCGGGACAACCCCCCCGACCAGCCGGTCAGTCCGGGGGAGCGGTACGGCTACGTCTACGAGATCAACATGCTGCGCTGCATCTTTTGCGGGCTCTGCGTGGAGGCGTGCCCCACAGAGGCGATAACCATGACGCATCTCTTCGAGATGTCGACTTCTAACCGTCGGGACGCCATCTACACCCGCCAGGAGCTGCTGATGAGACCGGACGGCTCGGTGCCACACATGTTCCCCGAGGATCCGCTCGCCCAGCCGGCCGAACTAAACACCGCCGATGGGTGGTTGCGGGCAACGGCACCCAGCGGGGTGGCCGCCTACGAGGGCGTGCAGGCCTGGCAGGGGACACCTGGACCAGCCTCTTGGGCCCCAGAGCCCACGCAGGACGAACGGGACGCTTGAGGCGTGGCGGCTTCGCTCCATGGTTGAGTTGATCGTGTTCGCTCTGATGGCGGGGGCCTCCCTGACGGGCGGGGTCACAGTGATCAGAGCCCGTAACCCGGTCTATTCGGCAATGGGACTCCTCGCCACCCTCTTCGCCATAGCAGTTCTCTACGTGCTGCAGCTCGCTCATTTCGTGGCGGCAGTGCAGGTGATCGTTTATGCCGGGGCGGTGATGACGCTCTTCCTCTTCGTGATCATGTTGATCGGGGTCGACAAGGAAGAGAACACCGCCGAAACGATCCCCCACCAGCGGCGATTGGCGTTAGCGGTCGGGCTGATCGCCGCCGGACTCGGAATTGCCCTCGTCGCTCGAGGCCGGTTCTCGTGGGTTCCGCTTGTGGTTACTCCGGCGGGTGCCGCGCAAACCAACGGGACGGTCCAAGCGTTGGCGGAGCCCATGTTCACCGATTGGGTTTTGGCCTTCGAGGCAACGGCTTTGTTGCTGACGATCGCCGCAGCCGGCGCTATCGCTCTCGCTTCGACCCGGAAGCCGATCCTCAGCCGGGTTCCCCCGGGGGGAGAAACGGGACCGGGTTCGTGAGCCTCGTCGTCACCCCCGGGTGGTACATGACCCTGGCGGCGTTGCTTTTTGCGATCGGAGCGCTGGGAATCCTTATTCGTCGTAATGCCCTCGTCATGTTCATGTGCATCGAGTTAATGCTGAACGCAGTCAATCTCACCTTCGTCGCCGCCGGCCGGGCGCTGGGAAGCCTCGATGGCCAGATGGCGGTTTTCTTCGTGCTGGTGGTCGCCGCGGCAGAAGTCGTTGTGGGATTGGCAATCATCGTTGCAATCTTCCGGCGCCGGCAATCGGCATCGGTAGACGAACTCTCAGAGATGGCGGGTTGACGGCTTGACGTCACTCCTCTGGCTAGTCATTGCATTGCCGCTGGCATCGGCCACTTTCCTTCACTTTTTTGGCCGACGGATTGGTGAGCCGAGAGCCGGTTACCTGGCCACTTTGGCGGTGGCAGGGTCGTTCGCGTTAGGACTGGGAGCAGGACGTCCCTTCTTCTCGGGCGATGGCCAAGCCACCATTGTCAAGATCTGGGAGTGGATGCCGGCAATCGGGGCCGAGCTCGTCATCACCTGGGACCCCCTCTCGGTACTGATGACGTTGATCATCACCGGGGTGGGGGCGTTGATTCACCTCTACGCGATCGGCTACATGCATGGCGACGAGCGGTTCAGCCGTTTCTTCGTCTATCTGAACCTTTTCGTCGCCTCGATGCTGACCTTGGTCCTGGCGGGGAACTTTGCGATGCTCTTCATGGGCTGGGAGCTGGTTGGTCTCTGTTCTTATCTCTTGGTCTCCTTTTGGTTCACCAAACCCGTGGCGGCCGCCGCCGGCAAGAAGGCGTTCATCGTCAACCGCATCGGTGACCTGGGGTTCCTGATCGCGCTCATGTTGATCTTTGGGGCTTTCCATACGTTGTCTTTCGAGGGGATCTTCGAGCGGGCAGCGGATGTGCTCAGCTCCGGGATGGCGACCGCCATCGGCCTATTGATTCTGATTGGGGCGGCCGGCAAATCAGCCCAAATCCCTCTCTATGTCTGGCTTCCCGATGCGATGGAGGGCCCGACCCCGGTCTCGGCTCTGATCCACGCCGCCACCATGGTGACCGCCGGCGTCTATGTGATCGCCCGGTCGGCCCCCATCTTCGAGCTCTCACCTGTTGCCGGACCAGTCGTAGCCACGGTCGGGGCGGCCACCGCCCTCTGGGCAGCGACCATTGCCCTTGCCCAAAAGGACATCAAGCGGGTGTTGGCCTATTCGACCATCTCGCAACTCGGATACATGTTTCTGGCGGTCGGCGCAGCCGGGCACATAGCGGGGCTCTTCCATCTGATGACCCACGCTTTCTTCAAGGCGCTTCTGTTCCTCGGGGCGGGCTCAGTGATACATGCCATGGCGGACGAACAAAACATGGACAGGATGGGAGGCTTGCGGAAGCGAATGCCGGTGACTGCGACGACGATGGCCATCGGCACCATCGCCATCGCCGGCATACCCCCGCTAGCCGGGTTCTGGTCGAAAGACGAAATCCTCGGGGTCGCCTTCGCTCGTGGGGGCTGGTTTTCGGTCCTGTGGATTGTTGGCCTGGTGACGGCCCTGCTCACGGCCTTTTACATGACCCGGCAATTCGTCCTGGTCTTCATGGGTGAGCCGCGCTGGGAGCTCGAGGTTCATCCTCACGAATCGCCGCGGGTGATGACGTTCCCTCTAGTGGTGCTGGCGGTGCTGTCGGTGATTGGGGGCTTCATCAACACCCCGTTTCGCACTGCCCTCGAGCACTTTCTGGAGCCTTCCTTCGAAGGCGTGAACCTGGCCCATCCGCCTGAGGGGTGGCTGATGTTCGCCATCCTTGCCGGTTTGTCGGTCGCAGCCGGTCTCGCCGGAGCGGCGGCGGCATTCTTCGCCTACAACCGTCCGGCCGACCTGTGGCGCCGGTTTGAGGAGGCCTTCGGGCCGCTTTGGAGTCTGTGGCGAAATGGGTATCGGGTAGACGACATCTACGGCGCCACCGTGGTGAAGCCGGGGTTGCGGCTGGCCGAGGAAGCGGCCTTCTCATTCGACCTGCCGGTGATAGATGGAGCGGTGAACGGGGCGGGCCGGTTGGTGCGGACGGTGGCGAGCAGGGCGAGGGCCATGCAACCGGGACTGGTTCGCAGCTACGGGGTCCTATTTGCAGCCGGGACGGTGGCTGTCCTTGCTTGGCTGGTCTTGCGAGGAGCGTGAAATGCTGACCGCATTGATTGTCATGCCGGCGGTGGCAGCGTTGATCGTGGCCTTGATCCCGCGTCGACGAGCGGAGCTCTTTCTGCCGATCGGGGTGACGGTTTCCATGGCCCCCCTCGCCCTCGCGGGATACCTCTTTATCGAGTTCACCGCCGGCGAGCCCGGCTTCCAATTGGTCGAACGAACGATGCTCTACGCCCCTTGGGGTTTCTCCTGGTACCTCGGGGTCGACGGCATCTCTCTACCCCTCGTGATCCTGACTGCTCTCTTGGTTCCAATCTCCCTGGCGGCGTCGGTGGCCATCACCCACCGGCTGAAGGAATTCGTGATGTACACCCTGCTCCTCGAGGCAGGTCTGATCGGTGTGTTTCTGGCCCTCGATCTTTTGCTCTTCTTCGTGTTCTTCGAGGCGATCTTGATCCCGATGTACTTCATCATCGGCATTTGGGGTGGCGAACGCCGGATCTATGCGGCCGTGAAGTTCTTTCTTTACACCGCCTTCGGTTCGGCCTTGATGATGGCGGCCATCATCGCTCTGGCGGTATTGACCGGTCGCGAGACCGGTACACCCTCCTTCTCATACACCGATCTGCTCGATCTCTCCATGAATCAATCGACCAGTCGATGGCTGTTTGCCGCCTTCGCCCTCGCCTTCGCCATCAAGGTGCCGATGTTTCCGCTCCATACCTGGCTCCCCGATGCCCATGTCGAAGCCCCCACCGCCGGTTCGGTGCTGCTGGCGGCGGTCCTCTTGAAGCTTGGAACCTACGGACTAGTTCGTTTCAACCTCGGCTTGTTTCCCCAGGCGTCGGTTGACTTTGTTCCGATCATGGCGGCGCTGGCGGTGATCGGCATCATCTACGGAGCAATCGTCGCCATCGTGCAGCCCGACCTGAAAAAGCTGGTCGCTTACTCGTCGGTGTCCCATTTGGGATTCATCGTTCTTGGCACCTTCGCGCTTACATCAGGCGGGCTGGCAGGCGGCGTGGTGCAGAACGTCAACCACGGCATCACCACGGGTGCCTTGTTCCTCCTCGTGGGGATGATCTATGACCGCCGTCACACCAAGCAGATTGCCGATTTCGGAGGGCTGCAAAAGGTGATGCCCGCCTATGGGGCGGTGTTCCTATTCACCATCTTCGCCTCGATCGGGCTTCCCGGCCTCAACGGATTCATCGGTGAGTTCATGGTCCTGATCGGCTCCTTCCCCAGCCTTCCCGTCCACGCCATCATCGCCGCGGCGGGAGTGGTGCTGGCCGCTATCTACCTGCTGTGGGCTTACGAACGAGCTTTCACCGGCGTTCCCGAAAAGCCCGAGAATCAAAAGCTGCTCGACCTCAATCTTCGCGAGAAGATGCTGCTGGCTCCTTTGGTCCTCCTGATGCTGATCATCGGTCTTTACCCAAAGGTCTTGTTGGACCGGGTCCAGCCCTCGGCGGAGGCGGTGCTCGATCGCATCGAGGCCACCACCGATTACGTGGCCCCAGCCCCCGGCCGGCTGAGCCAAGTGCTATTGATTGGAGAGGGTGAGTGATCGCTCCCCCCGAGATCAACTGGCTCGCCATCCTCCCCTTGTTGATCTTGGGCTTGGGGGCTGCGGCGGTTCTGCTGGTCGACGTTCAGTGGAAGCCACTGCCGAGTCGGCTCAACCTCCTGGCCGTGGTCATCCTCGGATTGGCGGCCCTAGGTACCGGGGCACAGGGTTGGTGGTTGTCCCGCCGTGAAGCGGGGGAAGTCGCAGGAAGTCCGCTGCCGTTTGGGGGGATGGTGGTGGTCGATCGTTACGCGATCTTCGCTGGCCTCTTGCTCATCGCCGTCGCCGCGCTGGGAGTGGGGGCAGGGGCTCGGTTTTTCGAAAGCCTGGGAAGGCGCGCCGCCGAGGGACTGGCGTTGCTGCTGCTCTCCACTTCGGGGTTCATTCTTCTCGCCTCGACCACACAGATGGTGATGATGTTTCTCGGCCTCGAGATCGGCTCGATCAGCCTCTACGTCCTGGCCGGGTTCTCTCGCCAGGAAGCGCGGTCGGAAGAGGCCGCGATCAAGTACTTCCTGCTCGGATCGTTCGCGTCCGCCATATTCGTGTACGGGGTGGCGTTGGTCTTCGCCGGAACCGGCTCCCTCGACCTTCTGGAGCACCGCACCCTGCTCGATCGTGAGATCATCCTCCGTCCGGCAGTGCTTTTGATCGGGCTCGGGCTGGTGGTAGTGGGGCTGGCTTTCAAGGTGACGGCGGCCCCTTTCCACGCCTGGGCACCCGACGTTTATCAAGGAGCTCCCGCCGGGACGGTGGGATTCATGGCTGCCCTGGCCAAAGTGGGGGGCTTTGCCGCCCTGGCCCGCGTGCTGGTGACCGGGTTCGAAAGCTACGTCGGCACCTGGGGGACCGTGGTCGCCGGCCTGGCGGTCCTGTCGATGCTGCTCGGGTCTTTCCTCGCCGTCGTTCAGTCCGACCTTCGGCGCCTTCTCGCCTATTCCGGAGTGGCCCATGCCGGGTTCATCCTCACCGGAGTCGTAGCCGGAAGTAGCGGTGTGGGCTCGATCTGGTTCTATCTCGCTGTCTATGCGATTCAACTGGTGGGCGCCTACGCCGTGGTAGCCGCGGTGAGTGGGGCGGCATCGGCGGGTTCGCCGCTCTCCTCCTATGCCGGTCTTGCCCGCCGGCAGCCGCTCCTCGCCCGGGCGCTCACGATTCTTCTCCTTGGCATGGCTGGCATCCCCTTGACGTCCGGGTTCATTGCCAAGTTCGGTGTCTTCCAGGATGCCTTCCGAGCCGGGTTCGGATGGCTGGTGGTGGTGGCGATGGTGGCATCGGTGGTGTCGTTCTTCATCTACCTCAGGGTGATCGTCGCCATGTACATGCAGGAACCCGAGGGCACCGAGGCCCTTTTGGTGTCGAGACCATTGCGAGTCGTCCTCGTGGCGGCGATCGCCGTCACCCTGGTTCTCGGGCTGTTCCCGATTCCCCTCCTCCGTTTGACCGCAATTTCCTTGCCGCTTTGACTTCGGGTCGGAGCCTGTGGGTGGTGCTCGTAGCTCTGGGTTTGGTCTGGGTTCCCCTCAAAGCCGCCGCCGAGGTGACGCAGTCTGACTTCGTCTTGGTGAGAGAAGGGGAGGTGGTGGAAGAGGATCTGATGGCGGCCGGCAACCGGATCCAGGTGGACGGTCGCATCGAAGGCGACCTGGTGGCCTCTGCCTTCGAGGAAGTGGTCATCAACGGCGTGGTCACTGGTGATGTCACGGCGATTTCAACCCGGATCACGATCAACGGCGAGGTCGGGGGCTCGGTGCGAGCGGCCTCGCGCCTCCTCACGATCGGCGGGTCGGTGGCCGACGACGTCTTTGCGGCCGCATGGACGATTCAGCTGGACGGTTCGGGCACCGTTGGACGCGATCTCACGGTTTTTGGTCGTTCAGGGATTCTTCGGGGATCAGTGGGTCGCGACATTCGGGGCAGCTACGCCAATCTGACGCTCGGGGCCAAGGTAGAGGGCTCAGTCGAGATAACTGTGGGGAGTCTTCTCATAGGACCGACCACGGAGGTGACGGGCGAGATCGGATACCGCTCCCGACGCGAGGCAGTCGTGGAGGCGGCCGACCCCGGCGAAGTGATTCATCGCTTCCCGCTGGCGCCCAATATCCGGGTGCGAGCGCTTCAGGCCCTGACGCTGAGCATCCTCTGGTTGTTCCTGCTGGCGGGAGGTTTGCTCGCCATTCGCTTCTGGCCCGAGCGATTGGAGCGCGCCGCCCAGGCGGCGCGACGGCTGGTGCCGACCTGGCTGACCGGATTCGGTGCCGCCATTTCCCCTCTACTGGTGCTGGGGGTGTTGGGGTTGTTGTTGTCGTTCACCCCCGCCTCGGCTGGTGTTCCTTTAGCGGTGGTTTTTCTACCGTTTGCCATCGGGCTGGCCGGCCTCGTTCTCATCGCTTCCCTGGCGGGTGTGGTTCCGGTGGCGGCTGCCCTCGGCCAGCAGGTTCGGATGAAAGCCAGCCTCCCCGGAGGTTTCGTGCTGGGAATGATCGTGCTCGCTCTGGTCTTCTTGGTCCCCTTCCTTCGGTGGCTGGTCCTGGCCGCGGGCATCCCGCTCGGGCTCGGGGCCTGGTTGGCGCCGCGTCCATGAGTGCCGTCTTCGGGCGGGCGTCAGAGCCATTGATGGCGGTATCGGCCTCCGGGTGCTGGATCACGGACGCACTGGGGAGGCGCTATCTCGATGCCTCGGGTGGGGCGGTGGTGACCGGCATCGGCCACGGGCGCCATGAGGTGATCGCGGCCCTGGCCGCCCAACTCGAGCAACTCGATTACGTCCACGCCAGCGCCTTCACCTCTCCGATCACCGAGGATTACTGCCGATCCGTGGCCGAGATCGTTCCTATCGCCGACGCCAGGGTCTATCCGGTTTCGGGCGGGTCGGAGGCGACCGAGACGGTGCTCAAGATGGCGCGGGCCTATCAGGCGGCACAGGGAAGGCCGGAGCGTTATGTCATCGTGGGCCTGGAGGCGAGCTACCACGGCAACACCCTCGGCGCTCTTGACGTCTCCGGGCGACCCCAGCTGCGGGCCCCCTATGAAAGCTGGCTGGGACGCTTCCGCCACGTTCCCCTTGACGTTGGGCGCTTGGAAGAAGAGTTGGACCGAGGCGACGTGGCCGCCTTCGTGGCCGAGCCCATCAGCGGTGCCACACGGGCGGCAGAGGTCCCACCCCCGGGTTATTGGCCGGCGGTGGCCGAGCTCTGCCGTCGGCGTGAGGTCCTCTTGGTGGTGGACGAGGTGATGACCGGGTTTGGGCGCACGGGCCGCTGGTTCGGAATCGAGCATTGGGATGTCGAACCGGACTTGATGATTTGCGGCAAAGGCGCTTCTTCGGGCTACTGGCCGCTGGGCCTGGCGATCGCCTCGGGTCGGGTCTACGAGGCGATCGGAGAGAACTTTGTTCATGGCTTCACCTACTCGCATCATCCGGCGGGAGCGGCGGTGGGCAAGGCGGTCCTCGAGATCATCGACGGCGAAGGCCTGGTGGAGGCGGCCGCTCGCCAGGGAGCTCTCCTCCGTGCCCGACTCGAGGAATCAGTGGGCGATCGTGTGATCGACATTCGGGGGAAGGGGCTCTTGGTCGGAGTCGAGCTTGATGCCGACCCCAAGGCCGTGGTGGCGGCGGCCCGGGCTCAGGGCCTGCTCGTGTATCCGGCCGCGATCGGGGCCATCCTCCTCGGTCCGCCCCTCATCATCACCGACACCGAGATCGACCAGCTCGTCGAGCGCCTTACCGCGGCCCTGTTTCTCCCCCCCAAGGGGGGAGTACCGGCGTAAGCCGGGGAGGGGGGACTATCCGCCGATGTAGCTCATCTCGACCTTGCGACCGATCTCCACGGTCTGGCTGGTGCGGATCTCGGAGTATCGATCGTCTCGTACCGACCAGACCGAAACGATGGCGGCATCGAGTTCGGCCTCGGTCGCCCCGTTGCGGAGCAATTCTCGGAAGTCGGTCCCGTGGGTGGCAAAAAGGCAGGTGTAGAGCTTTCCCTCGGCTGAGATGCGAGCCCGGGAGCAGTCACCGCAAAAAGGCTGGGTGACCGAAGTAATCACTCCGATCTCGCCTTGACCGTCGAGGTAGCGATACCTTTGGGCAACCTCCCCGAGGTAGTTGGCGTCGATCGGCTCTAATGGGAATGTTCGGTTGATGGTCTCCACAACTTCCTTGCCGCTGACCACATCATCGAGGCGCCAACCATTGGTCGAGCCCACGTCCATGTACTCAATGAAGCGAACGATGTGCCCGGTCCCCCGGAAATGGTGGGCCATATCCACCACCGACGTCTCATTAACCCCTCGCTTCACCACCATGTTCACTTTGACCGGGGTGAGTCCCGCCGCGGCGGCAGCCTCGATGCCGTCGAGCACGTTCTGGACCGGGAAGCCCACGTCGTTCATCGCCATGAAAACGGTGTCATCCATCGAGTCGAGCGAAACGCTGACCCGATCGAGCCCGGCCGCCTTGAGGGCTTCGGCCTTCCGGGCGAGCAGAGAGCCGTTGGTGGTGAGCGTGAGGTCGTCGACTCCCTCGATCCGGCGCAGCAACCCGATCAAATCTTCGATGCCTTTTCGAAGAAGCGGCTCCCCACCGGTAAGGCGTAGCTTGCGCACTCCTGCCCGAACGAAGGCCGAGGCGACCCTTTCGATCTCCTCGAAGGAGAGCAAATCCTGTCGAGGCATGAATTCGAAGTCGCGTCCGAAGATCTCCTTCGGCATGCAATAGGTGCAGCGGAAATTGCACCGGTCGGTGACCGATATCCGAAGGTCATGGAGCGGCCGCCCCAGGCGGTCGAGAGTCATCAGGCTCAAGGCTAGGGCTGACAGGGTTGAATGACTCCGTGCTCGGTGTGGTTGTGGCCGGCGGGGCCGGCACCAGGATGGGTAGGGACAAGGCCCTCGTTCTCTTGGAGGGTCGCCCACTCATTGCCTGGGTGGTGGACGCCTTGGAAGCCGTTTGCCCACGGGTGCTGGTAGCGGGGCGAGTCTCCGGTTGGGAGGGCCGGCGAGGGATCGAAGACCTTCCCGGGGTACGTGGCCCCCTGGCGGGTTTGGCGGCAGCGCTGCGGGAGGGAGAAGAGGTCTTGCTACTGGCGGTCGATCAGCCATGGGCCCAGCCCTCGACCTTGGCAGCCCTAGGTCAGATTGGGGGGACGGCGGTGCCCATCGCCGATGGAGTTCGTCAGGTGACCTGCGCCCTCTACTCGCCGTCCTTAGCCTCGATCGCCGCCACTGAAACCGCCCAAGGGGGGTCGTTGCAATCGATGCTCGACCGGGTCCTGGTCACCGAGGTCGACGCGTCGGAGTGGGGGAGCTGGGATGAGGACGGGAGATCCTGGTTCTCGGTCGATACCCCGGCGGATCTCCTCCGGGGTCGAAAGCTTTTCGGGTCTCCGGGAATCTGACAAATGCCCTTGCCCGCGGTGACGGCTGTTTTGGTGGCGGCCCTGCTCCACGCCGCTTGGAACCTGGTCGTGAAATCGAGCAGCGATCGCCTGGTGGCGGCGACCTCGCAGGTGGTATTGGCCGCGCTGGTCTCGCTCCCATTCGTCATCGCCAGAGGGATCCCGACCGAAGTAGCTGGATTCCTCGCCGGTTCGGCCGTGGTTCAGGTCGCCTATCTATATGCCCTGGCCACCGCCTACAACCACGCCGACTTGTCCTTCGTTTATCCGATCGCCCGTGGCAGCGCACCCGTACTGATCGCCTTCAGCGCCCTGGCGGGATTGAGCGAACCGATCGCAGGCGGAGGCTGGTTGGCTTTGGCGTTGATCTGTGGGGGCGTGGTGGCGATGGGTATGGCAGCTCGCTCGCATCGAGGACTCGGCTGGTCGCTTTTGACCGGGGTTCTCATCGCCACCTACATCACCATCGACGGCAACGGGGTGGCCTTGACAGATGACGTCATCGCCTACACCGGCACCCTCTACTGCGCCACCGCCATCCTTCTCGTCCCCGTGGTGCTGGCGACGAGGGGCCGACAACAGGTGGCCGAAACGATGAGCCGCGAGTGGGGGCGGCATCTCTTCGCCGGTACCGCCGGGGTGGGCTCTTACGGCCTTTTGCTCTTTGCGTCGAGGCTCGCCCCGTTGAGCCTGGTGGCGGCTGGTCGGGAGACGGCAGTCGTCTTCGCCGCCTTGGGAGGGTGGCTTTTTCTGGGGGAGCGGGTGGGTCGGATCCGGGCAGCGGCGGTGCTCTTTATCGCCTCCGGGATGGTGATCCTGGCGATCAGCCGTTGATCTCCGTCGTTTGCGGGTCAGAACCATTGCTGTGCGACGACATCAGCCCTGGGTCGTTCTTCGAACGGGCTCCGGCGGCGGTCCGGTAACCGGCCCAGATCAGGGAGGCGGCGAGAAGAAGCGAGATGGCGAAGGCGGCGCCTTCGCCGATCGCGAGGCCACTTCCACCCCAGGTGGCTGCCAGCGTTCCGGCGATGATGAGGGCGTTGCCCCACACCAGCCGTCGATTCTTCTTCCAGAAGCGGATCAGGCTTACCAGTCCCAAGACGATGAGGGCGCTAGCCGCCAGGCCGCCGGCGATGGCGGCCAGCAAACGGGGGCCAAAGCCCTCCGAGATCGGCGGGAAAATGTCGTGGGGGATGCCGCCTTCGGGGAGCGGGCGGGCGAAGGGAACGGTGGTGGTCAGCGTGGTGGAAATGGCGCCGATCGCCCCCGAGATCAGCAACGCCAGGTTTCCGGCTTTGCGGCCGACGACGAGGAAAAACGATCCCACGGCCAGGATGGGGATGTTGAGGATGGCCCCCAAAAGGAAGAACGTTCGATAGGACCATCCCTCCCACCCGAACGCCAGCCCCGAGGCCAGGGCCCAGGTGGCGAGAGCAAACATCCCGATGCCGGCCGCATAGGCGGCGGTGTGGGGGCGGGGCTTACGGAAGAAGTCCCGGGCGAGATCGAGAGCGAAGCCGGTGGCGATCGCCGCCGCCACCACCGCCATGGCCGTTTCCATGGACCTAGTCCAGCGACTGGCGGAACTGACGAGCCTCGAGTGACTCGCCTTCGAGGGCGCGGGCGAGCACCCAGAGCAGATCCGATAGGCGATTGAGGTAGCGGACCGCCTCGCCCTCATAATCGGGGATCGCAACGACTTCTCGTTCAGCCCGACGAACGACGGTGCGAGCCGAGTCGAGCAGCGCCGAAGCCGGGTGGCTACCCGGAATGACAAACTCGGTCGGCATCTCGAAGCGCTCGGAGTAGGTGCCGATCAGGTTTTCGAGGCGGCTGATCATCCCGGCCGTCAACTTGGTCTGGCCGTCGACCAGTTTGTGGCGGTTGCTGGCGGCGGTGGCAAGCTCGGCCATCGCCACATAAAGCTCGCTCTCCAGCTCGGTGACCAGGGTCGCTTCATCTGCTCCCAGCCCCCCCAGGGCCCGCACCAACCCGAGGGCCGCCTGCGCTTCATCGACTGCCCCAAAAGCCCGTGGTCGGAAGTCGGCCTTCGACACCCGCCCGCCGTAGAAGAGGCCGGTGGTCCCGTCGTCGCCAGTTTTGGTATCGATCCGGGCCATGCGGCGACGTTAACCAGGAGCCAAGAGCGGGATGTCCACCTCGACGGGCTCGAGCCCCCCGTGGTAGCCGCGGAGCCGCTTGTCGAAGCCGGGGGGAAGGATCACCGAATCCGGCGGCGCCAAGAGAACTGCATCCGGGGTTCGCATCTCGAAATGGCGGTGTGGTTCTTGCGCCCCAAACCAAGGCCGAAATTCGTCGGGCTCGACCAGCTTGGCCCCGGTGAGATCGGCCAATTCGCGGGTCAGGCGCATCGAGCCCCGAACCATTACCGCCCGGGGGTCGCCCCAAAATTCGAGTGGTCGATACCGGTCGTCACGGATGAGCAGCTTCTGGTCTTCGGCAATGCCCATCACGCCGTGATCGGCGGTCCCCATTAGCGCGACCTCCGTCGGCAGCCGGCGGGCGATTCCTTCCCACACGCTCGAGACCCAACTGAGGGCGTCGGCTACCTCCATCGATTCGATCCCATAGACGTGGGCGGCGTAATCGACGGGAGGCAGGTAGGTGAAGACCAGGCTGCGGGGAATCGAGGCCGCCTCGACCGTGCGATCGATGAACTGGTCGATGCTCCCGGCGCCTATGAAACGACAGCCCCGATAGAGCACTTGCGAAAGGGGAGTGGTGGAGAAGTCGACGGGTTGCACTGTCACGGCATGACACCCCGCAGCCCGGATTCGTTCCCAGAGGTTGGGGGCGGGCAGCAACGATGCGAAGTCGAGGGTCACCGCAGCCCCGGTGAGATCGACGAACTTGAGCATATTGATCACTCGTCCCAGCTCGGGCCAGTAGAGGAGATGGCCGACGACCCCGTGTGCTGAGGGGGTGAGGCCAGTGGCCACCGTGGCCATGCTGACGGTGGTGGTGGAAGGAAACGGGGCCCGCAGAGTCGCAACCTGGTGTGAGGAAAGTAGTGGAGCCCGCCCGTCCAGAAACTGGATGCCGAGGCCATCGAAGAGCACCAAGACGACGCTCTTTGCTTCGACGACGACGAGTCGTTCGACCTCTCCGATGAGCTCAGGGAGGCCAGATCGGGGCGAAATATCCACCTCCCTATACTCGCTGAAAGGCCAATGACCTCCTATTTCCAGGACTATCTCACCGTCGGCTTCTTCGCCGGACTCGGCGCCCTCCTGGTGATGATCATGCTCGGGGTCGCCTCGATTTTGCGGCCCAACAAGCCCAGCGCCGCCAAGGCTTCGACGTATGAATGCGGGGTTGACCCGGTGGGGAGCGGGTGGAGCCAGACCTACATCCGCTATTACATCTTCGGATTGCTGTTCGTCATCTTCGACGTCGAAGCGGTCTTCATCTTCCCCTGGGCGCTGGAGGCGGGCCAGTTCGGCTGGTTCGGCCTCGTAGAGATCGGGGCGTTCATCGTGATCCTGCTCCTCGGTCTCGTCTACGCGGTTCGTAAGGGAGTGCTGAAGTGGGAGTAGCGCAGAAGTTCGGGACTCCCAAGCCCGTCACCTGGCTGCTCAACTGGTCGCGTTCGTATTCGCTTTGGCTCTTCCAGTTCGGGCTGGCCTGCTGCGCGATCGAGCTGATGGCCGCTTCAGGGCCGCGCTACGACTTCATGCGGTTTGGGATCATCCCACTCCCCGCTTCCCCTCGTCAGGCTGATCTGATGGTGGTGGCAGGGACCGTCACCGACAAAATGGCCCCGGCCATTCGGCGCCTCTACGACCAGATGCCCGAGCCCAAGTACGTAATCTCAATGGGGTCCTGCTCCAACTGCGGAGGCCCTTACTGGGACTCGTACTCGGTGACGAAGGGGGTCGATCAGGTGATCCCGGTCGATGTCTACGTGCCCGGCTGCCCGCCCCGCCCCGAGGCCTTGATGGACGGCATTGTGTTGTTGCAGAAGAAGATCCGGGGCGAGGAAATCAAGGCCAAGTGGAATCAGCGTGACCGTCAACCAGTCTGAGGCAGAGGCCCAGGAGGAGGCGGCACCGACGGAGGAGAAGGCATCGCCACTGGCGGAGCTGGCCAACAGGATCGCCAATTCGGTCGGAGGGCGGGCGGAAGTCAACTTTGAAACCGCCAAGGTGAGGGTCGATCCCTCCAGTTGGGTTAGCACGCTGACAGCGGCCCGCGATGAGTTCGGGCTCCGCTTCTTCTCCTGGCTCTCGGCTATCGACTGGTCCAACGATGTCGCCCAGGGAGAGAAGCTCAGTGCCGAGGTCGAAGAGCGGTACGAGCTGATGGCGGCGGTGGGAGACCTAAATGAGGGCAACCTGGTGATCTTCTCCACCGATCTCGGCAAGGGCGAGCCCAAGATTTCGAGCCTGGTCGACGTCTACGCCGGAGCCAATTGGCATGAACGGGAGGCGGCAGAGATGTTCGGGATCGATTTCGAGGGTCACCCGGATTTGCGCAAGCTCTACCTGCCCGAGGGCTTCGTCGGCCATCCGCTGCGCAAGTCCTTCCCCTTGCTTTCTCGCGAGGTCAAGCCCTGGCCCGGCAAGGTCGACGTCGAAGGAATGCCTGGACGAGGCGACGACGAAGCCGGAGCGGACGAGCCCAGCACCGAGAACCCGGAAGCCTGATGGTTCTCGAACAGGATCTGGTTCGACACCTCTCCGAGGCGGCGGTCTCGATCGAGCTCGAGACGCCGGAGATGACCCTCAATATCGGGCCCCAGCACCCCTCGACGCATGGAGTCCTGCGACTGGTGGCCCAGGTAGACGGTGAGAGAACGCACAGCCTCCAGCCTGTGATCGGGTATATGCATCGCGGTTACGAAAAGCTCTCCGAGGTCCGCAACTACGCCCAGATCACGACCTTGATCAACCGCATCGATTGGGTGGCCGGCTATGCCAATGAGATCCCGTTCATCGTCGCCGCCGAAAAGCTGATGGCGCTCGAAGTCCCCGAGCGCGCTCAATACATCCGCTTGATCCTTACCGAGATGGCGCGCATCTCGAGCCACTTCATCTTTATGGCCTCGTATCCGTTGGAACTGGGCGCCGCCACTCCGCTCTTCTTCGCATTGCGGGAACGGGAGCGAGTGCTCGATCTCCTCGAATCGGTCACCGGGGGCCGCTTCCATCCGAACTTCAACCGCATCGGCGGGGTCAAGCCGAGCTACGCAGCTGGGTCGAGTACACGCAAAGTGAGCCAGGACCTACCCAAGACCTTCCTCCCCGAGACCCGAGCCGCAATGGATAAGGTTTTCGAGACCTGCGACGAGATCGAAGATCTGGTTGCGGACAACGAGATCATCCTCGCCCGCACCAAGGGAGTGGGCGTCATCCCGCCCGACGTCGCCGCGGCCTATGGGCTCTCCGGTCCCAACCTTCGCGCTTCGGGGGTGGGCTTCGATCTACGCAAGGTTTCCAACTATCTCCCTTACGACAAGTTCTCGTTCAACGTTCCCACCGGGAAGAACGGCGACTGTTGGGACCGCTGGTACATGCGCCTGCTCGAGATCAGGGAGTCGGCCCGGATCATCCAGCAGGCGATCGACACGATTCCCAGCGGGCCGCTCCAGGCCAAGGTGCCCAAGATCATCAAGGTGCCCAAGGGTGAGGTCTATGTGCGGGCCGAGAATCCCAAAGGCGAGATGGGTTATTACATCGTCTCCGAGGGGGGGCTCGGGCCCTACCGGGTGAAGATTCGCTCCGCCTCCTTTTCCAACATCTCGATCCTGCCCTGGCTCTTGGAGGGGGCGATCATCCCCGACATCATCGCCGTGATGGGCTCTCTCGACTTCGTCCTCGGAGACGTCGACCGATGATCGAGCTCTTATCAAATTTCATAACTCGTCCTCTCTTGAAGTCCCACGCGCCTGCTTCTACCGACACCTCGGACCGCGTTGAGGACAAGTTATGAATTTTTGGGTGCAGCTCGTCATCAAACTATTGGTGGCGGCGCTGATCATCCCCGGGGTGGGGATGGTGGTGGGATTTGCCGAGATGAAGCTCTCGGCCAAGATGCAGTCGCGGGTGGGGCCCTACTTTGCCGGGGGCCGCTGGGGGTGGGCCCAGCTCATCGCCGACGGGGTCAAGTTCTTCCAGAAGGAGGATCTGGTTCCGGCCGAGGCCGATCGCCCGGTGTACAAGTGGGCCCCGGTGCTGGTTCTAGTGTCGGCGGTGGCGATTCTGGTTCCGATCCCGCTCGGCCCCGACGTGGTGGCCCGCAACCTCGACCTCGGGGTCTTCTACGTCCTCGCCATCTCCTCGCTCTCAACCATCGGCGTGCTGATGGCGGGCTGGTCTTCGGCGAACAAGTACTCGCTCATTGGCGGGCTGCGGGCGGCCGGCCAGCTGATTGCCTACGAGCTGCCCCTCATCCTTGCCGTGGTCGGGGTAGTGATCATGGCCGGGACCATGTCGCTGACCGGGATAGTGGAGGCACAGGCGGCGTGGTTCTCCGAACGCGGCTGGGCCTTCGGGATGCCCTTCGTCCTCGTTCAATTCGTCGGCTTCGCAGTTTTCATCGTGGCCTCGCTGGCCGAGCTGGCCCGCATTCCCTTCGACATGCCGATCGCCGAGTCGGAGCTGGTGATGGGCTACATCACCGAGTACTCCGGCTTCCGCTTCCTCTTCTTCTTCCTGGCCGAATTCGCCAACATGTTCTCGCTCTCGGCCATTGCCGCCACGCTCTTCCTGGGTGGCTATTGGGCGCCGGGATTGAATGAGGTCCAGCTCAATATCTTTGGCCCCTTGATCCTCTTCGCCAAAGTGGGACTGTTGGTGTTCTTGATGATTTGGTTCCGCTGGACCTTTCCCCGCTTTCGTGAGGATCAGCTGCAGACCATCGCTTGGAAGTGGCTGGTGCCGATCTCTCTGGCCAATATCTTGGCGACCGGTGTTCTCAAGGTGATCGCATGACCACCCGGCCCCAAACTCTCCTCGGCAAGGGGATGGCGAAAGGGATGGTCGTTACCTTCAAGACGATGGTGAAGACCATCTTTATGCCGAAGAGGTACCTCAACACCGTCAACTACCCGGTCGTGAAAGAGACCCTGGTTCCGCGGGCCCGGGGGGTTATCGCCCTCGATCAGGAAGCCTGCACGGTCTGCATGCTTTGCGCCCGCAACTGCCCGGATTGGTGCATCTACATCGAGGGCCACAAGGAGGAGAAGCAACCCGACAAGCCGGGTGGTCGAGTGAAGGTGCGGGCCACGCTTGACCGCTTCGATATCGACTATGCGCTCTGCATGTATTGCGGCATCTGCGTCGAGGTGTGCCCCTTTGATGCCTTGTTCTGGTCGCCCGACTACGAATACTCCGAGCAGGCCATGGGCAACATGATGCACGACATGGATCGATTGCAGGATTGGCTCGCCACCGTTCCCCCTCCCCCGGAAACATGAGCGGCAGTCGATGAATCTCGGCGAGTGGATCTCCCAACCCGTCAACTGGGTCTTCGCCTTGCTGGCGCTGGCATCTGCCTACTCGGGGGTGCGGGTGGTGACGTCCCAGAACGTGATTCGGGCTGCCCTATTCCTCGTCGGCGCCCTTGCTTCGGCCGCGGGGCTCTTCCTGCTTCTTTCTGCTGAGTTCGTCGCACTGACTCTGGTGCTGATCTACATCGGGGCGGTGATCGTTCTTTTCCTCTTCGGGATCATGATCACTCGCGCTCCTCTGGGACGCGACATCGATTTGGACCACAAGAGGCGGGCTCCGGCGGCAATCGTGTCCGCGGTTCTGTTCGCCGTGCTCTCCTGGGCCTCGATCCGCGCGTTCACCGGTCGGGAGGTTGGGGGCGTGGGCGACGCCACCGACACCGGTCTCATCGGCGAGGCCCTGCTTGGTCGATTCGTGGTTCCATTCGAAGTGGTTTCCTTCCTGCTGCTGGCTGCCTTGATCGGGGGGATCACCATCGCCCGCAAAGACCTTTCGCCGGCCGAGGAAGAAGCGCGGGAGACGGTCTGATGTTGGTCAACCAATTCCTGATCCTGGCCGCTCTGCTCTTCTCGCTTGGGGTCTATGGGGTACTGGTGAGGCGAAACGCGGTGATGGTGCTGCTGGCGATCGAGCTCATGCTCAACGCCGTCAACATCAACCTGATCGCCTTCGAGTCGCTGCTACAGACCGAGCTGGCGGTTGGTCAGGTGTTCTCGATCTTCGTCATCACTGTCGCCGCGGCCGAGGTGGGGATCGGGCTCGCCATCGTCCTGATGATCTTCCGCAACCGCAGGTCCGCCAACGTCGATGACTTCAACCTGATGCGTCTCTAGGTTTTCCGGCCTTGACGATGACCCCTGTGGCTACGTGGTCATGATGATCTCGAGGGACGGTTTGGCGCATCAGATCAATCACCTCTTCGCTGAACAACGGATACAAGGCTGCGTCGTCGATGGCGAAGGGCCGATGCCCACCAATCCACACGTCGGTAAATCCCGCTTTTTCGAGTTTCTTGGCGAAGTCACGCTCCGCCATGGCCCCCGATACTCAGCCAGCCCAGGCGCTGGGATCGTTTGCCACCTCCGGAGGCAGGTCGTTTTCTACCGTGAGATCAGCGACACAAAGCCGGCCGCCTGGTTTGAGCACGCGGAATATCTCAGCCAGGGTCCGGCTCTTTCGGCCCGACAAGTTGAGGACGCCGTTGGATATCACCAGATCCACCAGCCCGCTCTCGAGGGGTATGGCCTCCATCTCGCCTTGGATGAATTCGGTCCATTCAGAGACGTCTGCCTCGACCGCATGCCGCCGTCCGCGATCGCCCATCTCCTCGAGGATGTCGAGCCCGATCGCCTTTCCATTGGATCCGGTGCGTTTGGCGGCCAAGATCGTGTCGATCCCACCGCCCGATCCGATATCGAGGATGGTTTCGCCTCCCTCGATAAACGCATAGCGGACAGGATTCCCGACCCCAAGAGCCCAGACGATCGCACCGGCGGGGACTTCTCCTAGTTCGCTCTGGTCGTAGAGCCGGTGGGCTACCTCTTCACCTCCACCAGCAGAGATAGCGGAGTAAGCCTGCTTGACCGACTCCTTGATTTCCTCTTGGTACATGAGGTCACGTGTCATGACCGCTACAACTCCTCGATGAACCGGTGCAGCCTTTCGGTCACGTGCGGTGGCACCTCCTCAACAGCGCTGGAGTTGAGGAAGTCCCTCATTTCCTTTGCGAACTCAACTTCGCCACAGCACTTTCTGCAGAAGGCCAAGTGTTGCTCAACTCGCTGTTCCTCTTCGGGAGAAATCGCATGATCAAGGAACTCCCAAAGTCTTTCGACAGCTTCGGAACACTTCATCGGTTTCGATTTCTCGGTCATGGCGTTGTCCTTCTTAGGAGCAGATCGGTTTCTTCCGCATATGTCCACATTTGCTTTTCGAACAGCTTTCGACCCCGGTGAAGCCGAGCCAGAATCGTCCCGAGCGGCAGGTCGAGGATGCGGGCTAGCTCCTTCGTCGAATAGCCATCGATGTAGCGAAGTACCAGACATACTCGGTACACCGTAGGCAGACGCAGCAGCACCTCGCCGATGTCCTCTTTTCCAAACGAATGCAGAAAGTCGAGGTGCAAAGAGTCTGAATAGGGAAGCGGGTCTTCTGCGATGAGGGTCTGGTAAAGCGAGAAATCTTCGATGGTCTCGACCGGAAGTTCCTCCAGGGTACGGGCTTGCCTCCGCAGCTGATCTCGGAAGATGTTGACCATGGTTGTCTTCAGCCAACGACCGCCGGCTGCCTCCGACCTGAGACTGCCAAAAGATCGGTATCCCCGCAGCAACGTCTCCTGCACTAGGTCTTCGGCGCCGTCTCGAACCAGCCTTCGCGCCAGCGAATACAGGTTGGGGAGCTCCTGGATCGCCAGCCGCTGGAAAGCAGCCTTGAGGTCCGACTCCGAGCTGATGGAGACTGACTGCCTAGAAGTTGCTCGTGCCTCGTTCATCTCACTGCGAATCGACACCTCAGCGGTAAAGACGAAACCGGGAACGATTTCATTGCATCGCCGAAGAAATGCAATCGTTCGCCGGCCGCCTACGTCCTTTCCAGCGAAAGGAGGTGGATCGATGACCACCACAACGGTACAAGGAACTCGCTCTGGGACCGTCGAAAATCAGCTGAATATTGGGTCCTGGCTGATGGCGATCGCCGCGGTTGGTTTTATCGGATATGGCGTGATCTTTTTCTTCGTCAACTTCTCGGATTCGTTCCTTGAGCTGGGTATCGGGCCAGAGCAGGTCGATGTTGGGAAAGCGGAGATCTCGGCGTTCAGCCCCTCGCTTTTCCATTACATCAGTCATCTGCATATTGCCGTTTCGGGCTTCATTGCCGCGACCGGGTTAGCCGTCTTACTCATGGTCGTCTATGGCGTCCGGAGGCGACAGCTGTGGGCGTGGGTGGGAGCTGTGGCCGCGCCAGTGCTGGGCCTGGCAGTTGCCTTGCCCGCGCACTATCCCAACAACTTCGACACACTGGGACATCTCGGACTGATTTACCTGGCAACGGCGATATTTGTGATCGGAGCGCTACTTACGCTCCCGGCGGTCAAGCGTGGTCAGAGCTGATCAACCAGGCGGGCGGCGCCGGGGGCCGCCCGCCTCCATTAAGGACAGCGAGGAAACATGACCGATCGAGTCAGCCTGTTGTGCGCAAAGTGTGGTGGCGCTTCCGACGGTTGGAAGTGTGCAATTTGTGGTTCGGAGGCCCGGGAGCACGACCCCAATCACCAGCATGTCGGTTCCGACCGCTACTGCACCTTGAAGTGCGCCCGATGCGGCCGAGCCGACGTCCTCTGTACCTGCGTATAGCTTGTCCCCGCTCAACGTCGGTGCGAGGCGGCACCATGCTTGGCAAGGGCACTATGGCTCCATCAGGTGCGGCCGAAGCGCCTGTCGGGCACGAGCCACATCAACGCCACCACCCCATAGAGAAGGATTGCTACAAGCGGGCTCACAAACGCTACGGCTACCGAAACTGTGTAGATAAGAGTCGACAGCCATCCCTTTCGGTCCCGGCCCACCGCCTTAGCGACGGTTGAGTCGGGCCCGTTCACTCGTATTAGCGCCTTAACCAGGAAGAAATAGGACATCGACGCCAGCCAAAGTACGGCCCCGAAGGCCGCCACCGGCATGGAGGCAAAGCCAACCTCGGCGAACCACCTGATGACGAAGGGGAAAAGGGAGAGCCAAAACAAGAGGACAAGATTGGCCCAGAGAACGGCTCCGTCGATCTGTTTCACCGAGTGGATCAGGTTGTGATGGTTGTTCCAGTAGATCCCGATATGGACGAAGGTGAAGGCGTAAGCCGCCAGCAGTGGAAGGCTTTCGCGGAGGCCGCTGAGGCCGGCCGATTCGGGGACGTGCAGCTCCAGAACGATGATCGTGATGACGATGGCTAGGACGCCATCGGTGATGGTTTCGAGTCGGTTTTTGGTCAAAGGCTTGCCTCCCAGGGCGCCTCTTTATACTCGCCAGCCGGTGACGCACGGACCCCGTTCTTGTTCATAGGCGCCCTGGTCGCCTCCGTGGCCGAAGAGGGCCACAACCTATCCGACGGAGGGGCGCTGGCCCAGTACGCCGGGATCCTTCTCGTTCTTCCCTTTATCGCCATGCTGGCCTGTTTTTTCTTCGGTCGACGGATGCCCCGGCACGGAGCCGAATTCGCCATCGGAGCCATGGCCATCAACTGGATTTATGCCCTTGCCCTCTTCATCCTCAACATCACCGAGGGAGTCGCCCGCGAGGTCCATTTCCAGATCGCCCGGATCGGAATCCGCGATGGCCAACCGCTCGTCTTCGAGCTCGGATGGGTGGTGGACGGCCTCTCCACGATGATGTTCGTCGTCGTCACCACCGTGGCCCTGCTGGTCTTCATTTACGCCGTCGGTTACATGCACGGAGATGTCCGGGTGCCGACTTTCTTCGCCAACCTCTCGTTGTTCGCCGGGGCGATGTTGGTGCTGGTGGCAGCTCCCAACCTGGTGCAGCTGATCATCGGTTGGGAGGGAGTTGGGCTGGCTTCCTACCTCCTGATCGGCCATTACTGGGAGCAAAAGGAGAACTCGTCGGCGGCGATGAAGGCCTTCTATGTCAACCGGGTGGCCGATCTCGGCCTGATGATCGGCACCGTCATCCTGGGTCTGACGGTGGGCACCTTTCGGTTCACCGAAATCCTCTCCGCGGCCGATGAGGGACTGGCCGCTTTAGGGGGAGTGGCGGTCGTGGCCGGCCTCCTGATCTTTTTCGGGGCGATGGGGAAATCGGCGCAGTTCCCCCTCCATGTCTGGCTCCCCGACGCCATGGCGGGTCCGACTCCGGTGTCGGCTCTGATGCACGCCGCCACCATGGTCACCGCCGGGGTCTACCTGATCGCTCGCATGTTCCCGTTCTATGAGGGCATGGGGTCTGAGGTACGGGCTTGGATCCTTGGGATCGGTGCCGCCACCCTTTTCATCACCGGACTGCTGGCGCTGGTTCAGGACGACATCAAGCGGGTGCTCGCTTATTCAACCGTGAGTCAGCTGGGCTACATGGTGGCCGCCTTGGGGGCGGGTGGCTATACCGCCGGTCTCTTTCACCTCTGGACCCATGCCTTCTTCAAGGCCCTGCTTTTCCTCGGCGCAGGCTCGGTGATCCACGCGGTCCACTCCAACTACATGAGCGACATGGGTGGGTTGCGAAAGCACATGCCAGTTACTTATCGGACTTTCCTGGTGGGGGCGCTCGCCCTGTCGGGGATTCCGCCGCTGGCAGGTTTCTTCTCCAAGGATGAGATTCTCGCCACCTTCAATCACGAGGGCTACACGGCGGTGATGTGGCTTGGGATCATCGCCGCCTTTATCACCGCCTTTTACACCTTCCGCATGGTCTTTCTCACTTTCCATGGCCACTATCTCGGCCACGGCCATCCCCACGAGTCCCCCCGGGTGATGACTGTGCCCCTGGTCGCATTGGCGATAGGCGCAGTGGCGGCGGGATGGGTCAACATCCCGGGGGTCTTCACCGGATTCCATCACTGGGTGGAAAACCGGGAGATCTTTCATCCGGTTGAATCGCCCACGTCTTTCGACTTTGGTGCGCTCATTCCGGGCGTGGTCGCCGGCCTGCTCGGAATCCTCCTGGCATATCTCATCTTCTATCCAGAACGCAACACCCAGCCCGAACGCGATCGCCTCGAGATTCCGCTTCTCTATCCACTCTTGCGACGGAAGTACTTTCTCGATGATCTCTATTGGTATGGCATCGTCGCGCCCATCAAGGGGCCTATCGCTCGGGCGGTCAATTGGACCAACACCTATCTGATCGACGGCGTGGTCAACGGCGTGGCCGGCCTCTCTGTGGCTCTCTCCCGTTTCGTCTACGGCGGACTCGATCAGCGGGGAATCGACGGTTTGATCGGGGGAGTCTCGGCCGCAGCCGACTCGGCGGGGACCTCGCTTCGCAAGCTCCAGACGGGCCGCGTCCAGCAATATGCCACCGGGTTCGTGCTGGGAACGTTGATCTTGGTGCTTTCGATCGTGGTTTTCAGATAGGAGAGGGAGTCAGATGGATCTCTTGAACGAATGGGGCTTGACGGCGGTGGTGATGCTGCCCATCGCCGGGGCGCTTCTCATGTCCGCCATTCCCCGGGCCCAGGAGGAGATGATCAAACGTCTCGGCTTGGCGGTGACGGTGGTCACCTTCCTCATCTCGCTCGCTCTGCTCTTCAGCTTCGACTTCGGATCCTCCGGTTACCAGTTCGAAACCAACGTTTCCTGGATCAGCGCCATCAACGCCAATTACCACATCGGAATCGACGGGATCAGCCTCCCTCTTCTCGTCCTCTCCACCTTCGTGATGGTGCTATCGGTGATCTATTCCTGGAATCACTGGGAGGAGCCCCGGAATCCCAAGGGGTTCCTCATCCTCATGTTGATCCTGGCTACCGGGCTCAACGGGACGTTCTCCGCTTTGGACCTGGTCCTCTTCTTCATCTTCTTCGAGGTCGTATTGCTGCCCATGTACTTCATGATCGGGATCTGGGGCGACAAGACCGTGCGCAAGATTCCCGGCTTCGCCCGCGAGACCGAGACCCGGCTCTACGCGGCCATCAAGTTCTTCCTCTTCACCCTGTTCGGCTCGGCGTTCATGCTCCTCGGCTTCCTTGCCCTCTATTTCCGCTCGGATGTTGCCGGCGAGCGCACCTTCGACATCCCCGAGCTAGTGGCAATCGCCTCCAACACCCCGGAGGTCTTTGCCGGACGCTTCGGCTGGCTCGTGTTCGGGGCGATGTTCCTCGGCTTTGCGGTCAAGGTGCCGATGTGGCCCCTACACACCTGGCTCCCTGACGCCCACACCGCCGCTCCCACCGTGGGCTCGGTTCTGCTGGCGGCCATCATGCTGAAGCTGGGCTCGTACGGGTTCATCCGGATCTCCCTGCCGATCCTCCCTGAGGCCGCCCGGGAATGGGCTCCGGCCATCGCCATCCTGGCGGTGATCGGGATCATCTACGGCTCCCTGGCATGTTTGGCTCAAACCGATTTGAAACGCCTGATTGCGTTCTCCTCGGTGGGGCACATGGGCTTTGTCATGCTGGGTATCGCCAGCCTCACCGACGTCGGCATCAATGCCTCGATCATCGGGATGGTGGCCCACGGTCTTATCACCGGCCTGCTTTTCTTCCTCGCCGGCTCGATGAGCCACCGCTACCACACCCGAGAGATGGCCCGTCTGGGGGGCAACATGAAGCTGATGCCGATCCTCGGCGGGATCCTCGCTTTCACCGCCTTCGCTTCCCTCGGGCTGCCCGGTTTGGCCGGCTTCTGGGGTGAGTTCATGTCACTCCTGGGGGCTTACAACCCGGCCGAGGGCCTTTCGCTGACCGTGTTCCGGACGGCGATGGTGCTGGGAGCGATAGGGACCGTCCTCACCGCGGGCTACATGCTCTGGATGCTGCAAAAGGTGAATCTGGGCGAGCCCTCAGCCGAATGGGACAGCCACGAATTTCACGACGTCGATCGATTTGAGATCGCCGCCTGGGTCCCGCTCATCATCCTCATCGTCATCGTCGGCATTTATCCCCGAGTGGTTTTGGGCGCTACCAACGACTCGGTGATAAGCCTGGTGGAGACGGCCTTCGGCCCCAGCGTGACTGCGTCGCTCGGCGGCTAAGCGCATGGGCTTCGAGATCGATTATCTGGCGATCGCCCCGGAGCTGATCCTGGTGGCGACCATTGTCCTCGTGCTGGCGCTCGATCTCCTGCTGCCGCGGCCGGCCAAGTACTTGACCGCTATCGCCTCGGTGCTGGGGGTGTCATTTGCCGCCCTACCCCTTCTGATACTGGCCGTCGACGGCGGCAGCCGGGAAATGTTCGACGGCTCCTACACCGTCGACACCTTTGCCCTGGTGTTGAAAGGTCTCTTCATCGTCGCCGGCTATCTCGTCCTCCTGATGTCGGTGTCATACATCGAGGGCGACCGCTATTACCAGGGCGAGTACTACTTCCTGGTCCTTTGTTCAATCCTGGGATCGCTGGTCATGGCCTCCTCGCGCGATCTGATCGTGCTCTTCATCGGATTGGAGCTGACCACGGCTCCGCTGTTCATGCTGGCGGGGTGGCGCAAGGGCGACATGAAGTCGAACGAGGCTTCACTGAAATACTTCATCCTCGGCGTGCTCTCGACTGCCCTCATGCTCTTTGGAATGTCGCTCGTGTTCGGGCTCACGGGTGAGGTGTCCTTTGCTGGGATCCGAGACGGCATCAGCGCCGCCGGCTCCGGAGAGGCGGCAACTGCGCTGGGCCTGGGAGTGCTGCTGATCATCGTTGGCTTCGGTTTCAAGGTCTCGGCGGTTCCCTTCCATTTTTGGGCCCCCGACACCTACGAGGGCGCGCCGACTCCGGTCACGGCCTATCTCTCGGTCAACTCCAAAGCGGCGGGCTTCGTCGGGATGCTGATCCTGATGTACCTGGCGCTTCCCGGTGCCTCCAATTACTGGGCGCCTGCCCTCTGGATCATGGCCGCGGCCTCGATGACCATCGGCAACCTGGCAGCCCTTCGGCAACAGAACATCGTGCGGTTGCTGGCCTACTCCTCGATTGCCCAAGCAGGTTTCATGCTGGTGCCTTTCGCCGCCGCCGCCGTGAGCGGAACCGATCTCTCCGAAGCCTTCTCGGCCACAGTCGTTTACCTCGTTATCTATTCGATCATGAACCTCGGCGCCTTTGCGGTGGTGATCGCCGGCGCTCGGAAGACCGGGACCGGAGACATCGATGGCTGGGCCGGGCTTGGCTCCTACGACGCCCGGCTGGGAGTGCTGGCGGCGATCTTCTTCTTTTCACTGGCCGGGATCCCGCCGTTGGCCGGGTGGTTTGCCAAGTTCGTCATGTTCCGCTCGGTGATGATCGCCGGGGGAGTCTCGACGGTGGCCCTGGCTGTGATCGCCGCCGTCAACAGCGTCATCGCCTTCTACTACTACGCCCGGGTGGTGAAATCGATCTGGCTCGATGGAGCCCCCGCCACTTCGCTGGGCGACCGGGCCGACACTCCCGCCGGCTCCCTCCGCCTCGCTCTCGTCATCGCCGGGGTGCTGACGGTGCTGGTCGGGATCTACCCCACCTTGGCCTCCGTCTTCGGAGACGCTTCCCGGGTCCTCGCCGCCGGTTAAAACGCGACCCAGATAGGGCTGTTGGACGTTCCTATCTACCCTGGGTCGCGGTTTACTCCTCGAATTCCTGCTCCAGCATCGAGTAGAGGTTGTGATCGATCCAGCGTCCGCGGATCAGTAGCTCCTCGCGCAGCACCCCCTCCTTGGCAAAGCCCAGCTTTTTCGCCACCTTCTCGGAGGCGTCGTTGCCGACTGCGATCCGCAAGACAATCTTGTGAAACCCGAGTTCCTGGAAACCAACTCGCATGATCGCCTTGGTGGCTTCCCCTGCTAGCCCCTGGCCGGTCTGATCGGTCCGAATCCAGTAGCCGATCTCCCCAGTTCGGGTGAGACGCGAGACTCCCCAAGTGGAGAGGTTGCCAAGGTGGCGGCGGGGGTCTCCCTTTCGACGAATCGCCCAGTCGTAGGCCTTGCCCTCCTTCCAAGCCTCGATCGAGTCACGGATGTAGATGGCGGCGTCTTCCTTTCGATAACCGGGGTGCGCCCACGGCAGCCACTCGTTGAGGGCGGGAAGCGATGCCTGCACCGCCTCGGTGAGAGCCGAGATGTCGCGTCGCGAGAATCGCCGCAGGATCAGCCGCTCAGTTTGGATCCGGTCGCTAGGCATTCGGGCCGAGCCTATAACGTGGCTCGGTGACGGACCGTCTCCGCATCCTGGCCGATCTTCCCTCAGACGACGGCAAGCCGACCGCCTCGGTGCTGGTGCCGCTGTTCGAAGACGAGGCGGGCGCTCTTCGCGTGGTTCTGATCAAGCGGCCCGACACGATGCCCACCCACGCCGGTCATATCGCTCTTCCGGGCGGCCGCCCCGATCCGGGAGACCGCGATCCGGTCCACACCGCCCTCCGCGAGGCCGAGGAAGAAGTTGGGATCCCCCAGGACATGGTGAAGGTGTGGGGCTATCTCCCGGCGATCCACACCGTTGAATTCAGCCTGATGGTCATACCCGTCGTCGGCCTGTTCGATCGAAAAATCGAATTGGTCCCCAGCCCCCGCGAGGTGGCGGGCATCTTCACACCGGCCCTCAGTCAGCTAGCCGAACCGGACCTTTGGGTATTCGAGGTCTGGCAGGGCCGACGGGTCTGGTTCTTCGACCTCGGCGGGGAGCTTCTTTGGGGGGCGACGGCGAGAATTCTTCGCTGGCTGGTTGGTCTTGACGCTCTCCCCTGAGCTCGGTCGGACCTCGACTTTGGGTGCGGTCCTCGCCGCGCGAGTGGCGTCTGTGTCGTCGATAGTCACGTCGACATTCCTCGCACCCTGGATCTCCTCGAGCTGGCGGCGGGTGATCTCTAGAGTCTGCATTCGGGCCGCGATGGCCGGCGACGCCCCGGAGTAGCTCGGTGGGCGGGCAGGGATATGGCCTCCGGAGGTCTGGGCACGGAGGTCATCGAGCTCGCGACGGGTGATTTCGAGGGTCTCGGCGAGAAGATCGCGGTCGAGTTCGAGAGAGCGCAATCTGGTGTTGGCGTGACGGAGATTGCGGTCGAAAAGCTCACGGCGCAGTCCACCGACCAAGTAGCCCAGGAGACCGCCCCCGATCAAGCCCAAAATCAATACTCCGAGTATTGAAACGTTGTCTATCTAACTGCCTCCCAGACCTCTGCTCGACTCTAGCCCGGGGTGGCTAGTTCGCTACGGTGAATGCCGCAAGAGGCCAACAACGATCCCATCGACTAGTGCTTCCCACGAGGCCTCGATCACGTTCTCGTGAACACCCAGAGTGGTCCACGACCAGTCTCCGTCGGAAGTCTCCAGTAGGACCCGCACCGTGGCCCCGGTCCCATCGGAAGAGTCGAGGACCCGCACCCGGTAGTCGGTGAGCCGCAAGCCGTCGAGGGCCGGATAGTGGCCTCGCAGAGCCGCCCGCAGCGCCTGGTCGAGAGCGTTGACCGGTCCATTGCCCTCGCCCGTGGTCACCAGACGCTCCTCACCGACCATGAGCTTGACCGTGGCCTCCGCCACCACTTTTCCCGAAGCGGACCGCTCGACGAAGGTGCGGAAGGATTCGAGTTGGAAGTAGTCCTGCTGCCAGCCGAGGGTCCTTCTGATAAGTAGTTCGAAAGAGCCGTCTGCCGCCTCGAACTGGTAACCGCGATGCTCGAGCTCCTTCACTCGGGCCAGAACCAGCCGAGCATCCTCCTCGGACAGCTCCAGGCCGAGCTCGGAGGCTTTGCGCATCACCGCTGCTCTTCCGGCTTGCTCGGAAACCACCATGCGGGTGAAGTTCCCGACGCCTCCCGGGGGAGTGTGCTCGTACGCATCGGGGCGCCGGGCGAGAGCAGAAGTATGGAGACCGGCCTTGTGAGTGAATGCTGAGGAGCCCACGTACGGCCGATGGGGGTCGAGAGCGATATTGACGATCTCGGCGACGTGGTGCGAAGTCGGCGCCAATGCCGCCAAGCGATCGCGGCTCAAGACCGGGATTCCCATTTTGAGGACGAGATCGGGGATGATCGAGCAGAGGTCGGCGTTCCCCGTGCGCTCGCCGTAGCCATTGATGCAACCCTGGATTTGACGCGCTCCGGCCTGAACCGCGGCCAGGGACGAGGCAACCGCACAGCCGGAGTCATTGTGGAAATGCACTCCGATCTCGGCCTCGGGAAGCTCGGCGGACACCTTGCCGATGACGTCGATGATCTGGTGAGGGAGGGTGCCTCCATTGGTGTCGCACAGCACTAACCGTTCGGCTCCCGCTTCGAGGGCTGATCTCAGTACCCGTAGGGCGTACTCGGAGTTGGCTTGGTAACCGTCGAAGAAATGCTCGGCATCGAAGAACACTCGACGATCGTGATGGCGAAGGTAGGAAATCGAGTCCGAAACCATCCGCAAACCTTCGTCGAGATCGGTTCGCAGAGCTTCCTTCACGTGATAGTCCCAGGCTTTTCCGACGATGCAGATGGTCGACGTGTCGGCCGCGATCAGGGCTTGCAACTGCTGGTCGTCACTGCTCGCCACCTGGGGCCTACGGGTGGAGCCAAAGGCGACCAAGGTGGCGTGGCGGAAGTCGAGCTCCTTCTGAGCTCGGGCGAAAAAGGCGTCGTCTTTGGGCAGCGCCCCGGGCCAACCGCCTTCGACATAGTCGACCCCCAAGTCATCGAGCAGACCGGCGATCCGGAGCTTGTCTCCCACAGTGAGAGAGATTCCCTCCTGCTGCGATCCGTCGCGCAGGGTGGTGTCGTAGATCTCGAGATTCGGGTCGGGCATGGGGGTCTCTTTTCGGTATGGCAACAAAAAACCCTTCGCTGGGCGAAGGGTCGAAGGCACACGCCAGATTGTGGCGTGCGCCTATGCGATAATGATGGTGTAGTAACGGGCGGTCATCTGCCCGAAGTATCGTCCCGATGGGGGCGCGAGTCAACAGCCGATCGCCAGCGGCTGTTCTATCCAATGAGGTGTTTGTGGTTTCCGCGGTCGAACGTAAAGAGTTAGCGCCTTCCTTCGAGGGCTTGGGAGTGTCCCCTGAATTGATCGAAGTGCTCGAATCGGAGGGCATCGTCGGGGCCTTTCCCATTCAGGCCTTGACCATCCCCGATGCCCTGGCCGGCCGTGATATCTGCGGAAAGGCCAAGACCGGATCGGGGAAGACTCTTGCCTTCGGGTTGCCGATGCTGGAGATGATCGGAGCTGCCCAACCCCGACGACCGCGGGGGTTGGTGGTGGTGCCCACTCGCGAGTTGGCGGCACAAGTGGCTGAGACCCTGGAACCACTTGCACGGATCAAGGGGAAGCGGGTCCTAGCGGTCTACGGGGGAACGTCGGTGCGAGAGCAAGTCAAGACACTGGCCAGCGGAGTCGAGGTGATCGTCGCCACCCCCGCTCGCCTGATCGACTTGCTCGAGCGGGAGACGGTGCACCTCGATCACCTCGAGATCCTCGTGATCGACGAAGCCGATGAGATGGCCGATCTCGGCTTCCTCCCTCAGGTGCAGTCGATCATGCGTCAGGTATCTGCCGTCCACCAGACAATGCTCTTCTCGGCCACGCTCGACCACCGGGTTCAGGTGCTGGTCCGCAACTACATGAAAGAACCGATCTTTCATGAGGTCACTTCCACCCGGGTCACCGTCGAGTCATCCGTCCACCGCTTCCTTGAAGTGCAGTCGACGGACAAGGCGCGGGTCACGGCTCGGATTTCCCGGTCGGCTGCTCGCACACTCGTCTTCGTCCGGACCAAGCGAGGCTGCGATCGGGTGGCCGCCGACCTCCGCCAGCTCTCGATCAGCGCCAAGGCAATTCACGGCGATCTAGACCAAAGCCAGCGCGAGAAGGCGCTTCGGCAGTTCCGGAGCGGACGCGTGCCGGTTCTGGTCGCGACCAATGTCGCCGCTCGCGGCCTCGATATAGAGGGCGTCGACATTGTCGTGCACTACGACCTCCCCGAGGACTCGACTACCTACGTTCACCGCTCAGGCCGAACTGCTCGGGCCGGGGAAGCTGGTCTCGTCGTCACCCTGGTGAGCAACGAACAACTTGAGACCGCGGGTTGGATCATGAAGGAAGCGGGGCTGCGGACGCCCGTGGTGAGGATGTACTCGAACGACGAGCGCCTCGACGACCTCGTTTCCTTCCACCCCGGTGAGTTGCCTGAGTTGCGCAAACGAGGTTCGTCGCGCAATCGCCGCCGTGCTCGCCTGATCTGAGTTGTTGGCAGATCGCGAAATTCCCTTTATCGTCTGAGCCTCGTTTAGAGCCACGCTGGGCTTGGGAGGCGACTCGTCGGGCGGAGCAACCGAGGAGATTGCCGTGCGAACAACCGACGCTTCCGCCCAGGAGCGTTTCTTATCCCTCTTTGAGCGTTACGCCCTGGCCGCCCGCGATGCGGGCCTGGTGCGCGTTCGCATCGAAGACCATGACCTCGATGCGGCCTACATCACGGTAGGTGGACGGCGGCTACTCAATTTCGGTTCGTGCGCCTACCTCGGCCTCAACACCGATAAGCGATTGAAAGAAGGCGCCAAGATGGCGATCGATCGCTTTGGAACGGTCTACTCGTCGTCGGCGGTCTACACCTCGGTCGATCTCTATACCGATCTCGAGCAGCGGTTGCGCCAGATCATCGGGGCCCCGGTGATCATCGTTTCCACAACCACTCTCGCCCATCTGGCAGCCATCCCCACTCTGGTCGGCGAAGAGGACGCGCTCTTGGTCGACACCCAGGCTCACGCCTCATTGCATCTTGCGGCCAAGGTGGTCGGCTCGGTCGGGATCCCGGTCCTCGCAGTACCCCACAACGATATAGCTGCCCTCGATGAGACTCTGGCCCGGGAGGCGTCGCGCTATCGCCACGTCTGGTTCCTGGCCGATGGGATCTACTCGATGTTCGGTGATGCCGCTCCGGTGGCCGCCTATTCACGCATCCTTGATCAATACCAGAACCTCTACATGTATTTCGACGATGCTCATGGATTTGGCTGGAAGGGAAAGCACGGTCGCGGCTGGATTCTTGGGCAGATGCCCTGGCATCCGCGACTGGTGCTCTCGTTTTCCCTGGCAAAGTCCTGGGGCAGCGGAGGCGCGGCCCTGGCCTTTCCCAACGACCAGATGGCGGCCCGGGTGCTCTCGGTGGGCAGCACATTGACCTTTAGCGGTCCCCTGCATCCCGCCGAGCTTGGGGCGTCGGTGGCGGCCGCCGACATCCACCTCTCCGACGAGCAAAGCGAGCGACAGGGGGCTCTTGGCAGGCAAATCGAGCTGGTGCAGGGCGCCCTCGATACCTCCGGCCTGCCGGTGATGCCGACCGATGCGACGCCACTCTGGTTTGTCAAAGTCGGAAGCTTCACTCGCGCCACCGAGCTCTGCCGGCGGATGATGGATCGCGGCTTCTATCTCAACATCGCCGGGTTTCCGGCGGTGCCCATGAGGCAGAGCGGAGTCCGTTTCACCAACACCCTCAACCATTCCGACGACCAGATCCTGGAAATGATCGAGACCCTGCGCGACGAGCTGGCAATCGTCACCGGCGAGACCGAAATCGAGATCGATCTCACCGCCGCCAGTGGTGCGGATCGACCCTTTTCCTAGCCTGAAACCCATCCGATAACCCACTTTGTGGGTACTGAAGGCGGAAACCGCGGTGTTTGGCGTCGAGTGCTGTTGCTCGTCGGGGCGATACCTGCCGCCACGGGCTGGCTCCTAGCGCTGGTTGATCACACCAGGTTTTTCGAGATCGGCCTCGTCGGCCTCTTCCTCGGCACCGGGGTTTCATCGGTTCTCATCCTGCGCGGCGCCCGAGTTCACCCCGACCGGGAAGCCATGGCCTGGCGACTGGTGGGAACCGGATTCCTGATCGCTGCGACCACGGTCGGGGTGACAGGTGCCTTGGCCTCGGCTGGAGCGCTACCTGTCTTCGGGCTTCATGACTTGGCGTTCCTCACCGCTTACTCCTTTGCGATCGTGGGCTTCCTCGTCATGCCCCACGTCGGCGGGCTCCAGAGCCGGGTGCGAATCTTTCTCGATGGAGCCATCGGCGCCCTATCGGTGGCGATACTCCTGGTTGTCTTCTTTCTCCCAGGAATCCGTGTCCACTTAGCGAGTGCCACTTTCTGGGAAAGAGTGGCCGGGATCGGATATCCCCTGCTCGACTCGCTCATGGTGGTGGTGGCAATGATCGTCACCATTCGTCGCTCGGCCTGGCGCTTTGACATCCGCATCGTTGCTCTTGGCATGGCGATGTGTGTTCAGGCCCTGGCGGACCTCAGATTGCTCAGCTCCGGCATAGGTGAGTCTTTGACCGCCGCTCAACCTGATTTCCGCTTTTTCCTGGCGGCTTCGCTTCTGCAGCTGGTGGCTGCCTCCCAGATTCGTCACCGCATGAAGCCCAAGGAGTACGCCGATCGGCGCCAGCCGCTTTGGGCGATGGTGGCTCCATATAGCGCCATGGTGGTCGCGCTGCTGGCTGTGGTCAGACAGGTATGGCTCAGCGACATTGATTCCGACATTGCCATCCTGCTGGTCATGGGGCTGGGGATCGGGGCTCTGGTGGTAATTCGACAGCTCGTTGCACTTCGGGACTACCGCAGCCTGGTGAGCGAGCAACGGCGCGGCCTGGTCTCCTCGGTATCCCATGAGCTGCGCACTCCGCTAACCGCCATGGTCGGGTTTCTCGAGGTACTCGATGACACCACGATTGAACTGGGCGCGAAGGAGCGCAAGGAGCTGATCTCGATCGTGCGCCAGCAGTCGCTCTACATGTCCCGGATCGTGGCCGACCTGCTCCTCCTGGCCCGCGAGTCGAACACCCTGGAGCTCGCTGAGTCAGAGGTCTCGGTGAATCAGATGGTGGACGAATCGGCGCGCCGACTCGCCCGCCAGGATCGGGATCTCGAGGTGCAAGTCGAACCGGATTTGGTGGCTTTCGCCGATGCCGACCGGCTTCGCCAGGCCCTAGACAACTTGATCGTGAACGCCTTTCGTTACGGCGGTGGCAAGGCTCTCGTGATTGGCCGCTCCGAAGGCGCCGATTTGGTAATCGAGGTTCACGACGATGGACCCGGTGTTCCCCGCAAGTACGAACTGGCGATCTGGGAGCAGTTTGAACGGGGTGCAAATCGCCTCAACGCCACGACCCCCGGTTCGGGGATCGGGCTCTCGGTGGTCGACCTGGTCGTTCGCCGCCACGGGGGAACCGCCACCTACGAGCGCTCGAAGCTCCTCGGCGGCGCTTGCTTCCGACTCGTCCTCCCCGATCGGTTGCGGCCCGAACCGAGCGCTGTCCGACCCCCGGTCCGAGCCGTACCGAGCCATCTCGCCTCATAGATAGTCTTAGGCGACCCAGGGTTCGCAGGACGGTTGTGCCTATCTGTGAGCCCACAGAACGGCGAGAAGGAGAAAGATGAGCGACCGTCCCCGGGTGTTCTCGGGCATCCAACCCACCGGGGAGCTTCACCTGGGAACTTTGATGGGGGCCCTCGACAACTGGGTGAAGATGCAAGACACCTACGAGACGTTCTATTGCGTGGTGGATCTTCACGCCATGTCGGTGCCCTATGACCCGGCCGAGTTCGAGCGCAGCCGCCTTCACACGGCCAAGGTGGTACTGGCTTCCGGCGTCGATCCCAAGCGCTCGCTCTTCTACATGCAGAGTCAGGTACCCCAACATGCCGAGCTGGCATGGATCCTGGGCACGCTGGCCGGGATTGGTCAGCTGGAGCGCATGATTCAATACAAGGAGAAGTCGGATAAGTCCGGTCAGAACCTGGGACTCCTCTCCTATCCGGTGTTGATGGCCGCCGACATCCTCATCCACCGCGTCAATGCCGTGCCGGTGGGGGATGATCAAACCCAGCACCTCGAGCTCACCCGCGATCTCGTGGTTCGCTTCAACGGTCGCTTCGGAGAGCTTTTCCCCTTGCCGGAGCGGATCACACCCGAACTTGGCGCCCGGGTGATGTCCCTACAAAACCCCATGGCCAAGATGTCGAAGACCGATCCCGATCCCGACTCGTACATAGGTCTCACCGAAGACCCGGATACCACTCGGCGGAAGGTGATGGGAGCTGTCACCGACTCCGACCGCAAGGTACGTTACGACTGGGACGAGAAGCCGGGGATCTCGAACCTGCTGGAGCTGATGTCTTTCTCCTCGGGCCGCCCCATAGCCGAACTCGAGTCGGAGTTTGGCGATGCCGGCTACGGGCCCTTCAAGAAAGCGGTGGCCGAAGCGGTGGTCGAACGGCTCGCTCCGATCCGGGGACGGTTCAAGCAGGCCGATGACGCCGAAGTGGCTCGACTGATGCAAAAGGCCGCCCTCGACGCTCGCTCCCGGGCCGAGGCGACCATGCGTCTGGTGCGTAAGGCGGTTGGCCTGGGCGCCAACTAGCCCCAGCCTCACCGAAACCTAAGGTTCTAGCCGGCGGTTTCCGCGGCCTGGAACCTTAGGTTTGCCGGGAGACGATCTCTTCGACGAGCTCGGGCGGTAGGAAGACGACCACCATGGCGAGCAGGTTGACGCCGGAGTGGATAAAGATCGCCGGCCCCAGGCGTTTTTGCCGAACTGTCACATAGGACAGCACTAGGCCGATGACGAGGAAGGTCGGCATGGTCAGGACCAGGCTCCTGAGGAAGTCGCCGCTCAGCCCAAGCAGATGGAAGGCGGCGAATATAAGGGCGGTCATCCAGATCGCTCGCCGCCCGGTTCCCAAAGAGCGTTGGAGCACTCCCCGGAAGAGCAACTCCTCCGTGAGCGGGGTCAGCACGGTCAAGACGCCCGCCATGACCACTTTGGCGTAAGTGGTGTCGAGGGCGCGGAGTTGAGCGCTGATGATCTGGCCTCCTTCCCCCTCGGTCACTGCCTGAGCAATGGGGAAGAAGATGATGGGAACGGCTATCTGGAGTAGCAGGCCTAGAAAGATGTAACGAAGGTCGCTCACCTCGATGTTTAGCCCGAGGGACTCCAGGCCTCCTCGCCGCCTGGCCAGCAGCCAGAGAGCCCCAAGATGACCGACATACTGGGCGAGGGTGGCGGTCACCAGCAGGGCCGTCGTGCTGCCGTCGAGGGTCAGAACAGCGATGCTGACGACCGCGGCTCCGACGAGCCCGGCGAACATCGCCAGCCAAAAGTCTCGGGTCCGCCAGGTCATCACCTCCACTGAGGTCACGGTACCGGCCAGCAGGGAGGACCTTCCTACACTTGGTTGAACAAGGTTTGCGCTGGCCAAGGAGTGATTGTGGAGATCGATATCGGCATCGGGAAGTCGGCCCGTCAGGCCTACGGGTTCGACGACATCGCCATCGTTCCCTCTCGAAGGACCCGCGATCCCGACGACGTCGATATCTCCTGGCAGCTCGAGGGCTTCCGCTTCGACCTACCGATGTTGGGCTCGGCGATGGACGGCGCCATCAGTCCGGAGACTGCGATCGCCATCGGCCGTTTGGGGGGCCTTGGTGTTCTCAATCTCGAGGGTCTCTGGACCCGCTACGAGGACCCCGAGCCGTATTTCGACGAGATTGCCGAGCTCCCGGCCGAGAAGGCTACGCAGCGAATGCAGGAGATCTACCTCGAGCCGGTGAAGGAACACCTCGTCAAGGAACGAGTCGAGGAGATCAAGTCGTCGGGTGTCGTAACTGCTGGCAGCCTCACCCCGCAACGGGTTCGGGAATTCGGCGCCTCCGCTCTCTCTGGGGGCCTGGACGTTCTGGTCATCCAGGGGACGGTGGTGTCGGCCGAGCACGTTTCCGCTCGGAGCGAACCGCTCAACCTGGCTGAGTACATCGCCGGTTGCGATTTGCCAGTGATCGTGGGGGGATGTGCCTCCTACAGCACCGCCCTTCATCTCATGCGCACGGGCGCCGCCGGGGTCTTGGTGGGGGTGGGCCCCGGAGCAGCCTGCACCACCCGAGGCGTTTTGGGAGTTGGAGTGCCACAGGCCACCGCCATCGCCGACGCCGCCGGTGCTCGGATTCGTCATTTGGACGAGACCGGTCGCTATGTGCAGGTGATTGCCGATGGCGGCATGCGCACCGGAGGTGATGTCGCCAAGGCCATTGCCTGCGGCGCCGACGCGGTGATGATCGGTTCGCCTCTGGCTAGCGCCGACGAAGCGCCCGGTCGTGGCTTCCACTGGGGGATGGCGACCTTCCATCCCACCCTGCCCCGCGGCGCCCGGGTCCAGGTGGGAAGGCTCGGTTCGCTGGCCGAGATCCTTGTCGGCCCCGCCCACGAGAACGATGGTCGGCGCAACCTCTTTGGCGCCCTGCGGGTTTCGATGGCCACCTGCGGCTACTCGGACGTCAAAGCCTTCCAAAAGGCCGAGATCATGCTTGCCCCCTCGATGCAAACCGAGGGCAAGGCACTGCAAAAGGCGCAACGAGTCGGCATGGGATGACGGTTCTCGTCGTCGACTTCGGTGCCCAGTACGCCCAACTGATAGCCCGCCGAGTCCGCGAAGCCCACGTCCATTCTGAGATCGTTTCCCGCCAGATCAAGGCCGAACAGATTCGGGATAAGACGGCCGAGGCATTGATTCTCTCCGGGGGGCCGGCTTCGGTATACGCAGACGACAGCTACCGGATCGACCCAGCCATCCTCGAACTCGGGATACCGATCCTCGGCATTTGCTACGGGCACCAACTGCTGGCCGACCTCGCCGGGGGATCGGTCGCTCGCACCGACCTGGCCGAGTTTGGTCGAACCAAGGTAGAAATCGCCCCCGGTTCGCTCCTGCTCTCGGGCCTCCCATCCGAGCTCAGCACCTGGATGAGCCATCGCGATGCGGTGGCCAATCCGCCGCCCGGGTTTAGAGCCGTGGCGCAGTCCCGGGGATCGGAGGTGGCGGCGATGGAGGACCCCGAGCGGGGACTCTTCGGCGTCCAGTTCCACCCCGAGGTCTCTCACACCGAACGGGGCCAGGACATCTTCAAGCGTTTCCTCTATGACATCTGCGGGCTCGCTCCCACGTGGACCTCACACTCGATCATCGAGGGAGCCATCGAGCGCGTGCGTCAACAGGTGGGACCGGCTCAAGTCATCTGCGGTCTCTCCGGAGGAGTGGACTCGGCAGTGGCTGCGGCCATCGTTCACCGCGCGGTTGGAGATCAGCTCACATGCATCTTTGTTGATCACGGTCTTCTCCGGGAAGGCGAGGCCGAGCAGGTCGAGGAGACCTTTCGCCAGCATTTCAAGGTTGATTTGATCACGGTCAAGGCAGCCGATCTCTTCCTCGAGCGTCTGTCGGGGGTCACGGATCCCGAGCAGAAGCGGAAGGTGATCGGGGAACTGTTCGTGCGAGTCTTCGAGGAAGCGTCGTCGGCCATACCAGACGCCCGGTTTTTGGTCCAGGGGACTCTCTATCCCGACGTCATCGAGTCAGGGGGATCGAGCGCGGCCACCATCAAAACCCATCACAACGTCGGAGGTCTCCCTGCCGACATGCGTTTTGAGCTCGTCGAGCCGTTGCGGGATCTCTTCAAGGACGAGGTGCGAGCGATCGGGGCCGAGATGGGCCTGCCGGAAGACATTGTCTGGCGTCAGCCCTTTCCCGGCCCGGGTTTGGCAGTACGGATCATCGGCGAGGTGACTCGGGAGCGGCTCGAGATCCTGCGGGCGGCCGATGCCATTGTCACCGAGGAGGTCGCCCGGGCGGGGTTGGCCCGGGAGCTGTGGCAGGTCTTCGGGGTGTTGCTGGGGGTGAGGACGGTGGGAGTGCAGGGCGATGGCCGCTCCTATGCCCACCCGCTGGTGGTGCGGGCGGTGAAGAGCGAAGACGCCATGACCGCCGACTGGGCCCGGCTCCCCTACGACCTCCTCGAATCGGTCAGTTCCCGGGTGATTGCCGAGGTCGGAGGCATCAACCGGGTGGCCTACGACATCTCCTCTAAACCCCCGGCCACGATTGAATGGGAGTAGCGGCGAGGCCGCTTGAGACGGGGTGCGGCTCAACTCGCAAGCCCCCGGGGCCGATGTTGGATAACAACCGATTCTGAGCTGGGAAATCCGTGGATATCTCCCTTTCGACCGAACTGATCGACATTTATCGCGACGAGATCGCGGAGCGCTCGCGCCGGCTCAGCCAGGGTGCCCGCATGCTGGCGGACTCCCTCCCGCCCAGGTCGGAGATAAGCGAGCTGATCCGCGATGCCCACACCATCAAGGGCTCCTCGCGGGTGGTGGGACTGCCGGAGATGGGTCACGCTGCTGCCTTCGTCGAGCACGTCTGGAAACGACTCGAGAGTGGGGATCTCCTGCCCACGGTCCGGATGAGCGAGGAGCTGGAAAAACTGTGCACCTTCCTGCCTGATGGAGCACAGCAAGAAGCGTCGGGCGTCACGTCTCGCCTCCGGGCCTTGGTGGCCGCAGCCGAGGCGGCGGTCACCGGAACCACTTTGGTCCCCACCACACCGACCCCCAGCGAGACGCCGGTTGAGGTCGGGACCAGCTCGCTGGGAGGTCTTCTCGCCGAGGTGGAGTTGGCGATGCGATCGGGGGTATCGCGGGTCGATACCATGGACCTTTATCAGCTCATCAACCAGGCGGTGGAGGTTTCTCTCGACGCCGAGGGACTCTCCGATCTCGCCCTGGTTCAGCTCGACGGAGCCGACCCAGCCAAGCTGATGGCGGCCTGGCGCGGTCAACTGCGCCGGATGGCGATGGCGGTCGGCAACCTGCAATCGCTGGCGGTGGCACTGGCCAACGCCCCATTGAGCTCGGTCACGGATACTTTCCCCCAGTTCGTCCGCTACGTCGGACGGAAGCTCGGCAAAGAGGTCCAGTTCGACGCCAGCGGCGAGGACATCCAACTCGATCGACAAATCGTCGAGCTCATGCGTGAGCCGCTTCGCCACCTCCTGGTCAACGCCGTAGATCACGGTCTCGAGACACCGGCGGAGCGGGTATCACTCGGCAAGTCGGCCACCGGCATCGTTTCTCTCAGCGCTCGCCGCGAGGGTGAGAAGGTGGTCGTGGTGATCTCCGACGATGGCCGAGGCATCGATTGGAAGGCTGTCCAGGACGCCGCCATCCGGCGCGGGCTTCCCGCCGACAAGTCCGACCTTTCCTCGCTCCTTTTCCTCCCGGGCTTCTCGACTACCACCGTCACTCACGACTTCTCCGGCACCGGGGAGGGGCTCTCCACCGTGTCCGACGTGCTCGAGCGCGTCAACGGCATGATTCAGCTCGAATCGGTGCCGGGCCTGGGGACCTCGGTCACCATCATCCTCCCCGTCTCCCTGGTCCTCCAGAACGTGGTTGTCCTCGCCGACGGCTCCAACTTCTGGGGAATACCCGAGGCGGCGGTACAGGCCACGATCATCCCTTCCGGTGCCGACGTGGTGGATAACGAGGGGGTCCTGCGGGCACGTTTCCAATCCCAGGAATTGCCGGTGGTGTCGATGGCGGCGGCCATGGGGAAAGAAGCCGCCGGACCCGAATCCGAGCTTCTGATCGTTTCCACCCGCAGCGGCCCCGTGGCGGTGGCAGTAGCCGAGATTCTCGGAAAGCGTCGGGTGGCAGTGAAAGGCCTCGGACCGATCCTCGGCGGCTCTCGCAATATCACCGGAGCGGCCCTGCTCGGCGGGGGAGAGGCCCTGGTAGTGGTCGACCCCAACTATCTCGGTGAGTACAGCCGGGAGTCACAGCCACGGGGTGAAGCTCTCTATCGAATCTTGGTGGTCGACGACTCGGCCGGGGTCCGCCAGCTGATCTCCGCAGCGCTTGCCGGGCGCGGCTTCGATGTCGAGGTGGCCGAGGGAGCCCGCGAGGCGATCCTCGCTCTGTCCTCGGGACGATTCGACTGCTTGGTGGTCGACTTCGCCATGCCCCGTTCGAGCGGCGTCGATCTCGTTCGAACTCTCCGGGCTGGTGGCGTTTCTATTCCGATGGTTATGGTTTCCGGTGTGGCGAACGCGGAAGAGCAGCAAGCAGCCTGGGATGCCGGTGTAGACGCGTACTTGGAAAAAGGCGATCTCCGCCTCGGGTCTCTGGCGGCGACGATTCGAACGCTCCTCGACGAAAGGCTCACGAAGGACGAAGCGTGAGTCCTGACCTCACCCTGTGGGTGGCTGGGGGCATAGCGGCGATATCGGTTGTGATCGTCGCCTGGTGTCTCCGTTTGGCCACCGCCGCCCGCGCCAAAGAACGATTGGCGCGCCAGGAGGCCGACGATGCCCGGCATATCAAGAACGACTTCGTCTCGATGGTGAGTCACGAGCTCCGCACCCCGCTCACCTCGATCGCCGGCTTCGCTCAGACCCTTTCCTCTGACTGGACCCGCCTTTCCAAACCCGAGATCGAGGAATTTCTCGGCTACATCGCCAAGCAAGCCAACTATCTGGGGGATTTGGTTGAGGACGTATTGGTCATCCCCCGACTTGAGGCAGGTCGGCTTCGGTTCAAATCGGAGGTGTTCGATCTGGGGGAGATGATCGGCGAGGTTGCCCAGATGCTCTTCTCGACTTCGGGGGGCGGGGAGGCGGCGGTATCGATTCCCCATGGGGTCAGGGTGCAGGCCGATGGCAAACGGGTACAACAGGTGATCCGCAACCTGCTCGAAAATGCCCGTAAATACGGGGGCGATCAGGTCTTGGTGGAGGGGCTCACCCACGGAGAGCAATACGTGCTGGTGGTCTCCGACAACGGCCCCGGTGTACCGGACGGGGCCACCGACACCATCTTCGAGCACTTCGAACAGATCTCGAAGGGAGATTCCCGCTCGTCGTCGGGTATCGGCCTCGGGCTTCCGATCGCTCGCAGCCTCGCCCGCGCCATGGGCGGCGATGTTTGGTACGAGCGACGGTTTCCCACCGGAAGTCGCTTCTGCTTCTCCTTGCCGGCCGACGCCCTCGTAGCTGACGAGCCGGAGTCCCCACCGACTTCCGAGCCAGACATCAGACATCAGACGTCAGACGTCAGACTTCTCAAATCTGAAATCTGAAATCTGAAGAGCCGGCGATCTCTCGTCGGGAAATAACGCCTTTGTGATTCTGACCCCTCCCCCCGGTACGATGGGAAAGTGCACGCGGAGTGGTTCGAGAACGACCTCTTGGTCGATTCACCATTACTGGCTGAGCTCAACCCGGCCCAAAGAGAAGCGGTCGCGGCCACCGATGGCCCGGTCCTGGTGGTGGCGGGGGCGGGGTCGGGCAAGACTCGGGTCCTCACCTACCGGATCGCCCATCTGATCCGTGACCTCGGCGTCGCCCCGGACTCCATCCTCGCCATCACGTTCACCAACAAAGCCGCCGAAGAGATGCGAAGCCGGGTGGCCCGGCTGGTCGGTCGGGCCACCAGAGCCATGTGGGTGTCGACCTTCCACTCCGCCTGTGTCCGGATTCTCCGGCGCGAGGCACCGCGGCTGGGCTACCGATCGGGCTTTTCTATCTATGACGAGGACGACTCGGTCCGCCTCGTCACGATGTGCATAAAGGATCTCGACCTCGATCTGAAACGATTCCCACCCAAGGGGATCAAGGAGACCATTTCCCGAGCCAAGAACGAGCTAATCGACTACGAGTCCTATGCCACGAGCAACCAAGGCTTTTATCACGAGCAGGTCGCCGACATATACCGCCTTTACCAGCAGAGGCTGCTAGAGGCCTCGGCAATGGATTTCGACGATCTGCTGATGATCACCGTCGAATTGCTCGGCGCCTTCCCCGAGGTGGCCGAGCACTACCAGGAGCGATTTCGATACATCCTCGTTGATGAGTACCAGGACACCAACCGCGCCCAATACGCGCTGGTGAAGCTCTTGGCCGCGAAACATCGCAACCTCTGCGTGGTGGGCGATGGCGACCAGAGCATCTACCGCTGGCGAGGAGCGGACATCCGCAACATCGAGGACTTCGAAAAGGACTACCCCGATGCCCGGATCATCGTCCTCGACCAGAACTACCGGTCGACGTCTCGAATCCTCGACGCGGCCAACGCCGTCATCTCCAACAACCCCCGGCGCACTCCCAAGCAGCTTTGGAGCGACCGCGGCACCGGAGACCTCGTGGTGCGATTCGAAGGAGAGGATGAGCACGACGAGGCGGGGTTCGTGGCCGACGAAGTGGAGCGATTGGTCGAGGGGGGTTTCAACCAATCGGACGTGGCCGTGTTCTACCGCACCAACGCCCAATCGCGGGTGATCGAGGAAGTCCTCGTCCGTCGGGGAGTGCCTTATCGGGTGATCGGCTCGGTCAAGTTCTATGAGCGCAAGGAGATCAGGGACGCACTCGCCTACTTGCGGGCAATCGTCAATCCCGACGACGCCGTGGCTTTGAAGCGAATCATCAACGAGCCCAAGCGGGGGATCGGCAGCACCAGCGTCGCTCACCTCGACCGATTCGCCCAGGATCATCGAATTGGATTTGGCGAAGCCTTGCACCGGGCCGCCGAGATACCTCAACTCACCGGGCGAGCCCAGCGACAGGTCCTCGAGTTCGCGGGGATGCTCGACCTCATCCGGATGAAGGCCGACACCGGCGGGATCGGGGCCGCCGTCGAAGCGGTCCTCCACGACACTGGTTATCTGGCTGCCCTCGAAGCCGAGCGCTCGATCGAAGCGCTGGGTCGGATCGAAAACCTGAGAGAGCTGGGATCGGCGGCGACTGAGTTCCGCATCTCCACCGAAGGGGCGGTGATCGATGGCGTCGAGTGGGACTCGCTCTCCAACCTCGCCCGACTCGAGCTTTTCCTGGAGACGGTCTCCCTCCAGAACGAAACCGACGAACTCGAAGAGGGTGCCGGGGCCGTCACCCTGATGACGATCCACAACGCCAAGGGTCTCGAGTACCCGGCGGTCTTTCTGGTGGGGATGGAGGACGGAGTATTTCCCCACGCCCGCACCCTTTCCGATCCGGCCGAGCTCGAGGAAGAAAGGCGACTCGCTTACGTGGGCATGACCCGGGCCCGCGACCGCCTATATCTCACCTCTGCCTGGAAGCGGATGCTCTTCGGGGCCAGCAACTACAACACCCCGTCGCGGTTCCTCAAGGAGGTCCCCTCCCATCTGCTCGAGAAGGCAAGCAAGCGCAAGCGCACCACCAACGCCGAGGCCGCCTGGTCAGGGAGGAGCACTCTCAGCCCCGACAGCCTGGTTGCGGGCGACCGGGTCCGTCACGACAAGTGGGGGTTGGGCTCAATCCGCGAGGTCATCGGCGAGGGCGAGCGGGCGGAGGTGGAGGTGCTCTTCGACAACGAGGGAGCCAAGCGACTGCTGCTGGCCTGGGCCCCCCTCGAGAAGGTGTAGGCCCAGATCTAGGGTTTCTCCCCCCGGAGGGGGGAGTACCGGCGCAGACGGGGAGGGGGGAAACCTAGGAGGCTGCCGCTACCCGCTCCGCCTCGACATCGGCCAGGAGCTCATCCCAGGACTTGGCGAACTTGTCGACGCCCTGGTCTTCGAGCACCTGCGAGACGTCGTCGAGATCAATGCCGATCTCAGCCAGCCGATCGAGGTCGGCCTGGGCTTGCGCCACATCCCCTTCGCCGAAGGGCTGGGCGAGTGGGGTGCCGTGATCCTGGAAGGCGTCCATCGTCTCGAGCGGCATGGTGTTGATGGTGTGCGGCGCCACCAGGTGCTCCACGTACATGACGTCGGGGTAGGCCGGGTTCTTGGTTGAAGTCGAGGCCCACAGCGGCCTCTGGACCCGTCCTCCTTTGCGCTCGAGCGCCATCCATTCCGGAGTCCGAAATCGTTCGAGGAACATGCCATAGGCAACCCGCGCTTGGGCGATGGCGATCTTCCCCATCAACCGGTCGCCGCCTTCCACCCCCTCGAGGCGCTTGTCGACCTCGGTGTCGACTCGGGAGACGAAAAACGAGCCAACCGAGTTGACCAGCTTCAGCTTTCCACCCGCCTCGGCGTATTCCGCCAGACCCTTCTGATAGGCCTCCATCACCTGGGCATAGCGGGGGAGGGAGAAGACGAGGGTGACGTTGATCGAGATGCCCTCGGCCGTCAGGCGGCGAATGGCGTCGACCCCGGCCGCCGTGGCCGGAACCTTCACGAGGAGGTTGGGGCGGTCGATCCGCTTCACCCATTCCCGCGCCTCGGCCACGGTGGCATCGGTCTCGTGAGCGACCAGAGGGCTCACCTCGACGGAGACAAAGCCATCCCCGCCCTCGCTCCACTCCCAGGTCGAGCGCAGCACGTCACAGGCATCGGCGATGTCGGCGGTCATCAGCTTGGTGACGATCTCTTCCGCGGTGTGTCCCGACTTGGCCAATTCCTGGAGGGGTCGGTCATAGGCGGCGCCCTTAGTGATGGCACCCGCAAAGATGGTGGGATTGGAAGTGACGCCACTGACGGCGTCTTCGGAGATGCGGCGTTCCAACTCGCCACCGTCGATCATCTCTCGACTGAGCTGGTCCGACCAGATACTTTGACCGGCCGCGGCCAGCCCATGCAGACGTGATTTGGGCACTCTCAACTCCTCTAGGTCGTACCCAAACCTAGCTATTTGCGAACCCTGGGTTGCTGTACGCGTACAGACCGGATAACGGTCCAGAGAATGGGAGAAACGGCTGGGCCGGTAACCTCCGGCCCCGTGCCGACTCGAATCCTGATCGCCAAGCCAGGACTCGATGGCCACGACCGAGGAGCGAAGGTAATTGCCCGGGCGCTGCGAGATGCGGGGTTCGAGGTGATCTATTCGGGCCTCCATCAAACACCCGAGCAGATCGTCGCCACCGCCATCGACGAGGATGTCGCCGCCGTCGGCCTGTCTTCCCTCTCTGGCGCCCATCTCACGCTCTTCCCTCGCGTGGTCGAACTCCTCCGTCAGAAGGACGCTGATGACATTGTCGTTTTCGGGGGTGGTGTGATTCCTGAGGCCGATGTCGCTGCCCTGAAGGAGGCCGGTCTCGCCGCCATCTTTGGCCCCGGCACTTCGCTCGGAGAAATCGCCGACTGGGTGCGCGGTAACGTCGCCAGCCCATGAAGATCCACGAATACCAGGCCAAAGAGCTATTGGGTGCCCGGGGGATTCCGGTGCCGCCAGGGATCATGGTCCAAAGCGTGGCGGAAGCCACCGAAGCCGCACGGAAGCTGGTCGAAGAGACCGGCAACCCGGTGGTCGTGGTCAAGTCGCAGATTCATGCTGGTGGTCGTGGCAAAGGGACCTTCCGGGAGCACCCGGGCCTGCGGGGGGTAAACGTGATCAAGGAAGGGCCGGCGGCTGCCGGGGAAATTGCCGGCCAGATGCTGGGATCGACCCTGGTCACGGTCCAGACGGGCGAAGCCGGAAAGGAGGTCAACCGGCTCTACATCGAAGCGGGGGTCGACATCGCCCGCGAGCTCTATCTGGCGGTGCTGCTCGACCGTGCCGTCGGTCGCAACGTCGTCATGGCTTCGACCGAAGGGGGAATGGATATCGAGCGAGTGGCCGAGGAGTCTCCCGAGAAGATCCTCCGCGCGGTAATCGATCCCGCCATCGGATTGGCGGCCTTCCAGGCCAACGCTTTGGGTTGGGGATTGGGACTCGAGGGAAACGCCCACCAAAGTCTTGTTCGTTTCATCACCCGTCTGACCGAGGTTGCACGGGAGCTTGATACCGATCTGGTCGAGATCAACCCCCTCGTGGTAACCAGTTCGGGGGAGGTGATCGCCCTCGACGGCAAGATGGCATTCGACGACAACGCCCTCTTCCGCCATCCGGAGGTGGCGGAGATGCGAGACGAATCGGAGGAGGATCCAGCCGAGATCGAAGCCAAATCGAAGGGACTCTCCTACATCAAGCTCGACGGAAGCATCGGATGCATGGTCAACGGGGCAGGACTGGCCATGTCGACGATGGACATCATCAAACACTTCGGGGGTGAACCAGCCAACTTCCTCGACGTCGGTGGAGGGGCAACGGCCGAACAAGTGGCGGCAGCGATTCGGATCATCACCGCCGATCGCAATGTCAAAGGCATCCTGGTCAACATCTTCGGCGGAATCATGCGTTGCGACACCATCGCCTCCGGGATCATCAGCGGTGTCAAGGAGGTCGGTCTGGCGGTACCGATGGTCGTGCGACTAGAGGGGACCAATGTCGATCTTGGCAAGAAGATGCTCGACGACTCGGGTCTAAATCTCATCACCGCCGCCGACATGAAGGATGGAGCCCAAAAGATCGTCGAGATGACCCGATGAGCATCCTGGTCGACAAGGACACCCGTCTCATCGTCCAGGGTCTGGGGAAAACCGGCCGCTTTCATGCCGAACTGTCGATTGCCTACGGGACCAATGTGGTGGGAGCGGTCCATCCCGGTCGGGGTGGTGAGATCGAGGCCTTCGAGGGCGGGGTGAAAGTCCCAATTTTCCGCACGGTCGCGGAAGCGATGGCCGCTACCGAGGCCAACGCTTCGGTGGTCTTCGTCCCTCCGGCGGGGGCGGCCGACGCCATCATGGAGGCGGCTGCCGCCGGGATGCCGCTGATCGTGGCCATTACCGAGGGGGTGCCGGTGGCCGATATGGTCATCGCCAAGAGGTACCTCGAAGGAAAACCGGTGAGGCTTATCGGCCCCAATTGCCCCGGGGTGATAACCCCGGACCAATGCCGGATCGGAATCATGCCGGGTTACATCCATCAACCGGGAAAGATCGGAGTTGTCTCTCGATCGGGAACCCTTACCTACGAGGCCGTCTATCAGCTGACGCGGCTGGGCCTCGGCCAAACAACGGCCGTCGGGATTGGCGGCGATCCCGTCAACGGCACCAACTTCGTCGACGTCTTGAGTCTCTTCAACGACGATCCGGCCACAGAGGGGGTGATCATGATCGGCGAGATCGGCGGCACCGCCGAAGAAGAGGCTGCCGAATACGTGGCGAAGCAGATGCGAAAGCCGGTGGCGGGGTTCATCGCCGGCACGACGGCCCCACCCGGACGCCGCATGGGACACGCCGGCGCCATCGTTTCCGGTGGCAGGGGCACCGCTCAGGCGAAGATCGAGGCGATGATGGCGGCTGGAATCAAACTGGCACCGACTCCGACCGACATGGGCCAGGCCATGCTCGAAGCCCTCGGCTGACCGCGCCCCTCGCCTTCAGTTACCCTCAGCTTCATGAGTTGGATCATCATCGGCATCGTCGTCCTGTTGATCTTGTGGGTGTTCGCCACTTACAACGGTCTCGTCACCAAGCGCAACCGGGTCGACAACTCCTGGGGTCAGATCGAAGTTCAGACCAAACGTCGTTACGACCTGATCCCGAACCTGGTGGAGACGGTCAAGGGCTACGCCGCCCATGAGCAGCAGACCTTCGAGAGGGTGGTCCAGGCTCGCAATGCCGCCCAAGCAGCAACCACTCCGGCTGACCAGGCCCAAGCGGAGAATCTCCTCACCGGCGCCCTGCGTCAACTGTTCGCCGTGGCCGAGGCTTACCCGGAGCTGCGAGCTTCGGAGAATTTCCAGGCTTTGCAAGGTGAGTTGTCCGATACCGAGAACAAGATCGCCGTCGCCCGCCAGATCTACAACGACTCGGTCCTCACCTACAACAACGCCGTTCAGGTGGCACCGGGCAACATCATCGCCGGCATTTTCAACTTTGCGACTCGCGAGTTCTTCGACGCTCCCGAGCAGGCCGCCGAGCCTCCCAAGGTCGAGTTCTGACCTCATCTCGCCGACGGCGCCTTCTGGTGCTGCTGGGCCTAGTCGCCACCCTCTTAACGCTGGCCAGCCCGGCGAGCGCCCGAGAGTTGACGGTCCCGCGCGCCGACATCGAAGTGGTGGTCAACGACGACGGATCGCTGGAGATCACCGAGCACCTCACGTACTTCTTCCAGGGCACATTCACTGGCGGCTTCCGGGAGATTCCCCTGCGAGCCGGGGAAGAGATCAGCGACGTGGTTGTCTCCGAAGCCGGCATCGACTACCAGCCGGGCGGCTGCACGGACCTCGGCTGCACTTCATCGCCCCCGTCGACTTACGGCGTCGTCGATCTGGGCGGCCGCATCCGGGTGGTCTGGCACTACGTCACCAACGGCGGCGAGAGAAGTTTCGATGTTCGGTATCGCCTCAGCGGCCTGACCAAAGCGGCCGACGACGTTGTCGACGTCTATCTCCAGATATGGGGCGACGAATGGGAGACCACTCTTGACGAGTTAACGGCCTCGATGCAGCTTCCGGGCCCGGCAGGGACCGGCGACGTCTATATCTGGGGCCATCCGGCTTCGGTGACTGGCTCCACTTCTCTCGGCGCCGATGGGATTCGTCCCAGCCTGGTGGCCGAGAACGTGCCGCCAGGGCAATTCGTGGAGATGAGGGTCGTCTTTCCGCGTGAGCTCCTGACATCCACCGCCGGGGCGACGGTGATCGGCGGTGATCGCCTGGCCGACATTCTGGCCGAGGAGGAGGCGGAGGCGGCTCGCGACCGACGGCGAGCGGGGCTGATTCGAGCAGCGGTCATCGGACTTGGACTCCTCACCTTCCTCCCCGGCCTGATCGGTGTCGCCTACATCTATTTCCGGTATGGCCGCGAGCCGTCGGTCTCCGGCTATGACCGCGAGTACGAGCAGGAGCCACCCACCGAGTTGCCGCCGGCCGAGGTAGGGGCATTGCTCAGCCAGGGTCAGGTTGACGAGCGCCAATTCACCGCCACCCTCTTCGATCTGATTCGGAAAAAGGTGGTCATGGCCAATCCCGTCAAGGTCCCGATCGAAAGTTGGATGGGGCTTCGCACCGAGGTCGTCGACGACCTTGAGTTGTCGTACAACCCTTCTCACGGAGTGGCGCTGACCGAGCCGGAGGAGAAGGTGGTGCAGATTGTGAACCGGGTCCTCGATGGCCAACCTCGCCCTCTCCACGAGTTCCGGACCGGAATCCGCGAGGACGCCGCTGCCAACGCCGAGTCCTACACGGCGTTCCGGAACCGGGCGGTGACCTCGATTATCCAAAAGAAGCTGTTCGACCGCGCCGGACGAAGCCGGGTGCTGGGGGCGGCGGGGGCGCTGGTTGTGCTGGCATTCATCATCTTCTTCCTCATCGCCAACATCGGCGGAGGCCCGGCCGGCGTCGTTGTCCCTCTCCTGATCGTGGCCGTTGTTCTCAACGGAGCGATCCTGGCCATCTTCGGGGCGAGCCGGCGTGGCTTTGTCCGGCGCAGCAAGGAAGGAGCGCTCGAAGCCGCTCGGTGGACAGCTTTCCGCAACTACCTGAAGGACTTCAGCCGTCTCCACGAGGCGGCGCCGATCTCCCTTGCCCTTTGGGATCGCTTTCTGGTCTATGCCATCGGCTTCGGAGTGGCCGAAGAGGTGTTGGAAGCCGCCCGCCTACGGGCGCCAGCCGAGCTCCAGCAGACCTCGAATATCTACTGGTTCGGTGGTCACGGCTACACCGGCGGCGGCACCGAGAACGCCTTCTCTGGCCTTTCCTCGGCTTTGAACGGCGCCTTTGCCCCTCCCGGGGGAAGCGGTGGTGGAGGAGGGGGGTTCTCCGGCGGAGGTGGAGGGGGCGGGGGTGGAGGGGGAGGAGGCGGTTGGTGATCCTCGGGTAGAAATCTAGGAATTTATTCGCTGATGATTGGGCAAGACTCAACGATGACCCCGATCACGGTCGCCGAGGCCAGTACCGCCCTGAGCCTTCTCACCGGTGGGGAGGAGATCGTCGCCGTCAGCGGCTATCCACACGTAGTTGCCGAGACTGTCTCGGGATCCCGGCAATTGGCCTTTGTCAAGTCCTTCCAATCGGGCGCTGATGAATGGCGAGCCGAGGTTGATGTCTACTCAAGCGGGCTTTTGGTCTCCCTGGTCGATGGACTTCGGGCGCCCCGTCTGCTCAAGGTCATCGAGCTGGAGGAGGGCGAGGTTCGGTTATGGCTGGAGGATGTCGTCACCTCGGATCTGGCGTGGACTCCTGAACGGGTGATCGAGGCCGCGGGGCTTCTGGGGAGAATGAGCCGGCTCTATCTGAACCTCGATGCGGACCCGCCACTGCCGGTCCGAGGGATCACGGATACAGAGCTACCCTCGAGCTTTGGACACGGCGATGCTCGTCGGTCTCATTTCCTGGCCGAGGGAGCAGATCCCCAACGCTTCGTTCTGATCGACTGGGCCCAGGCCGGTTGGTGGCCGGTGGGCTCGGACCTCGCTTCCCTTCTCGGCGGTGACAATTCGCTCGAAGAAGAAGCCGTCATTGCTTTCTCGGAGGCCGGCTTCGAACCAGAGGTGGTGGCGGAGGGCTACCGCCAGGCCTCTACCGCCCCGAACCGGGTCTAGAAGGCTGCGACCGCCCGATCGGCGGCAACGACATGCTCTAGGTTTCGCACCAGCTCACGCAATCGGCTACCCGAAAAGGCACAGGTCAACTCATCGTCTGACATCCCGGTTCGGGCCCGCGAGAGAGCACAGCCCATCGAGGCGGCGAAGACCTGCCCGTCGGCTGCCCGAGGAAGGATCTGACACTGCGGTTTTCCCGAGAACTCGACGTTCACCGCGTCGTTGATCTCCATCATCTGGCGAGGATTGAGCCGGAGGAGGACAAGATCGGGAGCACTGTCGGCTTGGTTGAGCGGACCATAGGTGATGGCGGCGGGGCGCCATGACAGGGCGGCCACGTCGGCGAATGCCTCCAGAGTCACCCAACCCACGTCCAGCAGCGCTCCCACGTCGGCCTTGTCCACGATGTCTGCCGCGGCGGCCAACCCGTGGGTGAAACGGCCCACCGAGCAGTTGCCGTGGTCCTCAGGCAAGGTGTGAAAGGTTCGTCGATGTGCGTGCATCCAAAATACGCAAGGGGCGGCCACTCTTCCGCTCCTCCCATCCGGAGTCGATTCCGACATCGGAGCGTCGAAGAACTCCCCGTCTGTAGGGACCGAATCGCGAAAGGTGATCGCTACGGGCTGGTGCTCCAAGCCGAGCAGATCGACGAGCCGCTCTCCGAGATCAGCGATAGCAGTACGCATGCGCTGACCCTAGTCAGCTAGGGTCGCATCCCGAATGTGGGGAGATCGCTATGCGGTGCTGGCGAGCGGATCTGGCTCCAATTTGCAGGCTCTCCTCGAAGCGAAGCTTCCCAAGCCCACAATCGTCATCGCTGATCTCGAGTGCGGTGCTCTGGAACGGGCACGAAGGGTGAAGATCCCTACCGAAACGGTTCCGTTCGAGGGGGACCGCAACGCCTTCACCGCCACCATCCTCGAGTTGGTCGGATCCCACGGAGTGGGGACCTTGGTTCTGGCGGGGTTTATGCGGATCCTCGGTCCCGCCGCGCCGCAAACCATGCCGAATCGAATCGTCAACATCCATCCGTCGTTGCTGCCCGCTTTCCCCGGGCGCGACGCCGTCGAGCAGGCACTCGCGGCCGGGGTCAAGATCAGCGGGGTGACGGTTCACTATGTCGACGAATTCGTTGACCATGGTCCGATCATCGCCCAACAAGCCGTGCCGGTGCTTTTCGATGACACCCCCCAATCACTTCATGCCCGCATCCAAAAGGAAGAACACCAGCTATACCCGAGAGTGGTGGAAGCATTGCTCGAGGGTCGTCTCGTGGTCAACGGTCGCTCGGTGACATGGACTTAGATCTGGTCCCGGTGAAGAGGGCCCTGGTCTCGGTCTGGGACAAAACCGGATTGATCGAGTTCTGTCAGGGGCTTTCAGAGAGCGGAGTCGAGATCGTCGCTTCCGGCGGTTCCGCTGAGGCGCTGGCCGAGGCGGGCATCGCCGTCACCCTGGTTTCCGATGTCACCGGAGCAGCCGAGATGCTGGGCGGGAGAGTGAAGACTCTTCACCCCGGGATCCACGCCGGGATTCTTGCCCGCCGCCAGGACCCCTCCCATCAAGCCGATCTCGAAGCCAACCGGATCGCTCCCTTTGAACTGGTGGTGTGCAATCTCTATCCGTTCGAACAAACCGTGGCCGAACCTTTTACCACCGACGCCGAGGCGATCGAGCAGATCGATATCGGTGGCGTGACGCTGATCAGGGCCGCGGCCAAAAACCACGAATCCGTGGGCGTCGTCACCGACCCCGACCAATATTCACTGGTCCTGTCCGAGGTTCGAAGTGGCGGACTGGCAGCTGAGACCCGTCACGATCTCGCCCACGCCGCTTTTTTCCGAACGGCCAGCTATGACGCCGCCATCGTCAATTGGTTCGAGGAGAAAGAGAGCACACTGCCGGAGCGAATCGTGCTTTCCCTGGAGAAAGTCCTCGACCTCCGATACGGCGAGAACCCGCACCAGCCGGCGGGCCTCTATCGCCAAATCGGTTCCTCCCCCTGGTGGCAACAGGGGAGGCTGGTGCAGGGAAAGCCGCTCTCCTTCAACAACATCTCCGACGCCGAAGCGGCCTGGCGGCTCGTGTCTGAGATCGATTCACCCGGGGTAGTGATCGTCAAGCACGCCAACCCCTGCGGAGTGGCGATCGCCCCCAAGTCGGTCGAGGCCTTCATCCGGGCCTGGGAATGCGACCCCCTTTCCGCCTTCGGCGGGGTTATCGCCCTCAACAGCCCCCTCGACGAGGAAACGGCCGCCGCCATCTCGGAGAAGTTCGTCGAAGTGGTGGTGGCCCCGGAGGTCTGGGATCTCGGTTCCATCAAGGAAGGCGTTCGTGTTCTCACCGCCGTGAGACCCCATGGAATGGACCTCGATCTCCATCGGATCGAGGACGGACTGCTGGTCCAACGTCGTGATTGGGAGGACGGTGCCAACTGGGAGACCAAGAGCCGGAGAGCCCCGGGACACCACGAGGCGGGCAATCTCCGTCTGGCATTCACGGTCGCCAGTCACACCAAGTCGAACGCGATCGTCATCGTCAAGGACGGTGCCGCGGTCGGGGTGGGAGCGGGCGACCAGAGTCGTGTGGGAGCGGTTGAGAAAGCTCTGCGGCAAGCGGGAGCGAGAGCGGAAGGAGCAGTGGCCGCATCCGATGCCTTTTTCCCCTTCCCCGATGCGATCGAGTTGCTGGCCGGGGCCGGTATAACCGCCATCGTGGCACCGACCGGGTCGCGCAACGATGCCCAGGTGCTGGCGACGGCCGATCGGCTCGACATCGCCTTCGTCGCAGCCTCCCGGCGCCACTTCCGTCACTGATAGCGTCACTTTGATGACGGCACAGATCATCGACGGCAAGGCGGTGGCGTCCGCGGTCAAGGTCGAAGTTGCCTCAGGGGTAAGGGCTCTTCGGCGATCGCCCGGACTGGCCACGGTCCTCGTCGGCGATGATCCCGCTTCACGGGTGTACGTGAGTGGCAAGCGAAGGGACGCCGAGGAGGTGGGGATGGTCTCGATTCATCACCAACTCCCCGCCGATACCTCACAGGAGAAGCTGCTGGAGCTAATCGCCTCGCTCAACGATGACGACAAAGTCGACGGCATCTTGGTGCAGCTTCCCCTTCCCAACGGCCTCGATCCGGAAGCTGCCGTCAACGCCATCGACCCCGGCAAGGACGCCGATGGCCTACATCCCCAGAACCTGGGACGGTTGGTGCTCAACCAACCGGGCCTGCGACCCTGCACGCCGTCCGGAGTGATGAGACTGCTCGATCATTACGAGGTCCCCATCCGCGGCCAGCGCGTGGTGATCGTCGGTCGAAGCTTTCTCGTTGGCCGCCCGCTGGCTCTTCTCCTCGGGGCCCGAGGGGTCGACGCCACCGTCACCGTCGCCCACTCGCAGACCCAGGAAATCGCCCAGTTGACGTCGGCTGCCGACATCGTCGTGGCGGCCATCGGTTCGGCGCGCTTCATCACCGCCGAGATGATCAAACCGGGGGCGACGGTGATCGATGTCGGCGTCAATCGCCTCGCCGACCGATTGGTGGGCGACGTCGATTTCGAGGCCGTAGTCGAGGTGGCCTCGGCCATCACCCCGGTGCCAGGGGGAGTGGGCCCGATGACGCGGGCGATGCTCCTCGTCAATACTCTCACCGCCGCCAGATCTCGCTGAGTCAAAGGATCGCTCGATGCCCTCTGCCCGAATTGCCTCGATCGCCCAGGCCAACCGGCGGCTGATCGGCTTCCTCCAAAACATGGAGACTCAACGGAGAAGGCCGGGCACGGTCGACCTGACCCTGGGCAATCCCCAGGAACTTCCCATCGCCGGGTACGTAGAGGCGTTGGCCCGCCAACTTCCCCCAGTCGACCGCGATTCCTATGCCTATCACCGCTCCGATCCCGATGCCCGGGCAGTGGTTGCCAAGCGTCTGATCGAATGGCGAGGACTGGCCTTCGAGCCCGATGACATCGCGCTCACCCCCGGTGCCTTTGGGGCACTGGCTATCGCTCTCGATGTCCTCGTCGATCCCGGAGACGAGGTGATCTTCTCCCTGCCGCCCTGGTTTCTGTACGAGGGCATGATCCTCGGCTCCGGGGCAGTTCCGGTGAAGGTCAACACTCGCGCCGAGGACTACGACCTCGACCTCGACGCGATCGCCCGGGCTATCACCCCCCGGACGCGGGTCGTCATCGTCAACACCCCCAACAACCCCACTGGGCGCATCTATCCGCCGGCAACTCTGAAGTCTCTGGCCGAGCTCCTCAGCGAGCGTTCCTCGGAGCGGGAGATCTATCTCCTCTCGGACGAGCCCTATTCCCGGCTCGTCTTCTCCGACTCGAATTTTGCGAGTCCATCCGCCTTCTATGACCGGACGCTCATCTCCTATAGCTACGGCAAAGTCCATCTCACCCCCGGCCAACGGCTCGGGTGGCTGGCGGTGAATCCAGCCATGCCCAACCGCAAGGAGCTGCAAGCGTTGATCGAAGTGGCCCAGGTGGCCGGAGGTTGGCTATTTCCCAATGCGGTGATGCAGCGGGCGCTTGCCGACCTGGAGCACCTTTCCATCGACTTGGGCGAGCTGGAGCGAAAGCGCGACCTGATGCTGGATCAGTTGAGCCGGATGGGTTACTCGCTGAAGAAACCGGAAGGTACGTTCTACCTGTGGGTTCGCAGTCCCGACTCCGATGATCTCGCCTTCTGTCGCCGCCTCGCCGACGCGGGAGTGTTTGTCCTGCCCGGAACCGTCTGCGAGGGACCTGGTCACTTCCGGATATCGTTGACCGCCAGTCCGCAAATGCTCCTCGACTCCCTGCCCGCCTTCGAAAAGGTTCGCTAAATCGGGCTTACACCTCGACCAAGTAGTTGGCCTCGAAGATGTACCCCCAGCCGTCCATCTCCGGTGGTTCCACACCCAGCTGGGTGAGGATGGTCGCAATCTGGGAGCGGTGCTCGGTCCCGTGGTTGATAGCCTGGAGCAGGAAGAGTCCCACCGGCATCAGCCAAGCACCCTCGGGGTCGTCCCCTTTGATCTCGACCTGGCGGTCCCAGTCACTCCTCAAAGTTGCCTCTTCGAGTTGGCGGTCGCTTTCTTTCAGGCGTGCGGCCACCGCTTTCACCCCGGGGAAGGGCTCCTCGGACAATCGCTCGGGTCGTTCACGATCGAGGAGCCGGGCGGCGTAACCGGCCTGGGCATTGGCGATATGGACCAGCGTGGCACCGATCGACCCGTAGGTACCTGCGGTGCTTGTCCCCATTTGCTCGGGCGTGAGGTCCTGACAAGCTTCGATCAAGCGCTGGTTCATCATTGAGTTATGGCGGAAGAACTCGAGCAGAAGATCCATGTCGAGCGAGGGTAGCTTCGGTGGTCTGAGGCAGGATTGGAAGCCAGTCCGTGGGCATATGATCGCCTTCAACCGACTGACGTTCGCCATCCGATAAGGAGCTGAAACTTGCCTGCGAAAATCGAGATGGGCCCCCAAGGCCTGGTCGTTCCTGACGATCCCATCATCCCCTTCATCGAAGGTGACGGCACTGGTCCTGACATCTGGGCCTCCGCAGTGCGAGTCCTGGAGGCGGCGGTCGAAAAGGCCTATGGAGGGCAGAAGTCGATCGAGTGGAAGGAAGTCAGCGCCGGCGAACAGGCTTACAACCAGACCGGCTCCTGGCTGCCCGAGGAAACCGTCGACGCCTTCCGCGAACACTTGGTCGGTATCAAGGGACCGCTGACTACTCCGGTCGGCGGCGGGATCCGCTCCCTCAATGTCGCACTTCGACAAACGCTCGATCTCTACGCCTGTGTGCGTCCGGTGCGCTGGTTCCAGGGCGTGCCCTCACCGGTGCGCCAACCCGAGCTGGTGGACATGGTGATCTTTCGAGAGAACACCGAGGACGTCTACGCCGGAAAGGAGCTCGAGGAGGGGAGCGAAGGCGCCAAGCAGCTGATTGCCTACCTCGACTCCGAGTTCGGCTGGGAGATACGGGAGGATTCGGGGCTCGGTATCAAGCCCGTCTCGGTCACCGGTTCCAAGCGCTTGGTGCGGGCAGCAATCGAGTTCGCTCTCGCCGAAGGTCGGAAGTCGGTCACCCTGGTCCACAAGGGCAACATCATGAAGTTCACCGAAGGTGCGTTCCGCAAGTGGGGCTACGAGGTGGCAGCGGAGGAGTATCCCGACCAGGTGGTTTCGTGGGAGCAATCCGGCGGCGAGGCCGGGGACAAGTTGCTGATCAAAGACGTCATTGCCGACGCCTTCTTGCAGCAGGTGCTCACCCGGCCTGCCGAGTACGACGTGATTGCCACCATGAACCTCAACGGTGACTACATCTCCGACGCCCTCGCCGCACAGGTGGGCGGCATCGGGATCGCCCCGGGGGGAAACATCAACTATGTCACCGGCCACGCGGTCTTCGAAGCCACCCATGGCACGGCGCCAAAGTACGCAGGTCAGGACAAGGTCAACCCCGGTTCGGTCATCCTCTCGGGACAGATGATGTTGGCTTATCTGGGCTGGTCCGAGGCGGCTGACTTGATCGTGAAAGGGCTGGAGGGTGCCATCGGCGACAAGATCGTCACCTACGACTTCGCTCGTCTGATGGAAGGCGCCACCGAGGTCAAGACCTCCGAATTCGGATCCGCCGTCATCGAGAGGATGTAGGTGAAAGACCCGCTTCGGGTAACCGTCACCGGGGCTGCGGGACAGATCGGTTACGCCCTCGTCTTCCGCATCGCCGCCGGCGACCTGGGGCCAGAGCAGCCGGTAATCCTGCAAATGCTCGAGATCCCGCCCGTCCTTCACGCTCTCGAGGGAGTGGCGATGGAGCTCGACGACTGCGCGTTTCCATTGCTGGCGGGAATGGTGATTACCGACGATCCCGAGGTTGGGTTTGGTGACACCGACATCGCCATGCTGGTGGGCTCGATGCCCCGCAAGGAGGGGATGGAGCGCTCCGACCTGCTCCGGGCCAACGGCGAGATTTTCACGGTTCAAGGGCGAGCCCTAGCGCAAGCGGCCTCGAAGGATGTGCGGGTGCTGGTGGTCGGCAACCCCGCCAACACCAACTGCCTGATCGCCCTCCGAAACGCCGAGGGTGCCAATCCCCGTCATTACACGGCCATGACCCGTCTCGATCACAACCGAGCCAAAAGCCAGGTCGCCAAGAAGCTCGGCAAGCCGGTGGAGGCGGTCAAGCAGATGACGATCTGGGGAAACCACTCGTCGACTCAATATCCCGATCTTTTCAACTGCCAGGTGGAGGGGATTTCCGCCTTCAAGGCCGTCGACGACCAGGCCTGGGTGGAGGAGACCTTCATCCCCACCGTTGCCAAGCGGGGGGCGGCGATCATTTCCGCCCGGGGCGCCTCCTCGGCCGCCTCGGCCGCCCAAGCCGCCATCGATCATGTGCGCGATTGGATGCTGGGAACCCCAGCCGATGACTGGGTCTCAATGGCGGTGGCCTCAGACGGCTCCTACGGGGTGCCAGAAGGGCTGATTTCCTCCTTTCCTTGCCGTACCAGGGAGGGGGAATGGGAGATCGTCTCGGGCCTGGAAATCGTTGATTTCTCCCGCTCCCGGATCGACGCCTCAGTTGCCGAACTCGCCGAAGAACGCCAAGCTGTCACTGATCTCGGGCTGATTCGCTAAATTACAGCCCGGTAATTCCCGTCTGAACGGAGGATGAATGAACAAGGCCGAATTGATCGACGCCGTCGCCAACGCGACCGGCGGCAACCGGTCGGCAGCCAGTGACGCCGTCGACGCCGTGCTTTCGAGCATCCAAAAGAGCCTGGTGAGCGGGGAAAAGGTCACCCTGCCCGGCTTTGGCACCTTCGAGGTACGCAGCCGAGCCGCCCGGACCGGCCGCAATCCCCAGACCGGAGAGACCATTCAGGTGCAGGCTTCCAAGGCGCCCGCCTTCAAGGCTGGAGCCGCCCTGAAGAACGCCGTCAACGGCCGCTAGATCTGCGAACCCAGGGCTCACAGATAGGCCCTGCCTATCTGTGAGCCCACAGAACGAGAAGCGTCAGTAGTCCGTCGGCAGGTCCTTGACCGCTGCCGACCACTGGGCGATGGCCGCCTGGTGCATCATCAGCTTGGCCAGGTTCCCGGCGACCTTGAGCTTGCCGGTCATAAAGGCGGTCTGCACATTGAGATCGCCTTTTGATATTGATGAAGCGGTGTCGTAAGTGGTGTTGATGGTGACGTCGGCGCCGTCGAGGTTCCCGAGAGCGAGATCGACGTCTCCGTTGGCTGTTTTCAAGTAATAGGCGACATCGCCATCGGGCCCGCCGCTGACGTTGAAGGCGATGCCGAGATCGGCATTGCCAATAGCGCTTTTGAAACCAGCATGAGAGTTGAGGGTCTTATCGACCTCCTGCGCCCACTCATCGGAAAGGAATTTGGCCATTAATGCTCCTCTGGAAAGTGCCGGGCGAGGCTAGCGGTCTCTTCAACCATTGATCAGGCGCACGGCCTTTGGAGCACCTTCCTTGAATTCTGAAAAGCAGCCCGGTTCGACCTGAACATCGGAGGCGAAGTCGATGCCGATAGCGGCGATTACCTGTACGTTCTCCCCCATGTTCCCTCCGAAATCATCAAAGAATTCTCCGGAGATATTGGGGGGACTGTTCCCGTTGTAGAACGGTCTCAGGAGAAAGACCCATTCAAATCCGATCACTTTCGCGGTGCACCTGTTCACTTGGGTGGGATCGAGAGGGTCCGTAACTGTGCAATCTGATGTCGGAAATGATTCGACCACTGGGATTCGCGCGAACCTAGGGCAGTCGCAATCATCGATAGCCGTAAGGGTTTCCTTACCTGGAGCGACAAACGTTCCGTTTGCAATGTCGTCTTCCCATGTCACCGTCTCCCTCGGGTCCGTGCATGTGCCGTCGGCGCAATTCGCCACCTGTTCGAGGGTATGACCGTCATAACAATCCCCGCTGTGGCAGTAGATGGTGTGATGTCGCTGTAGGTAACCGACATCGTCGCCCTCGAAGCCAAGTGAGTCACGACCCCGGATGAGACCGTCGTAAATCTTGTTGGGATCGCTGCCGCTTGTTGTAGCAACACGGTTGCAGGGCTCGAACTCGCTGTTGCCTACCTCGCACAGTTGGTTAACAGCTGGATCTAGCTCCCAGTTAATGCCGGCAATCATGTTGGCGATGTAGTTTCCGGTGGGATTGTTCTCCTTTGATCCTGGAGGATCGTCATGACGGGGAATCTTTAGCCCGGAACACGAGTCGCTTGATTGATCGTTGAGCGTGCACTGATTTTGTTCGAAATTGACGATTCCGCCCGAGAAACCAGGAAAGATGCCGAAGGGCATGTCGGCTCCAGCTCCAAGGGCCGAACCTACTTCACAATATGCAACCTGATTGATTGGAACCTCGGTCGACCCGATCGCCCTTGCGAAATGCGTGCCCCTGTCCTGGGAAACCGAAACCCTCATTTGTGTCGACTTCCCATTCCAGGGGGTTTCGATTTCGATTTCGAACGCACCTGTCGAGAACGTGTTTATGCCAGGCGCGGGTGTAGCGGCGATGTTCAAGCTGGCGAGGTCAGGGTGATTTGGACGTAGAAAATCGGCCGCCTTCTGGACCGCAGCCACTGGGTTTTCGGGAAGTTCTTGGACGCCGGCAAGACAAGCCAAATCGGCAACACGTTGCTCCGACCGCGCCTGCTGAAACAACATAGATGTGTCAACCGCCAGGGCGGCCGCTCCCAGCAAGAACAGCAACGCAATAGCGGTCAGCAGGGCGACGTAGCCTCGGTCCGATCGGTTCAAACCCCTGGCTCCAGTCGTGCGACCGCTCGTGCCTGAAGGTCAACAGTTGTGCTGAAGAAGACAAAGTTGAGTGGGTAGTCCTCGATGAAGAGGCCTACCTGCACTCGGTCATCGGTCGTTGGATCGTCGGCAGCTCCAATAGGGCATGTTGGGGTGTACCCAGGGCTCGCGGTAGAAGTCCACGCACCCCCGTCGAAGTCGGCAATGCAGTACTCGACATCGGCCCAAGGAAACGAGGCTGCAATGACCTCCCCTGAAGCCACAGTCAGAATGTTCGGATGGGCTGGATCGGTAGCGCCATATCTGGCTGCTTCCCGAGCCGCATGATCCAAGACGTTGTGGATGTTCCAGGCGCGGGCAGTGGTCCAGATGCCAAACAGCAGCATCACAAAGATTGGGGTAATCAGTGCTGCTTCAACTAGGACCGCCCCGCGATCACCCCGCGATGGGAACGATCTTGAACCCCCAACCTTTCCCCGCCTGCCCACCACCAAATCCTCCCGGAGGGAAGGTTACGGGAGCACGCTCATTAGTTACACAGAAAGTCGGAGATATTTGGTGCTCTTCAGGGATTTGGCGATCAGCGCCTGTTCCGCCTCTCCTAGGACTGCCAGGGGCGGTCGGGGAAGCCCGGATCGAAGACCGATCATGCCTGCCGCCGCCTTCACGCCGGGTATCCCATGTGACTCGACCTTCGTTGAGATTGCCGACACTCGTCGTTGCAGATCGCGAGCCTTGATCGGGTCTTCGCCCGCCAGGCCAACCAACTCGAGGAGGAGATCCGGCATGTAGTTGGTCGAGGCAGTGATGGCGCCGTAGGCGCCGGCTGTGATCGCCAACGTCAGCGCCTGTGTCGAGCCGGTGAAGAGCCGGAAGCCGTCATCGACCCCAGCCGCGAGGCGTTGCATCCGAACCGGATCACCACCGGAGTCTTTGATCCCGATGATGTTGGGGTGTTGGCTGAGGCTGACCACCAAGGCTTCGGGAAGGTCGAAAGCGGTCACCCCGGGTACCGAATAGAGGAAAACGGGAATCGAAGAAGCTTCGGCCACCGCCTGGAAATAGCTCTCGACGTAGCTAGGACGGTTGCGAGTCAGGGTTGTCGGGGTCATTACGAGGGCGGAATCCGCCCCGCCGTCGACGGCTTCTGAAATCATGCCCAACGCTTGGCGGACGGTCTCCGCAGCGACTCCACAAGCCAAAAAGGCCTGCTCAAATTGGTCTCTCGCAGCCTTGAGAAGCTGGAACCGCTCGCCGGACTCGAGATAAGGGCCCTCACCCGTCGACCCGGCAACAAGAAAGCCGCGGATCCCTGCGCTCCAGAGCCGATCGAGATTGTGGACATGAGCTTCCAGGTCGGGTTCCCCGGAAGCATCAAATGGAGTGATGAGAGCCGGCAATAGGCGGGGAGGAATC
>DATFBM010000004.1:0-26493 GCA_035253825.1 Acidimicrobiia bacterium | reverse complement strand
ACGTCGATGAAGGGATATCGGGAGTTGGTGAAAACTCGAAACTGGTTTCCTACCCGAAGATCGACCGATGAGGGCTGAATGGCGTTGGGACCAAGGGGATCGATAACCAGCCGACCGGAAGCGAGCTCCTTCTCCAGATCGATGTCCGAAAGAATCATTGAGCGGATGAGGGGAATCGAACCCCCACTTCAGGCTTGGGAAGCCCGTGTTCTGCCGTTGAACTACATCCGCGGGGGCCTGGAGGTTACCAATCCGATCTTCCTAGGACAGAAGCGAGCTGAGGCCCCAAACGGTCATCAGGAGGCCTACCACGAGGAGAAATCGCACCCGACCGGCTCGATAGGCGCCGGATACTCCGGCCGGAGTCTCGCCCGCTCGATGCTTGCGCCAGGCCAGCAGGTTGCCCACGATCAAGGCCAGACCCAATCCGGTGACCATTTCGGCCACCAGGCTGTCCAGTCCGAGAATGTCTCTCACCGCTCGCAATTGAACCCCACCGGCCTGGTAAAACCAACCCGTGCCTCGTCATTGTTATGTACTCCGTGTCTTCACCCGACAAGGCGAGGGCGGCAATCCTTTGGGGGTGGTGACGGACATCCTCGGCCTCGATCAGGAAAAAATGCAGCGCATCGCCACCGAGCTTGGATTTTCGGAGACGATCTTCCTGCGCTGGTTCGACGAACCACGCCCCCACGCCCGGATCTTCACCCCCAGCAATGAGCTTCCCTTTGCAGGACACCCCCTGGTCGGTGCCGCTTGGCTGTTGCTCAATCTCGGGCCCCAGGACCCGGGAGCGATCGAGTGTCAAGTCGGCCGGGTTGACATCTCGTCGGTAGGCGACACCACCTGGATCAGGTCCGCCGGTGGCCAACCGGTCAGCGAGGTGAAAGCCCAACTCGGTGGTTGGGTGAATCCGAAGGAGACGGTGGTGGTGGAGATGCCACTTCGCTATTTGCTAGTCGAAGTGGAAACTCCCGCCGAGGTGAGCTCCGCCGCGGTCCCTTCTGATGTTGCCGGCTACGACTCGATTTATCTATGGGCTTGGTCGGGCGCAGACAGAGTGAGGGCTCGATTTTTCATCCCCGACGCCGGGATACCTGAAGATCCCGCCACCGGCAGTGCGGCGGTGGCGCTCGCTTCCTACCTTCGTAGCCAGGGGAGGGGGAAGGGCGAACTCGTTATCGAGCAGGGGGCCGAGATGGGCCATCCCTCGATCATCAACTTGCGCTGGGACGAATCTCACACTCATCTCGGCGGCGAGGTGCAAAAGGACGAGGTTCGGTTCCTAAGCATTTGACTAACTCCTCGCCATACCCTCCGCACATGGCAGATGCCTCCGCCCCCGCCTCCTCGGCCAACCTCGGTCCCGGCTTCGACGTCCTGGCGCTTGCGCTCGAGCTCCGTTGTCGGGTGCGAGCGGCGCCGGCCGAAGAGTGGGCGATCGAGCATGTCGGAGATGAGCGACCGCAAGGTTCAGAGGATGCGGTCTTGGTGGCGGCGCAGCATGCGGTCGGAATGGGGCGTCCCTTGCAACTGACCGTCGACAACCAGATACCGATCGGCAAGGGCCTGGGATCGTCGGCTGCCGCCGCCACTGCCGGTGCGGTCGCCGCCTGGCGGGCGCGGGGGGAGGAACCAGAAGATCGCCAGGTCTTCGAGCTGGTGGCGGCGATGGAAGACCATCCCGATAACGCCGCCGCCTCCGTCTACGGCGGTCTTGTGCTGTGTTCCCACGATGGGGGAATTCTGCGACTTCCTTTGCACACGTCGCTCATACCGCTGGTGGCGGTTCCCGATTCCACTCTCCCCACCAATGAGGCCCGGGCAGCCCTGCCGGATCGGCTAGATCGAGCAACGGTGGTGAGGTCACTCAGCCGGATAGCGGCGTTGGTGGCCGGGTTGATGAGCGGAGATGAGCGCCTGTTGGCGGCTGCCGCCGGCGACGAGATGCACGAAGCCCCTCGCAACTCGCTGCGCCCTGAGGTGGGAGAGGCAGTGGCGGCAGCCCGAGCCGCGGGCGCCGCCCACGCTTCCTGGTCCGGTTCGGGGCCGGCGGTGGTAGCGTTGGTTGATCCAGCAAACGTTGTGAGAGTGGCGCGGGCCCTCGAATCAGCCATCGCCGGTGGCAGGGTGCTGGAGTTGAAAGTGGCCGCTACTGGCTACGAGTAACAACCCAGATGCCTGTTGATTTGACCGGCTCAGCCTGGGGCGGCCAACCTAGTTTCGTTCTAATCAACCACGTTTGAGGATCCATGGGTTCATTGATCAAAAAGAGACGCAAGAAGATGTCCAAGCACAAGTATCGCAAGCGTCTCAAGGCCAACCGCCACAAGAAGAAGTAACGAATCACCACGTTCTCTGGGCTGGTAGGTAGGCACAGCCGCCCTCCGAACCCTGGGTTTGCATCATGACGGTGTCGTACCGGCGAGAGGGATCGGTGGCGATCATCACCATTGATCGCCCCGAGCGGCGCAACGCCATCGATTTGGCTGCAGCTGAGTCCCTGCGGTCGTGCTGGGAGCAATTCGATTCCGATGAAGGCGCCCAGGTCGGAGTCCTCTACGGCGAGGGAGGTCACTTCTCCGCCGGTGCCGACCTCAAGGCCTTTGACCTTGTCGACCATCCCGACGGCTACCTCGGGTTCACCCGCACCACCGCCGGAAAGCCCACCATCGCCGCCATCGAGGGGTATTGCGTCGCCGGAGGCTTGGAGATGGCTCTTTGGTGCGACCTTCGGGTCGCCTCGGAAGGGGCCGTGTTCGGCTGTTTCGAGCGGCGGTTTGGCGTCCCACTGATCGACGGGGGAACCCAGCGGCTGCCGTTGATCATCGGTCGGGGCCGTGCGCTCGATCTGATCCTCACCGGGAGGGAGGTCGATGCCAACGAAGCTCAGGCGATGGGGCTCATCAACCGCATCGTCCCGACGGGCAAGGCTCTCGGAGCCAGCATCGCCCTGGCCGCATCGATCGCCGCGCACCCTCAGATCACCCTTCGCAGCGATCGCTCCGCCCTTTTGCGCGGTGTCGAGCTCCAACTTGACGTTGAGCGACAGCTGGGACTGGAAGCCCTAGGGCAACGAGGCGCGGAGGGGATCGAGTGGTTTAGGTCAGGTGATGGTCGAGGCGGGAGACCGGTCGACTAGTGGTCTTTGAGGAATCGCTCGATCTCGTCGACCAGGTCGCCAGCGGTGTCCCTCTCTTCTTCAATCTCGGCCTCGAGCTTGCGCACGTATTGGGTCAGCTCTTCGTTGCGAGCGAGAGCGGCATCGACGGAGAGGCGGAACTCGATGCTGGCGGCTGCGAGGTCGGAGGCGGCGACATCTATCCCCAGCACCTCTCCGGCCTTCCGCACCAGGGCATACGTGGCCGGTGGGTAGTCGGCGCCGCCCAGGTAATGGGGAACGGCAGCCCAGATCGACATCGCGTCGAAGCCTGCTTCGCCGAGTTGCTGGGTGAGGACACCGACTATGCCGGTTGGGCCTTCATAGTTGGTCGACGCGATCTCGTGGCTGACGAGCAGTTCGGGGGTGGGGCTTGATCCGACAAGCGGCGTGGGGCGACTGTGAGGCACTTGTCCCAAAAATGCGCCCAGCAATACCACCCGATCAACGCCGATCGAGCCCAGCACCTCGGCCACGGCCTCGCCGAAAGCTCGCCACCGCAGGTTGGGCTCTTCACCGAGCAGGACGACCACGTCGCGGTCGGGAAGGTGCAGAGCGTGAAACTCGTTGCGGGGCCAGTGCACCATGCGCATTCCAGAGTCGACAAATTCCACCTGTGGTCGGGTGTCGGTGAAGTTGTAAAACTCGTCGGGATCGATGAGGGCAAAGGCATCGCCCTCGATCGTGGCGATCAAATGAGCGGCTGCCGACGTCGAGCAGTTGCCGGCGTCGCCCCAGCCGGAGAAAGCGATCACCGCTACCGGCGAACGCAGCTCGGGATGGCGGAACCACTCGACACTTGCCATCCGGACACCCTACCGGCCCCGGTGTTCTTCGTCAGGAGATTGCTGGTATCGCCTGCCGCAGGCGCAGGCTGTTTATAACCACCGACACCGACGAGAGCGCCATCGCCGCCGCCGCAATCATTGGATCGAGAAGGCCGAAGGCGGCGAGGGGGATCGCGGCCACGTTATATGCGAAGGCCCAGAAGAGGTTTTGGCGAATGACCGCAAGCGTCTTTCGAGCCAACTTCAGCGCCGTGGGGACGAGGACGGGGTCGCCGGACATCAAGACCACGTTGGCAGTCTCGACAGCCACATCAGTGCCCGTTCCGATGGCAATGCCGAGATCGGCCGCCATCAGCGCCGGAGCATCGTTTATGCCGTCACCCACGAATGCCACTTGGCCGCCCCGCGCTTGCCAGAGTCTGATTTCATCGGCTTTGTCGCCTGGCAATACCTCGGAGACGACGTTGTCGATGTCGAGTTCCTGGGCGATGGCGCCGGCGGTTCGAGAGTTGTCTCCGGTGAGCATGCCAACCTGCAGGCCCATCGCTTGCAGGATGGCCACAGCACCGCGCGAACTCGGCCTCAGTTCGTCGGCCACGGCCAGAACCGCGCGCGCCTCACCGTGGTAGCCGGCCAGAAAAGCCGTCTTTCCATCGGCCTCCAGGCGGGCCATTGTTTCGAGTTGGGCGTCGGAGATCGGGAGTCCGCGGTCGGCCAGCAGCTTGGGCTTTCCGGCGACGATCTCGATTCCTTCCGCCCGCCCGACCACACCCAGGCCGCCGAGAGCTTCAACGTCCGTTGCCTTACCGACTACCAGGCCTCGCTGCTCGGCTCCGAGGGCGACAGCCTTGCCGATGGGATGACCCCCAGCGGCCTCGACCGCCGCCACCAGCGAAAGCAGATAGTCCGGATCCTCATCTGTCACCATGTCAGTAAGGGTCATCGCCCCGGTCGTCAAGGTTCCGGTTTTGTCGAACACCAGGGTCTCGATGCGTTGGGCCCGTTCGAAGACCTCGGGATTCTTGAACAGCACCCCCATCTCGGCGGCGCGACCGCTCCCGACCATGATCGCCGTCGGAGTGGCCAGGCCTAGTGCACAAGGGCAAGCGATGATCAAAACCGCCACCGCGGCCCGCATCGAGTCCGCGACCGAATGATCGGTGGCCAGCCAGCCGATGAAAGTGACCAACGCGATCGAGATGACGAGGGGGACGAAGACCGAGGAAATGCGATCGGCGAGGCGCTGCACTGGCGCCTTCGCTGACTGTGCCTCCTCGACCAGGGCGATGATGCGATGCAGGGCATCCTCGTCGCCGACGCGGGTGGCTTTGACCAGGACCAGGCGTTCCTGGTTGATGGTCGCCCCGAGAACCTCCTCGCCTTCTCCTTTGGCGATCCCCATGGATTCACCGGTAAGCATCGACTCGTCGAATGACGAGTGGCCTTCGATGATCACGCCGTCGGTTGGCACTTTCTCCCCGGGTCGCACGACCATCACGTCGCCGGGCATCAAATCCTCGATAGCCACGATCTGATCGCCCTGGGTGCTCCGAACGGTGGCCTGCTGGGCGCCCAACTCGAGGAGGGCGGTCAATGCTTGGCCGGCCCGACCCTTGGCCCGCGCTTCGAGCGCCCGGCCAAGCGTGATCAGGGTGACGATGACCGCCGCCGTTTCAAAGAAGACCTCGCCCTCGTTGAAGAGCGCCCAAATCGACCAGAAGAAGGCCACCAGGGAGCCAAGGGAGATGAGGGTGTCCATCCCCACCGATCGCGATCGCGCCTGTCTCCACGCCACCCGATGGAACTGAGCGCCAATACCAAGCACCACCGGGGCGGTGAGGACGAGCTGTAGCCACTGGAGGCGGCTGTCATCCATCCCCCCGAACATGGCGATGACCATTGCCGGTAAGGAGAGGACGGCCGCGACCAGAAAACGGCGCCACTGGGCCTTCTCCTGGGCGCTGTGTCGCTCTTGGGATCGGGTGTGGTCAGCAGGGTCGGCCACCGAGAGGCCGTAACCGATCTTCGAAACGGCGGTGATCAGATCCTGAGGCTCAGGGGCTGACGTTCGTACCTTCGCTCTGGCGGCCGCCAAGTTGACGGTGGCGCTCTCCACTCCTGGTTGACGAGCCAGAACCCTTTCGATTCGAGCTGCGCACGATGCACAAGTCATCCCCTCGACGTCGAAAGTGAGGGTCTCAGACTGCTTGGTTTCCGTTATTGGGCCACCTCGTAGCCGGCTTCATCGAGGACGGCGACGATCTCGGGAAGGGTCACCGCGGTGTCGTCGAAGGCAAGCGCCACAGTTCGCCGGGCGATGTCGACTTCAACCATGGCAATGCCCTCGAGCTGGCCGACTGCTCCCTCGATCGTGTTTTTGCAGTGATCGCAGGAGATTCCGGGGACATTCAAGGTGGTGTTCATATTTGGAGGCACAGTTCTCGAGGGTAGTGGTGGGTGTTCTGTGGGCTGTGAGCCGCGTTGGACGCGGATCACAACCCTGGGTTGCCAAATTGTGAGGGGAAAGGCGAGGCCCCGGCGGAGGGGACGCCGGGGCCTCTCTTTCTAGGATTCGCAGTGTCGGGGGAGGGGGAGAGAACCTGACCCAGCGCTCCTAGAAGTCTCAGGTCCCTTCGGGGAGAATCCGTCCCCGAACCCGCGGAAAGCGAACGGGGGCATGGGCATAGCAGTAATCCCGACGGTTGTACTGGCTGAGCCTGGTCTCGCAGTCCTTATAGGAGCAGACCCGGTCCTGGGCGTAACGACGCGACGGGCGGGTCATTCCCCGTATCGCTGATCCTTTAAGTGTATCTGACATAGGTTGGGCCTCCTTCCTGGCGGCCTTTAACGGATACAACAGATCTATCTGATCAATTCTTCCGCTATGCCAGGTTCCCAACACGCCCCTGTCCCAAACAAAGTGGCCCCTGGTTGGAAGAGGCGGCCGCCGGTCCTGGCCCGGTTCTCCACCAGTCTTGCTGGGACTGGTTAAACGCCCCTTAAAAGAACTAATTCCCTTCGGGGAGTTCTACTCCCTTATACGCCTAGACGGAGGGTTCGGTTCCCATCCCGAGTTTGCGGAGAAAGGCTTCGTTGTTGGGCTCTCGGCCCAGAAAGGCCCGTAGGTGCTCCATCCCATCACGGCTCCCGCCGCGTTCCAGGACCTCTTGGCGGTAATCGGCTCCCACCCGGGGATTGGTGACGCCTTCTTTCTCGAACCGGCTCCACATGTCATCGCCATACACCTCCGACCAGAGATAGCCGTAATAGCCGGCGTCATATCCCCCCAATAAGTGCCCAAATGAGGCCGGATAGAAGGTGTCGGGGTGGACTGGAAAGAGACTTACTTGAGTCGAGCGGACATGGATATCGTCGAGGTCCTTTTGAGGGCTCTCGTCGTGCATCCACATGTCGAGGAGCCCGAATTGGGCCTGTCGCAGGGTCAGCAGGGCAATGTTGAGATTCTTGGCCGCGGTGAGCTGGGACACCAGCTCGGGCGAGATCGGTTGACCGGTCTGGTAGTGGCGGGCGAAGCGGGCCAGAACCTCGGGCTGCCAGGTCCAGTTCTCCATGATCTGGCTGGGCGCCTCGACGAAGTCGCCTTCAGTGGAAGTGCCGGAGAACTTGGTGAGCTCGGCTTGGGTCAGGGTTTGATGGAGGATGTGGCCAAACTCGTGAAAGAAGGTCTCGACCTCCTGGTGCTGGAGCAAAGAAGGTCTCTCCGCTCCCGGCTTGGTGAAGTTGGCGACGATCGCCGCCAGTGGCTTTTGATAGCTGCCGTCATCGAGCCGACGGCCTGGGATCAGTGGAAAAGCAGCGGCATGGCTGAACTTCCCCTCCCTTGGAAAGAGATCCATAAAGAAGTGAGCGACTTCCGCGCCAGTGTTGGCGTCGTCGATGGCATAGGCGAGAACGTCTCGGTGCCAAGAGGGTCGATCGATCTTTCGATAGCGAAGGCCGAAAACCTCGCCGGTCAGACCGAGCATCCCGTCGAGGACCTGCTGGAGTGGAAAATGAGCCGCCACCTCGGTGGGGTCGACGCCGTAGTCCCGCCGTCGGAGCTGGGTGTCGTAGTAGCGGAAGTCGTAGCTCTGAAGCTCGCCTTCAAAGCCATCGGCCCTCAACATCTCGGTGAGCTTCCCGAGCTCGGTTTGGCCAATTTCGGAAAGACCGGGAAGCAGTGCCGCGTAGAAGGAGCGCACCGCCTCCGGGTTCTTGGCCATTTTCTCCTCGAGCTGATGGTGCGCCCAAGAAGGCTGAGAGAAGACCTCGGCGATCCTCTGGCGGGCCGCGATCGCCTCCTCGAGCAGGGGTCGGTTGGGCTCAACCGCGCGACTGTTGAACTTGCGGGAGAGTTCTTCGCGGAGGTCGCGACGGGGGGAGTTCTCCATGAACGGGACCACGTCGGGATATGCCATCGTCACCTTCAACGTTCCCTCGGTATCACCGGCTTCAAGTCCTTCGATGTAAGACTCCGGCATCCCCTCGAGGTCATCTCGGGTGACGAGGAGGTGGTCCTGGTGTTCGTCGATATTGCGTTGGAAGAGCACTCCGAGCTCAACCAGTCGCTCTGTGAGCTTCTTGACCTCGGCCCGCGAATCATCGTCGAGCTCGTGTCCCGCCTTGCGGAGGTCGCGGAGGAGGAACTCGAGCATCCGGCGGCGCTCACCCGTCAGCCCGGCGGCCTCCGGGGACTCCGAAAAGGACTTGATGGCACGGTAGAAGTCGGGGCGAAACACCAGCTCCACCGCCCACTTCTGGATCCGCTCCTCGGCGGCATTGCCGGCGTCGCGGACTTCTTTATCGGTGTGGACATAACCCATGAAAGCGGTCCGGCCATAGGTGCGAACTAGCAGATCCTCGACCTCGTTCAGCGGTGAAAGAATGCCGTCATAGGTGGGTTCGGTCTTCGGATCGACGACGCCAGCCACGAGTCGATCCGCTTCTGAAAGGGCGGCGTCGAGATCCTCGGTGATCCCCGAGGCGGTCACCCGGGTGTAATCGAACATTGCCCGAAGATATCAGACGTCAGACTTCAGATAGCAGACGACAAGAAAAGAGACAAAGACCAGAGACATCAGATTTCAGATGTCAGATGTTCAGATAAAAGTGGGTGGAGGCGTCAGGTCGAGCAATTCGCCATGGCGATATGAGGCCAGGATCCTGGTGCCGGCGACATCTGTGGTCTGCAAGGGATCGCGATCGATCACGATCACATCAGCAGGGCCGCCCACTTTCAGAGCAGGCCCATAAAGCTCGTAGGCAGACCGGGCGCTGAGGCCACCGACCCGGGCCGCCGACATCCCTGCCCAAGGATTCGGAGTTTCCACCGGGCAGTCCGAACCCCCTCGAAGGTTTATCCCCTCGGCTTCCATCGCATCGAGGGAATAGGTGTATTCGACGCGGCGTCCGAGTCTCTTCTCGAGCCAGCCGACCTCCGAGGTGATGAAGCTCGGCTGGACGGAGGCGGTGACTCCGAGGTTGGCCATGCGCTGGCGGGCAGTGGGCGTCAGCATGGATGCATGCTCGATCCTGAGAGCAGCCTCATTCGCACCCGCGACGATCAGATCACGATGGAGATCGAGGACGGCGTCGTTGGCACGATCACCGATGGCATGGATCGCCACCGCTCCGCCGAGGTCGAGAGCGGCTCGTGCCATCTCGTCGGCCTCGGGCCGCCGCAAACGCATGATGCCCAAGTTGTCGGGGTCATCGCTGAAGGTCTCATAGAGAGCTGCGGTGCGGCCACCGAGAGCTCCGTCGGCGAACTCCTTCCACCCGCCGAACCCGATGTTGCTGGAGGCGGCTTCCAGCGCTGCGGAAGCAGAGGCCAGGCTGGCGGGGTCGCGAGCTATCACCAGGACCTCGAAATCAAGCGGCAGTCTGGGTGCCAAGGAGGTCAGGGTTGCCAACTCGTCAGGCACCTCGCAGAAGAGAGGGTCTCCTACTGAGACAATGGCGGTGATCGTTCCCAGCCCCAGGCTGGCCAGCCCCACCAGGGCCTGCTCGACAATCTCGGGCGATAAGGGGGCCTGCATGGAGGCGACAGCACCGAGGACGGGCCCAATCTCTTCTTCGCGCAGGATCCCGTCAGCGTGATCCCTTACGCCTGCCAGTGCCAGAGCCGAACTATTGGCGACGGCAATATGCCCGCAATAGCGATGGAGCAAAGTCGGTGTGGCCCCAACCATCTCGTCAAGCTCCCAGCGGGTAGGCAGGCGCAGTTCGGACAGCCCTTCGTCATCGAGACGGGTGGCCGTCAGTGATTCGCCGGGTTGAAGCCGGCCTGCCGCCTGCTGCAGCCGCAGTCGGAGGCCCTCGAAATCGGATACATCCTTGAGGGTGGGGCGGGAGATGGAACCGGCGTAACCGAAAGGGTGGAAATGGTGATCGTGCCGGGGCGCACTGAGGAAGCCGTCGTGCTCGCTTACATCTGAGATGCCCTCGAACTCAGCGCGTGAGCCGAGGGCCCCGATTCGATCCCCGTCGACGAGAACCGAATCGGCCCCCACAGAGCCAACAACTCCTTGGGAGACGAGAAGTCGTCTCATTTGATGTGCTCGGGGATGGCGAGGCCCACCGCAGCCACCAGGTCGTCATGGATGCCACCGTTGCTGGCCACAATGCCGGCGTCGTCGAGGCGGTAAGGCTGGCCCAGATGATTCGTGACCCTCCCTCCGGCTTCGGTGATCATCAGCACCCCGGCGCCGGTGTCCCAGGGGCTGATCCCGAATTCCCAATAACCGTCGTAGCGACCACATGCCACCCAGGCCAGATCGAGGGCGGCGCTGCCGAGCCGCCGAATCCCCTGCACCCGAGTGAGGACCTGTCCGAGATTCTCGGCGTAGGCCTCGCCATGGAGGTTGCGGTCGTATGGAAAACCGGTGGCGACCATCGCTTGCTTGAGGACCTTTTCCTCCGAGACATTGATCGAACCGGCTTCGATCGTCGAACCCTTCCCCTGCTCGGCGATGAACTCCTCGTGCCGGGTGACGTCCTCTATCACTCCCACCACCGGATTCCCGTCGATCCACAGGGCAACGGAGACTGAGACATGGGGGATCCCGTGGATGAAGTTGACGGTCCCGTCCAGCGGGTCGACGATCCAGACCCTGCCTTGTTTCCAGCCGGCTCCGCCGCTCTCCTCGGCCAGGATGGCGTCGTCGGGACGGAGCCTTCTCAATAAGCCGATGATCGCGGTCTCGGCCCGATTGTCGACGTCGGTGACGGGATTGGCGTCACCCTTGAAACGAGTGCCGACAACGGATCCCAAGGCCGCGTAAACAATGGCGGCCCCGGTTCGGGCGGCCTCGACGGCAACCTCGAGATCGGACGGTCTCACGGGATCAATCTTCGCATTCGTACACTCCATCTCGTGCGGTCGGTTCTGCTCTCTCTGGCCGCAGCCGGGTTATTGATCCTCGCTTTTCCTCCTTACTCGATGGCCTTCCTCGTCCCGGTGGCCCTGGCCTTGTTTCTCATCGCCATACGCTGGACTCGCCATCCCGTGATCTGCGGGGTGGTCTTCGGATGGAGCTTCTTCAGTGGCCTTGTCTACTGGGTGGGAGAACTCGGCTTTATCGCCGTCGCCCCCCTTGTGTTCGTATTCGGGCTCTTTCCGGGACTCTATGGCTGGCTCGTCTCCAGAGTCCCTGACGCGAATCCCTTCTTCGCTGCCGCGGTGGGAGGCTGGGCACTGCTCGAGCTGATCCGCGTTCGGTTCCCAGTCGGTGGCTTCGAGTGGGGCCTCACCGGCTACCCCATGGGTGAGTACCGGTGGACCCGGGAGGCGGCGGCGTTGATAGGCACCAGCGGTTGGGGGGTGGTGCTCATGGCAGTGGCGGCGGGCTTGGTGCTGTCCTGGGAACAACGCCGAATCCAAAAACCCCTTCTCCTCGCCGTAGCGGCGGCCGTGGTCCTGGCGCTGTGGGGAGCTTTGTCCCCAGGACGGATGACGGGGGATGCGGTGCGGGCGGCCATAGTGCAGGGCTCGACTCCTTGTCCCCTCGAGCACTGCTTTGGCGAGCGGCGGGCGACCTACGAGATGCATCTCGCCCAAACCCGTTCCATTCCGGAGGGGTCTGTGGATCTTGTCATCTGGCCGGAGGGATCGACCGGTTCCTTCGATGCCGATCCCGTGTTGGTCCCTGAGGTGGCGGCGGAGATCGGGGCCGAGGCTGCTCGAATCGGCGCCTCGTTCCTGGTGGGGGGCGACCGACCGATCAGCGACACTGAGTGGATCAACGCCATCGTCGCCTTCGATGAGGCCGGGACGATGGTGGGCGAGTATCGCAAGCGGCATCCGGTTCCCTTTGGGGAGTACATCCCCGCCCGACCGCTATTCGATTGGATCCCTGCTCTCTCGCAGGTGCCGAGAGACATGATCAGAGGTGACCGCAGCGGTGTGTTCGATCTCGCACCCGGACGCATTGGCACCGTCATCTCTTTCGAAGGGGCCTTTGCTCGTTACGGACGCGATGCAGCTCGGGCAGGGGCGGAGCTTCTGGTCGTGGCTAGCAACGAGGGAAGTTACGAGTTCACGCCGGTCTCCGATCAATTCATCGGCATGACCAGGATGCGCTCTGCGGAACTGGGGTTGGACGTCGTCCATGCTGCCGTCACCGGCAAGTCCACATTCATCACCGATGGAGGGATGGTGGGTGAGGCCGCCAGCTTCCTTGCTGAAACCGTGATCTATGCCGACCTCGAGTTGGCGACCGGCCCCGCCACTCTGTATGCCAGTTGGGGGGAGTGGGTGCAGATCGGCGCCATCTCGGTTACCGCTGGCTACTTCTTCCGGCGCCGTCCCCAGCGGAGATTCCTCTCCTAACGTTGACGGATGCCCAAGTTCGCCTGGCTGGCCTCCCACGAGTCGTACCAACCAGAGGTTCTGATCGATCAGGTGGTGGCCGCCGACCGCGCCGGATTCGATTGCATCACCGCCTCCGATCATTTTCATCCCTGGGTCGACGATCAATCCGCGGCGGGCTTTGTCTGGACTTGGCTGGGGGCGGCGGCGATGCGAGCCGAGCGGATGACCTTCATCACCTCGGTTACCTGTCCCCTCTTTCACTATCACCCCGCCCTGGTGGCCCAGGCCGCGGCCACCGTCAGCCGCCTCGCCAAAGGAGGGTTCGTCCTTGGCGTCGGCACCGGGGAAAGCATCAACGAAGGGCCCCTCGGATACGAGTTTCCGGGATATGGGGAGCGGATTCGACGAATGAAAGAGGCCCTCGAGATCATTCAACGCCTGCTGAGGGGCGAGAAGCTCGATTACGAGGGCACCTACTACCAGGTTCGCAAGGCCAAGCTTTACAGCCCGCCGATCGGCGGCGTCCCAGTGTGGATGGCGGCAGGCGGGGAGCAATCGGCGGCCTTTGCCGGAAGGAATTGCGTCGGGCTTATCACCTCGGTGAAGGATCCAGCCGAGACCGTGGCCAACATCATCAAACCGTTCCTAGCGGAGCGAACAGGGCCAAGTTCGGTAATGGCGACTCGCTGGTTGGTCCTCGCCTCTTCCGACGAAGAGGCCTGGGAGGCTCTGGGTTCGATGAGGGGCTTGCGTGCCCCCGGTCGCTCGGAGGCGATCGATCCGATGGTATTGCGCAAAGCCGCCGATGAGATGGATCCCAAGGAGATCCTCTCCAAATACTCGATCGTCTCTGGCCCCGAGCAGATCATCGAGGCCTACAAACCATTGGTGACCGAGATCGACGCCGACATCGTCTCGATCCAGGTGGCTTCGACCGATGCCCAGCGGGCAATCGACATGATCGGGCGCGAGGTGTTGCCCGAGCTGAGGCGATTCTTTTGAAGTGACCGCTGAGAATCCACAAGGCAACGGCCAATCGGCCGCCCTCCGAAGGGCATGGCCGATATTGCTGGCTGCCCTGATCTTTCTAGCCACCATTGGATTCAGAGAGACGCTCGCTAACCCCGACCTCGTAGACATCCCGATCTTTACAACTCTCCTCACGGAGCAGGGACTCAGTCGAACGACTTTGATCTGGTCGCTCCAGATATTTCCCTTGGTCCTCGCGGTTCTGGCCGCCCTATGGATCTACTTCGGGACCCGCCAGAGCAACTTTCCCCTCTGGTTTGGCTTGGGATTGGTCAGTCTTTATGTCTTCCAGGGTGGAGTGGGCCACGGGCTGGTCGACGCTTGGGGGTTGGTTGGTGCCTACCTCGACAATCTGCTGCTCGACTCCGCCCTTCTGGCCTTCTTGCTCTTTCCCAACGGGCGCTTCCAACCTCGCTGGAGCGTTTGGGTCTTTTTGGTTTTGATCATGCCTCACCTGTTCGATCCAACGGTCATTCAGGATGCCCGGAGGATGCTCGCCGGAGGCGCAACCATCTCTGGGAGCCGCCTGGTGGGGGTGATGGCGACGATCTCGCTATTCGCCTTCTTGGCCGCGATGCAAACGATTCGCTATCTCCGGCACTCCACCGCGGTCGAGAGGCTCCAGACCAAGTGGGTTCTGATGGGTGGCCTCTTCTGGTCGACCCCCGCCGTCGTGGCGATTGCCCTGGTCGTACTCGGCCCCCGTGGTCGGCTGGTGGGTTTCCTTTTGGCAGTTACCGCCTTTGGGTCCTACGTGATACCGATCGCTTGCGCCGTGGCCATCACCAAGTACCGGCTCTACGACCTCGGGAGGGTGGTTTCGCGGACTCTGACATACTCCGCGGTGGCCGGCTTCGTCGCCTTGCTCTATGTGGCCGGTGTCGCCCTAGTGCGTTTGGTGTTCCCCCTCTCAGGTTCTTTGGCGGTTGCCGCGTCGACTCTGGCGGCGGTGGCCGCGATCTCTCCCCTCCACAGGCGAGTCCGCAGCGCAGTCGACCGGCGCTTCAATCGGGCTCGATACGATGCCCAGGTCGAATCAGCAGCCTTCAGCACCCGGTTGCAATCGGCGCTCAACCTCGACGACCTCGTGTCTGACATTGGAGAGGTCCTACAGAAGACCGTTCAGCCGGCGAGTACAGCTATTTGGACGAATGCCGTTCGCTCCAGTGCCTCAGAAATGCCTCTCCCCGGGGAGAAAGTCGATATCCGACCCGCAGGCTGAGGGTCAGACCCAGGTTCTTGAGCTTGCGGACATCGGTCTTGAAGGGCTGCGTTTCGCGACCGAACCATTCAGCTAGGTCGGGCGCTCGCCTTCCTGGATTGTCAGCAATGGTTTTGAGTACTGCTCGCGTCCAACGACCGTGTGAGGAAGAGCGGTCGAGGCGGTCGAGGCGTAACGAGATTTGGGCGATCTCTTCTGGCGTCAGCTGGTCGTTCTCGGCAAGCAAGGTTCTTGGATCTGGCTCATTGACGATGTGAAAGCGCACTCGATATAGCGGAAGACCTTCGCGGTCGGGCAGATCTGCAAGCAGGGCGGCGGCATCGGAATGTCCCGCCGCCCGCGCCTCTTCATCGTCGATTTCGCTGACCTCGATCACCCCCACCTCATCGACCTCGATGATTCCAGCCGCTGTCCGGTAGCGACGCCCGGCGATGACCTGTTGGATTTTCCAGCGGCGAAAGGCCATCGTCACCTGGCCGGCGGCGATGGGCTCCCAGTACTGCTTGAGAAACCTCATTCTGAACGGAGCAATCAGTCGCCGTACAGCAGGTCAGCCATCAAATAGGCCGACTTGATTCCGAGATCGGCGTAGCAATTGTTCATGAGAACCGAGACCGACTCCGCCTGATCGGCGAGCTCTCGTACCCGCGGAACCCATTCCTTGAGTTCCTTTCGCGAGTAGTCGTAACGAAAGCGCTCAGCGGCGGTAATTCCCTTCTTCTCCCAGGTGTCCTCATTGCGACCGTGAAAACGTATCTCGGCGATGGAGGCAGTGGCGGCTGTCACGGGTGGCACGGAACTCTTGAAGCCTTGTGGCTCGTCCACGCAGACATAAGCCAGCTGGTGTCGCTCCAAGAAGTCGAGCGTGTCCTGACGGTTCTCTTCATCGAGCCAGCGTCCATTACGGAACTCCACAGCAATTTGGAAGTCGGCGAGATGCTCGGCAGCCCACTTCAAATAGCCGAAGCTCCCTCGAGTGGGATAGACGAAGGGGGGCATTTGGAAGAGAACGACGCCCAGCTTCCCGGCCGAGTGCAATGGCATCAAGGCATCGCGGAAGCGCTCGACTGCCTCAGCCTGCAGCGTTCGGGGCAGGTCGCGCATGTAGATATTGCGCTTCTCCCCCAGCTCGGCGGGAAGCTCAGCCCGGAAATCCTTCCATAGTGCCGTCGGTGGCGTCGGGTGCTGGGTCAGCAGCCGGAAGGCTTTGATATCGAATGTGAAGTCGGGAGGAGTTCTTTCCACCCAGAGGCCGGCGGTTCTTTCCGCCGGCGGGGCGTAATAAGTCGAATCCACCTCCACGATCGGAAAGTTTTCGGCGTAGAACCCCAGCCGTTCCTCGGCCGTCATCGACTCGCTCGGATAGAAGGCGTCGGTCTTGGTCAGGGTGGGATCGGTCCAAGAGCAGGTCCCGATCCGGATGTTGCCAGCAGCCAGGTTGGCCAACGCCTTCTTCATGCCTCGACCATCTTGGCCAGATGGCGACGATCGAGCGATCGAGCCAGCCGTTCAGAGAGGGCTCCCAGATAGGCGACCAACTCCTCCGGTTGGTGGACCACGAAATCGACCCCAAGCCAGGTGATCTGGAATGCGAGCCACTCGAGCTGGTCGCCCTCTAGGCGCAGCAAGCAGTGGCCCGCGTCGATCACCTCGACACTCACATCCCGAAGCTGTTTTCGGACCTCTTCTGCCGGTGCTGCGATGGTGGCGGACACCTGGTAGCGCGTCGGGATCGAACGCAGAGACTCGGTGACGAAGCTGGCGGCGTCTCCTCCGGGGATAGCTCGAGGCTTGAAATCGAATTTGGTGGGGCGGGGTCCCTTGATCCGATCGAGGCGGAAGGTTCGCCAGTCATCGCGCTCCCGATCGAAGGCGACTAGATACCAGCGCTGACGCAGCGAAACGAGTTGATGCGGCTCGACATGGCGTTCGCTCTCGTCTCCCTGGCGGCTCGTGTACTCGAAACGCAGCCGCTCGTGATCCCGGCAGGCCTGGGCGATAGTGGTCAGGACCTCGGCATCGACTCTGACCCAGGCGCGAATCATGGGTACCACCGCCGACTGAAGCATGTTGATGCGGCGCCGAATTCGGGGAGGAAGGACGTTTTCCAACTTAGAGAGGGCTCGCAGAGAAGTTTCTTCGATGCCGGTGATGGTCCCGCCGGAGGCTGTCAAGAGTCCCATGGCGATGGCGACGGCTTCGTCATCATCGAGGAGCAGTGGAGGAATGTCGCTCCCCGCTTCCAGTTGGTAGCCGCCAAAGGGACCGGGGGTGGCGGCGACCGGATAGCCGAGGTCGCGGAGTCGGTCGATATCGCGACGGAGGGTACGCTCGGAGATCTCGAGTCGATCGAGGAGCTCGTGCCCGGACCAGGTGCGGCGGGTCTGCAGCAGTGAAAGCAAGCGCAGCAGCCGGGCAGTGGTATCGGCCATCTGGCAAGAATTCTAGAAAATCCGGTCAGTTTCTGACATGAATGCCAGTTACATTTCGACCGGCCAAGGATTTGACATCCTGACAGCTAATAGACATCATAAAGATGTCATATCGCAGTCAGAAATGGGACGGCACGTAAAGGAGAGACATGAGCGAAGTGATATACGCCGAGGGGTTGGTCAAGCATTACAAGTCGGTCAGGGCCCTAGATGGGCTGGATCTAGCCGTTCCCGAGGGGAAGGTCCTCGGGTTACTCGGCCCCAACGGTGCCGGGAAGACCACCGCCGTCCGCATCCTCACCACATTGCTCGAGGCAGACTCGGGAACGGCGATGGTGGCCGGGGTCGACGTCGCCACCAACCCCGATGAGGTCCGGGCGATGATCGGGCTCTCGGGTCAGTACGCGGCGGTCGACGAGTACCTGACCGGTTTTGAGAATCTCGATCTCTTCGGGAGGCTTTACCGCCTGGGACGAGCCAGAGCGCGCTCGCGGTCAAGAGAGCTGCTGGAGCGATTCGATCTCACAGAAGCTGCCGACCGTCCCGTCAAGACCTACTCGGGTGGCATGCGGCGCCGCCTCGACCTCGCCGGGGCGCTGGTCGCGGACCCAAAGGTGCTCTTTCTCGATGAGCCCACCACCGGACTCGATCCCCGCGGGCGAGCCGAGATGTGGGACGTGATCCGGGAAATGGTTCAGGGCGGTACAACGCTGCTTCTGACCACTCAGTATCTGGAAGAGGCAGACCGTCTGGCGGATGAGATTGTGGTCATCGATCATGGTCGCGCCATCGCCCAGGGGACGGCAGACCAGCTCAAGAGCCAGATCGGCGGCGAACGAGTCGAGTTAGTAATCGAATCGGCTGCCAACCTGGGCCGAGCCAAAGACACGGTCAATGCCTTCTCCACCGGAGAAGTCGTAGTCGACGAACAGAGCCGCACTCTGACGGCTCCAGTGACGGGTGGAAGCGGAGTGTTGGTTGAGGTGCTCCGTCAACTCGATTCGAACTCGGTAAAAGTGCTCGAGTTCGCTCTGCGGCGCCCGACGCTCGATGACGTCTTCCTCACCCTGACCGGACACGGAGCCGAGAACGGCAGCTCCTCCGAACAGCAGCAGATGAAAGTGAGTGCCTGATGAGTCAATTGATGTGGTTAGCAACCGACGGCTACAACGTCGCTCGTCGCAATTTGATCAAGATCAAGCGGATGCCGGAACTGATGGTGTGGGTCTTGATGTCCCCGATCATGTTCGTGCTGTTGTTCTCTTACGTCTTCGGAGGGTCCATCGACCCGGGGAACGGGGTCAACTATCGCGAGTTTCTCATCGCCGGGATCTTCGCCCAGACCGTGGTGTTTGGCGCGACCTACACCGGGGCCTCGTTGGCTGAGGACATGCAGAAGGGGATCATCGACCGCTTCCGGTCTTTGCCGATGACCAGATCGGCGGTACTGGTCGGGCGGACGGCGAGTGACATCGTGTACAACGTGTTGTCGATTGCGATCATGTCCCTGACCGGGCTTCTGGTGGGATGGCGAATTCGAACGTCGCTGTGGGAAGCAGTCGCCGGATTCGCGCTCCTGCTCCTGTTCTCCTACGCCTTCTCGTGGGTGATGGCCTCGGTGGGGCTGGCGGTGCCAAGTCCAGAGGTGGTGAACAACGCCTCGTTCATGGTGATCATGCCTCTCACCTTTGTCTCTAATGCCTTCGTGCCGAGTGAAAGCCTTCCAACCCCACTCCGGATTTTCGCCGAGTGGAACCCGGTATCGGCGGTGACTCAGGCAGCCCGCGAACTCTTCGGGAATACCAACTCGCTGGCGCCGGCGTCGGAGGCCTGGTCGATGCAGAACCCGATTCTCTACACCCTGATCTGGGTGGTAGTGATCCTGGCGATCTTCGTGCCGTTCGCGGTGACCCTCTACAAGCGAGCCGCCCGCAAGTAAGGGCCAACATCGGCCCTTGGGGGAGAAACGCGCCATCCTTTCTCCCCCCTAGGAAGGAGTACCGGTAACCGAGGAGGGGAGTTATTCGGGAAGGGTGAAGCGGATCTCGGTCCCGCCTTCGGCGCGGTTGTTGGCCTCGATGCTTCCGCCATGGGCACGGACGAGATCGCGGGCTATCGCCAAGCCGAGCCCCGTTCCAGTCGAGCCCGGCTCCTTGACGAACCTCTCGAATATGCGCGGCATTAGGTCCGGCGCGATTCCCGGCCCCTGATCGATGACGGCCACTTCGCGCCCGATGGCGGTGGATCGGTGGCGAACTGTCACCACTTCTCCGGCTTGGGAATGGCGAAGGGCGTTGGAGAGGAGGTTGGCGATCACTTCCCGCAACCGCACTGGATCGGCCACGACCTCGGCTTGGCCGCCTTCGATGACGATGTTGACGCCGGCACGATCGGCCGACCCCCTGTAAGTCGCTGCGGCATCCTCGATCAGGCCCTGCAGATCGACTTGCTCCTTCTCCAACTTCAGTTCCCCCGCCTCGGATAGCGACAGAGTCCGCAGGTCATCGAGTAGGTGCGACATCACGCCGATTTCCTCCAGGAGTCGGTTGAGCTGGTCGGGCTCGGGCGGATGCACCCCGTCGATGAGAGCCTCGATCTCGCCTTGCAAGACCGTGAGTGGCGTCCGCAGCTCATGACCGAGGTCGGCCAGCAGTTGTCGACGCTGGGCCGATGCCGACTGCAGCCGCTTCGCCATCTCGTTGAATGACGCCACCACCTCGCGCAGCGGACCGCCTTCCACCTCCTCTACCCGGACGCTGTAGTCGCCCTCGGCCAGGCGCGATGTGGCAATGACCAGACTCCTTACCGGAAAGAAGCGAGGTCGATACCGGCGCCGTCCGATGAGAAAGAAGAAGAGAAAAAACAGGATCGGGAACCAGGGGAACCAGAAGAGCCCGCGGCCGTTGTCCTTTATGGCATATGAGATCCCGCAAAGACCGAAGAGAAAGAGTGGTGGGATCAACCACCACCACCGAAAGCGGTCGCGGTGGGGAGGCCATTCTTCTCCTTCCGGCCACCATTCGGGCGGACGGCTACGCATCGGCCAGCTTGTAGCCGACGCCGTGAACCGTGAGCAGATAGCGCGGTCTCCGAGGATCGGGTTCGAGCTTGCGCCTCAGATTCTTGACGTGGGCATCGATCGCTCGCTCGTAAGACGGAAACGACACCCCGCGAATCGCCTCCAACATCTGGCCGCGAGTGAACACCCTTCCCGGCTGACGGCCCAGGGCGGTCAGCAGGTCGAACTCGGTTGAGGTCAAGTCGATCGCGACCGGCCCTCGTCGAACTTCGTGCCGCAGGATGTCGATGGTGAGATCGCCCACCACCATGACCTCGGGCGCCAACCCAGCGGCATCGGTCCTACGCAGCACGGCCCTCACCCGAGCCACGAGCTCTTTGGGACTGAATGGCTTCGTCAGGTAGTCGTCCGCCCCCAATTCCAATCCGACGATGCGGTCGGCCTCTTCCGTCCGAGCCGTGATCACCACCACCGGCACCGGGGAGAAGGTTCGCAACGATCGGATTACGTCCAGGCCGTCGAGCCCCGGAAGGCCAAGGTCGAGGACGATCAGATCGGGCTTGGTTTGGCGGGCTGCGGCCAGGGCGCCGGGTCCGTCGGAGGCGGTGACTACGACGAAACCCGCCTGCTCCAGGTAATCCCGGACCAGGCGGGTGATTTTCAACTCGTCGTCAACCACCAACACCGTGCGCATCAGAGTCGATTATCGGCGCTGCTAGGCCGGAGGGGCCTGACCCTCGTCTTTGTGGGCACGGTCATGCATCTCGCGGAACCGCCCCTCGATGTACTCGTGGCGCGATCCCCACTCGCCTCCGCCCGGTCCTCCCCAGGGTCCTCGGCGTCGAAAGGCCGAAAAGATGAGGAAGAAGAACAGCAGAGGGAAGATCCAGAAGAAGGGGAAGAAGCCGAAGCCATAACCGCGGTGGCCCCATCCTCGATCGACCACTACGGTCGACGCCCCTTCTTCAGCGCCGATTGCGGCAGTGAGAGCACCGGATTCGAAGCCATTCTGATAGGCAACGTAAATAGCGGCTCCAACCAGCACCACGGCCAAGGCGATGGCCAGAATTCGTGATGTCCTGTTCACAAGGTCTCCTTTCAGTTCCTGTGTCGAGACCAAGATGACCGACGCTTGTGAAGGACTCGTGAAGGCGATGCGGAGGTTCTGATGAGAACGTTGGTAGTGCTGGCGGCGATCGTCTGCGGGATCGCAGTGGCAATCCAGGCCCAATTCACGGGCGCGATGCAGCGCCAGGTCGGCACTCTGGAGTCGACGTTCATCACCTACTTTTCCGGCGGGCTCATCATCGCCCTCGTCACCATCGCCGCTCGAGGAGGGAATCTGGCTGCCGCCCGGAGCCTGCCCTGGTATGTCTGGAGCGCCGGCATTCTCGGCCTTGTCATCATCTTCACGCTCTCGCTCTCCGTGGGCCAGATCGGTCTCGTTCCTGCGCTCGTGCTCATCACGGTCAGCCAGTTCGTGGTTGGAGCGGTCATCAACCATTTCGGGTGGCTCGGGGCGACGGTCGACCCGATCGACGCCTCCAAGGTCCTTGGGCTGGCGCTGTTGGGAGCGGGGACGTTCCTGGTGCTTCGCTGAGTCAGGCCAAGGGAGCGAAAGCGAAAGGGACCGCAAACCGCAGACACCAGATCAGCACGCCGCCGTGCAGATCCGGATTGAATTCAGCAGGTAGTTCATAGTTCTGGCCGCCCACGTTCCCCTTCAGCTTGCCGAGATCGATATAGCCACTCGGTACACCGGATTCGTAGGTGTGGCCCTCGATGATCCACACGTAGAGATCGGGTCCGTTCTGAATATCGGTGTCGTCCTCGAAGCGGAGGACGTACCTGCCGTCTTCCTCATAGATCGTGGCCGTGCCCGTGGCCTGGTGACCGATCCCGGAGAACTGGCCGTTGGCGAGGGCCATCGGGACAGGGATCGACGGAGAAGTAACGGAGTGATCGAGGGTTGTCGGAGTGGAGGACGGGGGGGCAGGGGAGATCGAAGTGCTTTGGTCGGCCGGCGAAGTAGTGGTTGCGAACGCTTGGTCCAACGACTCATCGACGGGATCGTCGGCGAAAAGCTTGTCGGGGCGGAAAAGGAGGAATCCTGCGACCAGGGCGATGACGAATCCGAGAAGAAGATAGGTACGTCTCATATGCCTTGTAACCGCTACCCCAGCCGTCTGGTTCCCACGGTGACACTAGGTTGGGCCGCCGTTGAGAGCAGGAGTTAGAGGATGAGCAGTGCGCTCGAGAATTTGCTGCAGGAGAACCGCTCCTTTCCCCCCGATCCCGCATTCGCTCGCGCCGCCAATGCCCAGCCCGGCGTCCATGACCAGGCCGAGATGGATTGGAGGCAGTACTGGCTCGAACAGGCGACGAGCCGTCTCTCCTGGTTCAAGGTCCCGCAGCAGACGCTCGACGAATCGAACGCTCCCTTCTATCGGTGGTTCACGGACGGAGAGCTCAATCTCTCCTACAACTGCCTCGACCGTCACCTCGAGTCATCTGCGGACAAGGTCGCCTATCACTGGATCGGCGAGCCGGGGGAGACTCGCACTCTCACCTACCGCGACCTCCACCGGGAGGTGTGTCGCTTCGCCAATGCCCTGCGCTCCCTCGGACTCAAGAAGGGGGACACCGCCGCCCTTTATATGGGCATGGTGCCGGAGTTGCCGGTGGCGATGCTCGCCTGCGCCCGAATCGGCGTGATCCATTCCGCAGTCTTCGGTGGGTTCTCGGCCGAAGCCCTGATCGACCGCATCAACGACGCTCAATCAACCGTGGTCATCACACAGGACTTCGCCTGGCGGGCCGGTAAGGAGGTGCCGCTGAAAGCCAATACCGACAATGCCGTGGCTCGCACTCCCTCCGTCAAGAACGTCATTGTGTTGCGCCGGACGGGTTCCGAAGTGCCAATGACCGAAGGGCGCGACATCTGGTGGGACGACCTAGTCGCCGATCAATCCGACAAGTGTGAACCCGAGCGGCTGATGGCTGAAGACCCGCTCTACATCCTCTACACGTCCGGCACCACCGGCAAGCCGAAGGGCATTGTCCACACCCAGGGTGGCTATCTCACCCAGGTCGCCACCAGTCACAGCCAGGTTTTCGATCACAAGCCCGATGAGGACATCTACTGGTGCGCGGCCGACATCGGCTGGGTGACCGGTCACAGCTACATCGTCTATGGGCCGCTCACCAACCGGGCCACCTCGATCATCTACGAGGGCGCTCCCAACTTTCCCGATTTCGACCGACTGTGGACGATCATCGAGGACTACAAGGTCACCATCCTTTACACCGCCCCCACCGCCATCCGCTCGTTCATGAAGTGGGGGGATGAGTATCCCCGCCGGCACGATCTCAGCTCCCTTCGCCTGCTGGGTTCGGTGGGAGAGCCGATCAACCCGGAAGCATGGATGTGGTATCACCGCGTGATCGGAGGCGAGCGCTGTCCGGTGGTGGATACCTGGTGGCAAACCGAGACCGGGGCCATCATGATCAGCCCGCTTCCCGGCATCACCACCACCAAACCAGGCTCGGCTACCCGACCGCTGCCGGGGCTCTCGGCCGACGTGGTGGACGAGACAGGGGCGTCGGTCCCGCTGGGGGATGGAGGCTTCCTCGTGATCGACCGACCCTGGCCGGCGATGGCCCGCACGATCTATGGCGACCCGGATCGGTTCGTCGATACCTATTGGTCCCGCTTTCCTGGCCGTTATTTCCCCGGCGATGGGGCCAAGCGCGATGAGGATGGCTACTTCTGGTTGCTCGGCCGGGTGGACGACATCATGCTGGTTTCGGGCCACAACATCTCCACCACCGAGGTGGAATCTGCCCTGGTCTCACATCCGGCCGTGGCGGAGGCGGCGGTGGTGGGGCGGAAAGACGATCTCACCGGGCAAGCCATAGCTGCATTCGTCACCCTGCGCGGTCAGGTGGAAGGTGACGAGACCCTCTTGCGTCAATTGCGTGAGCACGTTGGCTCCACGATCGGACCGATCGCCAAGCCGAAGTCAATCGTGTTCACCAACGACCTTCCCAAGACTCGTTCCGGAAAGATCATGCGTCGTCTGCTGCGCGACATCTCCGAGAATCGCCAGCTGGGTGATGTCACCACCCTCGCCAACGAAGCCGTCGTGGAAGAAATCGCCGAGATGGCAGCCAGCCGCCCGACCGAGGACTAGTGAGCCGCGCCAAGCTCGCACTCCAAGCCCTGGTGGTGCTGGCCGCCGTGCTCATCACCATCTGGTTGATCTATCGACCAGGAGGAGTTGCCGGCTATTGATCGAGGTTCGCCTGGCCAGCGCCGGCGACCTTCCCGAATTGCACCGGATCTGGTGGGCGACCGGTTCGTTCCCGGGCAAGCACAACCCCTGGTTTGCTCACGTGCTCCGGACCGGGCGGATGGTGGTGGCAGTCGACGACGAGCAGGTCGTGGGCTTCGCGGGCCATCGCATGGTTTGGGGAACCAATGTCATATCCGACTGCTTCGTCGATCCCAGCCGCCAAGGTTCGGGCATCGGCACATCGATGCTCACCTTTCTGCTTCCACCCGGCAAACCGGTGATGACGCTCGCATCCGATGATCCCAAGGCGCACTCGCTCTACCGCCGATGGGGAATGCGGCCAGTTGTCGACTGCCCGTACCTGCAGGCCACGGGGATGGGATCGGGCGCCACCGTCGAGAGCGACTCTTATCCGATTCCCTCCGCCGACCTCCCACATCTTCGAGACGATCTCGGCTGTCGTTTTGTACGCACCGCGACCAGCGTCGCCGCCATCACCGAACGCTCGATTGAGTCGTCGCTGCTGGGAGAGAGAGACGACCCGATCGCGGTCTTTGAAACTCTGCTGGGTGGGGCTCGGACGATCGAGCTTCAGATGGGCGAGTCGCACCCCGCTTTTGGGTCCTTCGAATGGCAGGAGACCTTTCGCGACACATTGATGGCGACTCCCGATGCCCAGATCCCCGATCCTCGCCGGATCACTTACAACGGCGATCTGCTGGCAGTGGGTTACTGACTTGCCAGCCAGGGTTCACAAGCTCGACCTCACGGAAGCCCGGCGGATTGCAGTTCGGGCCCAGCTCCTCACGGTTGAAAGGCCAGGAAGCCTTCTCGACGTTGTAAAACGTCTGACCTTTATCCAACTGGACCCAACTGCGGCGGTGGCGCCCAGCGTCGATCTAGTGGCCTACGGTCGCCTGGGCCCCTCCTATCGACCGGATCACCTAATAGAGGCAATGGAGCAAAGGACACTCTTTGAACATCGCTTCATGGAGCCGAATGCTCCCGCGGTGGCTCTGGTAAGGCCGATGGACGATCTCGGGTTGTACCTGGCGCAGATGCGCACCTTGCCGAGGTATGCACAGACTCGCGAATGGCTTCGGGCAAACGACCGCTTTCGGCGAGACGTGCTCGAGTTACTGGGGCACTCCGGTCCGCTTCTGTCTCGCGATATACCCGACACCGGCGCCGTGCACTGGGCGTCGACTGGATGGACCAACACCCGCAACGTGACCCAGATGCTGGAGATCCTCCTAATCCGGGGCGAGGTTGCAGTCGCCGGCCGTCGGGGAAAGCAACGCCTCTGGGACCTATCCGAGCGCGTATATCCCTCGTCGATCGAGGAGGTGCCGCTCGAGAAAGCGATGCGGATCCGGGCGGGTCGCATCCTGCAATCGCTTGGCATCGCTCGCCCCAAGGTGGTAGGCGAAGTCGGCGAGCCGGCCACGGTTGATGGGACCGCCGGGGAGTGGCGGGTGGATCCGGCGGCGCTGATGGAGCCATTCGGCGGCCGGACCGTCATGCTCTCTCCATTCGACCGGCTGATACACGACCGGGATCGAAGCCGAGATCTCTTCGACTTCGAGTACCTACTCGAGATGTACAAGCCAGCACCCAAGCGGCGCTGGGGATATTTCGCCCTGCCAATCCTCCATCACGACCGGCTGATCGGGAAGCTCGATGCGTTCTCGGATCGGAAGTCCGGTTTCTTACGGGTGAACGCCATCCACCAGGAC
>DATFBM010000003.1:0-125524 GCA_035253825.1 Acidimicrobiia bacterium | reverse complement strand
CGAGGGGACCCAGATGGTGATGCCGGGGGACAACACCCAAATGACCGTCGAGCTCATCAACCCCATCGCCATGGACGAGGGTCTCCGCTTCGCCATCCGCGAGGGGGGACGGACGGTGGGAGCGGGCAGAGTCACGAAGATTCTTAAGTAATGGCTGAACAGAAGATCCGCATTCGCTTGAAGGCTTACGACCACCAGGTGGTCGACGAGTCGTCGCGCAAAATCGCCGAGACCGTGGTCCGCACCCAGGCCAAGATCCGGGGGCCGATCCCGCTACCGACCGAGATCCATCGCTATTGCGTGATTCGAGGACCGCATGTCGACAAAGACTCGCGGGAGCATTTCGAGATGCGGATCCACAAGCGAGTGATCGACATCTTGGACCCGACTCCGAAAACCGTCGATTCACTGATGCGCCTTGATCTGCCGGCGGGAGTGGAAGTGGAGATCAAGCTGTGAACACGATCCTCGGCGAGAAGCTGGGCATGACCCAGGTCTACGACGCTCAGTCGCGGGCAGTGCCAGTCACGGTCATCAAGGCCGGGCCCTGCCACGTCGTTCAGGTCAAACAGCCTGATGCCGACGGCTACTCCGCCATTCAGATCGCATTTGGCGATATCAAGGCCAAGCAGGTCAACAAGCCCATCCAGGGTCACTACGCCAAGGCGGGCGTCGAGCCGGCGCGTTATCTGGTGGAAGTGCGGGTCGACGACCCCAGTGCCTACGAGGTCGGGCAAAAGATCGTGGTCAGCGACGTCTTGGAAGAGGGCAAGCTCGCCGATGTCACCGGCCTCTCCAAGGGCAAGGGTTTCCAGGGAGTAATGCGGCGCCACAATTTCTCCGGGCAAGGAGCAGCGCACGGCAATCACAAAAAGCATCGGGCTCCGGGCTCGATCGGTGCCTGCGCCACTCCATCGCGGGTTTTCAAGGGGATGCGGATGGCGGGGCGGATGGGTGGCGATCAGGTCACGACCCTCAACCTGTTGATCGTGGGCGTGGACACGGAGCGCAACCTTCTCATGCTGCGCGGGGCCGTCCCCGGGGCCAACGGGTCGATGGTTTTGATCCGAGAGGCAGTCAAGGGCTGATGGCAGATCTGAAAGCACCCAGCTTCTCGGGATCGGGCGAGTCCTCGGGCGAGGTCGAGCTCAACTCCGAGATTTTCGGAGTGGAGCCCAACGAGGCCCTGATGCATCAGGTGGTCACGGCCCAGTTGGCGGGAGCGCGCGCCGGTACTCACAAGACCAAATCCCGGGCCGAGGTGCGGGGTGGCGGTGCCAAGCCCTGGCGACAGAAGGGAACCGGTCGGGCTCGCCATGGCTCCATCCGCAGTCCCATCTGGCGCGGAGGTGGCGTGGCCCACGGCCCCACTCCGCGCGATTACAGCCAGCGCACACCCAAAAAGATGAAGCGGCTGGCCCTGTATTCCGCCCTGTCGGTTCGGGCCGGGGAATCGGCCATCAGAGTGATCGATTCTTTCGAATGGCAAAGTCCGCGTACCAAGGAGGCGGCCGGTTTGCTCGAGGCCATCGAGGCAGGGGGCAAGACCCTCCTCGTGCTCGGTCGGGGTGACGAAACCGCTCGGCGTGCCTTTCGCAACCTGCCCCAGGTGTGGATCACCAGTCCCGATCAGCTCGGGGCTTATGACGTGCTCTGGGCGCGGCAGGTGGTCTTCACCCGCCAAAGCCTCGACATCGTCAACGGTGGCGGGGCCTATGACATCTCCAAATCTGACTTCGTACGGGAAAGCGAGGCCTCGTGAAAGACCCTCGTGACGTGATCGTCGCCCCCGTCGTTTCGGAGAAGTCCTACGACCTCATCGAGAAGGCCAACACCTACACCTTCGAAGTGGATCGGCGTTCGAACAAAGGCGAGATCAAGGACGCCGTCGAATCGATTTTCGAGGTGAGCGTTCTTTCCGTGAATACACAGAACCGAGCCGGCAAGTGGAAGCGGACCGGACGCACCCTGGGGCGCCGGGCAGGGTCCAAGCGCGCCCTCGTCACTCTGGCTCAGGGTGACTCGATCGACCTTTTCGGAGTTTGAGATGGCTATAAGAAGCAGAAAACCAACCTCGGCCGGACGGCGGTTTCAGACCGTGGCCGATTTCGTCGAAATCACCAAGGCGGAGCCCGAAAAGGGCCTTCTCTCCTCGAAGAAATCGAGTGGGGGTCGAAACGTCGCCGGCCGGATCACCGCCCGCCATCGCGGGGGGGGCAGCAAGCAGCGATATCGCCAGATCGACTTTCGGCGCCAGAAGGACGCCATCCCCGCCAAGGTGGCGGCGATCGAGTACGACCCCAACCGCAACGCCCGGCTGGCCTTGCTCCATTACGCCGACGGGGTGAAGTCGTACATCCTGGCGCCACTGGGGGTCAAGGTCGGGGACAGGTTGCAATCGGGCCCGGGAGCTGACATTCGTTCCGGCAACGCCCTCCCGCTCCGCAACATCCCGGCCGGGACAACGGTGCACGCCATCGAGATGCGCCCCGGTGGGGGAGCCAAGATGGCCCGTTCGGCGGGAACTGGCGTGCAGCTCATGTCGAAAGAGAACGACATGGCGCTGCTCCGGCTGCCCTCAGGTGAGATGCGGATGGTTCCCCTCGACTGCCGCGCCACAGTCGGCCAGGTGGGCAACACCGAGGCCGAGCTCGTCAAGCTGGGTAAGGCGGGACGCAAGCGCTGGAAGGGAGTGCGACCCCAGACCCGGGGCGTTGCCATGAACCCGGTTGATCACCCCATGGGCGGTGGCGAAGGGAAGAGCTCGGGTGGACGTCATCCCTCGAGCCCCTGGGGCAAGACCGAAGGTCGAACCCGCAAAAAGAAGAAGTCAAGCAATCGGATGATCGTGCGCCGGCGCTCGGTCAGCGGGCGGAGGTAGAAGTGGCACGGAGTCTTTCCAAGGGCCCATTCGTCGATGACCATCTGATGGACAAGGTCGATGAGCTCAATCGCAAAGGCGATAAAAGGGTGGTCAGGACCTGGAGTCGTCGATCCACCATCGTGCCCGACATGATCGGTCACACGATCGCAGTCCACGATGGGCGCAAGCACGTTCCCGTGTTCATCACTGAATCGATGGTGGGACACAAGCTCGGGGAGTTCGCTCCCACCAGGACCTTTCGTGGCCACTCGGGCAAGAAAGAGAAGGCGGTGAAGAAGTGAAAGTTAGGGCCGAAGCTCGCTTCATCCGCCATCCGGCGTTGAAGGTGCGGCGCACCCTCGACCAAGTGCGGGGCCTTCCGGTGGAAGACGCCCGGGCGCTTTTGGCCCTATCGCCGCGCGGCGCGGCTGCTCACGTCAGCAAGGTCCTCAACTCAGCGATTGCCAACGCCGAGCACAACTTCGCCCTTGACCCCGATGAACTGAAGGTGGTCGAAGCCTTCGCCAATGAAGGGCCCACTCTGCGCCGTTTTCAGCCCCGGGCTCGGGGCCGGGCGACTCGAATTCGCAAGCGGACAAGTCATATAACGATCGTCGTCTCAGACGGCGAGGAAGAAGACTGATGGGACAGAAGACTCACCCTTACCTATTTCGGATCGGGACCACCAACGACTGGAAGTCGAAGTGGTACTCGGACAAGGACTACGTCGCTCTGGTCAACGAAGACTGGAAGATCCGCGACTACCTCCGCCGCGAGTTGAAGCGGGGGGCGGTGTCGCGCATCGATATCGAGCGGACCCGAGATCGAGTGGTAGTCGAGATTCAGACCGCCCGACCTGGAGTGGTCATCGGCCGCAAGGGTTCGGAGGCCGAGCGGCTCCGAACCGGGCTCGAGAACATCGCCTCTAAGCCTGTCAAGCTCAACATCACCGAGATCAAGGATCCCGATCTGGACTCCCAGCTTCTGGCCCAGGGCGTCGCCGATCAGCTCGAGAACCGAGTGGCGTTCCGCCGCGCCATGAAGCGGGCAGTGGCGTCCGCTCTCAAGTCCGGCGCCCAAGGGGTGAGAGTCGAGTGCAACGGTCGCCTGGGTGGTTCGGACATGGGCCGTCGCGAGTGGTATCGGGAAGGACGAGTCCCACTTCACACCCTGCGGGCTGACATTGACTTTGGAACCGCTACCGCCCACACCACCGGGGGCACCATCGGAGTGAAGGTTTGGGTCTATCGCGGTGACGTCCTTGGCGGTCTCGCCGCCAGTCGCGAGAAGATCGCAGCCGAGGCGGCTTTGGCCACCGGAGGCCCGGCGCGACGCACGGCCCCGGCCAAGGCCCGGGCCGAGCAGGCAGTCGGTCGTGATAAAATGCCCCGTCTCATCGAGGCCGGAGGGGGCAAGCGTCTCATCGAGGCCGGAGGTGGCAAGCGTGAACCCGGTCGCCGCCTGATCGAAGCGGGTGGCGGGCGGCGGATCACCGCCGAACAAGCCGAAGTTGAATACGAGGCTGCGCGCGAGGAGCAATCGACCGAACCAGTCGTGCCCGAGCCCGTGGTCGAGGACGCGACCGAGGAAATCCCGGTTGAGGAGACGGTCGAGGTCGATGTTGATTTCGCCGAGGCCATCGACAGCGGGGCGGCAGATCTAGATCCAGAATCGGAGAAGGAAGAGGAATAAGTCGTGTTGATGCCCAAGCGCACCAAGCACCGAAAGGTGCATCGCGGTCGCCGCACCGGCATGGCTAAAGGCGGTACCTCGGTCAACTTTGGCGAGTTCGGACTTCAGGCCATGGAGTCCGCCTGGATTACCGCTCGCCAGATTGAGGCCGCTCGTATCACCATCTCCCGCACCGTTAAGCGTGGCGGCAAGGTCTGGATCACAATTTTTCCCGATAAGCCCGTCACCCAAAAGCCGGCCGAGACCCGGATGGGTTCGGGCAAGGGCAACCCAGAGTTTTGGGTCGCCGTGGTCAAACCCGGAAGGGTCATGTTCGAACTGGCCGGAGTGCCCGAGGACCTCGCCCGGGAGGCTCTGACCAAGGCCGGGCACAAACTGCCCATCAAGACCCACGTCATCACCAGGGACCCATTTTGAAAACCGCCGAATTGCGCGAGCTCGATTACGCAGAGCTTTCCAACAAGCTGGCCGAAGCCAAGGCTGAGCTTTTCAACCTGCGGTTTCAACTTGCCACCAATCAATTGGAGAACACCGCTCGACTGCGGACGGTTCGCCGCGAGATCGCCCGAATCGCCACCCTGCTGCGTGAGCAAGAACTTGCCGAATGGAGACAGAGCAACTCATGACTGACCAACGGGGACGCAGAAAGACGCGGGTGGGAGTCGTTATTTCCGACGCTCGGGACAAGACCGTCACGGTCGAGGTCCCGACCCAGTTCAAGCACCCTCGTTACGACAAGATCGTGCGGCAGACATCTCAGTTCCACGCCCACGACGAGGGAAACGACGCCAAGAAGGGCGACACCGTTCGGATCATGGAAACTCGGCCGATCTCGAAGCAAAAGCGATGGCGAGTCACCGAGATCGTGGAGCGGGCCCGATGATCCAGCAGGAGAGCCGGCTGAAAGTGGCCGACAACACCGGGGCCCGGGAAGTCCTCTGCATAAGGGTGCTCGGGGGCTCGACCCGTCGCTATGCCGGAGTTGGTGACGTGATAGTGGCCACCGTCAAAGATGCGATTCCCGGAGGAGCGGTCAAGAAGGGAGAGGTGGTGAAGGCGGTCGTGGTGCGCACCCGGAAAGCGGCGCGACGGATCGACGGCACCTATGTCCGCTTCGACGACAACGCCTGCGTGATCATCGACAACAACCGTCAGCCCCGCGGAACCCGCATTTTCGGTCCCGTAGCCCGCGAGCTGCGTGACCAGCGCTTCATGCGCATTGTTTCTTTGGCCCCTGAGGTGCTGTGACCATGAGATTGAGAGAAGGCGACAAGGTGAAGGTCATTTCCGGCAAGGACGCCGGCAAAGAGTCGCGCATCTCCCGCGTCATTCCGCGAAAAAATCAGGTGATCGTCGAGGGCGCCAACACGGTTCGCAAGCACCAGAAGGCGCGGGGCCGAACGATGCAAGCGGGAATCATCGACAAGGACATGCCGATCGACGCCTCGAACGTCATGATCGTATGCGACGACTGCGGTCTTCCCACCCGCATCGGCTATCGGGTCGACGAGAACGGCAAACAGCGGGTCTGCAAACGCTGCGGAGGCGATCTGTGACCGTGCCCCGACTAAAGACCGAATACCTGGAGAAGGTGGCCCCGGCTTTGCGCCAGCAGCTGCAACTGTCGAATGTGATGCAAGTTCCCCGGCTCGAGAAGATCGTGGTCAACATGGGCGTGGGCGAAGCCGTGACCGACCGCAAACAGCTTGAGTCGGCCATGGACGAGCTCGCCCTCATCACCGGCCAGAAGCCCCGCATGAATCGTTCCCGTCGATCCGTCGCCGGCTTCAAGGTGAGGGAGGGAATGCCGGTTGGGGCCTCAGTGACGATGCGAGGCACCCGAATGTGGGAGTTCTTCGATCGATTGCTGGCGGTCTCTATCCCCCGGATCCGAGACTTCCGTGGTCTCAATCCGCGCTCCTTCGACGGCCGCGGCAACTACACCTTCGGGGTGTCCGAGCAACTCATCTTTCCCGAGATCGAATTCGATCGGGTGAGCTCGGTCAAGGGAATGGATATCACGATCTGTACCTCGGCCACCGAGGATTCTCAGGCCAAGGCTCTGCTTGACGCCTTCGGATTCCCGTTTCGCAAGCAAGAGACGTCAGCTCGATAGGAAGATTTCGCGAGGAGATATTTGTGGCGAAGAAATCATTGGTTCTGAAGGCGAATCGCAAACCCAAATTCGCCGTGCGGGCGTATAGCCGCTGCCAGCGTTGTGGGCGGTCGCGGGCCTTCTTGCGCGACTTCGGCATGTGCCGCATCTGTGTTCGTCAGCTCGCCAGCCGCGGAGAGCTGCCCGGCATCAGAAAGGCTTCGTGGTAGCCATGATGACCGATCCGATTGCCGACATGTTGACCCGGATCCGTAACTCGATCGCGGTCGGCCACGAGCAGGTGGAGATGCCCTTGTCGAAATTGCGAGAAGGGATCGCCAAGATTCTCGTCGTCGAGGGCTACATCGATCGTTACGAGACCGCGGGCGAGGGCGTCCACCAGAACCTGATTCTTTTTCTTCGTTACGGACCCCGCCGCTCGCCGGTGATCGCCGGTCTCCGCCGGGTGTCTCGGCCCGGGCACCGGGTCTATCGCCAGGCCGGAGAGATACCGCGGGTCCAAGGGGGCCTCGGGGTCGCGGTCGTCTCCACGTCCCAGGGCCTCTTGGCCGATCGGGAAGCCCGCCGTCGGCGCCTCGGTGGCGAGATTTTGTGCGAGGTTTGGTGAGATGAGCCGGGTTGGCAAGAAGCCGATTCCGATCCCGAGTGGGGTGGAGGTGAAGGTCTCGGGCCCGCGGGTCTCGGTCAAGGGCTCGAAGGGGACGCTCGAGCGGATCTTTTCGGATCGGGTCAGCATCACCCAGGAGAACGGGGAGCTGGTGGTGTCTCGCCACGATGACGAGCGTCAAAGTCGCGCCCTTCATGGCTTGTCGCGGGCTCTGCTCAACAACATGGTGGTCGGGGTCTCGGAAGGGTTCCGTTCCGAGCTCACCATCGTCGGCGTCGGTTATCGAGCGATTCAGAAGGGCCAGGACCTTGAATTGCAGCTCGGCTACAGCCATCCCGTCAGCTTCGCCGCCCCTCCGGGGGTGACTTTCGAAGTGCCCGAGCCCACCAAGGTGATCATCACTGGTTTCGACAAAGAGGTTGTTGGCCAGGTGGCGGCCGACATCCGCAAATTACGCCCCCCCGAGCCCTACAAAGGCAAAGGCATCCGGTACAGCAACGAGCAGGTCCGGCGTAAGGCGGGCAAGGCTGGGAAGCGATGAGAGGGAGCCGCATCGATCAACGCCGCCGGCGTCATGCCCGCGTCCGCAAGGGCGTTTTCGGCGATGCCAATCGACCCCGCCTGGCGGTCTATCGCAGCAATCGCTACATCTACGCCCAAGTCATCGACGACCAGAGTGGGCGGACCGTGGCGGCCGCCTCTTCCCAGGAGGCCGATCTTCGCGACCGTAAGCTCTCCGTCGACACCGCCAGCGAGGTGGGAAAGCTGATCGCCTCGCGGGCCAAGGCCGCCGGTGTCGATTCGGTCGTTTTTGACCGCGGGGGATTCGCCTATCACGGCCGACTCAAGGCGTTGGCCGACGCCGCCCGCGAGTCGGGCCTCGATTTCTAAGGAGCGTTTAGTGGCAGAGTCCCAGTTCGAAGAGAGAGTCATCAACATCAATCGGGTCGCCAAGGTGACCAAAGGCGCCAAGCGATTCAGCTTCAGCGCCCTGGTTGTGGTCGGCGACGGAAACGGCAAGGTCGGCGTCGGCTATGGCAAGGCTCGTGAGGTTCCCACCGCCATCCAGAAGGGAATGGAGTCTGCACGCAAGGCAATGGTCACCATTCCCATGGCGGGGAGCACCATCGTTCACGAGGCGCTCGGCGTCCACGGTGCCTCGCGGGTGCTGATCAAGCCTGCGGCTCCCGGAACGGGCGTCATCGCCGGCGGCGCCGTGCGTCAGATTCTCGAGGCAGCAGGTATCAAAGACGCCCTGGCCAAGTCGATCGGTTCGCCGACCCACATCAACGTCGCCCAAGCCGCCATGAAGGCGCTCACTGGCCAGCGTCGACCCGAGCAAGTCGCCCAGATGCGGGGCCGCAAGCCTGAGGATGTCATTCCTCCGGGGCTCCTCGCCGCTTATCGAAGCACCGAAGCCATGAGGGCGGTCGACAGCTGATGGCCGGCGGCACCCTCAAGGTCATCCTCCGACGCTCACTCATCGGCGAGAAACCGGGAACGGTGAAAACCGTCAAGGGGTTGGGGCTCGGCAAGCTCAATTCCAGCAACGAGCTCCCCGACAATGCCGCCACCCGGGGAATGATTCACAAAGTCAGGCATCTTGTAGAGGTGATCGAGACCAAATGAGCGACCAGTTTCAACTTCACGATCTCTCCCCAGCTCCGGGATCGCGCAAGAACCGGAAGCGGGTCGGGCGCGGCACGGGGGGCAAGGGCCACAAGACCGCCGGGCGCGGTACTAAGGGTCTCAAGGCCCGCAACACTCTCCGTCCCGGCTTCGAGGGAGGCCAGACCCCGATGTCGATGCGGATTCCCAAGCTCAAGGGCTTCCGCAACCCCAACAAGGATCCCTATGCAGTGGTCAATCTCTCGACCCTCAACCGGTTCCCGGCCGGTTCGGTGATCACCCCCGAAGAGCTGCGGCACAAAGGCCTCGTCAAGCATCATGGCCGGGTCAAGGTTCTCGCTCTGGGCGAGATCGACCGGGCCCTGACGGTTAAGGCGGATGCCTTCTCGGAGGCGGCCCGAGCCAAGATCGAGGCGGCTGGCGGGTCGATAGAGGTTCTCTAACCATGCTCGCGATGTTTCGCCACATGTTCACCATCCCCGACCTGCGGGGAAAGATTCTCTTCACGCTGGCGATGTTCGCCGTCTACCGGCTCGGCACCGCCATCCCGGTCCCCGGCATCGATCTCGAGGCGGTGAGGATCTTTCAGGCCCAGCAACAGGCGGGTGGCATCTATGGCTTGCTGAATCTCTTTTCAGGCGGAGCCCTCGAGCAGTTTTCGGTGCTGGCCCTCGGGATCCTGCCCTACATCACTGCCACCATCATCATGCAGCTGCTGACGGTGGTGATTCCCCGTCTCCAGGCTCTCCAGGAGGAGGGCGAAGCGGGTCGGAAAACCATCACCCAATGGACCCGTTACCTGACCGTGGGGCTGGCCGCCATCCAGTCGGCGGGATTCACCTACCTGTTTCATACCGGTACCTTCACCCAGGGAATCGACCTCGTGCCCAACTACACCCCCGGCCGGGTGGCGCTCATCATTTTGACCATGACCGCCGGTACCGCCTTCGTGATGTGGTTGGGCGAGCTCATAACTCAGCGGGGGATCGGCAATGGAATGTCGCTCCTGATCTTCGCTTCGATCCTGAGCCAGTTTCCTTCCATCTTCGGCCAGCTCTGGGGTGCCACCGGCGCCATCGAGCGCTACGGCCTTTTCGCCTTGGTCATCGTGGCCTTCGTGGTGATGATCGTGGCGATCATCTACATCGACCAGGCCCAGCGACGGATCCCGATCTCATTCGCCAAGCGGGTGCGGGGTCGGCGGGTGATGGGAGGGCAGTCGACCTACATCCCTCTGAAGGTGAACACCGCTGGGGTGATCCCGGTGATTTTCGCCTCCTCGGTTCTGCTCTTTCCATCCCTCTTGGTGACTGCGATTCCTTTCAACAATCGGTTCATGCAGGGGGTCAGACGGTGGTTGGATTCCAACCTGGGAGGCGGGGCGAGCGGTGGTCAGATCAGCTTCTGGTACGTGTTGATCCTTTTCGCCCTCATCATCTTCTTCACCTACTTCTACACCGCGATCCAGTTCGATCCCCAGCGCCAGGGGGAGATGCTGCAGCGCCAGGGAGGCTTCATTCCTGGAATCCGGCCCGGCTCGGCCACCTCCCGCTATTTGAGCCACACCCTTAATCGCATCACCCTGCCCGGTTCGATCTTTCTCGGCGTCATCGCGGTGCTGCCGACTCTGGCAACACTGATCTGGAACATCCCGATCGGCTTTTCCGGGGTCTCGATCTTGATCGTGGTCGGGGTAGCGATCGAGACGATGAAACAGATCGAGAGCCAGTTGACTATGCGCAATTACGAGGGCTTCCTGACTTGAGGCTGTTGTTCGTCGGGCCCCCGGGAGCGGGCAAAGGGACACAAGCCGCCCTGGTCGCCTCCCGCTTGGGGGTTCCGCACATCTCGACCGGGGAGATGTTTCGAGACCACGTCGCCTCCGGCACGGATCTCGGCCGCCAGGTTCAGGAATTGATGCAGGCAGGTGCCTACGTGCCCGATGAGATCACGGTCGCCATGCTGGCCGATCGGATGCGATCTCCTGACACGGACCAAGGGTTCATCCTTGATGGGTTTCCCCGCACGATCGGCCAGGTTGCATCACTCGACAACCTCCTGGGCACTGAGGGCCTCGACCGAGTGGTGCTTTTCGAAGTCGACGAAGAACGATTGGTGGAGCGAATGCTCGCCCGGGGCAGGGCCGACGACAGCGAGGAGACGATTCGCAGCCGTTTCAAGGTCTATGAAGAGCAAACCGCCCCTTTGGTCGAGCTCTATCGACGGCGGGGTCTGGTGGTCTCGGTCGACGGTGAGGGCGAGGTCGACGAGGTCACCGAACGGATTCTCAGGGTGCTCGAAAAATGATCACCCTCAAATCCGAACGGGAGTTTTCCAAGATGGCCGTAGCCGGCCGATGCGTGGGATCGGTCCTCGACGCGGTTCGGGCGGCCGCCGTCCCCGGAAAGAGCCTGCTCGAGCTTGACCAGATGGCGGGAGAGATCATCGCTGCCCACGGCTGCACCCCCTCCTTTCTTGGTTATCAGCCCTCACCTCATCAGGTTCCGTACCCGGGACATCTTTGCCTATCGGTGAACGACGTGATCGTTCATGGCGTCCCCAGCGCCTACCGGTTGCGAGAAGGAGACATTCTCTCCGTGGACGCGGGAGCGATATTCGAGGGCTTTCACGGTGATGCCGCCTTCACGATGCCGATTGGGGAGGTGTCTCCCGAGGCGGCCCGCCTCATCGCCGCCACCGCCGCAGGGATGTGGGCGGGGATAGGTGCGGTGAGGACCGGTAATCGCCTGGGTGACATCGGGGCGGCGGTACAGAGGGTCGGGGAGGGCCAGGGCTTGGGGATCGTGCGCGAATACGTCGGCCATGGGATCGGCCGCAGCATGCACGAGGAGCCCCAGGTGTCGAACTTGGGGACCGAGGGCAGGGGCCTGCGGATCAAGAACGGGATGGCGCTTTGTATCGAGCCCATGTTCAACCTGGGTGGCTGGGAAACCTCGGTAGATGGCGACGGGTGGACGGTACGGACCGCCGATGGCTCGCTCTCGGCCCATTTCGAGCACACGGTGATCCTTTCCAAAGACGGCCCCATGGTCACGACCGTGGCCAACGGGCCCGTCCCCACCAGCACTTTGGCTGTAACCGGGCCCTTGCGCTATCATTCACAACCGGTCTCCGGGACCCTTTGACGTGACTTCTGAGGAAGAAGACGATGTCATTCGGGTTTCTGGCACCGTTGTTCAGAACCTCCCGAATGCCACCTTTCGGGTTGAAATCGACGGCGGTTTGGAAGTGCTCGCGCACGTCTCCGGAAAGATGCGGATGCGGTACATCCGGATCCTTCCCGGTGACCGGGTAGACGTAGAACTGTCAGCTTACGACCCCACCCGGGGTCGGATCGTCTGGAGATATCGATGAAGGTCCGACCATCGACAAAAAAGATGTGCGAAAAGTGCCGGATCATCCGGCGGCGAGGTCGCGTCTGGGTTATCTGCCCAAACCCCCGACATAAGCAGCGTCAGGGCTAATAGATATGGCTCGTATCGCCGGCGTTGATCTTCCCCGCGACAAGCGTCTCGAGATTGGTTTGACTTACATCTTCGGTATCGGACTCACCCGTTCGCATGAGATCTGTCGTGATCTGGGGCTCAACCCCGACACCAAGATCAAGGATCTGACCGAAGACGAGGCCGCCAAGATTCGCCGTCTGATCGAGTCGAACTATCAGGTTGAGGGAGACCTTCGCCGAGAGGTTCAACAGAACATCAAGCGCAAGATCGAGATCGGCTCCTATCAGGGTGTTCGCCACCGCCGCGGGCTCCCGGTCCGGGGCCAGCGCACCCATACCAACGCCCGTACCCGCAAGGGCCCCAAGGTCGCCATTGCCGGCAAGAAGAAGGTGAAGAAGTAATGGCGCAGAAGCAGGCGCAGGCGGGAACCACCCAGAAGCGGGTGCGCCGTCGAGAGCGGAAGAACATTTCCCACGGACAGGCCCATATCAAGGCCTCGTTCAACAACACCATCATCACCATCACCGACCAGGGTGGAAATGTCGTGGTATGGACCTCGGGAGGCGCCGTCGGTTTCAAGGGCTCCCGCAAATCCACCCCCTACGCGGCTCAGGTAGCTGCCGAGGAGGCGGCCCGTCGGGCCGGGGAGCACGGGATCCGCAAGCTCGACGTGATCGTGGCCGGGACCGGTTCGGGCCGGGACACCGCCGTGCGCACGCTGCAGAACATGGGGATGGAGATCACCGGGGTTCGAGATGTGACCCCGATGCCTCACAATGGCTGCCGACCGAAGAAAAGGCGGCGCGGCTGATGGCTCGGAGCATCGGCCCTCGCCATCGCGCCTGTCGACGCGCCCGGACTCCGCTTTGCCAATCGAAGCGATGCCCGGTCGAGCGTCGCCCCTACCCACCCGGCCAGCACGGGCGAGGGCGGATCAAGGAAAGCGACTACCAGCTGCAGCTGCGCGAGAAGCAGAAGCTGCGCGCGATGTACGGGGTCCTGGAGCGTCAATTCCGCCGTTACTACGAAACTGCCACCCGGCAGCCGGGAATCACCGGCGAGAACCTCTTACGGATCCTCGAATCACGAATCGATAACGTCGTCTGGCGCTCGGGATTTGCCGCCACTCGGCCTCAGGCGCGCCAGCTCGTCAACCACGGGCACTTCCGGGTCAACGGCAAGAAGGTTGACATACCGTCCTACCAGCTCAAGGCCGGCGACGTCGTGTCGGCCAAGGAACGCAGTCGCGACCTTTTGATCATCCAGCACTCGCTCGACACGATCAGCCATCCAGTACCGGAATGGCTGTCTGTGAACGGGGACGGGCGAGAGGTCACCGTGCTGTCCCTGCCCGATCGGGCCCAAATCGACACCTCGATTCGGGAACAGATGATCGTCGAGCTCTACTCCAAGTAACCAGAAAGGAACTGGGCTGTGTTGATTGTTCAGCGTCCTCATATCGAGGAAAGAGAATCCGGAGAGAATCGCTCCAAGTTCGTAGCGGAGCCACTAGAGCCGGGCTTTGGCTACACGCTCGGCAATACCCTGCGGCGCACGCTCCTCTCCCGGATCCCGGGGGCGGCGGTGACCAGTATCCGGATCGAGGGCATCCAGCACGAGTTCTCGACGATCCCAGGGGTGGTCGAAGACGTCGTCGACATCATCCTCAACGTAAAACAGATCGTCGTTCGCCTCGAAGACGCCGACGACCTCGTCGCCTACCTTTCGGCCAAGGGGCCCGGAGTGGTTACCGCCGCGCAGTTGAAGGTTCCGTCCGGGGTCGAAATCGTCAATCCCGACCAGCCCATCGCCACCCTCTCCGGCGACGGCAAGCTCGAACTCGAGCTGACGGTCGGACCCGGGGTGGGCTACCGGACCGCCGACGCCAACAAGCAAGGGGGAAGCTCGATCGGGGTAATTCCGATCGACTCGATGTTCTCACCCGTTCGCAAGGTCGCCTATCGCGTGGAGAACACCCAGGTGGGACAGATGACCAACTTCGACCGACTGGTGCTCGATGTCGAGACGAACGGGGCCATCACTCCCGCCGAGGCGGTTTCCTCGGCCGGGAAGACGCTGCGGGAGCTGATGAACCTCTTTGCGGACATGGGAGAAGGGGTTGGCTTGGAGCTCGGCGAGCGCCACACCGAAAGCACCGGCTCACCCGACCTCGACCTGCCAATCGAAGCCCTCGACCTCACCGAGCGGCCTCGTAACTGCCTCCGCCGGGCGCAAATCAAGACCGTGGGCGAGCTGGTTCAGCGGACCGCCGACGACTTGCTCAACATCACCAACTTCGGCCAGAAGAGCCTCGAAGAAGTGATCGCCAAGCTTGACGAGCTCGGTCTGTCACTGGCCGATCAGAGCAGCTGATGCCTCGGCCCCGCAAAGGCGCCCGGTTCGGGAACTCCGGAGCGCACGAAAAGATGATCCTGGCCAACTTGACCAGGTCGCTGGTGATGGAGGGCTCGGTAATCACAACCGCGGCCAAAGCCAAGGCGATGCGACCATTCGCCGAGAAAATGATCACCAAGGCGCGCAAAGGAGATCTCCATTCGCGGCGGGTGGTCCTCCGAACCATGCGTGACAACGTGGCCGTCACCAAGCTTTTCGACGAGGTCGCTCCCCGTTATGCCGAGCGACCGGGTGGCTATACCCGTATCACCAAGCTCGGTCCCCGCCAGGGCGACGGGGCCGAAGTAGCGGTCATCGAGTTGGTATAGGCCTTCTGGGTAGCCTCACCCAGGATGGCCGAACAACAAAGTCCGTTCCTGATCCTGTCGCGTCCGGAATGGTCGGCGTTGCGTGCCTCGACCCCGCTGACGCTCACCGAAGCCGATGTCGTCGAGCTCCGCGGCATCAACACGGCTCTGTCGCTTACTGAGGTCGAAGAGGTTTACCTGCCTCTCTCGCGGCTCCTCAACCTCTACGTCCGGGCCAGCCAGCACCTCTTCAGCGTCACCGACACCTTTCTCGGCAATCCCGCCTCGCCCGTTCCCTATGTCATCGGCGTAGCCGGTTCGGTGGCGGTGGGGAAGTCGACCACGGCGCGAGTTCTACAACGGCTCCTGAGCCGCTGGCCCGACCACCCACGGGTCGACCTCGTCACCACCGATGGCTTCCTCTATCCGAACCGGGTCCTCGAGGAGCGGGGACTCATGAATCGCAAAGGGTTTCCGGAAAGCTATGACCGCCGCCGACTGATCGAGTTCGTCTCCCTCCTCAAGTCGGGGGCCGAGCGGGTGGTGGCGCCCGTCTACAGCCATCAGGCCTATGACATCGTCCCGGGAGCGGAACGAGTCGTCACCCGCCCCGACATTCTCATCATCGAGGGATTGAACGTTCTTCAGGGAGGCGGAAGCGGAACTTACGTGTCCGACTTCTTCGACTTCTCGATCTACGTCGATGCCGACCCGTCCGAAGTCGAGAGGTGGTACGTCGACCGGTTCCTGACGTTACGGGCCACCGCCTTCCAGGATCCCGCTGCCTACTTCCACCGCTACGTCGCCCTATCCGACTCGGAAGCCGAGGACGAGGGCCGTCGGATCTGGAAAGAGATCAACCTCGTCAATCTGGAAGAGAACATCGTGACCACCAAGGAGCGAGCGACCCTCATCCTCCATAAAGACGGGGACCATTCGGTGACCGAGGTACGGCTGCGACGGCGATGAACGAGAACCTGCGTCACGCCCTCCGCCTTTCCTCCTTCGATCGACAGGCGGCGCGCCGTATCAGCTTCGATTCCAGCGCTACGGCCGATGCCGTAGTCCTGGTCGCCGCCATCGAGGCGGTCCTGGTTGGCGTCCTGCTGGCGGTCACCCGCCGTTTCGATCTCATCGGGCTGCTCGAAGCGGTCATCCTCGGCATCGCCGGGTGGTTGATCCTGGCGGCCGCGATCTGGCTGATGGGCACCAAGGTGCTGAAGGGATCGGGGGCGATCGAGGCGATGATTAGGGTTTCGGGGTTTGCCCGCCTTCCCTTGCTTCTGGGAGTCATCGACTATCTGACGGGACCTGGGATCTTTCGTCTCGTTGGCCTGGTCTGGCACCTGGCGTTGCTCGTGATCGCGGCCGGCGTGGTGCTCGGGCTCCAGCTCAAAGAGTCCGTTGCCGCCGTCGCCCTCGGGGCAGCGTTGATCGCCGTCGTGCAATTGGTATTCGGGGCGGCGCTCTTTCGCTTCTGATGCCGAAGTATCGGCTGGACCTCTCCTATCTGGGGTCAGGCTTTCGGGGCTTGGCGCGACAGCCGGGACAACGAACAGTGCAGGGTGAGGTGGAGGCATCTCTCTCGCGCATCACCGGGGAACCCGTTACGACTGTGGCGGCCGGGCGCACCGATGCCGGCGTCCATGCCCGTCAACAGGTGCTGAGCTTTTCGGTGGTCCGGACCTTGGACGAAGACCGGGTCCTGCGGTCGCTCTCCAAGACCCTCGCCCCCGAGATCGCCCCTTTCTCCTTGAGCATGGTCGACGAGGAATTCGATGCCCGGCACTCGGCGAAGTTCCGCGTGTATCGCTATCGAATCCTCAACCGGGAGGCAGGCGATCCCTTACGCCACGCTACGGTTTGGCATGTTCCCGAACCCCTGGACATCGAGGCCATGGATCTCGGGGCTTCCAGGCTGGTGGGAGAGCACGATTTCGCCGCCTTTTGTCGCGCCTCCTCGGCCGGGGGTACTCGGCGTCGGGTCATTTCGGCGGGGTGGGCAGCTGCCGAGGTCGACATGGTCGAGTTCGAGATTTCCGCCCAATCCTTCTGTCACCAAATGGTTCGCTCGATCGTCGGTTTTTCAGTCGAGGTAGGGCGAGGGCGTCGGGGTCCCCAAGAGATGTCGGTGGTTCTTGCCAGCCGCGATCGGTCCCGGTCCGGGCAGATGGCTCCCGCCCGCGGCCTCCTCCTTTGGGAGGTGGGCTACTGATTTTGCTGGCAAGCGGGGTGAGTTAGACTGAAGCTGTCTCGATTCGAGGCGCCAATTCCACGGCTATCGGCTGTTTCTTGCCGTCCACGACCTATGCAGAAGACATTTACTCCCAAGTCCGGCGATATCACCCGCAAGTGGTGGGTGGTTGACGCGGCCGGAAAGCCGCTGGGACGCCTCGCCACCCAGGTGGCGAGCCTGCTGCGCGGTAAGCACAAGCCAACCTTTTCACCCCACATCGATGGCGGCGATTTCGTAATCGTGATCAACGCCTCCGAAGTCGAAGTGACCTCGAAGAAGAGTCAGCAAAAGATCTACTACCGGTACACCGGATACCCCGGCGGCCTCCGCGAGGAGTCTTTCGAGAGCCTGCGGGAGCGGAGGCCGGAAGCCGTGATCGAGCGAGCCGTGCAAGGCATGCTCCCCAAGAACAAACTCGGACGGAAGATGATTGGCAAGCTCAAGGTTTACGCCGGGGCCGATCATCCCCACCAGGCTCAAGGCCCAGAGTTGAGAAAGGTCGAAGCCTGATGGCAAAGCCCCTGGCCCAAACGGTAGGTCGTCGCAAAGAATCGGTCGTCCGCGTTCGTCTCCGCGAGGGCAGCGGAAGAGTCGTGCTCAATGGCCGCCAGTTGGAGGATTACTTCCCGACCATGGCCACCAGGATGCGGGTGATGGAGCCCCTCCAGCTCACCTCCACCCAGGGCCGCTTCGACGTCGACGCCACCCTCGAAGGAGGCGGGATCAATGGCCAGGCTGATGCCCTTCGCCTCGGCATCGCCCGAGCGCTGGTGGAATACGACGGGGAGATGCGGGCCTCGCTGAAAAAGGCAGGACTTCTGACCCGCGACGCCCGCGCCGTGGAGCGGAAGAAGTACGGTTTGCGCAAGGCCCGGCGGGCGGTTCAGTACACGAAGCGCTGAAGTTGCCGGCGGCATCTCAGCATCGTTCGCTGCTCAGAAGCGGACGGCGCCTCTTTGGCACGGATGGGGTGCGGGGCGTAGCCAATCTCGAGCTCACTCCCGATCTGGCTTTGAGTCTGGGGCGTGCGGCCGGCCTCCAACTGTCGGTCGGACCAGCGCTGGTGGGTCGCGACACCCGCCGTTCAGGGGAGATGCTCTCCCTGGCTCTGCAGGCAGGATTTCATTCGGCCGGGATCGACACGGTCGACGTTGGGATCATGCCCGCCGGGGGAATCTCCTATTTGACGGCCTCGACCGGGGCGACCATGGGAGCGATCGTCTCCGCCTCCCACAATCCGGCCTCCGACAACGGCATCAAGTTTCTCAGTGCCACCGGAACCAAGCTGACCGACGACGAAGAGGATCAGATCGAGCGGCGACTCCGGAGCGAGAGCGCCCGCATCCCCACCGGTCATCTGGTGGGAACCCGCTTTCACGATTCAAAAGCTCTCAACAGCTATGTCGCCTTCCTGGCCAAGGTCGCCCGCTACTCATACCGCGGTCTCAATCTGGCGGTCGACGCCGCCAACGGTGCCGCCTTCCAAGCTGCTCCTGCCGTCCTCACCAAGCTGGGGGCCCAGGTCGAACGTTTTGCAGTCGAGCCGGATGGAACCAATATCAATCTCGAGTGCGGCTCGACCCATCCCGAATTCCTGGCCAGCAAGGCCGAAGGTCGAATCGGCCTTGCCTTCGATGGCGACGCCGACCGCCTGCTCGCCATCGACGAAGACGGGAACCCGGTCAATGGCGATGTGATCATGGCCATCGTTGCCTTGCATTGGAAAGCCCAGGGCCGCCTCAAGAACAACAAGGTGGTGGCGACGGTGATGTCGAATCTGGGCTTCCGCCGGGCAATGGAGAGCGCCGGCATCGAGCTGATCGAAACCAAGGTTGGGGATCGCTACGTCCTCGAAGCGATGAACGAACACCGCGCGGTCCTGGGAGGCGAGCAATCGGGTCACATCATCTTTCTCGACAAAGGCCGAACCGGCGATGGGTTGATGACTGCGATTCGCCTGCTCGACATCGTTGCCGGCTCTGGACAAGAGCTGCGGCAGCTCCGGAAGGAGGCGATGGTCGAATATCCGCAGGTGCTGAAGAACGTCAACGTTGCGAGAGGCGTGGACCTCGGGGCCGCCAAGGAGGTTTGGGATGCGGTGGCAGAGGTCGAGAATGAGCTCGGCGCCGATGGTCGGGTCTTGCTGAGGCCCTCTGGGACCGAGCCCGTGGTCAGGGTCATGGTCGAAGCTGCTAGCCAACAGCAGGCGGGCGGTTACGCTGATCGCCTGGCAGAGATAGTTGCCAGGCAATTGGCCGAGCGATAGGAGCAAGTAGCGGGCTACCGGAATGTCGATGGTGACGGTTCATAACTGATAGCGCCTGGCCTCCCGGTGAATTTTTCAGCGGTGAGGTGACGAGGAGGAAGGTCATCGAAAGATTCGGCGGATGCCTTCCCGGCTGGTCACAGCCGTAAGAGACCCGAGAAAACCCGGAAGCGATTCCGAAACAGAGGCGGTCTTGGTGACACTGGCCCAACCGGTGGTCATGGAAACGTTGCCGTCGTGAGCGAGAGGACTTCGTCATGTGTGGCATCGTCGGTTACGTAGGGCCGCGTTCAGCGGTCGAAATCCTGATTCCCGGACTGGCCCGGCTGGAATATCGCGGGTACGACTCCGCCGGAGTGGCGTTCTGGGAGGAGAACGGAATCGCCATCGTCAAGCAGGCAGGCCGGATTGCCGACCTCGAGCGATCTCTGACCAGAGCCGGGATTCCCAATGCCCATGCCGGAATCGGTCATACCCGCTGGGCAACCCACGGAGTACCCAACACGATCAACGCCCATCCCCATCGCGACTGCACCGGTCAGGTGATCGTCGTCCACAACGGGATCATCGAGAACTGGGCGGAGTTGAAGACCGAATTGGAAGCAAACGGCCACGAGTTCGCCTCGGAGACCGACACCGAGGTTGTCGCTCACATGATCGAGGACATGTCCGAAATGGCCCTCGAGGAGGCCGTGCGATTGGTCATGAAACGAGCCGAGGGGGCATTGGCCCTGGTGGTGATGAGGTCTTCGGACTCCGAGCTCTTGGTGGGTGCGCGTCGGGGGAGCCCGCTCGTGGTGGGACGGGGTGCGGGGGAGAACTTCCTCGGCTCTGACATCCCCGCCTTCTTGGAGCACACCCGGCAAATGATCGTGGTTGACGACGATCGAGTTGTTGCGCTTCGGCCAGATTCGGTGGTCATCACCGACCTCGATGGCAACCCGGTCGAGGCGCCGGAGCGGCTGATCGAGTGGGATCTGGAAGCAGCCGAGAAGGGCGGCTTTGCCACCTTCATGGAGAAGGAGATCTTCGAGCAGCCCAAAGCGATTGCGGACACCCTCCGGGGACGAGTCGCTCGCAACGGATTGGTGCGCCTCGCCGAGTTCGCCGACGCCGAGCGGCGGCTGCGCGAGATCGACAAAGTATTCGTGGTCGCCTGTGGGACCTCTTTCCACGCGGCGATGATGGCGAAGTATGCGATCGAGCGCTGGACGCGATTGCCGGTCGAGATCGACATTGCCTCGGAGTTCCGCTACCGCGACCCAGTGCTCGATCGGAAGTCGCTCGTCATCGGAATTTCCCAGTCGGGCGAAACCCTCGACACGCTGGCCGCGGTTCGTTACGCCCGCGCCCAGGGGTCAGTGCTCGTTGGCGTCTCGAACGTAGTCGACTCGGCCCTGGCCCGGGAAGCCGATGCAGTTCTTTACACCAGGGCCGGCCCCGAGATCGGCGTGGCCGCCACCAAGACCTTCACCACCCAGCTGGTGGCCCTGCAGTTGATCGGTCTCCACCTCGCCCAGGTGCGGGGGACCATGGACGAGGGCACCATCGTCAATTTGGTGGAAGGCATCAGACGGCTTCCCGGCGCGGTGGAGGCCGTGCTCGAAACGGTGCCCGCCATCACCGACCTGGCCAAGGAATTGGCCGACACCCGCGACGTCTTTTTCCTGGGCCGCAGCGGCGACTTTCCAGTCGCCATGGAAGGGGCACTCAAGCTGAAAGAGATCGCCTATACCCGGGCCGAAGGTTATGCCGCCGGGGAGATGAAGCACGGTCCCATAGCGCTGATCGAGCCCGGGGTGCTCGTGGTGGGTGTCGCTACCGACTCCCATGTCAGGGGCAAGACTCTGTCCAACATGGCCGAGATGAAGGCGAGGGGGGCGACGGTCCTGCTGGTGCTGGCGGAGGGTCATCGCGACGAGGCGTCATCGGTAGCGGACCATATCTTGGAGGTGCCCTCCGGTCCCGACCTCATCTACACCGTGACCTCGGTGGTGCCCCTGCAGATCCTCGCCTATCAGATCGCCTCCGCCAAGGGACTCGACGTCGACAAGCCCCGCAACCTGGCGAAGACGGTGACGGTGGAGTGAGGATTCTCGGTTTGGGGGTCGACCTGGCCGACATCTCCCGGGTCGAATCGTTGCTCGAGCGCTACCCCCGCTTCGCCGAACGTTGCTTCACCGAGCACGAGCAAAACTATGCCCGCCGATTTGCCAGCCCCGCCCGGCGTTATGCGGCCCGTTTTGCCGGCAAGGAGGCGGTGATGAAGTCACTGGGAACCGGTTATCGACGGATCCGCTGGAAGGATGTCGAGATCACCGGAGGGGGAAAGCCCACTGTCAATCTCTATGGAACCGGGAAAGCTCGGGCGGAGGCGCTGGGTGTCACGGAGGTCTTGGTGACGATCACCCACACTGACCAGAGCGCCCTGGTGATGGCCGTTGCCGTCGGAGAACACTGAGTGCTACCGGTCATCACTCCGGCGGAGGCGAGGCGACTAGATGATTCGAGCTCGGTCGGAGTCGACATTCTCATGGAGCGGGCCGGACGGGCGGTGGCGGCGGCGGCGGTGGGGATGGGTATGGCGTATGGAAAACGGGCGGTGGTTCTCGCCGGTCCGGCCAATAACGGCGGCGACGGATATGTCGCCGCCCGCATCCTCAAGGCACGTGGCGTCGGAGTCAGTGTGCGCGCCTTGGCGGCGCCTCGAACCGCCGAAGCCCAACTTGCTCGCCAGCGAGCCATGGCAGCCGGGCTCGATGTCGGTGACCTCGGCGACCCGGAGCCGTTCGATCTGGTCATCGACGGCCTCTTCGGCGGGAGCTTCCGACCCGATCCGGCCGTCACTGGCTGGATCCAAAGCGAGCAGCGCGTCCTGTCCGTCGACGTCCCTTCCGGTCTCGACCCGCTAACCGGGGGAGCGGCATCGGCGGCATTCAGAGCGGAGCGCACGGTGACGTTTGGTGCGTACAAGGTCGGCCACCTTCTGATCGACGGACCGCATCTCTCGGGCGTGGTCGAGGTCGTCGATATCGGCCTGCCCTCGCCGGAGCCGGCCATGTATCTCGTTGAGGAGGCGGACGCATCGCTACCCACGCGCTCTCGTCGTGCTCACAAGTGGTCGGCCGGGTCGGTTCTGGTGGTCGGTGGTGCGGTCGGCATGACCGGCGCGGCGGTTATGGCCGGGCGGGCGGCTCTGCATTTCGGTGCCGGTGCCGTCGGACTGGCGGTGCCCGAATCAGCCGCCAGCGTGGCAGCCGCCAACGCTCCCGACCTCTTGCATCATCGGCTCGAGGATCTCCCGGATCGCTATCGGGTATTGGTGATAGGTCCCGGACTTGGTCACGAACATGATGACCTGGCGGCCAAGCTGATTGCCACCTGGAGCGGGCCGGTGGTGGTCGATGCCGATGCTCTCTCGCTCGTGACCGAACCGGGTCCGGAATTAGTGCTTACCCCCCATGCCGGAGAGTTCGAACGATTGGGTGGAGGCGAGCCCTCGCCCGAAAATGCCGTTGCTCTGGCTCGCAAGTTGAAAGCGACGGTGTTGTTGAAGGGCAACCCCACCGTGATCGCCGGCGATGACCTTCCATGGATCGTCAATAGCGGCGGTCCCGAACTGGCAACGATCGGAACCGGCGATGTCCTCTCCGGAATGATCGGAGCCCTGCTGGCTCAAGGGCTCGAACCGGCCGCGGCCGCTCGTGCCGCCGCTTTTTGGCACGGAAGGGCCGGTGCCCAACTGGCCGCCCGGACCACTGTCACGGCCTTATCTTTGATCGAAGAAATCGGTCATATTCGATGAGACCTTCGTGGGTGGAGGTTGACCTCGGAGCGATCGCCGACAACGTGGGCGCCTTACGGGACCTGGTGGCTCCGGCGGCTGTCTGTGCAGTCGTCAAGGCCGACGGCTACGGGCATGGTGATGTCCCCGTGGCCGAAGCGGCACTGGCGGCAGGGGCGAAGTGGATCGCGGTTGCGCTGTTGGAGGAGGGGATCCGGCTTCGCGAGGCTGGCATCGAGGCTCCGGTTCTCGTCCTTTCCGAACCTGATCCGTCTGATGCTGCTGAGCTCCTCGGATGGCGTCTCACCCCGACCGTCTACCGGAGAGAAATGATCGACGTCCTAGGAGAGGCGGCCACGGAGGTGACCGGAGTCCATTTGAAGGTCAATACCGGTATGCACCGGGTAGGGGCCAAGCCCGAGGAGGTGGCAGATCTCGTAGCTCACATCGATCGCCACCCCCTACTAACCCTGGGCGGGATCTTCACTCACTTCGCATCCTCCGACGAGGACGACGGCTTCACCCGCGAGCAGGTGGAGCGCTTCGACCGTGCCACTCGTGGGATCGAGTGCCCGCTGGTCCACATGGCCAATACCGCGGGGGCCATCCTCCACCCCTCTGCACGCCGTGACCTCGTCCGCCTGGGAATCGGGATCTATGGATTGCATCCCTGCGACGACACTCGGTCCCATGTGACACTCCGCCCGGCCATGCGCATCGTGTCGCACGTGGCTTTCGTGCAGAGATTGGCCGCTGGCGAGCGCCCGTCCTATGGGCGCCGGCGAGAGCTGCCGACGGACGCATACGTGGCCACCATTCCCGTTGGGTACGCCGACGGCCTGCCGCGCCTTTTGACCGACAAGCTCGAGGTCCTCATCCGGGGAAAGCGCCGACCACTGGCGGGGACCGTCACCATGGATCAAATCATCGTCGACCTGGGCGACGAAGAGGTGGGCGCAGGTGAAGAGGTAGTACTGCTCGGATCCCAAGGAGAGGAGGAGGTGACCGCCGACGAATGGTCGTCACATCTCGGCACCATCTCTTACGAGGTGGTCTGTCAGATCGGACCTCGCCTTCCGCGTCGGTACGAATCGTGACGCTCACAGCCATACCGGGGGTCGAGGTCGGGCACTGGACCGACCCGGAGCTGAGGACGGGGTGCACGGTTATCGTCCTCCCCGAACCCAACGTCACCGGGGTCGACGTCCGCGGCGGAGCGCCGGGTACCCGAGAGACCGACCTGCTTTCGGTCGGGATGAGAGTGGAGCAGGTCCAGGCCATCCTATTGACGGGCGGTAGTGCCTTCGGCCTGGCGGCTGCCGAAGGCGTGGTGCGCGAACTCGTCGAGGATGGCCGCGGCCATCCGACTCCAGCCACCCCGGTCCCCATCGTGCCCGCCGCCGTGGTCTACGACTTGCCCCTGAAGGGCGGCGGGGTGTGCCCCGGGCCTGAACAGGGGGCGTTGGCGTATCGAGCGGCATCGCCGACAGAGGTGGAGATGGGGCGGGTAGGAGCTGGCGCCTCGACCTCATCTGGCAAGTGGCGAGGATTCGACCTTCGGGTGATGACCGGGATCGGCTCGGCCGCCATCACCACTCCCGACGGCCACCTGGTGGGGGCGCTGGTCGTGATGAATCCGGTGGGGGATGTCTTCAGCCTCGACGGTCGCTCTCTGACCGGGGGCGATCCGATTCCCGGGCCTCCGGCTGCACCGCCATGGGCGGGGACCAACACCACGCTGGTCTCGATAGTGACCGATGCCGCCATGTCACGGGCTGAACTGACCCGGCTGGGAATCCGGGCTCACGACGCCATCGGGGCCTGTGTCCGCCCTGCTCATACCCGTTTCGACGGCGACGTGGTCTTTATGACCGCGGTGGGAACCGCCACGGGCGACGTCGACCTGGCGGCCGAGGGCGCATTTGTCGCCACCGGACTCGCCATCGAGGAAGCGGTGTCTTCCAGCACCAGCTGACCCGACACCGCGATCAAGCGAAGCGAGCTTCGAACCGTTCCGCCCGGGCAATGATCTGGTGGGGGAGCTGCATCAGCTTCTCCTGGATCTCTGCCGCCTTGCTGGTCAGATTCTCCAAAGCGCCGACGTTCCAGTCCCGCAGCAGGGGCTGCAATACCCGATCGTGATGGATGCGGAGGTTGTAGACCCCGGCCTTGGCGATTTCGATCGAGCGACGAAGGAACCCGGGGATGACTGTTCCGGGCATCTCAAAGCTGGAGAGCGCTTTGTATATCCCTTCGAGGGCAAGCGAAGGAGCCAGCTTGACCAGGGCGGTCATCACGCCTTTGTAGAAGATGAAGTGATGGTTCTCGTCGGAGGCGATGAGCCTCATCAACTCGAAGGCGACTGGGTCGTCGGTGAGCTTGCCGGCGTTGCGGTGCGAGACCCGGGTGGCAAGCTCCTGGGCAGTGGTATAGGCGAAGAGCTCGGCGATGTTTTGCCACGATGGGTGGTAGCCGGTGGTCATCACCGACAGTCGGTCGTCCTCGAGCAATCGGGGATTGCAGTTCCGTGAGGTGAGGAGGTAGCTCCGGAGGGCGATCGCGTGTTGTCCCTCTTCGGCGGTCCAGAGCCGATTCCATTCGGCCAGGGCCGAGTCGGGCGGCACCCGGCTTTCGATCGCCGAGTGGTAGTAGGGAAGGTTGTCCTCGGTCAGAAGATTCAGGACGAGGGAGGTGCGGGCGGCTTCCGAGATCGTGCACTGGGAGACGTCCCAGGGCTCGGTCACATAGTTGCGGCCGCGCTCCCAGGGAACGACCTCGTGGAAGTACCAGTGCTCACGTCGCTGGCGGTGCTCGTCGAATAGCCTTCTGATGTCCCCATCGATCGCCCCCAGGACCTCCAGTTGCTGATCAAAAGGCATCGCTCCTCAGCCTATACCCTCCCATGACATGACGGAGGCCCTTCGCATCCTCGAGCACGAGGCTTTGGGCTGCCTTCGCTGCCGACTGGCCGAGACCCGAACTCAGGTCGTATTTGGAGTGGGTGATCCGGCGGCCGACCTGATGTTCGTCGGGGAGGCTCCCGGCTTCAACGAGGATCAGCAGGGCGAACCCTTCGTCGGAGCAGCCGGACAGCTCCTCAACCGCTTGCTCTCTGGCATTGGCCTCTCGCGCGAGGACGTATACATCGCCAACGTCATCAAATGCCGCCCGCCCGGCAATCGCGATCCTTTGCCCGACGAGATCGACAGCTGCAAGGGCTATCTGCGTGATCAGATCCGCTCGATCGACCCCAACGTGGTGGCCACCCTCGGCAACTTCGCCACCAAGCTTCTCCTTCGCACCGAAACCGGAATCACTCGCCTACGCGGTCGCAGTTATCCGTGGTGGCAAGGGCGGTTGTTGGTGCCCACGTATCACCCGGCCGCTGCTCTCCGCTCTCCGAACTCGCTGATTCCGGAGATGCAGAACGACTTCCAGCTCATCAGCCGGGCGCTGGAAACCCCCCGGGTGCCTCCTCCGGTGGTGGAGAAGGCGAGTGAGCAGATGAACCTTTTCACGTGATCGGCCTGAGCCATGTATGAAGCTTCCTGCCTGTTGCCGGCCGATACCGCCAACCTCGGTGTTCGACTCGCACCGATGCTCCAAGCTGGTGACATTGTCTTGTTGGTCGGTGAGCTCGGTTCGGGAAAGACACTCTTTGCGGGCGGGCTCGCCGCCGGTCTCGGGGTGGAGGAAATGGTGACCAGTCCCTCGTTCGTCCTCGTGCGGCAATATCGAACCGGCTTTCTCCCCCTCACCCACGCCGACATCTACCGCCTCCGAACCCGCAACGAATTCGAAGACCTTGATCTCATTGCCGATTCAGAAGACGGCGTGCTGGTGATCGAGTGGGGAGACGCAATCGAGGCGGAATTGCCCGACGATCACCTCCGGATCGATTTCGAGGTGGGAGCCGACGAAGCCCGGACGATCACCTTCACCCCGAGCGGTACGTGGGTCTCCCGCCTACCTGGCGGCCTGCTGTTGTGAAGCTTCTCGCCATCGAGACCGCTACCGCGCAATCGGCAGTAGCGCTGACTCTCGATCGACAGGTGCAAGCGACAGCCACCCGGGTCGATCGGACTGGGCACGGCACCTTTCTCGTTCCCGCCATTGACTTCTGCCTCGACCAGGCCGGCTGGTTCCCCGACGACCTCGACGCCATTGTGGTGGACGTCGGTCCCGGGCTCTATACCGGACTCAGGGTGGGGATCGCCACCGCCCAGGGCCTGTCGGCGGCGCTGGGCATTCCAGTGGTGACGGCATCTTCGCTCGACGCCCAGGCCCTGGCCGCCTCGACCGGACATCGACACATCTTCTCAGTGGTCGACGTGCGGCGGGGCGAGCTTGCCGTCTCCACCTATCGACCGGTGCCTGGAGGAGTGGTGCGTGACACCGAGGCCGAGCTCATGCACCCGGACCAGCTGCGCGATGTCCTGATGTCTGACCCCGGAAACCCATTGGTGGTGGGGGACGTGCCGGTGCTTCCCGAGTCCGTCCTGCGGGGCCAGCACCGGGTCAAGGTCGGACGGCCGCGATATCCGTCCGTGAGGGCGGTGCTGGAGATCGGTATGTCAAAGCTCGAGCGGGACAACTTCGCCTCCGAGCCCTTGACCCCTCTATATCTGCGCGAACCCGACGTCAACCTCAATTGGGAAAAGCTGGCACCCGAGGATCCGTGGTCGTCGGCTTCGTGATCCGAACGATGTCCGAGGCTGACATCGCTGCCTGTCTCAAGATCGAGGAGGCCACCTATCCCGTGCCCTGGACGGAGGGCATCTTTCGCGACGAGTTGGTTGCCGCCGGAAGGACCTACCTCGTCGCCGATGGACCCGACGGCGTCGCTGGGTATGGCGGGTTGATGGTGGTGCTGCCCGATGCCCACATCACCTCAGTGACCGTCGACGCGGCATGGCGGGGCCGCAACCTCGGCACCCGTCTGATGCTCGAGCTCGCCTCGGCCGCCCGGTCGGCGGGCGCTGCCAGTTTGACCTTGGAGGTCCGGGTTTCGAATCGCAATGCCCAGGCGCTGTACAACAAGTTCGGAATGGCGCCGGTCGGAGTGCGCAAGGGTTATTACCGGGACGAAGATGCGCTCATCATGTGGGTCCACGACATCGACGGCGAGCTCTACCAGGAGAGGCTCGAGTCGATCCGCCAGGAGCTCGGGACGTGACCCCTCTGATCCTGGCCTTTGAGACCAGTTGCGACGAGACCGCAGTGGCGGTGGTCAAAGGGCGGGAAGTGCTCTCCTCGATCCTGTCCTCGCAAGTCGATCTGCACGCCCGCTTTGGGGGAGTGGTGCCGGAGGTGGCGGCCCGGGCCCATGTCGAGGCCATCCGCCCTCTCACCCACCGGGCGTTGGTGGAGTCGGGGGTTCATCCCGCCGATCTCGATGCGGTGGGCGCAACCGCCGGCCCGGGGCTGGTGGGGGCTTTGCTGGTTGGGCACTCCTTCGCCAAAGCGACCGCTTACGCCCGCCAGCTGCCCTTCATCGGGGTGGATCACATGGAGGGACACCTGATGGCGCCACGGATCGAGTTCGACACCTTCCAGCCGGCCGCCGTCGTGCTCCTGGCCTCGGGCGGTCACTCTCAGATCATCCACGTCAGCGATTGGGGCGAGTACCAGGTGATGGGGGAAACCATCGATGACGCTGCCGGCGAGGCCTTCGACAAGCTCGCCCGGCTGCTCGGTCTCGGATTTCCGGGTGGGCCCGAGATCGATCGGGCAGCCGAGGGTGGGGACCCCAGTGCCGTCGACTTTCCCCGGGCGATTCCGGATCGGCCCTATCACGTGTCTTTCTCGGGCCTGAAGACCTCGGTAAGCACCTATCTTCGCAAGACCAAAAGAAGTGGCGAGCTGCCACCCCTGGCCGACGTGGCGGCCTCGGTCCAGGAAGCGATCGTCGACGTGCTGGTGGATAAGACCATGCGGGCGGTGGACGACACCGGGGTCAAGGTGCTCGGGGCCGGGGGTGGAGTGCTAGCCAACCGCCGGCTGCGGGCTCGGCTCGAGGAAGAGGCCGGAAACCGAGGGGTGAACCTATGCCTGCCGACACCGGCGCTCTGCACTGACAACGCCGCCATGATCGGAGTCACTGCCGGACACTGGCTGGAGAAGGGTCACCTAAGCGACTGGGCGGCGCCGGTCGATCCCGGCCGCCGGCTCTGATCTTCAGAGGAGGCGCCGAACCCGACCAGGAGGTCGCTCCACCAGAGACCGACGACGCTGCTGATGGTGCTGCCGGCCTCGGCCCCAGCAATCCCTCGATGCTCCAACACGATCCTGGTTCGTCCCTGAAGGTCCTCGAAGCGAACCTCGACCTCGGTCCGAGGAGGGTCATCGGCGGGCCGGGGGCTCAGCCACGAAAAGATCAATCTCTTGCCCGGATCCCACACCGAAACCTCTCCCATGACGAACGTCTCGTCGGGGTGGACCTCGAGGAGGCGGTCGCCTTCGAAGCGAATCGTGGCTTCGGCATCAAACCGCCACATGTGACGAGGGGTCCTCTTCCACCATTTGTCGATGGTTCTTATGAAGATCTCGAAGGCGCGATCGGGATCAGTGTTGACGACCGTGTTGACGATCATCCCTCCTCAACCTCCTTCTGCAGCGAGACCAGCTGATCGGCCCAGAAGCCGCGCATGTCCTCGAGCCAAGAACGGAGATCCTCGAGGCGCTCCTGACGCAACGCATAGATCCGCACCCGGTAGTCATCGTTGCTCTGGTGGCCGTCGACCAGATCGCTCGCTCTCAGCACCCTGAGATGCCGGCTGAGCGCCTGGGGGGTTACTCCAACCTTCTGCGCCAACTCTCCTGCTCGGTGAGGGCGGTGGCTCAACGTTTCCACCACTGCCCGCCGGGTCGGGTCGGCCAGGGCCTCGAACACGCTGCCGACAGTCATGGGAGCGGAGATGCGAAGATCCAGCGGTGGCCTTCGGGATCGGTGGCTCGGTAGGTTCGCTCCCCGTAATCCTGGTCCGCGGGCTGGTCGATGACGGTCGCACCCGCCTCGAGCGCCCGCCGGAAATGGGCGTCGACATCGTCGACTTGCACCATGAGCTGGGAGGCGATTCCCGGCAGTTCGAAGGGTGGGGCCATACCGGCATCACGCCAGGCGCTGGCCAGCATCAGCCGTTGTCCACCGATTTCCAGTTCGGCGTGAGCAATCGATCCATTCTCGCCTTCCATCCGCATCTTCTCCTCAAACCCAAAGGCCCTGGTGAGGAACTCGAGGGCGGCAGGGGCGTCGCGGTAGGCGAGCATGGGGAAGATGCGTTGCGTCATAAAGTAAACCTTAGCATTAAATATTATCCAGAGTGGCAAGGATTAGTCGGATTAGCACTCCATCCCCGTGATTGCTAACGTGCCCTTAGCACTCCGCAGGAGCGAGTGCTAACCGTTTCAGACAGGAGGAGTCCAGATGAAGCTTCGCCCGCTCGGCGATCGCGTCGTCGTCAAAGCCGAGGATGAGCTCGAGCAGAAGACCGCTTCCGGCCTGGTCATCCCCGACACGGCCAAGGAGAAGCCGATGATCGGTGAGGTGTTGGAGGTTGGACCGGGTGCGCTCAATGACGACGGCAAGCGAATGCCGGTTGACGTCAAAAAGGGGGAACGCGTTCTCTATTCCAAGTACGCCGGCACCGAGGTCAAGCTCGAAGGCACGGAGTACTTGGTGTTGTCGGCCCGCGACATCCTGGCCGTCGTTTCTTGAGTAAGGAGCAAAGTCATGCCAGCTAAGGATCTACGTTTTGACGAGGACGCTCGCCGCGGCCTCGAGGCGGGCGTCAACAAGCTCGCCGATGTAGTCAAGGTGACGCTCGGTCCCAAGGGCCGCAACGTCGTGTTGGAGAAGAAGTGGGGCGCCCCCACCATCACCAACGACGGCGTCACCATTGCCAAGGAAATTGAGTTGGACGACCCGTGGGAGAACATGGGCGCACAGCTCACCAAAGAAGTAGCCACCAAGACCAACGATGTGGCCGGGGACGGCACCACCACCGCCACCGTGCTGGCGCAATCGATGGTCAAAGAGGGCCTTCGAAACGTCGCCGCCGGGGCCAACCCGATGGACCTCAAGCGAGGCATCGAGCAGGCAGTAGACGCGGTGGTGAAGGCCATCGGCGATCTCTCCACGCCCATCGAGAGCAAGAAGGTCGCCGCTGTCGCCTCGATCTCGGCCAATAACGACATGTCCGTTGGCAAGACCATTGCCGAAGCCTTCGACAAGGTGGGCAAGGACGGCGTCATCACGGTGGAAGAGGGCCAGACCTTTGGTCTCGAGCTCGAGTTCACCGAAGGCATGCAGTTCGACAAGGGGCTGACCTCGGCCTACTTCGTCACCGATGCGGACCGGCAGGAGGCCGTTCTCGAGAACCCCTATATCTTGATCGCCAACCAGAAGATCAGCTCGGTCAACGACCTGCTCCCAGTGCTGGAGCGAGTCATGCAGGCCTCACGCAGCGTTTTGGTTCTGGCCGAAGATGTCGAAGGCGAAGCCCTGGCGACCCTGGTCGTCAACAAGATTCGTGGCACCTTCTCCTCGGCGGCGGTCAAGGCGCCCGGATTTGGTGAGCGTCGGAAGGCCATGCTTCAGGACATCGCCATCCTCACCGGTGGCACCGTCATCTCTGAAGAGGTGGGTCTCAAGCTCGAAAACGTCACCCTCGACATGCTGGGCACTGCCCGCAAGGTTGTGATCAACAAGGACAACACCACCATCGTCGACGGTGGCGGCAGGGATGCCGATGTCAAGGCTCGGATCAAGCAGATCGAGCGTGAGATCGAGAACACCGACTCCGACTGGGATCGTGAGAAGCTCCAGGAGCGCCTTGCCAAGCTGTCCGGAGGAGTCGTTGTGGTCAAGGTCGGCGCGGCCACCGAGGTCGAGCTGAAGGAGAAGAAGCATCGCATCGAGGATGCGGTCTCCGCCACCCGAGCCGCAGTCGAAGAGGGCATCGTCCCCGGCGGTGGCGTCGCTTTGCTTCGCGCTCAGGGCGCGGTCGACAAGCTGCGCGGCGGCACCGACGACGAGAAGACCGGACGCTTGATCGTGCGCCGGGCTCTCGAGGAGCCACTTCGCCAGATCGCCATCAACGCCGGTGCCGAAGGCGGTGTCGTCGTCGAGCGAGTCCGTTCCGAAACCGGTTCCACCGGCTTCAACGCCCAGACCGGGTCCTACGAGGATCTGATGGCGGCGGGAGTCATCGATCCGGCCAAGGTCACCCGCTCAACGCTGCAGAACGCGGCTTCGATTGCAGCCCTTCTGCTGACCACCGACGCTTTGGTGGCCGAGCGCAAGGAGGAGAAGCCAGCGGCTGCCCACGGCCATCCCGGTGGCGGCGGCGACATGGACTTCTAAACCGCAAACACACGAGTCGAGAAACCCGGTCCATGCGGCCGGGTTTCTTCGTTCTACAGACCGTTATCCGCGTACAACGCGGTCTCCAACCCTGGGTTCGCCGTTACCTGCTCTGGAGGGCGTCGAGAGCGACCGCCATCGAGGCGGCGACCCGGAAGTCCAAACGGGGGTCGGGGACCTGGATCGTGTAGCGGTCTCGAACCGCCACTGCCCGCTCGCTGCTCATCACCTGCTGGCCAGTGGCCTGATCGACGAAGTCGAAATGGAATAGGAACGGAATCCAGATATCCCCCACCACCGGGATGAAGTCCCAAATCCGGCGGAGAATCGCCACGGTTTGGTTGCGCTCCTGGCCCCGGGCCGTCACTCCGTCATAAGTGAGCTGCCAGGTAGAACGCAGCAGGCTTTGGGCGAACTCTTTCTTGAACCAACCGATGATGTTGCCGTCGGCATCGAAGACATCGTGCTCGGCCCGGACGTCGAGGCCCTGCCTGGCCTTGAAGGAGAAGAGTCGCTCCTTGCGGGCTTCGTCGGCAAAAAAGATGACCTCTTCCTTGAACTGCATCCGCTTCTGCTGAGCGAAAGCGAGTAGGGAACCCTCGGTTCCGCCCGCTTCTGCCGCTCGTACCTCGTATCGGTTCACCATCACCGTGATTTTCTGCTTTACGAGGAAGCTGGGGATGTGAGTGGGTTCCATCAGGCGAGTTTGGCACGCAGTCGAGCCTCGACCTCCGGCCAATCTCCATCGGTCATGGCAAACCAAACCGTGTCGCGGTTTTCTCCCTTGACGATCATGTGCTGGCGAAATATTCCCTCGAAGGAAAAGCCGAGGCGCAAAGCTGCCGCTCGCGAGCGTTCGTTACGAGCGTCGGCTTTCCATTCGACGCGCCTCGCCTGATAGCTCTCGAAGCTGTGCTTGAGCAGGAGGTAGGTCGCCTCGGTATTCACCACAGTCCGTTGTGCTGATGGGATGTACCAGATATGACCCAACTCCACCCGCCGATGTTCGGGGGCGTAATTGCACATGGTTGCCATGCCCACCGGAGTGCTGTCTCGTTCGACCGTGAACCACAAGGGGTCGGACGAGGCAGCGCGCTCCGCTACCCACTCGGTGAAGGCTTCCTCAGAGGGCCAGGGCCCATATGCCATGTACGTCCACACCGAGTCCCTCTCCTCATCCCCGTGAGTCGGCGCGAAGAGCGAGGAACCGTCGTCTGGAACCGGAGGACGAAGAGTGACGCTCTGGCCGTGCAAGATGGTTTCCCTCAGCGTCGCCGGGATCTCCATCAGAAAACCCAGTCCAAGGCCTCCGAGAGTCGGTCCCGCCAAGCCTCCCAGGTGTGGCCGTCCCGGCTTTCGACGTACTTCACCTTCAGGCCGGCTCGTTGGAGGCGATGCGACATGCTCCGGTTCTCGCCGATCATGCGCTCGAACGTTCCACAGGACATGAATACTCGCCGGGGCAGTCGCGAAGGCTCCAGACGATGCAGCAGGCTGGCAATTGGAGCGAGGAGGTGCTGGGCCGACCCCCAGCCCCTGGTCTGAGCGAAGGTCCCCGACTGGAGGATCATCCCCCCGAAGGCTTCGGGATATCGCCACGCCGTGTGGAGCGCAGCCACCGCTCCCAGGCTGGCTCCCATGACTACTCGCCGGTCCAGCAGGGGAATTTCGTTCCCGATCGCCGGCAAGGCCTCCTCAACCACGAAGCGAGCGTGCTCCTCGTTGGCGGCGTATTCATGAAGCCGCTCTTGAGGCCACGAAAAAGCGGCCACTAGCGGGCCCACGACTCCGGCATGGATCAGGTTGTCGAGTACCAGCGCCATCGACCCGTACTGGAGGTAGTCGCCCCCATCATGGACGAAGAGGAGCGGATAGGCCCGGTGGGCTTCGAAAGAGGCTGGGCGGTACAACGTCAGTTTCCGAGAGGAAACGAACAGGTCGGAGAAGGATCCGGTGGGAGTGTCGGGATGAACCTCGGCAAAGTCTGGAACTTTGTAACCGAAGCCGCGACAAACCGAGTTGGTCCCGAAAGGGTTGGTAGTGGTCAGGGGATTGAGCGGGTCGTTGATCCAGTCGGCGTGATGATCCCGCTGAACCTCGAGCTTGTATTCGAGGCGCGCACCGTCTGGGAGCGACATTCGCAACCACCAGAGGTCGTGGCCATCGAGACGAGCAAACCGGTGCTGACCGGGAAATCCAGCCATCATCGGTCGGAGGGCCACTGCATCGGCTTGCCCCCGGAAGAGGAAGGTCGCTTTACCTTGCTCGATCAGCGGGAATTGCTTGCTGCTTACAAATAGGTCAATCGCCGCCGCGTCAGCCTCGCGCAACGGTTCGAGAATCGCAGGTGCTGTCATCAGACTGCTCGCACCTGCGCAATCTCGCCGACGTGTTGAAGAATTCCCCGCAATTCGTCGTAATCCTCGTGGCGCATCCGGATCCAGGCGTTGGCCATGTACCCCGCCTCGACGGGCTGGGTGGGGGTTCCGGGAGGCGGCAGGTGATAGTCGATGATCAACCCTCCGTAGCGGTCCTGTACTTCTGCCATTCCTTCGTATCCACTGATCACACCGTCTCGATCGGGGCGAAGTGCGATGATGCCGGCGGAGAAGCGACGGGAGGGTTGACGAGAAATTCTCCCGTAGCAAATCGCCATGGCCCATTCTTGGTAAACATCGAGATCGTTGGCCGCGCAATAGAGATCCCAGGCCCCGACTCCGGGAGGCCGGCAGCCGATCTCTGAGAATTTCAGACCCTTCGGCCCGTAGAACCATTCCATATGAGTGGCGGAAGTACCGATCCCCAGGGCCGGAAGGACTCGCTGGCCTAGTGCCTTCACTTCGTCGTAGCCGGACTGGTCGATGCGATTGCTGGTGATGAACACCGGTGAGATCCAGCGGGTGCGCATAGCCTCGAGAACGCCCGGGTAGTAATGGCTGACGAAGTCGCATGCGACTTTCCCGTCGATCGAGATCGTGTCATAGAAGCCCTCGTGTCCCTCGATGAACTCTTCCACCGCCACTGAGCGCCCGTAGTCGAACCCCAGTGAGGGGAGAGCCGCCTGCACATCGGCATCGCTTGTAACCCGACGCGTCCCCGAGGCACCCGCGGCATCCCTGGGCTTGATGATCAGCGGATAACCAACGTGATGAGCAAAGGCATAGAGTTCTTCGGCGCTTCCCACCCCGGCCGATTGCGCGGTGGGGATGCCCACCTGACGAAGAGCTTCCTTCATGGCGGGTTTGTCGCGGCACAAGAACGCGGTGTAGGAGGACGTCCCGGGAATACCGCACCGCTCCCGGACCGCGGCAGCCGCTTCGACATGCGCCTCGATCGTCGCCTCGAGCCGATCGACATTTATACGGGACTGGACGAGTCGCACGGCCTGTTCGAGCGCTTCTACATCGACTACCGATCCGACCTGTTCATAGTGGGTGAGCCAGCCCTTCATCTCGGGATCGAGCCAGTCTTTGGGGCGCTCACCGATGCCGATCACAGTTGCCCCGACCGTCGCCAATGCCCGAGGAAACTCCCGCTGGTAATTGGGAAAGCTCGGTTCGACGAAGATCACATTCACGAGGCGATCACCTTGCGATAGAGATGGTCATATTCGCCGGCTCGCCGCTCCCAAGAGTTGTCCTCTGACATTCCGTTCCTTTGCAGCCGTTCCCACTGTTCCCGGTTCGGATATATCGCCAGGGCTTGATCGAGCGCCCAGGCCAGGCCGACTTCGGTGTAGTGGTCGAAGACGAACCCGGTTCCCTCACCCGACCCGGAATCGTAATGGGTGACCGAATCTGCCAAACCCCCTGTGCGGCGGACAATCGGCGGGGTGCCGTAGGCAAGGCTGTACATCTGATTGAGTCCACTCGGCTCATAGCGCGAGGGCATAAGAAAGACGTCGGCACCGGCCTCGATCAGATGGGCCATGTCCTCGTCGTATCCCTGTTGGAAATGGGCGCTGGAAGAGAAGGTTGAGGCGAGCCAGGTAAGAGCCTGCTCATACCGATTCTCCCCCGACCCCAGCGCCACGAAATTGATATGCCCCGATTCCAGGCGTCGGGCCAGCGGGCGGATCATGAGTTCGATCCCCTTCTGACCAGTTAGGCGGCTGACGATGCCGACCGTCATTTGATTGAGGCCGCCCACCACACCTGCCCGCGCCAACAGCGCTGCTCTATTGGCGGCCTTGGCTTCGAGGGAGGTTTCGGAGTAATTGACCGGGATGCGGACATCAGTACGCGGGTTCCAGACCGTGGTGTCTATCCCGTTCAGAATCCCATAGAGATCGCTCGAGCGATAGCGAAGCACCCCATCGAGGCCGACTCCGTACTCCGGGGTTTGGATCTCCCGGGCATACGTGGGGGACACCGTGGTGATGGCATCGGCATACATCAGGGCATGCTCCATGAAGGAAAGGCGGCCCTCGCGGAGATGGTCCTGGTGTAGAAGGTAGCTGTGAGTTCCCAAGCGGAGCTCTCCGGCGATGTCGTCTCCGAAGATGCCCTGGTAAGCGAGATTGTGGATCGTGAAAATGGACCGAGTCTGGGCAAGGATCGGATCGCTCCCATAGGTGCTCCGAAGGAACAGTGGTAGCAACCCGGTGTGCCAGTCGTTGGCATGGGCAATTTCGGGGGACCAGGAGCGCCGTCGACAGAGCTCGAGGGCGGCGTGGGTGAGGAACAGGAAACGGAGGTGCTCGTCACCATCGTTTCGGTAAATCCCCTCCCGGTCGTAGTAGCGGGGGTAATCGACGAACCAATTTCGGCCGTCCTCTGCCAGGTAGGCGTCGAAAGGCTCTCCCCCCAGCAGAGTGATGGGAACCGACTCGAAGACTCGATGGAGCTTGTGGTTTCCCCCGTGAATGCCGGAGTACAACGGACTGACCACCATGGGTTCATGTCCGATCGCGGCCAGGGCTTCGGGCAGTGCATCAGCCACATCCGCCAGCCCGCCGGTTTTGGAAAAGGGCGCGACCTCGGCAGCCACGAACAGGATTCGCACGAGTCGATTCTGTCACGCCCTTCGTCCGGCGGGGCCAGGTCGGTGCCCACTACCGTTTTCTGGTGCCCGATGTCGTTTTCGTAGCGCCCTACTTTCTTCCTACCACCGCCCGCTTCATAGATGCCGTTGCCCGCACCCCTGGCGTCCGTCTTGGCCTGATAAGCCACGACCCGCGGGAGAAACTCGGGGCCGAGGTCAGCAATCGCCTGACGTCGCACCTCAGGGTCGACAACGCTCTCGACACCGCTCATCTCGTGGGAGCGGTTGCAGCCATCGGTCGCGACATGGGTGGCGTCGACCGGCTGATGGGCCCGCTTGAGGAACTGCAGGTTCCGCTGGCAGTGGTGCGCGAACAGCTCGGCATTCCTGGAATCGGTGTCGAGACCGCCCGCAACTTCCGTGACAAAGACCGGATGAAGAGTGTGATGGCGCGGAACGGAATCCCATCAGCACGTCACCGTCTAGTGGGCTCAACGGACGAAGCCCGCCGCTTCATCTCCGAGATCGGGCTGCCGGTGGTGGCGAAACCTCCGGCAGGATCGGGCACCCGCAACACCTTTCGTCTCAACGATTCCCAACAGGTCGAGGATTGGCTGCAATGGTCAGCGCCCGACGAAAAACAGCCGACCTTGCTGGAGGAGTTTGTCATCGGCGAAGAGCACGCCTTCGATTGCGTCTTTGTCAAAGGACGAGCGGTTTGGTGGAACATCACCCGCTATTACCCCACCCCGCTTCAGGTGATGGAGAACCCCTGGATTCAGTGGGCGGTCATCCTTCCCCAGGACATCTCAGGGCCTGAGTACGAGGCGATCCGTCAAGCCGGGCCGCGGGCAATAGCAACCCTTGGCCTCGAGACCGGTCTGGTCCACATGGAGTGGTTTCGGCGGCCAGATGGTTCGATTGCAATTTCGGAAGCCGCGGTTCGTCCCCCGGGTGCTCAGTTCTCGACCTTGATCTCATACGCTCACGACTTTGATCTCTATGAGGCGTGGGGACGGCTGATGACATATGAGGAGTTCGACCCGCCTGCTCGTAAGTTCGCGGTCGGGGCAGCGTATTTGCGGGGTCAGGGCCAAGGGCGGGTGGTCGGGATTACCGGGCTCGACCGAGCCCAAGCAGTGGCAGCGGGAACGGTGGTCGAAGTGCAGCTTCCGAAAGAGGGACAAACCCCGAGCGGTCACTATGAGGGCGAGGGTTTTGTGATTGTGCGACATCCCGAAACCAGGCGGGTGGAAGAGGCCATCGCGGCAATCGTCAGCAACGTCAAGGTGGAGCTGCGATGAACGTTTTGTTTCTATCGCCGGGATTTCCCACGGAAATGACCGACTTTGTGCGCGGCTTGGCCGAGGTCGGGGCCAATGTCATCGGGCTCGGCGATCAACCTGAGCACAACGTCCCCGAGAAGGCTCGCCGGGCCCTGGCGGCCTATTACCAGGTGAGCTTTTCCCGACCGGAGTCGGTGCTCGAGACTGCTGCCGCCATCGGAGATCGAGTGAAAATCGAACGGATCGAATCGCTATGGGAGCCGCTGATGATCCTCGCTGCCCAGATTCGAGAGCTGTTGCGAGTGCCCGGCATGAGCCAGGTGGAAACGGTTCCGTTTCGCGACAAGGAGGCGATGAAGCAAGTGCTGGATGCGGCGGGCATCCGGACGCCGCATCATTACTCCGCCAAGTCGATAGATGACGTTTGGAAGGCTATCGATCAAATTGGTTACCCGGCCATCATCAAGCCGATAGCCGGCGCCGGTTCGGCTGACACCTTCCGCGTCAACGATCGAGCGCAACTCGAGAAGATCCTCCCCAAACTCCGCCATGTCGAAGAGGTGAGTGTGGAGGAGTTTGTCGATGGGGAAGAGTTCACCTTCGACACCATCTGCTCAGAGGGTCGGGTGCTCTTCTACAACATGTGCTGGTACCGACCGCGGCCATTGATCGGCAAAACCCACGAATGGGTGAGTCAACAGACCGTCGCGCTCCGAGATCCTGACGTCCCCTACTTGGCGGCAGGGAAGGAGATGGGCCACCAAGTCCTGAAAGCAATGAGCTTCCGGGACGGATTCACCCACATGGAGTGGTATTTGAGGCCCGATGGCGAGGCGGTCTTCGGCGAGATCGGAGCCAGGCCGCCGGGAGGGAGAACGGTCGATGCGATGAACTTCGCATCCGACATCGATCTGTTTAGGTTCTGGGCGGAGGCGGCGGTGCACGGGAGGATCTCCCAGCCGGTCGAGCGAAAGTTCAACGCTGCCACCGTCTTCAAGCGGGCGATCGGCCAGGGCAGAATCCTCCGGTATGAGGGCCTGGATCGCCTCCTGGCGGAACTCGACCCTTGGGTGGCGGCGGTTGAACTCAACCCCATCGGGGCCTTGCGACGCAACTGGAAGCAGCAGCTGGTGGGCGACGGCATGGTCGTCGTTCGCCATCCCGATCTACAGACCTGTGCCGAAATGGCTGATCGAATCGGCACCGAGCTCCAGATCATCGCCGGATAGGCCGGGTGACGGGGTCTTGGCCCGGGGGCGGGTCCATATAATTTCGTCGTGATCCTGGGACGGGAGCTGGAGCAAGAAAAGCTTCGTTCCCTCCTCGGTCGCAGCCGGTCTGGCGAGGGCGGGACGCTGGCGGTTGTGGGAGATCCCGGGATGGGTAAGACCACGCTCCTCAACTGGGCGGCGATCACTGCCCCTGACTACGGACTGACGGCGTACCAGGTGGAGGGGCGGGAGTCCGAATCGGACCTGCCCTTCGTGGTTCTCTCCGACCTTCTCCGTCCTCTCGAGGGCAGGATTGATTCACTACCGGGGCCGCAGAAGCGAGCGCTGCGGGTAGCCCTCGCCATGAGCGACGCTGGCTCGGGGGATCGGCTGGCGATCAATGCAGCCACGCTTCGATTGCTTGGGGACTTCGTGGCCGACGAGCCCCTTCTGGTCTTGATCGATGACTACCAGTGGCTGGATAGCGCCACGAGGGACGTGGTCGACTTCATTGCACGCCGGAGTGAGTCGGTCGGAGTTGGAATCGTTGTCAGCAGTCGGGGGCCCATACCAAGCGATCACGGCGGGGAGGTGCTCCATCTTGGTCCGCTGTCCGAACGCTCGGCTGCGGCCCTCGTCGGTGCCGAGCTGGGTTCGCAGGCCGTTCGTCGGATTCTGGATCTCGCCGCAGGCAACCCTTTGGCCCTGGTTGAGCTGCCCCGAGTCCTTGATGACCAAGGCGGTGACTTCGCGGCCCCGATCTCCGTGACCGCCTCTCTCCAACGAGCCTTCGGAAGCCATCTCGAACGGCTCTCCGAACGATGCAGCTTGGCCTTGCTGTGTGTGGCGGAGGAGGAAACCGCCGAGATTGAAGCTCTTAGCCCAGCATGGAAAGAACTCGGTCTTGCCTTCTCCGACCTCGACGAAGCCTTTGAATCCAAACTCATCGTCGAGGAGGGTTCGACGTTGAGGTTCAGGCACCCTCTCCTGCTATCCGTGGCGCGGCACCGGGCGGATCCCGCCGATGTCCGACGCGTCCACCGAGCGCTGGCTATCAGCACAAGCGATCCGGATCGTCGTGCCTGGCATCTCGCGGCCGCTGCGTCGGGGCGAGACGAGAAGGCCGCTGCCGCCCTGGAAGCGGTTGCGAAGCGAGCTTCGGCGCGCGGCGCCGCCGCCGCGGCCGCTGGTGCCCTTCGCAAGGCGGCCTCCCTCAGCGCCGAACCAGGCGAGCGCCAGCGCAGGCTGAGCGCGGCTGCTCGGGCCGCTCATCGCGCCGGGGATATGGGCCTCACCATCTCATTGATCAACGAGACGCGGGCCGGGAGGCAATCGTCAGCCGATCCCGCCCTCATCATCTTGGAAGCAGATATCAGGATGCGCAGCGGCGATGCCGCCGGGGCGTATGCCACGTTGCGCTTGGAAGCCAGCCGAACTGCTGAAGCCGACCCCATCCGCGCCGCAACGATGCTGCTCCTCGCTTCCAAGTTCAGAGTGCAGCGGCTCGAGGCCTCAGAAGCGTTGATCGAAGTCGAGCAGGCGCTCGCCCTGGTTCCCGAAGGCGAACGCGATGTGGTGCATCATGCCGCCATCGCCATGGCCCAGACCATGGCCGGTCACCCAGAAGCCAGGAATAGCGCCCGGGCGGCCGCGAAGGCAGCGATTGCTTCACCTTACGGACACATCCACAGCCTCGGCATCGGTTGGCCCCTGGTCTGGTTGGAGGAGTACGAGCTAGCCAATGCCTTTATCAAACGCTCGGTCGAAATCCAGCGCAGTGGCGGGTTCCTCGCCTACCTCCCGCAGGCGCTCTTGCCACTGGCCGAGCTCGAGTTTCGAACAGGAAGTTGGGACAATGCCCGACTCCATGCCGAAGAAGCGTTGGGGCTCTTTGATGAGCTCCTCCAGCCAACCGAAAAGGCGTTCGCTTCGTCATTGCTTGCTCGGATCGAAGCCGCCTTCGGCGATGAGGAGTCATCCCGAGCCCACGCCCGCTCAGCCCTCGACAGCGATGTCCGGTCGGGCCTGAGGGCGGCGACGGCGAACGCCAAGGGGGCGTTGGGCTTCCTCGAAGTGGGCCTCGGCAATTATCAAGCGGCATCCGAACACCTTGAAGAGAGTCGCAACCTTTTCGAATTGGGCGGTACCGCCGAGCCCTGGTTGTTCCCAGTGGACGGCGACCTGGTCGATTCCTTGGCCCGACTGGGCGACAAGGCCCAAGCGCTGCTGATTGCCAAATCCTTAACCGCCCGCGGGGAGGCGTTGGGCAGGAGATCGGCCATGGCGGTGGGTCACCGAGCGATCGGACTCGCCTCGGAGGAGGAGGACTTTCGGGATCCATTCGAGAGTGCCCTGGCGATTCACGAGACCTTGCCGACGCCTTTCGACCTGGCCCGTACCGAGTTGGCCTACGGTGAACGCCTGCGTCGGGCGAAGAAACGGGACGAAGCCCGGCGTCACCTCCGTCGGGCCCTCGAGATTTTCGAAGGACTAGGGGCAGCCTTCTGGATCGAGCGCACTCGGTCCGAACTGCAGCTGAGTGGAGAAACCCTTCAACAACCTCGCACCGTGGCAAGCCTTACCCGGCAGGAACGGCAGGTGGCGAAAATCGTCGCCGGCGGGGCAACTAACAGGGAGGCCGCGGCGACTCTGTTCGTCAACCACAAGACGATCGAGTACCACCTTGGCAATGTCTATCGCAAGCTCGGCGTCCGCTCTCGGACCGAACTCGCCAATGCGTTGGGCAACGAGGCGCGGAGCTGGGCGGACCCCTTCGAAATCAATTAACCGCTGCAGGTTTGCCACCTGGTGACCTCTGAAAAGCGCGAACGCCTAGTCGGCGTCGACGCCGCTCGAGGCCTGGCTCTGATCGGGATGATGGCCGTTCACATCCTTCCTGCCCGCGATCCCGACAACACCATCTCGACGGCCTACCTCATCGCCTCGGGCCGCTCGTCGGCGCTGTTCGCGGTTCTGGCCGGGGTGGGACTGGCTTTGGCCTATGGACGCGCCGAGCCCCCCAAGGGGGAGGCGCTGGCGGCTGCGGCCACGGCCCTCGTGGTCAGGGCGGCTGTGATCGGTCTGATCGGCCTGTTCCTGGGCGAGCTCCAATCCGGGGTGGCGGTGATTCTGGTCAATTACGGATTCCTCTTCCTGCTCGCGTCAGTCTTTCTCGGCCTCAGGGCTAAGCCCCTCCTATGGATGGCCTCGTTATGGGTCGTGGCCGGCCCGGTCCTCAGTCATCTCCTCAGGATGCGACTGCCAGAGCCGGGACTGAGCGTGCCCGACTTCGACATGCTCGCCCAGCCGGTTCTGATGCTTCGAGAGATTTTCTTCACCGGCTACTACCCCTTGTTCTCGTGGATGGCGTTCTTATGGATGGGAATGGGCCTCGGCCGCCTCAACATGAAGGCGAATGCCCTGAAGATCTTCTTCGTCGGAGGGGCTTTAGCGGTGGCCGCCAAAGCCGGCTCGGCTTTGCTGCTCGGACCGCTGGGAGGTTCGAGGTTCGTCGATGAGCTGCCTATCCAGTTCTTCGGCGTCACCCCGACCACCACGTGGTGGTACCTAGCGGTTTCCACGCCTCATTCCGCTACTCCTTTCGACCTGGCCCACACCCTCGGGACATCTTTGTTGGTGATCGGTGCGTGTCTTTTGATCGCTGGCTTGGTCCACTGGATCGCGGCGGCAGGAGCGATGACCTTTTCGATCTACACCATCCACGTGGCGGCCCTAGCCACCGGAGCAGGCAGGGACGACCGCATGACCCTCTTCTTGATCCACGGCTCGGTGGCGATTGCCTTCGGGTTGCTCTGGCGGCACTTTGTCGGCCGCGGCCCCCTTGAATCGATGACCGCCACCCTGTCTCAAACCGCTCGCGAAGTGGTGGTCAATCAGCGTTGAGCAGGTGGATCCCCTCACGGACAATGGTCCTCCCACTCACTACCACTTCCGATATGTCTCCCGGCCCAGCTGACCAAATCAGTGACGACAAGTCGGCCCCCGCGGTCCGAATGGTGTCGGTGCGGACCGCCACCAAGTCACAGAGGCCTCCGAGCGCGATTTTGCCGCCCTCGCCCCAACCGATCGATCGGTAACCGTTCTCGCTCAAGATCTCCACCAGGTCGACAGCACTGAAATGGCCGCGATCTCCCAGCGCCAGACGTTGATCCATCTCGAGGCGGCGAACCTCTTCGAAGGGGTCGATGCGCACGTGCTGATCGCTACCCACTGCTAGGGGTACGCCGGAGCGAGCCAGAATCGAGAATGGACCGATCCCGTCGCCGAGATCAGCCTCGGTGGTGGGGCAGGCGCAGACCGTTGTCCCCGACCGACTCAGTATTTGGCGGTCCTGGGCGCTGAGGTGGATGGCGTGAACTGCGGTACTGAGTGGGCCCAAGGCCCCCGCCCGCGCCAGGAGTTCGGTGGGGGAAAGGCCGAACGCAGCCTGCGCCGCCTCGTTCTCGGCCATCTGTTCGGAGACGTGGACGTGGAGGGGAAGGCCTTCTGCCTCCGTCGCGACTAGAGCCAGATCGGGAGGCTTGACCGCTCTCACCGAGTGGATCGCGGCTCCGATCCGAGTGTTGGCGTCTTCTGTCAGCAGCTGCCGTCGCTGGCTCCAAGCCTCCACCGACCCGTCGGCGAAACGTTGCTGGGTGGGCGAAAGCTCGATTCCGATACCTCCCGCCAGATAGCACGTATCGAGGAGCGTCAGTCGAATCCCGGCCCTCGCCGCCGCATGTCTAAGAGCCTCAGCCATGGCGTTGGGATTCGAATAAGGCACTCCGCCGGGTCCGTGGTGGAGGTAGTGAAACTCGCCGACGGCGGTGAAACCGGCGAGGGCCATCTCCCGATAGACCTTTGTGCCCAAGTCGAGGTAGGAATCGGGGTCGAGGCCGTTGGCGACCCTGTACATCGCCTCTCGCCAGGCCCAAAAGTCCTTCTGAGTCGAGGCTCTTCCCCGGAGAGCGCGGTGAAAGGCGTGGGAGTGAGCGTTGGCCAGCCCGGGGAATACCAAACCGTCCAACCGATGGCGATTGCCCGGATCGACTCCTACTTCGACGGCGGCAATCTCCCCGTCGGTGCTCGCTTCGATGGCCACCGACGGCACGGCCTGGCCCGAAATCCATGCTTGTTCGCACCAGAACGACGTCATGTTGCCGCCAGATGAGCGATCACCCGAGCTAGGGCCTCGACTCCAGCCTCGATGTCGCCCGGGTCTGCATGTTCCTTCGGGGAATGGGAGACCCCACTGCGGTTGCGAACAAAGAGCATCGTGGTTGGTACGCCGGCCCCCGCCAGGATCCCGGCGTCGTGGCCGGCCGCAGTCGGGATCGGAGGGAGAGAGGGAAGGACCTCTTCCATGCCCGCTCGTAGCGCCGGGTCGAAGTGGACGGCCGGTGAAGAAGATTGCATGGTGACCGAGATTCCTTCGCGGGAATGAAGAGATCCGACGACCTGGTCCAACAAAGCCTGGTTGGGGGCGCGAGCGTCGAGCCAGCCCGTCACTAGCGATGGGATCGCATTGACCCCGTTCGGTTCGACCAAGAGGCGTCCAAAAGTTGCCCGAGCGCCTAGGCGGCGGGCGTCCTCTGTCACCTGGAGAATGGTTTCTGCCAGCATCGGCATCGGATCCTGACGATCGTCCATGGCGGTGGTGCCGGCGTGGTTGGCCTCTCCCGCGAATACGAATCGCCAGCGGCCGTGCGGCCAAATCTCTGTGCCGATACCAACCGCTGCCCCGGCCGGTTCCAGGGCCCGACCCTGCTCGACGTGAAGCTCGACAAAACATCGCAACTGCTCGAGTCGTGGTTGGTCCACTCCGATCGAGCCTGCGTCGAGCCCGGCCCGATCCATGGCTTCGGCCCAGGTGACATCCTCGCCATCGCTGAGTGCCGCGGCCTTTTCGGGCTCGATCAATCCCGTGGCGAGTCGGGATCCGAGACAGGCCACCCCGAAGCGGGCTCCTTCTTCCTCGACGAAGCCCACGACCGCCAGCGGCCTTGGTGGATAGACCCCCTGGGCAGCCATGAGGTCGAGGGCGGCGAAGGCGGAAGCGATTCCCAGCGGGCCGTCGAACTGGCCGCCGTCGGGGACCGAATCGAGATGACTACCGACCGCCACGACCCCGCCGGGCACCGGGTCGCCTCGGTAGGCCCACAGATTGCCATTGCGGTCGACCTCGAGGGATAGTCCCCTTGTGGTGGCCTGGGAGGCGAACCATTGGCGTAGTTCGGCATCGGCCGCGGTCCAGGAGAATCGTCGGTAACCGCCGGTGGTGGGCTCCCGGCCGATGGTCTCTATCTGAGCCAGCAGATCAGTCGCCCGCACACAGCGAGCCTACGCGGTGGGCGGCCATTGACGTGACCTAGGGGTTTCCCTAGTGCGACCAAGGCTCGACCTTCGATAGCTTCCGCTTATGACCTATCGCCGTGCGTTTGTGCTGTTCCTGGTTCTCTCAATGCTGATCGTGGCCTGCGGAGGGGGCGATGGCGGGAGCCAGGTGGTGGCTGACGAGGATTCGGGCAACTCGAGTGAGGCGCAAGGCCAGGGTGGAACCTCCGGCGACGAGGCCGAAGCCGAAAGTAGCGGCGGCGGCGTTGATCTCTCCGACACCGGCACCGTCAACTTTCGCATCGGGGGCAACGTCGACGAGATCGAGGACACTTGGTACTTCTTCCCGGCAGCGAGCGCCTTTATCGACGGGAACTGGGCCCTCACGTTCACCCCTAATGCGGATGGATCAGGGGAGGGGCTCTTGACCATCAGCCTTCAGGCCGAGGACAACTACATCTCCTACAGCACCACCGACTTGTCCCTCGCCACGACCACAGACATCTGCGAGGTCGAGGTCGACCACAAAGGTAGCGATGGGGCAGCTGGCAGTTTCAGCTGCACAGATGCCGTGGGGTTCCGGCCGAGTGGGGCCACCGTCGACGGCGTCACCATCACCGGTAGCTTCGACGCCCGTGCCTGAGGCGGCTGGTCGCAGTCCTGAGCGGCACCCGGGGCGGTGAGTACATTCGATTACTTCCGCGCCATCCATCCCACCAGGCAAGGTCGCGTGGTGGTCGAGCCTTGAGTCAAGCGCTGACGCCTCCCTCGGACCGGCGCCGTTCGACGAAATCGGTGAGCTCGGCGGCCCGGTCGTCGGGGAGGGGAGGCGGGGAAAAGGCTTCCAGAACCTCTTTCCAAACCCGGTTGGCATGCTGCTCGGCGGTGGGAGACCCGGCCAGTTCCCAACTCTCGAAGTTTCGCCAGTCCGAGACAATCGGGGAGTAGAAGGCGCTCTCGTAGCGCTCGAGAGTGTGGGCCGCGCCGAAGAAGTGTCCACCGGGTCCCACTTCGGCAATGGCGTCGAGGGCCAGGCTGGCCTCGTCCACCCGCAACGGCTGCAGGAATTCACTCATCATCTGCAGGATCTCCACATCGATAATGAACTTCTCGAACGAGGCCGTCAGTCCCCCTTCCATCCAACCGGCGCCATGCATGATCAGGTTGGCGTGCCCCATCACCGCTCCCCAGGTCGACATCTCGGCCTCATACGCGGCCTGGGAATCGACCGCATTGGCGGCACAGGCGTTCGAGGATCGATAGGGAAATCCGTATCGACGGGCGAGCTGGCCCCCCGCCAGCGCCGCTTTGGTGTACTCGGGAGTGCCGAAGGCGGGGGCGCCGGAGCGCATGTCGACGTTGGAGGTGAATCCCCCATACATCGCCGGGGCACCGGGATTGACACACTGGATCAGCGCGATCGTGGACAGTGCCTCTGCGTTCTGCTGGGCCAGGGCCCCGGCGATGGTGGCGGGTGCCATCGCCCCCGAAAGGGTGAAGGGAGTGGCGATCACAACCTGACCCATGCGCGCCATCTCGATCAACCCTTCGATCATCGGCCCATCGAGGCGAAGCGGTGAGGAAGTGTTGACCACAGTGAACAGCGAGGGCTCGCCACAGAGCTGTTCCGCGCTGACCCCCCGGGCAATGCGAGCAATCTCGATCGCGTCTGTCATCCGCTCCCGCCCCAATGCATACGAGTGAAACGCCTTGTCCCCCAGGGTTACGACAGCGGAGAGGCAATCGAGATGGCGCGTACTCGGGGGGAGATCGACCGGCTCGACCGGGTACCCGCCGAAAAGGTGGATGATGTTGAAGCTCTGCGCCAGCCGAATCAGGTTTTGGAAGTCGTCGAAGTTGCCACTGCGTCGTCCGCGATCCGCATCGGAAGCATTTGGGGGAGAGGCGACGGTGGCGAAATTGATGTGATTCCCACCGATTGTGACGTTGTGCTCGGGGTTGCGGGCATGTAGCGCGAAGGTGTCTGGCACGGTTGACACCTTTTCGATAACCCAATCGGGGTCGAAGCGGACCCGATTGCTGCCGGGTTCCACCATCGCTCCCGCCTGGGAGAAAATCGAGAGTGCCTCGGGGTGGAGAAAATCCATCCCGATTTCGGCCAGGATTCGCAGTGACGTTTGGTGGATGGCCTCGATTTGGTCGGCCGAGATGACGTCGATGGGGTGATAGAGGTTGCGCAGTGAGCGCCATTCCAGTTGGCGAACCCCACCACTGCGGCTAGCTCGACGTTCGGCTCGCCTGGCTCCTTCCCGCGGCATCAGTCCTTCATTCGGGTCATCTTGGGATCGAAGAGCGGATCGGGGGCAACGGTGGCCGAGTGCCGCTTTCCGAAGTAGATCACCTCAACCTTCGTTCCTTCCACCGCGGCCTCGGTGGGGAGATAGCCATAGGCGATGGACTTTCCCACCGAGTAGCCAAAGTTCGCACTGGTGACGTGACCCAGGCACTGGTCGCCAGCCATGATCGGCTCGTATCCCAAGATGACGTCCTGGGCTCGGTCGAAGGTCAGACAAGCCAGCTTCTTCTTGAGCGGTTCGGTGACGAGGCGCTGACAGGCGCCGGCGCCAAGAAAATCGCCTTTGTCCAGTCGGACCGTCCACCCCAGCCCCGCCTCATAAGGGTTGTATTCGGTGTGGACGTCGATTCCCCAGCCTCGATAACCCTTCTCCAACCGCAAGGAGTCAAAGGCGCCGAAGCCGAACGGAATCAAGCCCACGTCTGCGCCGGCGTCGATCAACCGATCCCACACCGGCAGGGCGGCCTCGGGGGGAAAGTGCAACTCCCAGCCGAACTCGCCGGCGTAGGAAATTCGCACCGCCAGGGCCCGGGTGTAGTCGAGGTCGATCCACCGGGCCCGAAAATATCCGAAGTCGAGTGTGGAGGAGGAAACTCGCTCCAGCACTTGGCGGGCATTGGGACCCCACAACCCGAGAGCGGTTAAAGAATCGGAGACGTCGGCAACCGCGACGTCGTATCCCTCAGTGTGGCTAAGCACCCAGTCGAGATCACGCGGTCTCGTGCCCTCACCGACGAACATCCAAAATCGATCCGGCTCGAGGCGAGCCACGGCTAGATCTCTGCGGACTCCACCCGCTTTGGTTAGCCACGTGGTGTACACGACTCTTCCCGGCGCCACATCCATTTGGTTGGAGCAAAGCCACTGCACGGCGCTTAAGGCATCGCGGCCAGAGACTTCAATGATGGAAAGTCCGGTGAGGTCGAGGAGGCCAACGGAATTACGGGTGGCGAGGTGCTCGGCTCCCTGGATCGGGGACCAGTGCTCGGCGGCCCAACCACTCCGGGTCGGGATCTGGCCGGCGAATTCTTCGACGAGGCCGGAGTTGGACTCGAACCAGTTGGGGAGCTCGTAGCCGGCGAAGGTCGTGAAGACCGCCCCTCGGGCCCGGTGTCTCTCGTCGAATGGAGAAAGCCTCACATTGCGCGGTTCGGTGATCGGCTCGCGGGGGTGAATGATGTCGTAAATCTCGGCGTAGTTCTTGTCGCAAACCTTCTCGATGAAGCGCCGCGTCGTCTGGAAGCCATGGAAGCGATTGACGTCGATCAGACGGGGATCCCATTCCGTGTCACCGGAGGTCATCCATTCGGCCAGCGTCTTGCCGACTCCCGCGGCGTGGGTGAGCCAGGAACCCGCCGCTACCCACACCCCCTCGATTGGGGTGGGGCCGACGATCGGCATGCCGTCGACGGGAAAGGCGAAGATTCCATTGATCGTCCGTGGGTAGGTCCGGAAGTCAGTGTTGGCCAGCAGCGGGAAAATCCGGCGCGCCTTCTCCCAAGCTTCGCCTTCAAAGTCGTCGGGCGTAAAAGGATGGATGGCGTTGGGCCCCACCAGTGGGGCGGGGACCGGCCGGGGAGCGTGGCGGTAGCTCCCTACTCCGAATGAGTTCCAATGCTGGCGGAAGTAGATATAGGTGTCGAGCTCTCGCACTGAGGGATAAACGATCTCGTCCTCGGGTCGGGAAGGATCGAACCGATCCAACTCAGGAAGGGGTCCGGTTCGGAGATATTGATGTTCGTATCCCATCAGCGGGATGGGTACACCGAGACCGTCGCCGAGGAGCGGTGCCCAGATGTTGGTGGCGATGACGACGTGGTCGCATTCGATACGCGCCCGCTCGGGATTGCTTGTCATCACCGCCCGAACTCGGCCGCCGGCAGCATCGATTTCCGTCACCTCTGTCTGACCGACCACGTCGACCCCGGCATCTCGCTGCAATGCCCCGCTGACGTGGGCAGGTGCCACCGTCTGGCCCTCGACCATGAAGATCGAACCCTCCATCGCCTTGGGGTTGATCAGCGGATGGATGTCGGCCGTTTCGGTGGGGGTGAGAAGCCTGGCGCCCGTCTCGAAGCTCAGAGATTCTCCGTGTAGCCGCACCAGATCGGTCATCCGGCGGGGCGAGATCGCCACGTCGAGGATCCCGACCCGGTTGACCATCTGGCGGTCGGGAGAAAAGGGCTCGAGGGTGGCGTAGAGCCGGCTCGAGTAGACGGCGAGTTGGGTGAGGGTCTTGTTATGCGATAGCGCCACCACCCCCCCGGGGGCATGCGAGGTGGAACCAGGATTCTCGACCGGATCGCCGCGATCGACTACGACTACATCGGTCCAGCCCAGGCGGGCGAGGTGATAGGCCACGGATGAGCCGACGATCCCCGAGCCGACTACGACCACGCGGATGCTCACGACACCAACTCCCCGCCCTTGATTACGAACATGATGGCTTCCGGATCTCCCAGGACAGCGAGGTTCTGATCGGGCTCTCCATCTACGACCACCAAGTCAGCGAGTGCGCCACTCCTGATCGACCCGAGATCTTCGCGCCCAAGGGCGGCTGCACCGCCCCGAGTGGCGGCGTCGATGACCTCTATCCCGCTCAGGCCCGCATGCTCTAGTCGCAGCATCTCCTGGGCCGAAGCTCCCGGGGGTCCGCTGTCATAGCCGACCGCGATCGTAACCCCCGCCGCGTTCGCAGCGGCCACTGTCTCGTAAGCCTCCTCCAACTGTCGTTTGGCCTGCTCCACCAGGATCGGAGAGAACTCGTCGGCGAAGCGTTCGGCCAGATCATGGAATGTGGTCAGGGTGGGGATCAGCACGGTTCCGTTGGCGGCCATCAGATCGAGCAACTCGGGATCACGATGCAATGCCAGCCCATGCTCGATGGTGTCGGCTCCGGCCCGGAGAGCCCAACGCGTACCTTCCAGGCCCTCGGCGTGAGCCGCCACCCGAACTCCCATTCGATGAGCCTCATCGACAATCGCCGCCATCTCCTCGGCGGTCATTTGCGGAGGCTCGGGATCCTCGAGGACCACCGACCGGGCACCGGTGGCCATGAATTTGATGAAGTGGGCACCCCGCCGGATTTGCTCCCGCACTGCTTTTCGCATTTCCCATGGGCCATCGGCTTCACGGTACATGGAGCCAAAGATTGCCCCACCCGGGGCGCTGGCGGAGATGATCCGCCCACATGAAAAGATGCGCGGCCCGGGGATCAGTCCGAGATCGATCGCCTGACCGGCGGCGAGAGCCTCGTCGTCATAACAGCCGACGTCGCGGATGGTGGTGAATCCACTACGGACAATCGCCCGGGCTGCGGCGGCCAGGATGTAGTGCCCGAGTGCGCGCGGGCGGGGAGCATCGCCATGCCGAGGCGGAGGTGGCCCGAATCCGGGACTGCGATCGGTTTCGGAAAGGAAGTGGTTGTGTGCGTCGATCAGCCCCGGCAGCAGCGACTTGCCATCGAGGTCAATCGCCCCCGCCGGCGCGTCGCCTCCGCCCTTCTCGATCGCGCCGATGCGGTCACCGGAGATCGAGATCGCCAGTCCTTCCCGGATCCCGTCGCGATCGATTACCCGGGCGTTCCAAAGCAAACTCACGGTGCCCGGGAGGCTAAAGCGAATTCTCTGGCTAGGCCCTCAGACGGAGATTGGTGGGATCCCAGAGAGGTCCTTTGACCACTTCCCCTTCGAAGAATTGGCCGGTGTATCTGACCCGTAGCTTCGTGCCCGGCACCGTGAGCTCTTGTGGAACGAACGCATGGGCGATGAAGGCGCCGACCGAGTAACCGAATTCTCCGCTTGCTATCCAACCGACCACGTCGTCCAAGCGGTAGACCGGAGTCCACGAGTACATGAGGGCAGCCGGATCATCGAAGCGGAGTGTGACCAAACGGTGTCGATCGACAGAGGTGCCGTCCCGTCCGAGAAAATCTTTGCTTTTGTCGAGCAACCACGACATCTGGGCCTGCCGAGGTGTGATTTCGGGGGTGAGATCGCTGCCGATCAGGCGGTAGCCCTTTTCGATTCGCAACGAGAACAGGGAAGCCATGCCCACCGCCGTTAAGCCGCGATCTCTCCCGGCACTCCAGAGGGCGTCCCAAACATGACGTCCGAAGCTCGCGGGGACGTAAATCTCCCAGCCCAACTCGCCCACATATGAGATGCGAAGGGCAGTTGCCGGAGCCATGCCCACTCCAATTTGCCGTACCGAATACCAGGGAAACGCCTCGTTGGAAAGGTTGGCGTCCGTGACCGCCTCGAGGATCTCACGGGACCTGGGGCCCCAGAGCCCGACTGCGGCAAACTGCTCGGAGCGATCGACGATCTGTACCGATCCGTCGGCTGGAGCAAATGACCGGTAATAGGCCAGCTCCGCTGGAAGATTGGACTTTCCCGTTAGCAACCAAAAGCGCTCCCGGGAGAGACGAGCGATGGTTACGTCTCGCTTGACGGTCCCTCGCGGGGTGAGGACCAGGGTGTAGGTGGCCGCTCCGATAGAAATGTCGATGTTGTTCGTGCAGAGGTACTGCAGGAAGGAGAGACTTCCCGGGCCCGAGACCTCGACGGGCCCAATCGACGCCGACCAATCGATCAGTCCGGCCCTTTCACGCAACGCCAGATGCTCGGCCCCAATGATCGGCGACCAGGAAGTGGCGTCGTATCCATGCCGGCGCGGGATTCGATCTGAATATCGATCCACGAGGGGGCCGTTGGACTCGTAGTAGTAGGGAGTCTCGTAGCCGGCGAAGGGGACGTAGACCGCGCCCAGCCGTTCCGTGCGGTCGTGGTAGGGAGCAAGTCGGAGGTTACGCACCGAGGACGCCACCTCGTTGGGATGAAGGATGTCAAAACCGATCTCGTAGAAGTATTTGCTTTGCCGGGACAGAAACGAGTGATTGGACTGGTGATCGTGAAAGCGGTTGATGTCGGCCACCGACACGTCCATTCCGGGATCACCTTCCGTGATCCAGCGGGCCATCACCTTCCCCACCTCCGAGGCATAGGAGAGCCAGGCTCCGACTGCTGCCCATAGACCCTTGATGGGAGACTCGCCCAGAATCGGATAGTGGTCGGCGGTGAAAGAGAACATGCCGTTGAATCCGGTATCCACTTCGACTTGATGCAGAGCCGGAAGGTGCTTCCGCATCAAATGCCACGCCTCGTCGAAGTCGGCTGGAGTGAACGGAAGCTGGGCCCGTTTCGGCAAGGCCCAGGGGTCGACCAGCCGCGCTTCGTGGTGGTAGCTACCGATCCCAAGCCGGTCGTGATGCTGGCGAAAATAGACCGAGATATCGTCGATCGTGGAGATGGGCATGGTGACCTCGCGATGGGCTCGATCGGCGAGATCCGGCACCGGGGACGTGAAGATGTATTGATGCTCGCCCGGGAAGAGCGGCATATTGATTCCGACCTTCGCCGCCAGCACTGGCGCCCAGATATTCGTGCAGAGGACGACCTGCGGACATTCGATCCGTTCGATGTCGGGATTGGACGTCCTCACCCCGCGAACGCGCCCGCCCTCGACCACTACATCCATGACTTCAGTGTCGGCGTAGAAGACGGCCCTCCCGGTTGCGGCCGCGACTTGTTGCATCGAGGTCGCCACCAGACTGGTTTTGATCACTCCGGAAGTGGGCGAAAACATTCCGCCGATGATCTGGGAGGAGTCGAGAAGAGGGATCATCTCCGCGGTTTGCTCGGGCGACAGGAGATTGGAGGGAACCCCGAGGCTCCAGCCGATCTCTTGAATGCGTTTGTAACTCTCGAAGCGCGCCATCGACGAGGCCACCTGAAGAAATCCCGTGCGAAAGAACTGCTCTTGACCGGGCTCGGCGAGCGGTAGGAGGTCGTAGAGCTGGCGAGAGGCGATTCCGAGCCTGGTGAAAAACTTCGAGATGGTGAGAGTGCGGAGTCCGCCGGGGGCGTGCGATGTGGAGCCGTCGTTGTCCGCTAGCGCTCCCTTGTCGAGTACGACGATTCCCTCGACTCCGAGGTCGGCCAGGTGATAAGCGACGCTCGAGCCGATGATCCCGGCACCGATCACCACCACGCTCGCCTGCCGTGCCACATCCGGATCGTAGAGTTCAGTCGTGAACCAGCAAGCCGGTCCCGAAGTGGCGACTCGCAGGCGGCCCCGGCGTGAGCGGCGGCCTCTTGGCGGTCGGGTGGAGCCGCGTTACCGGCGTTTGATCAACCCCTTCCAGCCGCTCCGGGTTCTCAGCGACGACGAAATCGCCGGGATCCACCAGGCCGCTCTGACGATTCTCGCCGAGGACGGCATCAAGGTTCTACTCGAGGATGGCCGACGCCGTTTCGAGAAGGCCGGTGCGTCGGTTGATGCCGACTTCATGGTCAGAATCGACCCCGAGCTCGTGAGCTCGGCCTTGAAGTCGGCTCCGGCCGAATTCGAATTGGTAGCCCGCAACCCCGAGCGAAACGTCCGGATCGGGGGGGACAATGTGGTGCTGGCACCGGTAGGCGGACCTCCGCATGCGGTCGATCTCGATCGCGGGCGGCGGGCGGGAACGCTCCAGGACTTTTCCGACCTGCTGCGGCTTTCCCAAGCCTTTGACGTGATCCACGTCACCAGTCAGCAGGTGGAGCCCCAGGACATCCCGGTCAACTTGCGCCACCTCGAAACCACCAGGGCTTATCTGGCCCTTTCGGACAAGGCGCCCTTCATCTACTCCCGCGGAATCGGGCAGGTGACGGACTGTCTCGAGATGTTGCGAATCGGCTTGGGGCTCTCCGAGGACGAACTCTCCGCCGGTCACTACTGCTACACGGTGATCAATACCAACTCACCTCGCCAACTCGACGTCCCAATGGCCCTAGGGGTGATCCAGTTCGCCGAGATGAATCAGCCCGCGATCGTGACCCCTTTCACCCTCTCGGGGGCGATGGCACCGGTCACGCTCGCCGGTGCCCTGGTGCTACAGCACGCCGAGGCCCTGGCCGGCATCACTCTGTCACAGATCAGTCGCAGCGGAGCTCCGGTGGTCTACGGGGCATTCACCTCCAATGTCGACATGCGATCGGGAGCCCCGGCCTTCGGTACTCCCGAGGCCGCCAAGGCGGCCTTTGCCAGCGGCCAGCTGGCGCGCCATATCGGGCTCCCCTGGCGGTCATCGGCGGTTTGCACGTCGAACATCCCTGACGCCCAAGCCGGCTACGAGTCAATGATGAACATGATGGGCGCCGCTTTGGGGGGTGCGAACTTCATCTTGCACACGGCCGGCTGGCTCGAGTCAGGTCTGTCGGCGTCCTATGAGAAGTTCATCCTCGACGTCGAGATGGCACAGATGTTTGCGGAGTTGTTCTTGCCCATGGATTCCTCGGCGGGCGAGATGGGGCTCGAAGCGATCCACACCGTGCAGCCTGGGGGCCATTTCTTCGGCATCGACCACACGTTGGAGCGATATGAGAAGGCGTTTTACGAGCCGGTGGTCTTCACCAGGGCAAACTTCGGGCAGTGGGAGGAAGGCGGTTCGTTGACCGCCGCTCAACGGGCCAATGCCGTCTGGAAGCAGATACTCGCCGACTTTGAGCCCCCTTCTCTCGATGATGGCATCAAGCAAGAGCTCAACGAATTCGTCAGCCGGCGGACCGCCGAGGGGGGCGCACCTCCCGAGTCCTAGTTTTCAGCCCTGACGAGGCCGTCGATCGGTATGGTGGGAATATCGCGGACTTCGATCGAGCGAACAGGTCCGCCGGAATGAGGAGAATCAAGATGAGAGCCAGGAGAAGTCCGTTCGTTCGGGAGCGACTAGACGCCATCCGGCGGAAAGCGAGCCCGATCGAGAACCACATCATCGACGAATATGCCGCTGGCAAGATCACCCGCCGCGACTTCATCCGACGGGGGACGATGGTCGGTATGTCGTTGTCCGTTCTGGGTTTTGTGGCCACCGCCTGCGCCTCAGACGACGTCACCACCACCCTCGGCGGTGCGGTGACAACGGCTGGTGGGCCGACCACCACCGGTGCGACTGCCACCACCGGCGCCACGGGAACCACCGGTGCGGCCGGAACCGGCACCATCCGCGCGGCGATGATCACCCCCGCCGGGGCGATTGATCCGGTGTTAACGAACGACGAGGGCCGCCTGGCGATTCTCGGGCAGACCGGTCAGTACCTGACCTTTTCCGACGCCGAACTCAACCTGATCCCGGTCCTGGCGGAGAGCTGGGAGCCGAATGACACCCTCGACGTCTGGACGTTCAACCTTCGACAAGGCGTTACCTATCACGACGGCTCACCGATGGTGGCCGCTGATGTGGTAGCTGTCTTTAGCAATATTGCCGAGGGCAACGCCGCTTCGGCCTACGAGACGTTCGGAGTCGACCCAGCGAACATCGTCGCTCTCGACGACGCCACGGTCGAGTTCACGCTCGCACGTCCCAACGGGAGCTTTCCGTTCTTCGTCAGCTCGGACAACTACAACGCCATCATCGTCCCCGCCTCTTTCTGGGACAGTTATGCGGAGGGCAGTTACGAAGCCGAGTTTCCCGGCACGGGGATCTGGCAGATCGAAAACTTCGAGCAAGGTGTTTCGGCCTCGTTTGTCAAGAACCAGAACTACTGGGGCGATAACAGCGCCCAGCCAGAGCGCCTCGAGGTGCTCTGGTACGACGACGAGGCAGTGGCAGTCAGTGCTTTCCAAGAGGGCCGGGTGGACACCATCCCCCACATTTCCTCCTCTGGCGGGCAAGCACTCTTGGAGAGCCCGGATGCGAATGTCGCCAGCATCTCCACCGCCCAGCACCGGCAGGTGTACTTCGATACCTCGGCGCCGCCTTTCAATGACAAGCGAGTTCGCCAAGCTGTGGCACTGACGCTCAATCGTCAGGTCTTGATCGACGGGCTATTGGCGGGCTATGGGACCGTAGGCAATGACCATCCCATCTGGTCGCTCTTCCCCATGTACAACCCCGACACCCCTGCCCAACGAGAGGAGGACTTGACCGCCGCCCAGGGCCTGTTGGATGCCGCCGGAGTCGGAAGCTTTTCGGCAGCACTCGATACCTTGCAGTTCGCCGAGGTAGAGGATCTTGCCCAGCTGATTCAGGCATCGGCCTCTCAAGTGGGCATCGACCTCCAGGTTGGGGTGTATGACTCCGGGACCTATTACAACGACTACTGGCTGGCTGCCGCCGGATCGATGGGAATCGTCAACTATGGCCACCGGGGAGTGCCGAATGTCTATATGGCAGCGCCCCTCCTCAGCGACGGGACCTGGAACGCTTCGCACTGGGTGAATGAGGCCTACGACGACCTTTATGCCCAGTTCGCCAGCGCTCCGGATCTCGACGTTCAACGTCAGCTGGCGGGAGAGATCCAGACCCTGTTAAACGACGAGGTGCCGTTCATCGTCCCCTACTACGTCGACCACATCACCATCACGCAACCGAACTTCTCGGGAATTGCGGTCACTGGTATGGGCCACGTCGATTTGATCAACAGCACCTTCGCCTGACCTAGGGACAACGATCCAGTTCGACACTTCGGCGGGCGAGTGCGATCGGCGCTAGATGGCTAGGTTCATATTGCGCCGCAGTGGTCTCGCCCTGATCACGCTTGCCCTCCTGAGTGTCTTGGTGTTTATCGGGACCCAGCTCCTTCCTGGAGACGTCGGCCGGCGGGTGCTGGGTCCGTTTGCCACCCAGGAATCGGTCGACGCCCTCAACGCCCGACTGGGAACCGACCGGCCGGCACTTGTCCAGTACGTCGATTGGATCGGCGGTGCCGTCACCGGTGATCTCGGAGATTCGATCACCTTTGCCCGACCGGTATCGGAGCTGGTGAGGAGGGCTCTGATCAACTCGGCCAAGCTGGGCGCCCTTGCCTTCGTGATCGTGGTTCCCTTGTCAATTCTCGGCGGAATCGTGGCCGCCTTGCGGCGGGGAAGGCTCACCGACCGCCTCATCACTGTCGGCGGGCTCTCCGCCACGGTGATTCCGGAGTTCGTCTCCGGGATCGTGCTGATCCTGGTCTTTGCCGTCGTCCTCGGATGGCTGCCTGGCACCGCCTCGGCACCCAGGGGTTCGGGATTTTTCACCCAGCTTCGCTACCTGCTCCTGCCGGCAATCTGCTTGACGCTGGTGTTGTTTGGATATATCGCCCGCATCACCCGTGCCGGAGTGGTTGAGGCAATGGAGGCCGACTACACCCGGACGGCGATTCTCAAGGGTCTCCCTCGGCGGGTCGTGATCCGGCGGGAAGTGCTGCGAAATGCCTTGCTACCCACCATCGCAGTGGTTGCCTCCCAGGTGGGGTATCTGATCGGTGGTCTGGTGGTGGTCGAGGTCCTCTTCTCGTACCAGGGAATCGGCCAGTTGCTGTACAACGCCGCCCAGAATGCCGACTTTCCTCTCCTCGCCGGGGGGGTCTTGGTGGTCGGGGCGGTTTTCCAGGCTTCGATGTTGCTCGCCGACCTCGCATATTCCTGGCTCAATCCCCGAATTCGGCTGGCGGGGGCCGGGTGACGATTCCTCAGACCTCTCGATCGCAACGCTGGCGGGTCTTGCGCCGGTCGGCCACCTTCTGGGTCGGGGCGACGATCGTCGTCGTTTGGATCGTCTTCGCGATCTTTGGTGACTTTCTGACCCCCTTCGATCCTTTGGGCACTCCGGCTGACGTGCTCAACCGGCTCGAAGCCCCCTCCGGCGTCCATCCGCTGGGCACCGACGAGTTGGGGCGTGATGTCCTCTCCCGGGTCCTGGCCGGAGCCCGCCAGGTGCTGACAGTGGCGCTGGCCGCCACGGTGCTGGGAACGATCCTCGGCACCGCTCTGGGCCTTTTGGTTGGTTATGCCGGCGGCATCCTCGACGAGATCCTCAGCCGAATTCTCGATGCCTTCCTATCGATCCCGCTGGTCATTACCGGCATGCTGGCCCTGACTGCTCTCGGTCCCAATACCCTTGGCGTGATCGTCGTCATTGGGCTCGTCTTCACTCCGATCATCGCCAAAACCGTGCGGGCGGCGGTCCTCTCCGAGCGTCAGCTCGACTACGTCACCGCCGCCCAACTGAGAAGGGACAATCCCCTCTACGTATTGTTCGTCGAGATTCTGCCCAATGTTGCCAACGTAATCATTGTCGAGTTCACGGTCCGTTTGGGCTATGCGATCTTCACCGTCCTCGCACTCTCGTTCCTTGGCTTTGGCATCGAGCCGTCGATCCCTGATTGGGGGCTGATGATTGCCCAGCACTATGGGTACCTCACGGGCAACATTTGGTGGCCGGTTCTGTTTCCAGCTCTGGCGATTGCTTCCCTGGTAGTGGCGGTGAATCTGGTCGCCGACTCGATCAGTCAGGCATTCGAATGATCGCGCCTGCCGCGGCGATCCAACCGGCGCTCGAGGTCCGGGATCTGGCCCTCGACTATCGAATCGGACCCGACTGGAAAACCGCTCTGCGGGATATCAACTTCACGGTGGAGCGGGGTGAGTCCTTCGGTTTGGTGGGTGAATCGGGCTGCGGCAAGTCGACGGTGGCGATGGCGATCATGCACTACCTGCCGCGCAATGGTCGAGTCACACGGGGCTCGATTCGTCTCGCCGGCCGCGACGTCACCGACCTGAGCCCGAGCGAGTTACGCGACCTGCGAGTCAAGAAGGTTTCGATGGTCTACCAGAACCCGAGCACGGCGCTCAACCCATCGATCAGGGTTGGTCGGCAGGTGGAGGACGTGTTTGAGCTCATGGGAGTGCCGGCCCGTGAGCGAGAGGCGCGGGTTCGCCAGGTACTGGACAAGGTGCAGATCGCGGATCCGATCCGGGTCATGCGGCGCTATCCGCATCAACTTTCCGGAGGGATGCTGCAACGGGTGGTCATCGCGATGGCGATCGCCTCTCGGCCCGAACTCCTCATTCTCGACGAACCCACAACCGGTCTGGATGCGACGGTCGAAGCCGAGGTGCTCGATCTGGTGAGGGATTTACGCGATGAGATCGGGACCTCGGTTCTGTTTATCAGCCACAGCCTGGCCGTGATTCGCAAGATGTGTGATCGGGTGGCGGTCTTGTACGCCGGGCGATTGATGGCACTCGGTCCGACCGAAGAAATGTTCAACAACCCCAGCCATCCTTACACCGTCGGCCTCTTGCGCTGTCTCCCCAGCCCCGAAGGCGGACGCCGGGACGAGACCACCCTTGACACCATCCCTGGCGTCTTGCCCCCACTCGGCGCCGATATCAAGGGCTGTATCTACGCCGAGCGATGCGGCAATGTCCAGGACATCTGCCGCCAGATCGAACCGGAGCTACTCCCGGTTCCGGGTGGGGCCGTTAGCCGGTGTCATTTCTGGGACCGGGCCCAGGAGCTGCCGCGGACGGTCCCGGAGGCCGCGCCTCGCCGGGAACGGAGCAACCAGACGCTGGTGACGATCAACAACGCCTCTAAGACCTTTGTCCAGGACGGCGCACCGGTCTACGCCCTTCACGACATCGACCTCGAGATCGGCGTCGGGGAGACGGTCGCCCTGGTGGGAGAGTCGGGTTCGGGAAAGTCGACCCTGGCCAAAGTGCTGCTCGGGATTCATGCCCCCGACGATGGAGCCGTCATCGCCCTCAGCGGCAAAGGGCTCGCCACCAGGGTGGAAAAACGCACCCAGGGCGAAGTGGGGGCGATTCAGATGGTCTTCCAGAATCCCGACAGCGCCCTCAATCGACGCCATTCCGTGCGCCGAATCATCGGCCGCGCCGTTCGGCTGCTGCGTCGGGAAGGGAGGCAGCAGACCGATGATCGGACCAGAAATCTCCTGCGAGAAGTGCGGATGGGTAGCCAGCACTTTCTGGCCAAACCCCGACAACTTTCGGGCGGGCTCAAGCAGCGGGTGGCCATTGCCAGGGCTTTCGCCGGAACCCCCGCCCTGGTCATTTGCGACGAGCCGACTTCGGCTCTCGACGTCTCGGTTCAGGCCGCGATCATCAACCTCCTCGCCGAGCTCCAGGCCGAGGAGAACGTCTCCTACCTGTTCATCTCCCATGATCTCAACGTGGTGCGCTACATCGCCGATCGTGTTGCGGTCATGTACCTCGGCCGGCTGATGGAGGTCGGTAACGCCACACGGGTGTTTGCGGGCCCTCATCATCCCTATACCGAGGCTCTGCTTTCTGCCTCACCAGATCTGGAGGAGGAAACTCGCATCCGGCTGGAAGGGGAGATTCCGGCCGCATCGAATCCCCCCTCGGGCTGTGTTTTTCAGACCCGCTGTCCCCGCAAGATCGGTGAGATCTGTGAGACGACCGAGCCCGTGCTGGAGGAAGCCGAACCGGGATGGTTCAAGCGCTGCCACATCCCGATTGACGAACTGCGCCTACTGCAGGGTCAGCCTCCCGCCGAAGTAGCCGTCGACCCGGCGACGACCTGAATCGGCTCGAGGTGACGAGGATCGAGAGCGACCCAGGTGACTGGTTCGTCGGCTCCCAGGAAGCCCGACGTCAGCTCGCCGACCAAGCGGGAATCGAGGGACCGGGCTGCCATGACGGGCGGGGTCGGCCAGGGACCCCAGGAGTCAATCACTATCAAGTCCTTGGCCAGCTGAGAATCGAGGTCCACGATCATCGAATCAACCCCCGCCAAATCGGCGGCTCCATTCCTTAGGGCGGAAAGAGAGTCGGCGTGCGATCCGGTTTCTACCCAGGCCAATTGATCAGGGTCGACGTGGTGGAGACGCAGCCCGTGACGGACGGCCATCCAACCGGAAAACGACGACGTCTGGTTGTATGCCCAACGTCCGGTCCCCAATCCGGTGTCCTCTTCTCGGGCCAGTACATCGACGAAGTACCAGGGTTGGTTCTGATAGCGGTCGAAGGGAAGAACCGGAGCCAGAAGGGGGTAGTGGGTGCCCAGCATGCGGCTCGCCGGCAAGCCGCATACGTAGGTGAGGTCGGCATGCTCCGGCGCGCTCGCCCGCGTGAGGGCGATTCCCAACGCCTCGGCCGTGTGGGCCAATCGCCTTTCGAACAGTCGATTCTGCGATCGAGAGAGAGCGGCCAGGACGGCGAGCTGCATGTCGGCGGGTCATCCTATGTGAGTAGGGTCGAGATCGATGGAGCTCCCCGCCCGCCCAATTTGCAGAAGGAATCTTTGAAGCAAGTGTTTCCTGACGCCGGGAAATCTGTCTTCGGATCGCTAATTTCTGGCCGAAACATCCCCGCAGCTAGCCATGGCCATACGTTTGCTTGCTCCTACCCAATCGGTTGCCAAGAGACCCTTTACCTCGGTGCGGCTTTACGACCGCGACCAGGCGATCTTGGGCTACATGCTCGAGGATCTGCGGTCGACTCTCGCTCGGGGCGAGCCCGGCCGATATCACGCCTATCCCCCGATGGAGTGGGAGGTCAACGGGCTTCATCGCCGAACCATCATCTCGGCTCCACTGCGACTCAACGAGCCAGGCGATGTTTATGTAGTCGGGTTTTTTGGCGAGCGCTACCTCGATCGCGATATCACCCCGCTCGAACAGGCCAATGCTGAGATCGTGCTCGAGTTCCGCAACTTTCATGGCATCCTCAGTTACAGCTCGATGGAGCTGACTGACGGCAACTGGGCCAACCTGGTGCTGCATGATCTCCCCGATACCCGCGACCAGTGGCGCACATCCGCTATCCATGCCCAGGCGGCACTGCAACTCGCCCCGGTCTTTTATCAGACGGTCCGGATCCACAATGGCTATCTCGCCGGCGGCATCGGCGGGGGAAGATCGATTGAGATCGAGCGGACCAAATACTGGGACTATCGAAAGTCCCGGGTCTGGCACGCGGTCCGGGAACTTCAGGAAACCCACCACGGACTAGCCCACTAGCCCTACCTACGCTGTCGGCCGAAAGGAGACAGCGTGAACCTCAACAGCGTCCTCATTGGTTCGGAGAACCCGGAGCGACTGGTCGAGTACTACAGCAAGCTTTTTGGTCACCCCAGCTGGGACATGGAGGGATTTGTCGGCTGGTTGATCGGGTCGGGGGCGATGACGGTTGGAGCTCACGATCAGGTGAAGGGACAGAACGCCCATCCCGGTCGAATCATCTGGAATATCGAGTCGACCGATGTCAAGGCCGACTTCGACCGTCTCCGGGCGGCCGGGGCGATGGTCGTGCAAGAGCCTTACACCATGGGCGAGGACGACGACGGGTTCATAGCCACATTCGCCGATCCTGACGACAACTACTTCCAGCTGATGAGCCCGATGCAAGCCGAGTAGCGGCTCCTAGGACCCGCAGATTCTGGAGATGCCTTTGTCGCCTCTCGGTGAGTCGCTGACTCTCGAGCAGCTTGCAACCGATCCCCATCCCCATTTGGCTCGAATTCGACGAAGCGAGCCGGTTACCTGGGCCCCGGTTCTGGGTGGCTGGCTGGTTACCAGGCGCGATCTTTGCATTCAGGTCATGCGGGATGCCGAGACGTTTACCGTCGATGACCCCCGATTCTCGACCGCTCAGGTGGTTGGCCCGAGCATGTTGTCGCTCGACGGACCCGAACATCGCCGGCATCGAGATCCATTTGCCGGTGCGTTGGCGCCTGCCCAGGTTCGAGATCGATTCACCGATCGGGTCCAAGAGGAAGCTCGGCGACTCACGGAAAGGTTGGCCCCGCTGGGGAGGGCGGAGATACGGCGGGATCTTGCCGGACCGCTGGCGGTGGCGGTGGTTTCGGCGGCCCTCGACCTGGTCGCGGTCGAGGTGACAACAGTGCTCGGCTGGTACGAAGGGATTGTCGGGGACGTCGATCGGCTTTCGCGGGGGCAGAGGGCTACCGGTGCAGGACGCGAGGCTGTCATTCAGCTCGGCGAGCAGGTATCGAAAAGCGCCGCCAGCCGAACCGGGCTTCTCGCCGCCGCCAAGAGCGAGCTCACGTCGGAGGAGCTGATCTCGAACGCGGCGGTGATGATGTTCGGGGGAATCGAGACCAGTGAGGGGATGACCACCAGCCTCTTCTGGCATTTGCTGACAAATCCCGAGCAGCTGGAGCTGGTGCGGAACGATCGATCTTTGGGGCGGCAAGCGGTCGAAGAGTCTCTCCGCTTGGAACCTGCCGCTGCCCGGGTCGACAGATATTCGACCAAGGACTTCGACCTGGCTGGGGCCTCGATCCGAAAGGGAGACCTGGTAATCGTCTCGCTTAGCGCGGCCAATCGCGATCCTGAGACCTTTCCTGATCCGGACCGGTTCGATGTTCGCCGATCCAATTCCCGGGCGCACCTCGCCTTCGCCCAGGGACCCCACGCCTGCATTGGCATCCACCTGGCGAAGTTGGAAACCTTGGCCGCCCTTGATGCCGTTCTCGATTTCTGGCCGTCTGTTCGCCTCGATCGCACCAGTGAGGGTCCCCTGGGCCTGGTCTTTCGAAAGCCACAATCTCTTTCCGTGAAATGGGACCCGAACCCTCATAGCGGCCGGACTTAGGATCAGCCCGGGGCACATATGAGAGCTAGGAAACTCCTTGTCTTTGCTTTCATCGCGGTATCTGTCTTGGAGGCCTGCGGGGGATCGGGAGCCGGCGATCAGCCGGTGATCCGAGTTGGGTCCGATAATTTCTATGAATCCCGCCTGATTGCCGAGATCTACGCGCAAGTCCTGGAAAACGAGGGCTACCGGGTGGAGCGTCGATTGAGCCTTGGCACGCGTCAGGACAGGGTTCCGGCACTCGAGCAGGGAGAAGTCGATTTGGTCCCCGAGTACGTCGGCTCCGGCCTCGGCTACTACGACACCAGCCAGATCACAGGGGATGGGGAGACCAACGCCGAGCGACTACAAGCCATTCTCGGGCCCCTCGAGATCACTGTCTTGGAGATCACCCCCGGCGAGGACACCAACACCGCCGCAGTCCGCGCCGAGACCGCAGAGGAATTCCAACTCGATTCAATTGGCGATTTGGTGGCGGTCCAGGACGAGCTCATCTGGGGCCTGCCTCCGGACTGCGATGTCAATCCCCAGTGCAGAGGGGCGCTCGAGCTGTACGGGTTGGATTACCCCCCAGCCCTGAGGGAGTCATTTGACGCCTGCGAGGTGCCCATGGCCGAAGCCCTCAATGGGAGGGCAATCGACGTGGCCTGGTTGTGTGCGAACCAACCTGCCATAGTCCAGTACGGATTCGTCGAGCTCACGGATGACCTTGGCACCCAACCGGCTGAGAATATTGCGCCACTGGTCCGCAACGAACTCTTGGCCTCGCTCGACGACGAGGAGACCTTTGTTGCCTTGCTGAACGAGGTGTCGTCTCGGTTGACCACAGAAGAGCTTTCGAAGCTTGGCGTGGAGATGGAGATTGAGGAACGCGAAGTCCGAGAGGTGGCTAGCGAGTGGCTCACCCAGCAGGGTTTGCTGGGATAGTTGGCCGGAGATGTCTGACCCTCGATGAAAATCACCTCCTTGAAGGCGCGTTCATATCGCCTTCCGCTCGATCCGCCGTTCCTCGCTGCCTGGGATCCGCAACCCCGCCACTCCTTCAACGAGACCATCGTCACCGTAGAGACCGACGAGGGCGTCTCGGGATATTGCGGCGGGGCGAGCGTTCCCGACCTCGACCTTCTCGGCTCTCTGCTCGTGGGAGGTCCGGCGGAGGAAACCGATCGAGTTCTGGCCGTTTGCGAGAACGTCGATTTCCACGGGAGCCGGAACTGGACGGTGGAGGTTGCGGTTTGGGATGCCCTGGCGCGGGCAGCCGGCGTGCCGCTCTGGCGATTCCTTGGCGGCGAATCCGATCGCTATCCCGTCTATCAGTCGACGGGCGAGACGATCGGTCCTGATCAAAGAGTCGAGCGCCTGCTGGCAGCAAAGGAACGGGGGATCAGGGCGGCCAAGATTCGGCTCGGTCGGGAGTGGCAAAACGACATCAAGGTGGTCGAGGTGGCCCGGGCCGCCCTCGGTGATCAATTCGTCCTCATGGTCGACGCCAACCAGGGCTGGCGGATGCCCGGCGACACCGCTCCCCGCTGGGATCTCGCCACGGCCCAACAGTGTCTGTCAATCTGTGACGAGCTCGATGTTTACTGGCTCGAGGAGCCACTAGATCCTGCTCAGTTGGAGGACTATCGCCAACTCAGATCGACCTCTCCGACTCGGATCGCGGCGGGCGAGATGGTCCGCAGCTTGAATGAGACGCGACGCCTCACCGAGGTCGTGGATGTGATCCAGAGCGATGTCGTGCTCGCCGGTGGTGTCGGCGGTTGTCGGGAAGTGTCGGGGTGGGCCGACGCCAAAGGCATCCAATGGTCACCGCACACCTGGACGACCGGCTTCGGATTGGTCGCCAACCTTCACGTTGCCCTCGCCTTTTCCAAGGCTCCCTTCCTGGAATATCCGTTCGATCCACCCGCCTGGACGGCAGAGCGACGCGACTTCATGCTGCCGCAGCCCCTGTCGTTGGACCCCGAGGGCCAAGTCGTGGCCCCGGTTGGGCCTGGTTTGGCGGTTGATCCAGATTTCGATTTTCTTGAGCAATGGAGGGTCGGGTGAGGGCGGCGGTCTGGTTGATGGCGGGCGAGAAGCCATCGGTCGAAGATGTCGAGTTGGCTGCTCCCGGCCCAGGCGAGGTCGAGGTTGAACTGCGGGCAGCGGGGGTGTGTCACTCCGACCTTCATCTCGCTCTCGGCCACCTGGGTCGGCGGCGCTTCCCTACCGTCCTCGGCCACGAGGGAGCGGGGGTGGTGAGGACGGTGGGGAGCGGGGTTCGGAGCGTGGCGCCGGGGGATGAGGTGGCGTTTTGTTTTCTTCCCGCCTGTGGCGAGTGCCGTCAGTGCCGCCGCGATCAGGCCAATCTCTGCGAGCCCGGGTCACGGGCTTCCTTCAGCGGCACGATGCTGGACGGCGGCTACAGGATGTATCGCGGTGATGGCTCGCCTCTTCAACAGTTCTTGGCGGTGGGCGCCTTCGCCGAACGGACGATCGTCCCCCAGCAATCGGTCGTGAAGATGCCCCCCGGAATTGGATTTGCCGACGCCGCCCTCCTCGGCTGTGCGGTGGTGACCGGATTTGGTGCGGTTCGCAACAAGGCCAGGGTTCGGGCTGGCGATCGGGTGGCTGTGATCGGCAGCGGCGGTGTGGGTCTGCAGGTGATAGCTGCCGCTGCGGCCGCGGGAGCAGAAGTCATCGTCGCAATTGACCCCGTCGAGGCCAAGGCAGAGTTGGCCCTCGCGCAAGGCGCAACTGCGTTCGTACCTCCCGAAGGCGTCGAAGGCTCCTTCGATTGGGTATTCGAAGTGGTCGGTCGTCCAGAGACGATCGCGTCAGCCTGGAAGTGGACGGCCCCGGGCGGGGCGTCCGTAGTAGTAGGCATCTCCCCGGTCGGTGCTGAGGTCCCGATCGCAGCCATCGACTTCGCCTCGGAGAAGAGTCTCCTGGGTTCGTTCTACGGGTCGGGCAATCCGGCCCGAGAGATTGCCGCTCTCGCTGGAGAGATTCTCTCGGGTGCCATCGATCTCCGGCGCACAGTGACCCATCGCACCGATCTCGAAGGAATTGACGAAGCCTTCGGGCGCATGCAGCGAGGCGAGGGCTTTCGCACTCTGGTCGAGTTTTGAGCTTTACATTCGACGGTCGCGAGGTCTCGTACCGGGCGGGTGATTCGGTTGCCGTCGCCCTGTTGCGGGCGGGAATTCACCCCACCGGAGGCGGCTGCCTCTGCCTGGGCGGCGATTGCCCGCACTGTTTGGTCAAGGTAAACGGAGTGGCCTACGTCCGCAGCTGTCAAACCATCGCCGAAAGCGCCATGGTGGTGGAGTCTCAAGCCGGCGATCCTTCCCTCCCGGAGTGGATCGACGGAGGGCCGGTCGGGGCTCGTACTGTTTTTGCCGACGTCGTGGTCGTCGGTCAGGGGGAAGCTGGTCGCCGGGCGGCGACGGAGGCCTCGGGTGAAGTCATCTCCTTTGACGCAGGTCGGGGCGAAGAAGTGATCGGGATCTACGCCGGACCAATGGTGGTCGTGAGGACCTCGGAGGGGATGGTCCACGCCCGATGCCGCAACGTGATCGTGGCAACCGGCGCCGCCGAGGAACAACCGATTTGTCCCGGATCAGACCTTGCCGGGATCTTCACTATGCGGGCCGCCGAGAAGTTGTCCGCGGCCGGCATCGACCTCGGAACGACGGTCCAACTCCGCCAGCATCCGCAGCTCTTCGAGGGGGAAGGACGGGTCAGGGCCGTCATCTTGGAAGATGGGTCGCGTCTGGAGTGCGACTCGGTGATCGTGGACCTGGGTCTCCACCCCCGAGACGCTTTGGCCCGCATGGCCGACAGCCGCGAGATCGAGACCGTGGGGGACGCGGCGATTGCAGATCGGTTGCCGCCGCCGCCCTCTACCGGAACCATCTGCCCCTGTGCCAAGGTGGAAGTCTCCGATCTCGAATCGGTGTGGGAGAGGGGCTTCCGAGACATGGAACTAGTCAAACGGGCGACCCTCGCCGGGACTGGAACCTGCCAGGGGGGAGTCTGCCTTCCTCATCTGCGCTCGTTCCTCGCCGCTCGCCAATCGCAGCCTCCATCTGCTTTCACGGCCCGGCCGGTGACCCGGCAGCTGACCATGTCCGAGGCGGCTGCTGGTTTCGACCTGCCCCCTTTTCGACGCACCTCTCTTCACGATGAGCACCTGCGCTGGGGGGCGACCATGGATCGATTCGGAGGTTGGTGGAGACCCTGGCGGTATCCCGATGTTGGCGCCGAATACCGAGCCGTTCGGGGGGCGGTCTCCCTCGGCGACGTCGGAACCTTGGGCAAGATGCTGGTCGGTGGGCCCGGTGCGACAGAACTGCTGGAGCGCATCTACCCGTGCCGGGTGGGAGATCTCAAGCCGGGCCGAGTGCGTTATGCGCTGTTGCTCGATGAACGCGGGTATGTCATCGATGACGGCCTTATCTGTCGGCTCAGCGAGTCCCGGTTCTTTCTGACCTTCACTTCCGGGGGAGCTTCCTTCGCCGAGCTGTGGGTGCGAGATTGGGCTGAGACCTTTGGTCTCGATGTCCGCATTCTCGATCGAACCATGTCGCTCGGGGCGATCAACGTCACCGGCCCGCGAGCCAAAGAGCTCCTCAAGCGCCTTGGTGTCAGCGATTCCCCCGGCTACCTGGCCCACGTCGAGGCCGAGGTGGCGAGCGTGCCTTGTCGGATCGTCCGACTCTCATTTACGGGCGAGGTTTCCTTCGAACTGCACCATCCGGTCGATCGTTCGGTTGAGTTGTGGCGTGCGTTGGAAGCAGCCGGCTCAGATCTTGACCTATATCCGCATGGCCTCGATGTCCTCTTCACCTTGCGACTCGAGAAAGGACATTTCATCGTCGGCATGGATTCGGAGTACGACTCGACTCCTCGCCGCCTGGGCCTGGAGTGGGCTGCCCGCCTCGACAAGGGGGACTTTGTTGGGAAGCAAGCGTTGCTCCGAACCAACACCATTCCGCTCAACAAGCGTCTGGTGGGCTGGCAGATGGATGGGCCGGCACCGATCGAGGGCTCGATGCTTATGAACGGCGACGCCCCCGTCGGACAGGTGACCTCGTCGCGCTTTTCCCCAGCGCTGGGAAAAACCGTGATGTTGGGATGGGTTCGACTCGAGGACGACCGCTTTCCGGAGGAGGTGCAGATCGACGGCCGACTGGCCCGTCACGCTGCCCATCCCTTCTACGACCCGTCGGGAGAACGTGCACGTGGTTGAACGACTCATCGGTTGGCGGGTGGTGGCGGATCCGGCTTCGCTCGACGAGCTGGAGGGCACGGCACTTCGTTTCGCTCCCGACGATGTCCTGGTCCTGGCAGAAGCTGAGGTGGCGGTCAACGATCCTCACGCCATGGTCGAGCGGGACACGGGCTGGGTGTCGCTGCCAATGACCGAGCAACGGGCTTTGGACCTGATCGCATCCCATGCTTCGTGGGAGGTGCCCCGCGATCGGCCGGCCCTGGTGCAGGGCATGGTCGCCGGCCTGCCGGTCAAGGTCTACCTCGACGCCAACCAGAGTATGTTCATCATCGCCGCACCTTTCGGGCACGAACTCGAGGAGCGCCTGGGCCGGTGAACGAATTCATCGAGTCGAAAGTGCGATTGCGGTGGCCGGAGGGCCTTCGGCACTCCTACGACGTGGTGATCATCGGCGGGGGCGGACATGGGTTGGCGACGGCGTACTACCTGGCGACGCGCCATGGCATCAGCAACGTTGCCGTACTCGAGCGGGGCTACATCGGTTCGGGCAACTCGGGCCGGAACACCACAGTCATCCGCGCCAACTACGGGGTGCCCGAAGCGGTGCGCTTCTATCAGCACTCCCTCGAGCTTTATCAGCACCTTGAAGACGAAACCGGGCGCTGGATCATGCACAAGGAGAAGGGGCTGCTTTGGATCGCCCATACCGAGATGGGCCTGCGGGCCGAAAGAGCCCGCGCCGCCCTCAACCAGGCGTACGGTTCGGAGACGGTCTTCGTCGGCCCGGAGGAGATCCGTTCGATTTGTCCCCAGATCGACTTGTCCGGTGGTGGCCGCTACCCGGTCCTGGGAGCCTCCTATCACCCCCGAGGGGCTACCGCCCGGCACGATCGCGTGGTGTGGTCGCTGGCCGAGGGGGGGATGAGGGAAGGGGTCGAGGTCCATCAGCGAACCCGGGTGATCGGGCTTCAGGTGGACGCCGGACGGATCATCGGCGTCGAGACCGATCGCGGGCCCGTCGGGGCGGGGACCGTCCTCCTCGCTCTGGGTGGACAGGTAAGCACCCTCGCCGCCATGGCCGGTCTCCGCCTTCCGATTCGCACCCACCCCTTGCAGGCATTCGTAACCAACCACTATCAGCAGGGCCTCGAGGCCATCGTCGCTTCTACGGAGTTGTTGTTCTACGCCAGCCAGACAGCCCGGGGTGAGATCCTGATCGGAGCCGAGATTGATCGGCAGCCCTCCTATTCGTATCGATCCAGCTACGGTTTCCTCTCCTCGTGTGCCGGTCGGGCTCTGGCCCTGCTTCCATTCTTGGCCGATTTGAGGGTCTTGCGACAATGGACCGGGGTCTGCGACATGTCCCCCGACTACTCGCCGGTTATGGGACGAACGGCGGTGGACGGGCTCCTGGTCACGACCGGCTGGGGGACCTGGGGGTTCAAGGCTATCCCGGCTGGGGGGGAGGCGATGGCGGCCTTGATCGCCACGGGCGAAGTGCCAAGTCTGATCGCTCCCTTTGGCCTAGACCGCTTCCTCAATGATCGGACGCTGTCAGATCGCGGATCGGCGGGAACCCAGTAGATGTTGTTCCTGACCTGTCCTCACTGTGGGCTTCGCTCGGTGGAGGAATTCCGCTATGCCGAGATCCCTACCGTCCCCGAGACGATGTCCGATCCCGAGGCGATCGACTTGGACCGCGGGTTCTTCCGCACCAACCGCGAAGGTGAGGTCGTCGAGCGGTGGTTCCACGAATATGGATGCCGTCGCTGGATCACGGTCCGGCGCGACACTCGCACCGATTCCGTTCTTGCGTAAAAACCTTCGGGAAAAAGGGCGCCAAGTTACGCAAGAATCAAGGGAGGGGGCGGCTGCCGCGGAAGCCACGCAGACGACGTCGAGCGATGTTTTGCTCAGGAGCATCTTCGCGAACGGTTTGCAGCCTCCCTTCGACCAAAAACTCGGTCACGAGCACCTTGGTTAACGCCGCCACCGGCAAGGCCAAGAGAGCTCCCACCAGACCGGCGAGGCTGCCGCCGACCAGCAAAGCGATCACCACCAGTGCGGGGTTGAGGTTGACCGCCTTGCGCATAACCCTCGGGGCAATGACGTAGTTCTCGAACTGTTGATAGAGCACGAAGAAGATGATCGCGAACACGACCTCGCGCATTCCCACCTGCGAGGCAACAAGCAAGGCCGGGATCATCCCAATCAACGCCCCGATGGCAGGGATCAGGTCCATCAACCCCACCCAGGTGGCGAGGGCCACGGCGTATGGCAGGCCAATCGCAGAAAAGACGATGAAGGCAGCGAGACCCGCCGCCAGGCTGATGATGAGGTTGCCGATTATGTAATTGGCGGTGAGGTCCACGGCGCGGTTGACCATGTACACGTAGTCCTCCCGGTGGTCGCGGGCGACCAGCCGAAACACTGCCAGCTTCAGGCTCGGAAAGCTGACCGCGAAATAGGGCGTCAGCAATAACAAGGTGATGACGTTGAAAAGCGTCAGTAAGACCGGGCCGACGAAGGCGACCGGATCAAAATCGACGGGGAGGCCGCTTCCCAGGTCGAAGCGGTTGGCGAGATCGCCGACCAACCCGCTCCGTTCGCGCAGGTTTGCCCAAATTTCCGGAAGGCGATCGAGCGCCTGGGCCGCCTGATCGACAATGACCGGCACCACGGCCAATGCCGCTCCTGCCATGACGAGCAGCCCAGCGAGTATGAGCACGGCCATGGCGGTGCCCCGTCGAAGGCCCTTGCTCTCCAGCCAGCGGATGGCCGGCTGCAGACCCAGAGAGACCACAAAAGCAGCGAGAACTATCAGCAAGATGTTCTGCAGCGCCGCCAGGATCCGAACCGCGATCACCACCCCGAGCACGACTAGTGCCGCTCGTGACCAGTAGGAGAGCGGCGGCCACAGCTGCTCCCACGATCGGTCGGTCTCGACCCTCTCTGTTTCGGGGCGGACGCGATCGGGTATCTGGGGTTCGGTCATAAAGAGAGGTTGATCTGGTCAGCGAGAGTACCGACGCAATTGTTCCCGTGGACGAGCTTCCCCAAACCGAGCCTGAGCCGGAATTGCTTGAGGAGGCAAAGGCCGAGCCCGAGCTCGCCATTACCACCCAGCGTCTCACGAAGGAATTCGAGGAAGGGGTCGGGGTCTTCGATCTCGATCTCGAGGTACCGCAACGGACCATCTTCGGGTTCATCGGTCCGAGCGGTTCGGGCAAGACCACGACGATTCGGTTGATGACCGGCGTAGTGCGACCCGACTCCGGGCAATTGACCGTACTCGGAAAACAGCCGGTCGAGTTCGACCGCAGAGACAGGGCCGACCTCGGCTATATGCCACAACTCTCCGTGCTCTACCCCGAGCTTTCGATCAGGCAGAACCTTTCGTTCGCCGCCTCGCTGTTTGGGATGGGCTGGCGGGAGCGACATCAAAGCCTCAAGGAGACGCTGGGGTTCGTCGAGCTCTGGGATGATCGCCATCGTCTACTGCGCGAGTCCTCGGGAGGGATGCAGCGACGCTTGGCATTGGCCGCGACCCTTATTCACAACCCAGAGCTCTTGTTCCTCGACGAACCCACCGCGGGCATCGATCCGGTTCTCCGTCGCAAGTTCTGGGACCACTTCCTGGAGCTGAAGGACCAAGGAAGGACTCTCTTCATCACCACGCAGTACGTCGGCGAGGCCGCCTATTGCGACCAAGTCGGCGTTCTCGCCGATGGTCGCTTGCTCACGGTCGACACCCCCGATGGGCTTCGCCGCCAGGCGATGGGGGGCGAGGTGCTTGATCTCAAGTTCGCAGCCTCGCTCGATCCAGCTCAAATCGAAGAACTGGTGCGGGTGGCCTCGGCGACGGACTGGGATCAAAGGCGCTATGGGGAGTACCGGCTGGTGGTGGAGGACGCCGGGGAGGTCTCACCCGCCATCGGAGCTTGGGCCCGGGAGAAGGGCCTCGAGCTCGAGACTGCGGAGCCCTATTTGCCGCCGTTCGACGACGTCTTCGTCGAGCTGGTCGGACGTCTCAACGGTGGCGAGCCCAACGGTGGCTGACAATCGGGGGATCTCCGGCGGGTTCACTCGCAGCTACGCCTTTTTCAAAAAAGACGTCCTGGAGGTGTTACGACAACCCCGGCTACTCCTGACGCTCGTGATCGGACCGTTCTTGATCCTGTTCCTGTTCGGCATCGGTTTCGACCCCGATCCGCCCGTACTCAAGACCGTTCTCGTCGCCCCACCGGGGAGCGGCCTGAGCGAGCGCAGCGAAGACCTTGCGGCCGCTCTCGGTGCTCAAGCCAACCTCGTGGGCGTCGTGCCATCGGTCGATGAAGCCACGGCGATGATCGACTCCCGGGAAGCCAATATCGCAGTGGTGATTCCCGAAGACGCCGTGGAAACGGTTCGCTCCGGAGAGCAAGCCGTCATCACGATCCTTCACGACCAAATCGACCCGTTCGAGGCGGGAGTGGTGGAGCTCTTCGCGGTGGGAGCGATCAATCAGGTAAACCGAGAAGTGCTTCAGGACCTGGTGGTGATGGGTCAAGAAGAGGCCGAGCAGGTGGAACAACCCTTGCCCGAAGCGAGAGCCGCCGTCGAGGTCATGGAGCAGGCCGCCCGGAGCGAAGACGACGACGCCTTCGAGAAGGGCCGTAGCGACCTGGAAGCTGCTCTGACGAATTTGTCTGCGGAGCTGGGACCATCGAGTTCGGTTCTCAATCGGGTCAATGAACAAACGACGGGCGGTGAGGAGAGCGAAGGAGCACTCGACGCGGCGATCTCACGGGTGAAAGCTCTGGAAGGGTCGACCGGAGAAGAACGGGTAGCGGAGCTCGAGGCTCTGTCGGCTGAGCTCGACGAGATGGAAGCCACCATCGAGGACTTCCGGTCCCTGGATCCTGCTGTGCTCGTGAGCCCTTTCCGGGGCGAGGCTGTCAACTACCGGAATCTTGATGTGGTTGACATGCATTTCTACATACCCGGCGTTGTCTCCTTGCTGGTCCAGCATCTGACCTTGACTTTCGCCGCTCTATCTCTGGTCAAGGAGAGATCACAGGGAGCCGTCGAGTTGTTCCGAGTCTCTCCCTTGTCGGGTGGTGAAATGCTGGCCGGCAAATACCTGGCCAATGTCGTCGTCGGGCTGCTGGTCGGAGCGGCTCTCACCGCCGCTGCTGTTTTCGCCTTCGATTTCCGCCCGATCGGGTCGTGGCTCTGGTACGGCCTTGCAGTGTTGTTGGTAGTGCTGGCCGCGCAGGGAATAGGCTTCGTTCTCTCTGCCCTCGCCAAGACAGAAAGCCAGGCGGTTCAGTACGCGATGATCACTCTGCTCGTCTCGATCTTCTTCTGCGGCTTCTTCATCTCCATCGACCGACTGCTGCCCTCGGTGCGACCGGTCTCATACCTGCTCCCAGCTACTTATGGGATCCGTGCCCTGCAGGAGGTGTCGTTTTGGGGGAGGGCACCCAGCTGGGAGCTAATTGGTGGGGGGGTGGTCCTGGCCCTGGTACTGGCGTTGCTGGCCCTTGGTTTGATGCGTCGTTCGGTCCGGGCCGCCCGACCGAGCCGCCGTGAGGCGCGGGCGCTCGAGAAGGCGACTGCTTGATCGCAAGCCCCGATGTGGTCATCGTCGGCGGTGCGGCGATGGGTTCGGCCACGGCCTACTACCTGAAGAACCTCGAACCGAACGTCGAGATCATGGTGATCGAGAGGGATCCCACCTACCGGTTCTCCTCCACCGTCCTTTCTGATGGGAATGTCCGGGTGCAGTTCAACCTGGAGGAAAACATTCAAATGTCGCAGTTCGCGCAGGAGGCGATTGAGGGCTTCTCAGAGCGGATGGCGGTTGGGGATTGGAAGCCTGAGCCTTCTCCTCGATATCAGGGCAACCTCTTCTTGACCGACGAATCGAGCATCGATCAGGCGCAAGCTGGGCTCAGCAGACAACGGAGCTTGGGGTGTGAGGTGGAATGGCTCGAGGCCGTTGAGATTCGGAACCGTTTTCCCGTCTTTGCCGGCGCCGGCTACCTGGGCGGTACCTATGGCGCCCGCGACGGCTCGGTCGACCCCAACGCCGTGCTGCAGGGTTACCTGCGCCAGGCGCGGGCGCTGGGTGTGCAGTTCATCACCGGGCAGGCCACCGCCATCAAGGTCGAAGGTGGCCGGATTGCCGGGGTTGCATTGGCAACGGGCGATGTCATCCAGACCGAGAAAGTGGTCAACGCCACCGGCGCCTGGTGCGCCCCGCTGGCGGCGACGGCGGGTGTCGACCTTCCGGTCGAGCCGGTGATGAGAACTGTTTATGTAATCGATTCCCATCTCGATCATCGAGGCCATCCCAGTGTTTTTCTCCCCAGCGGCCTCTACGTCCTCCCAGAGGGGGAGGGACGTTTTGCAGTTGGTTGGTCCCTCCCTGACGATCCCGTGGGCGAGGACTTCACGTTCAATCGGCAGAGATTCGACGAGATAGTGTGGCCCGAGCTCGCCAGCCAGCTGCCGGCCTTCGAGGCTTTACATCTTGCCACCGGCTGGACCGGCCTCTACGAGGTCAACACTCTCGACGGCAACGGGATCATTGGCGAGTGGCCGGACTTGCCCGGCATGTTCTTGGCCAACGGGTTCTCGGGTCACGGGTTTCAGCATTGCCACGCGGTGGGGCGCCATTTGGCGGAGTTGATTCTCGGCCGGAGGACCACACTCGACCTGTCCCGACTCGGACCTCTGCGAATCCTCGAACAGAAACCGCTCTATGAAAACCCGAGCCGGATCATTTGATCACCAGCGTCGCAGGAGGTCTTCAGCGGTCCGGAAATCGGCGATCACCTCGGCAACGGTTTGCAGGCGGGTAACCAGGGAAACCGCCTGCCCGGCCCAAATCGGAGCGTCTTCGCCAACCGGGGGTGAGTCGGATCCGGCCAGCTCCGCTTCGCGGCCATGCCAGCGGTCGGAATAGTCGTTAGCCAAGGCGCGGCCTCCGTATCCGACCGGCCAGTCGAGGCCAAGCCCGACATCAAAGGACGTCGTGTAAATGGTGTCGCCATCACCGGCTGAAACCACTCGCTTCTTCGACTGATCGGGCCAGGCCGTCTCGTCGCAGCCGAGGAAGGCCGAGCCCACCCAGGCACCGGCGGCACCGGCCGCCAGCACGGCCGCCAATCCTCGCCCGGTGGCGATTCCTCCCGCTGCCACCACGGGCAAGTCGACGTTCTCCAGCAGCTCCTGCAGGAGCGGGAGCGTGGCCATTTCGTTCCGGCCGTGGCCTCCCCCCTCGCCGCCTCGGGCAACGAGAAAGTCCACTCCGGCAGCTGCGGCCGCCATGGCCTCTGCCAGCGAGTTGACCTGGGTAGTGACCGTGGATCCGGCGTCCTGCAACCTTGTCACATACTTCTCGTAATTGCCGTAGCTGACCGAGACGAGTGGAGGAGCCAAGGTTTCCACGGCCTCCATGAGCTCCGGCCTTCCCTCCGCGACCCAGGCGAGCAAGCCCACCCCCCAGGCATCCTGACTGGCTGCCAAGGTCGCCGTTTCCTTGAGGATATGTTCCGCGGTGGCCCGGGTTCCGGCGGCCACCATGCCGAGCGCCCCATGTCGGCAAACTTCGGCGGCAAAGCGCCCGTCGGCGACGCCGCCCATTGGCGCCGAGATCAAGGGAAGTTCGAGATCGAAGCGATCGGTGAGCCAGGTCCTAAGCATCGTCTCGCCGTCGATTCCAGGTAGTGCCGTCGGGATGATCGTGAACCTCGATGTCGAATTGCGCCAGGGCATCGCGGATCCGGTCTGACTCCGCAAAGTCGTAGCGGTCGCGGGCCCCTGCCCGTAGCTCCACCAGCAGGTCAATCATGGCGTCTTCGGCTTCCGGTGGTTCATTCTCACCCGTCTTCTCCGGGATGAGATCGGTGAAGGCCGGTCGCACGGCGGGGGCGGTGAGCTCCTGTCCGTCGTCGATTGGTTCGTCATTGAGATACGCCTTCCCCTTTCCCATGACTTGCATAGATCTGGATACGGGATCGATTAGCACCGACGTATGCTCTTCGACTCCGATCACCGATGTGTCCATTGGGAGCATCTCGACCAAGCCGCGGAACCGGTGTTCTCCGATGAAGCAATGACTGGTGTCATGAAACCCCCCTTCGCGGTTGTTCCAATGCGGTACCACGACCGTTTTCATCCCCAGAGAGGAGAGCAGATCGAGTCCGTCAACCCAATGCAGGTCTTCTCCTACTTTGTAGATCTCGTAGACGGGGATGGCCTTTTCTCCGAGCGTGAGGGCGGCCGCGCTAGCCATCACCACTGCCCCTCCTCGCTCGATAATCGATGAGAATGCCTCGCGCATCGAAAGGCCCTTCCACACCCGAAGTGCATAACTCGGCGATCCCGGACCGGCGAAGACCACCTGGGCCCTCGAAATGGCGTCGAGAAACTCTTGACGCTCACTTTCGGAGTTATGAGGTCGGCGGAGGCTGGCGACCTCGACTTTGGCGTCAAATGCATTCCGGAAGTGGGCCACCATCCGCTCAGTGAGGGCGCCGGCGTTCTCCTGGAAGCCGTAAGGCGTGTCGAGGAGGGTGACGGAGTCGGCGCCGGTATGGTCGAAAACGCGGCGATGGGTCGACCGCATCGATTCGCCCATTTCTCCCGAGCCAATGATCACGACGAGGCCACTCACCGAAGGAATCCCTCCCCCAGGGCACTCTCGATCACCGCGGCCACACGTCCCGGCTGTTCGGCGTGCAAGTCATGATGGCCCTGCATCCATACCTCCCGTCCACTCGGCAGCCGTTTGGCGAAGGCGCTCACTTGATCCTTCTTGCCAGGAGTGTCGTCGTCGGCCGCTATCAGCAGCACAGGTTGTTGGCAACGCTCGGCGACCGCCAGGGGTTCCTGTTCAAACATCGCTCGCAGCAGCGAGAGATGGTGCGCAACGGAAAGACGCCGCCGGATCGAGCCATCGTCTGCCTCCTCGAGATTTGCCAATTGGGCCGCGATCGCTTCTGGTGGCCAACCCGCATAGAGCTCTGCTGCGGCTTCGCCTAGCGAGGCCGCACTGAGGTGGTCGAGCGGCGGCGGTGTGAGCGCCGCCACGCAGGCCTCCCAGTTGCCGAATCGCTGGGCGAGATCGATGAATCCGCCATCGACACACACAATTGAGGAGACGAGCTCGGACGACCTCACCGCCATTTCCATCACCAGATTTCCACCGAACGACTGACCGACCGCGATCACCGGAGGTCGCATCATCTCGAGGATGATTCCGGCCAAATCCGAGCTCATGGTGGCGAAGTCGTAGCCTGAGTCCGGCTTATCGGACACGCCGTGTCCGCGCAGGTCAATTTGCAGCGTTCCCCGACCGGATCCATTCAGATGTACGGCGACCGCATCCCAAAGCCGGGCGTTCGAGGCAAGTCCGTGCACGAGGAGGATCGAGGGCCGACGCAGACATGGCTCATGCCAGAAGGCGAGCCGGGTCCCGTCCTCGGCTCGGTACCACTCATTCATCTAGGTAGATCTGGGCCGGTGAATCGCGCCAAATCTACGCGGAACAGATCAGAACTTTTCGGGCACGAACGACTGATCGGCGAGGGGCGGGCGGACATAGCCTGGATCGGGTTGCCGCGGAGGCAACTCGATGTGTTCGGGCGTCAGATCCTCATATGGGATCTGACTGAGAAGGTGATGGATGACGTTGAGGCGAGCCTTCCTCTTGTTGTCGGAATTCACCACATGCCAGGGGGCTTGTTTGATGTCTGTGTGTCGGAACATCTCGTCCTTGGCTTTCGAGTATTCGACCCAACGCGATCGCGATTCGAGATCCATGGGCGAAAGCTTCCAACGCCGGGTGGGATCGTTGATGCGTGCCTGAAAGCGCGCCTCTTGTACGGAGTCAGAGACCGAGAACCAGTACTTGATGAGCTTGATCCCGGAGCGGACCAGCATCCTCTCGAACTCTGGGGTCGAGCGGAGAAACTCTTGGTATTCCTCCTCGGTACAGAACCCCATCACCCGCTCCACTCCGGCGCGGTTGTACCAACTCCGGTCGAAGAGAACCATCTCTCCTGCTGCCGGCAGGTAGGCGACGTAACGTTGGAAGTACCACTGGGTTCGCTCTCGATCGGAGGGGGCTGAGAGCGCCTCCACCCGGCAAACGCGAGGGCTGAGACTTTGGGTGATGCGCTTGATGGTGCCGCCCTTGCCGGCGGCGTCGCGGCCCTCGAATATCACGACGACCTTGAGGCCTTGATGGCGGATCCACTCCTGCATTTTCACCAGTTCGACCTGGAGTTGTGCCAGCTCCTTCTCGTACTTCTTCTTCGATAGCTTTTCGTCTTCGCCGTGCTCGCCGTGCGACCGGACCCCTTTCTTCTTAGACATAGGCACACTGTCTAATCGCATTGCCCCCTGCGATGCCTCCTCGAGGCGGGCCCTGGGATCGTTAGCGGACCTCGATTGGACCTACGCTGGCGGGCCGTGCCCCTCGTTGCTGGTGTCGATTGCTCCACCCAGACCACCAAGGTCTTGATCGTCGACATCGACTCCGGAGCCGTGGTCGCCACCGGCCGTGCGGGGCACGACGTGACCGGGACGGCTGGGGCTCGCGAGACCGATCCTCGGCAATGGTGGACTGCTCTCGCTGAGGCGCTTTCCCAGAGCGGGCGGGCCGGCGAGGTGCAAGCGGTCGCGGTCGGCGGTCAGCAGCACGGACTGGTGGTCCTCGATGAGGCCGGAGCTCCGATAAGACCGGCCCAGCTGTGGAACGACACTCGCGCCGCACCCGATGCGCGGACCCTGGTCGATGCCCTCGGAGGACCCCAAATCTGGGCGAAAGAAATCGGCTTGGTTCCAGTGGCGTCGTACACCGTGGGCAAGTGGGCGTGGCTGCGGCATCACGAGACCGCAGTGGCCGGGGCCACGGCGGCGGTGCTGTTACCGCACGATTTCATCAACACCCGTCTCACCGGCCTCCGCACGACGGACCGGGGCGACGCATCGGGCACGGGATGGTGGTCGACTTCTCTGGAGGACTATTCGGCAAAGGTTCTCTCGCTTCCGGAGGTTCGCCTCGACTGTGATCGCTTGCCCAGGGTCTTGAAGCCGGGGGAGACCGCCGGCGAGATCACCACCGAGGCCAGCCGACACACCGGTTTTCGCCCGGGAACTGCGGTCGGGGCAGGGACCGGTGACAACATGGCGGCCGCCCTGGGGCTGGGACTCGAGCCGGGTGCTCCGGTTATCAGCCTGGGAACCTCCGGCACCGTCTACGCCCTGTCAACTGTGAGAGCCGCCGATCCTTCCGGAACCGTCGCCGGCTTTGCCGACGCGACAGGAAACTTCCTACCGTTGGCGGCGACGCTCAATTGCACTCTGGCCGTCGATCGGGTCGCCTCCTGGTTGGGCCTCGATCGAGAGCACGCCGCCGAACGCACGGAAGTCTTCTCCTTTCCCTACCTCGACGGAGAGCGGACTCCCAACCTGCCGGATGCGGCCGGAGTCTTCGGCGGCCTCCGTCATGCCACCGATCCCTCCGAGATCCTCCTCGCCGCCTACCAGGGAGCCGCGCTGGGACTCATCGAGGCCCTGGAACACGTCTCTCGGCACTCATCGGGCATCGATCCCGACCGGCCACTGATTCTCATCGGGGGAGGGGCCAGGGGAAACGTGTGGCGACGGGTGATCGGTCAGCTTTCCGGTCGCGAGCTTCAGATCCCGAAAGCGGAAGAACTGGTGGCGGTGGGAGCGGCAGCACAGGCGACCTCCCTCCTCACCGGGGAGTCCGCTGACGGTGTGGCCCGCCGGTGGGGCACCCAGACCGGAATCCGCGTCGCCGCGACGCCACGAGACTATGCCACCCTTGACCGTTTACGGTCGGCCCGTCAGTCGATGTTCGGAGGGGTCTAGACGGCTTGGCGGCGTCGCTCGCGGCGGGCTCCCGCCAGAGGGCGAACTGCGACGTCGAGTCGCGCGGCAATTTCCGCCAGTTCCGGACGGTCACCGGGGAGGTGGCTGTCGACCGCCTCCCTGATAGCGGCGATGTGGTCGGGAGTCGATCCACAACAAGCTCCGATGATGCGAGCGCCGGACCGCAGGGCGAGATCGACGTAGTCGCCCATCTGGTCGGGGCCGATCGGGTAGGTGAGCCCACCTTCGGTCTGATAGAGGGGGATGCCGCAGTTGGCCTTGGTGATAGTGATGGCACCGGGAGCGACCGAGGCGATCTCCCAGGCGGTGGCCACAGCATCGCCCGGGCCCACTCCGCAGTTGGCGCCGACGGCGGCAACCTGATCGTGCTGATTCCACCACTCAGCGAGTGCCCGGGGGCTAATGCCCATCATGGTGTGCCCGGCGGTGTCAAAGCTGAGTGTGGTCGTATACGGAAGATCCGTTGTTTGTGCCGCGGCGAGCGCCGCCTGGAGCTCCTCGAAAGACGAGATTGTCTCGATCCAAAGCACGTCGGCTCCGGCGTCGGCGAGTGCCCGCGCCTGCTCGGTGAACACCGCGACTCCTTCATCATGGGAAAGCGGTCCCAGAGGAGCGAAAAGGTCCCCGGTGGGCCCGATGCTGCCGGCGATGGCGACCGGCCGGTCGGCCAGGTCGGTCGCCCGCCGGGCGATGGCGACCGCGGCCGCATTGAGCTCGGTTACGCGGTCCTCGAGGCGGTGGAGCGCCAGTCGCCGACGGTTGCCGCCGAACGTGTTGGTGAGAATGATGTCGGCGCCCGCATCGATGAACCCGCGGTGGACCTTTTCCACCAGATCGGGCTGCTCGACATTGAGCAGCTCCGGACAGCCCCCTCCTTCGAGACCCAGGGAGAAAAGCGTGGTTCCCATGGCGCCGTCCGCGACTAGCGGGTGGCCTCGGCTGAGGAGGTCTCGAAATACGTTGCCGGCCATCTCATAGTCCTTTCCTGGATTGTGAGGCGGCCCTCCAACGAGAAAACCGCCGCAGCTCTGGCCGGGCGGTTTTTCCATCCCGACGCTTTAGCCGCATTTGTTGAGCGCCCGCAAGCTGATCGAATCAAATCGGCGCTATGGAACCACTATACAAGAAAGGGGCGGAATATCCGCCCCTTTCTCCTTGCTGTGGGCTCACAGATGGGTGGTACCACCCCCTGAACCCCGGTTCGCAATTGTCTAAGGCAGCCAGGCCTGCCAGACATCCTGGTGGGTGTCGATCCACTCCTTGGCGACCACTGAGATGTCCTCGCCATCGATCTCGGCGGCGGGGAGCATCGAGAGCTGATCCTCGGTGGTGATCGTGAAGTTATTTAGGAACTCCCACACCGGGGGTGCCTTTTCCTCCAATTGTGCCGAGGCAACCTTGAGCAAGACGTCCTCGGGGTAGTCGCAGTCAATCGCTGCCGGGTCGGCGTAGCACTCCTCGGAATACTCGGGCAGGGGCACGTTGACCAGGTTGTACTTTGCGACCGCCGCGGTCGGGGTCCACCAATACATCACGATCGGCTCCTGCGCTGCTACCCGGGCATCGAGCTCGGCCACCGTCGCCGCCTCCGAGCCGGAGAAGACCACCTGGAAGGGCAAGTCGAGATTCGAGATGATCGCTTCGTCGTACTGCGAGTAGGAAGGATCGGTGCCGAGGAAACGACCCTGGTCGCCGGTCTCAGCGGTGGCAAAAAGCTCCGCGTTGGCCGGATCTTGGAAGCCTTCCCACGTTGCCAGATCTGGGTGCTCGTCGATCACGTACTGGGGAACAAACCATCCGATCTTGCCGACCGCGCCCAGCTCGCCGATTTCGACGACCGAGCCCTCGTCGAGGAACGCCTGCTCATCGTCGGTGATCCCAGAGGGCCAGAGCTCGAGCACGGCGTCGACCGTGCCGTCGGCCATACCTGTGAACATCGCCGCGTTCTCGTCGATCGCCACGGCCTCGACTGGATAGCCGAGGTGGGCTTCGATTAGTTGCTTGGCGATCTCAACGTTCAGAAGGGAAGCGGTCCAGGGGTTCACCGCCAGGTTGATGGTCGGGTTGTTCGGGTCGATTCCGACTGTCCCGCCTGTGGCCGCGCCGGTTGTGGCTGTGCCATCGCCGGCGGTCGTCGCAGTGGCACCGTCGCCGCCGCCGCAGGCCGCTGCGAGAACGCTCAGGGCCACAAGAACTAGTAATAGGGGTTTCTTCATTCGATCTCCTCGTAGTCGCCGCCCATGCCTTCGGAGCGGTCGAGTTGGTACATTACCGATGTGTCTGAAAACGGGCCCCAGCCCCGCGTATGCCTTGAGGTCGACCAGGTGTGGAAGGTATTCGGAAATCGACCGGAACGGGCCCTGGCGATGGCCGAGGAAGGCGCCAACCGGGCGGAAATCCTCTCTTCCACCGGCTGCACGGTCGGAGTCCGGGATGTCTCCTTCGACGTCAACGTTGGCGAGACCTTCGTCGTCATGGGCCTGTCGGGGTCGGGAAAATCGACCCTCATCCGCTGCGCCGCCCGCCTCAACGAGGTCACCAAAGGCCGAGTTCTCCTCGACGGCGAGGATCTCACCGTCATGACCGAGGAGCAGCTTCGCAACGTACGCCGGCACAAGATGTCGATGGTCTTCCAGCATTTCGGTCTCTTCCCACACCGCCGGGTGATCGACAACGCCGCTTACGGCCTCGAGGTGCAAGGGGTCGAGAAGAACGAGCGTTTGGAGCGTGCGATGAAAGTGCTCGAAGTCGTCGGATTGAAAGGATGGGAGAACCACTATCCCCAACAGCTCTCGGGCGGCATGCAACAACGGGTCGGTTTGGCTCGGGCCCTAACGGTCGAGCCAGAAATCCTTTTCTTCGACGAACCATTCTCAGCCCTCGATCCGCTGATCCGCCGCGACATGCAAGACGAGCTGATTCGATTGCAGGAGTCGATGCAGCGAACGATCGTGTTCATCACCCATGACTTCGCCGAGGCCATCAAACTGGGCGACCGGATCGCCATCATGAAGGACGGAGCCTTCGACCAAGTGGGGTCGGCGGCCGAGCTCATCACCGATCCGCAAACCGACTACGTCCGCGAGTTCACGAAGGACATTCCCAAGACCAAGGTGCTCACTGCTGCTGCCGTGACTCGACCGGGCGACGCCAACGGAGCCGCTCACCGGGTTCACCTCGAGGACACGATCGAGACGGTCCTCCCTCATTTGCTCAACCACACCACCCCGGTGGCTGTGGACGATGCCGAAGGGACGGAGGTAGGGGTGGTCGATCGAGCGGCAGTCGCCAACGTCCTCGAGGAAGAAAAATGACCGACACTGTCTCCGCTCCCTCCCTTCCATTAAGAGTCAAGGCCGGAGTCGACCGCAAGCTGGTCACCTGGGGGAGCCTGGTGGTTGGAGTGGTGGCTCTACAAGTGGCCTTTGCCAACGCCAAGATCTTCCCCTCCGTTCTCGATACCACCTTCTCCGCTCCGATCGACGCTTTCGAAGCCTGGGCCAGGTCCAATCGCGGTACCCATCCCCTCTTCACCGCCTTCTTGCAGCCGATCACTGCGGCCGTCAACTGGGGGCTGACCTTCGTCGAGGACGCTCTTCTTTGGCTTCCGTGGTTCGTCATCCCCATCGCGGTCTTTCTGCTTATCGCCCGCAACGGTCATTGGCAGATGGGTTTGGTGGCCGGGCTGGTGATGGTTTACCCGGGCCTGGTCGGGCTTTGGGAACCAACCATGGAAACGCTGGCCCTGATGTCGATGGCCGTTCTGATTTCCGTGGTCATCGGGGTGCCCTTGGGGGTGCTCGCCGCTTTCAAGCCTGGATTCGAAAAGGGGCTGAGACCGCTACTCGACGCTATGCAGACGATTCCTGCTCCTGTCTATTTCCTTCCGATGATTCTCTTTTTCGGGATCGGAAAGGTGCCGGCGACTATCGCCACGGTGATCTACGCCCTGCCGCCGGTTGTGCGCCTGACCACTCTCGGCATCTTGCGGGTCCCATCGCAGACGGTCGAGGCTTCGAAGATGTTCGGCTCGAGCCGTCGCCAGACCCTTTTCAAGGTTCAAACCCCGATCGCCATGCCCACCATCATGACCGGCGTCAACCAGACGATCATGATGGCTCTCGGGATCGTTGTTCTGGCCACCTTGCTCGCCGCCGGCGGCCTGGGTCAGGTGGTTATGGACACACTTCGAGTCCGAAGCCCCGGGCGGGGCCTGGCAGCCGGCCTCGCCATTGTGGCGGTAGCAATGGTCCTGGACCGGATCGGCCGATCCCTGGCGGAAACCGACCGCACCAAACAAGTTGACAAACGCTGGGTGCTGGGGGCCCTTCTCGGCTTGACGGTCTTGATTGTCGTGGGGCGGACGATCGGTGCCATCGCCTTCCCGGAGGTATTCGGAGTCCGGATCCTGGATCCGCTCGACAATCTGGTGATCTGGGCGCGGGACAACCTCTCCTTCATCACCAGGCCGCTTAACGACTTCATCGTCGCCGACCTCCTGATACCCGCCCGCGACTTCCTACTCGATGTGGTCGCCTGGCCGGTCCTGATTTTCGTCGCAGCCTGGCTGGCCTGGAGGGTGCGAGGGCTCGGTCTGGCTCTGTTCGTGGCGGTCGCCCTCCTGCTGGTGGGATTCATGGGGATGTGGGAGTTATCAATCATCACCTTGATTCAGGTGGTGGCGGCTGTCGTGGCCTCGGTTGCAATCGCAGTTCCCCTCGGGATATGGGCAGGTCGGCGTCCGCGAGTCGAGAAGGTTCTCAGCCCGATCCTCGACTTCCTTCAGACCGTGCCTTCCTTCGTTTACATAATTCCGGTGGTCATGCTCTTCACCGTCGGCCAGGTGCCGGGAATTATCGCCTCGGTCCTCTACGCGATCGTGCCGGGGATCCGGATCACCGCCCTTGGGATCCGTCAGGTTCCCAGCGAAGCCATCGAGGCTTCCCAGACCTTTGGCGCTACCCGCCGCCAGACCATGCTTGGGGTGCGGATCCCCCTCGCTGCCCCCACGATCATGGCGGGCGTCAATCAGGTGATCATGATGGTGCTGGCGATGGTGATCATCGCCGGTCTCGTGGGTGGTGGTGGCCTTGGGTTCGAGACCATCAACGCCGTTACTCGCAACGAGACTGGCCTCGGTTTTGAGGTCGGGTTCGCCATCGTGGTCATGGCGATCATCCTCGACCGTCTCACCCAGGCCTGGGCCCAGCGTCTGCAGCCTCCTTCCGGTCACTAGTAGCGTTCCGTTCTATGCAGCTGCCGGAACAAGGTCTCTTTATCGCGGGCCGGCGGACCGACGCCACCAGTGGCGAGACGTTCGAAACCATCAATCCGGCCACCGGCGAGGTGATTTGCCAGGTCCAACACGCCGGCCCCGACGATGTTGACCGGGCCGTGGCATCGGCTCGGGAAGGGTTTGAGTTGTGGAGGCAACTGAGCGGTGCAGAACGGGGTCGGATTCTCAACCGGGCGGTGGCTCTGCTCCGTCGATACAACGAGGAACTCGCCCGGCTCGAGGTGGCAGACACCGGCAAACCCTGGCAAGAGGCCGTCGCGGTCGATGTCCTCTCGGGAGCCGACGCCATCGAGTATTACGCCGGGTTGGCGGCCTCGATCCACGGCGAAACCTTTCAACTCGCCAACTCTTGGATCTATACCCGCCGGGAGCCGCTCGGGGTATGCGCTGGGATCGGGGCTTGGAATTACCCCATCCAGATCGCCTGCTGGAAGTCGGGACCGGCCCTCGCTTGTGGCAACTCGATGGTCTTCAAGCCCGCCGAGCTCACCCCCCTCACCGCCTTGCGACTAGCGGAGATCTACACCGAAGCCGGTCTGCCCGATGGGGTCTTCAACGTTGTGCAGGGCGACCACCGAACCGGAGAGGCCTTGGTCTCCCATCCCGGGGTTGCCAAGGTTTCGCTCACCGGGGAGGTTGGAACCGGAAAGCTGGTGATGGCGAATGCCGCTTCGACGTTGAAGAACGTCACTCTGGAGCTGGGGGGCAAGTCGCCGCTCATAGTTTTCGAAGACGCTGATCTCGACAACGCCGTCTCGGCCGCCCTGATGGCCAACTTCTATACCCAGGGGGAGATCTGCTCCAACGGCACCCGCGTCTTCGTCCATGAGGACGTGCACTCCGAATTCATCGACAGGCTGGTTACCCGCACCTCCAAGATGAGGATCGGCGACCCCATGGATCCCGATACCCATGTGGGGGCACTCATCTCCCAAGAGCATCTCGACAAGGTGCTGGCCTATATCGAGGCCGGCAAGAAAGCCGGGGCCAAGGTCCTCATTGGCGGTGGTCGCCCGGACGATCCCGAGCTACGGAACGGATATTTTGTCGAGCCCACTGTTTTCGATGGCTGCAGCGACGACATGAAGATCGTTCGCGAGGAGATCTTTGGACCGGTGATGGCCATCTTGACCTTTTTCGACGAGAACGAAGTGATCGCTCGGGCCAATGACACCGACTACGGGCTCGCGGCCGGCGTTTTCACCCGCGACATCACCAGAGCTCATCGCGTCGTCGCCAAACTCGAGGCCGGCACCACCTGGATCAACAATTACAACGTCACTCCGATCGAGATGCCCTTCGGGGGGTACAAGCAATCGGGCATCGGACGCGAGAACAGCCTCACCACCATCGGCCACTACACGCAGCTGAAGAGCGTCTACGTGGAGATGGGCGACGTTGCGGCGCCGTACTAACTCGAACAACTAATCCAAGGAGACAACGTGGCTGACAAATTCCTGGCGGGTCGGACCGCCATGGTCACCGGCGGCGCCTCCGGCATGGGGCTGGCGATTGCCTCTGCCCTGGCCGGGGCCGGCGCCCGACTGGCGATCGGATCCCTCCTCGCCGGCGGGCAGCGTGCCGATGGCGAGCTCACCTATCTGCCGGGACAAGAGCAGCTGGACCGTGCCCTCTCGCAGTTGGGCTCAGAATCTTTGGGGATGAATCTCGACGTCACCTCCGACGAGTCGGTCGACGCTTTCTGTCGTGCCACCGTCGAGCGCTTCGGTCCGGTGGACATCCTCGTAAACGCCGCTGGCATCACCGCCGAGCAAACCATCGTCGGGCATGACGACGGACTCTGGAACAAGGTCATCGACGTGAACCTCAACGGCACCTATCGAACCATCAAGCGGGTCTTGCCCTCGATGATCGAACGCAAGTGGGGGAGGATCGTCAACCTCGCCTCGACCGCGGCCTCGGTGGGGGCTGCCACCTCGGGCGCCTATTGCGCATCAAAAGCTGGAGTGGTTGGACTGACTCGGGCGGTGGCCTTGGAGGGGGCGCCCCACGGGGTTACCTGCAACGCCATCAGCCCCACTTGGGTCGATACCTCTTTCGGCCGGGCGTGGATGACAGACATCGCCGAGCACGAGCAACGCACCGGCGACGACTATGTGGCCGATGTCGAGAAGTCCAACCCCCAGGGCCGGTTGATCTCCCCGACCGAGATCGGAGCCCTGGCCCTCTTTCTCTGTAGCGACGGGGCCAAGGGGATCACAATGGAGGACCTCCGGGTCTCCGCCGGCAGCCTCTGGTAAGGAACATCGCGACCCAGGGCTGTAATCGTTGCTGGACAACGGTTTCGGCCCCCAGACACGTCAGCTGATCTGGTCCTTCAGTTTGGCGAGCCGCTGGTCCCAGCTGGCGCCGACCTCGGCTACCCATAGGGAAACCTCATCCAGGCGCTCGGTTCGGAGGGAATAGCGAATCTCGCGGCCCGAGGCGTTGCGGTCGACCAGGCCGGCCTCATCGAGGGCGGCGAGATGCTTCGTGATCGCCTGCCTGCTGATCGGGAACTGCCGGGAGAGCTGGGTGGCCGTGGCGGGACCTTCAGCGAGGTTGCGGATCAACTCTCGACGAGTGGGGTCGGAAAGGGCGGAGAACACGTCCATCAATTGAGGACCGGGGGAATGATGACGATTTCGTAGGGAATGAGCTCCTCACTCACCTTGAGCAGCGAGCCCTCGCCGTCGGCTTCGATGTTCAACACCACCTGGGTGGGCTCACTCTCGGCGGTGCGCCAGGTCCACGTGATCGAGCGGCCGGGGAGGATTTCCTCGACCGTGCCGAAGACTGGGGGGCGTCCCCCGACGGTCAGCGACACTGGTCCGCCCAAGCGGGGGGCGATAGTCATCTCCCCTCCCATCCACACCGATGCCATTTCGCCGCGGACGAGGTGCTCCCACAGCTCGGCTGGAGCTCGGTCGAGATGCAAGGATCGCTCCACCTTTGGCAAGGGGTTCACGTGCAACCCCTCGGTTGCGTTTGGTGTAGGCTGGTCTGCAACCATAAGGTTGCACAGGAGGATAGCCATGTTGATACCGACGGTCATCGAACAGACCCCAAGAGGTGAGCGGGCTTACGACATCTACTCCCAGCTCCTCGGTCAGCGAATTGTCTTCTTTGGGCGTCAGCTGGACGCCGAGGTGGCCAATCTCATCGTCGCCCAGCTCCTTTATCTCGAGGCCGAGGACCCCGACAAAGACGTTCATCTCTACATCAACTCACCCGGGGGTGAGGGATCGGCGATGATGGCGATCTACGACACCATCCAGAGCCTTCGCCCAGAAGTGGCCACGACCTGTATCGGTCTCGCCGCTTCGGCAGCGGCGGTCATCCTGGTTGCCGGTGCTCCAGGGAAGCGAATGGTCTTGCCCCACGCCCGAGTGCTGATCCACCAGCCTCATGTGGTCGGGGGAATCGAGGGGCAGGCGAGCGATATCGAGATTCATGCTCGTGAGATCGTCCGGCACCGCCAGACGATGGTGAGGATTCTTTCCCAACATTCCGGCCAGCCAATCGAAAGGGTGGAGAAGGACACCGATCGTGACCACTGGATGAGCGCCGAGGAAGCGGTGGCCTATGGGCTGGCGGACGGGATCCTTTCTCCGAGCCGAATCCCCGCCGGAATCGGCCTCACCCCGTCCGAACCTTCCGGGGGCTGATCCGGATCGGGACCTTGTAAACGCTGTCGAACCAGTCCCAACTCCATCGGGATTTATCCATCCGTCGCTGATAGCGCTTGACATACGGGGCGTGCTGGCTGGGAAGCCCCAAACCAGGCTCGATGACCGCCTCTCCTTCGATGCTGAGGATGTTGCCTCCGGTGCCGTTGTCGTTGACATGGGCCGAGACCAACGAATTCCCGGCCAGATTCTTGGTGCGAGCCCCTTCCTGCGACCACACCAGGAGATCGGGGCCATCGATCACGAACCAGACCGGCAATGTCTGGGGCTGTCCATTAGGACGAACGGTGGTCAGCCACAGAATCAGCTCCTGATCAAGTCGCCCCCGGTGACTGGCCTTGAGAACGTCCATCGACTACTTCTTCTTTTTCGGCAGTTTGGGCGGGAGAGTACGGACGTAGGCGAGGGACTGCTCAACCCAATAGTCGGCCAAGTCGGAATTGCCGTGCCAGTCCAGCGGCAATACCACGTAGCCTTTCATGGGTCGGCCTTCCATGGGAACAAAGGGTCCCGCCCCTTTGATCGCCATCAACTCGTCTGCCTTCGGCCCGGAGAGCTTGACAGCTATTCGGTCCCCGAACAGGCACAAGAACATGTTTCCGTTGACGAAACCGGCTAGTTGGCCAAACATCGGCCGTTGGGTGACGTCGGGGGCTTCCGGCAACAGCCTCTGGAACAATTCTCTGGCCGCATTACTCGGCTTTGGCATCTTCATCAGTTCTCCTGGCGCCGTCTGATCTCGGCGATGATGGCGGGAAGCACTTCGTGGAGATCTCCGATCACGGCGTAGTCGGCCTTGGTCACCATCGGAGCCTCGGGATCGGTGTTGATTGCCAACACTTTCTTGGCCGCCATCATCCCCACCCAATGCTGGATCGCGCCCGAGATCCCGCAGGCCATGTAGAGCTGGGGTGCCACCCTGGTGCCCGTTTGCCCCACCTGGTCCCGATGCGATCGCCATCCGTTGTTGGTCACCACTCGCGAGCACCCAACCGCCCCCCCGAGAAGGCCGGCAAGTTCCTCGAGCACGGCGAATCCTTCCGCCGAGCCCACCCCGCGCCCGCCGCTCACGATCACCGGCGCCGTCGTGAGGGTGATCCCTTCGTCAAGGGTCACCCGTTCTCGGACCCGCGTTCTACCCAACTCGTCTCCCAACTCCGGTTCGAATATCTCAAGAGCAGGCGTTCCGGATCCCTCCCACACGGGCTGCGAATGGGGTGCCACCGTCAGAAGCTTGAGAAAAGCTGAAAGGGTGGCCTCCTCGATCAGGCTCCCTCCCCAGCGCACCCTGGTGAGCCGCCAGTCCTCGCTGTCGGCACTAACGGTGAGGACGTTGGTGGCGAGCGGCAGGTCGAGCAGCGCCGCCAGATGCGCCATGATCTCGTTATTGCGCTCGGTGCCGGAAGCGATGGCTGCCGAAGGCAGTTCCTGTCCAATCAGCTGGGCCAAGCTCTCGGCGATGGCTTCCGGGGCGTAGTCGGAGAGGACCGGGCTTTCGATCTGCCATGCCTTGTCGGCTCCTCCGATTTTGGTCGGGCCAACCGACACCAGCTCGACTGAGCCGAGGGTGGACGCCAGCGATAATGCCTGGCGGTCGAGCTCTTCGGACTCGCCGACAAGAACCAGGACCCTGCTCACAGGAGCCCGAGCTCCTCGAAGAGATCGACTACCGCTGGTGCGGCTTCGGCTCCCCGGCCCAAGACTCGGGTGGCCGTCTGTTGCTCGACCGGAGTAGCAAGGGAAACCATGGTCAATCCTCCCCTCTTCAGCTGATAAGCGACTTTCCTGACCTCTGCTTTTTTCGCTCGAAGGCGACCCGGCAGGGTGGGATAACGGGGGAGGTTGATACCTTCCTTGACCGCCACGATGGCCGGGAGCGGTAGGCGATAGATCTCAAACCCTCCGTCTATCTCCCTTCGCGCCTCGATCGTTTGATCCTCGACTTTGAGCCCCTTGATCCCGCTAATGACGGGCCGGCCGAGGGCATGAGCTATCCGAACACCCACTTGATATCCACCGGCATCGGCCGACTCATTCCCGACCAGGATCAGGTCGAAAGGATCGCTTGCACCCTCGAGTTCGGTGATGCGCTCGCTCAAGGCGGAGGCGGTCGCCTGCGGGTCGATGTCGATTTCGTCGGCGGTGATCAGATCCGCTTCATCGGCTCCGACTGAGATCGCGTAGCGAAGCTGCTCTTCGGCCTCAGCATTTCCCAGGGTGAGGATGGTGACCGATCCCCCCTGTAACTCTTTGAGACGAATGGCTTCCTCGACCGCGCATTCTTCATGAGGGCTGACCGTGAAAGACAGATGTCGGGCGTCGATCGACCGGGAATCAGGGGCGAGGTTGATGCGCGCCCCGGGAGCGGGAACTCGCTTGACGCAGACCAGGATCTTCACCCCAGCAACGGTATCGGCTCCAGCTAGGGAACGCGTCTGGCCACGAAGACGCCACTCTCGTCCATCAGGACGTCCCACGACTCCTCGGCGATGACCGTCTCGAACTCGGCTACCGAGTCGCCGAGCACCGTTTTGTCGATCACCAGCCACTCGATAACGGAGGGGTCAGGAGGTTGCTCGGTCCCGGTTCCCCAGTGCAGGGCCCGCCAGGGATTGGGCCAGGTGTAGATCGCCTTCCGGTGAGTGAGGTGCGGAGTCAGGTTGTAGGTGGAGGTGACGCTGGCTGTGGGCTCGGGCATGCCCACGGCTGCTTCCAGCAGCGGACGACGGTCGTTCCCATAGATGGGCCAGATACCGCGGTCGTATTCGACCCCGAACGGCAGGGTCCCCCAGGCGACCGCCGTGGCCAGCGACATGGCGGCGACGGCCCCCAAGGCGAATCTCTGCAGCCCGCTTCGCCGGAGCCTGCTAACTCCCTCGACCATTGCCAGGGAGGCAGCCGCTAGCGGCATCGCCGCGTAATGAACTCGAAGATTCTGCGTCCAATCGACAACCGTGAGGAGATTGGCCAGAACCTGAGGAACGGCGATCAGAAGAGTCAGGGGAGACAAGAGCGGCACGAAAGCAAAGGGGGCCAGGAGATCACGGACGTAGCCGAAGAAGTCGTGCTCGCCGAGCGTGCCACTGACGACTGTCGGATCTGTCAGAGCGGTCCGGGCGATGTCCACGGGGCTGGAGCCGAGATCGCCGTAGAAATTCTCGTAAAACACCACCCCATCCGAGAAGGCGGGGATCAGGAGGCGGGTGACCAAAACGAAATAGGCGAGCGACGAGAAGATGGTTATCCAGCCGGGGCGGCGGAAGCCCCGGATCACGAGGAGCATCCCCACCATCAGGATTGCCAGTGCGACGTCCTCCTTCCAGGTGATTGCCAGCGCCATCCAGATCCCGAAGGCCCGCCACCGCTGATCTCGGGCGGCGGCATAGCCCGCCATCAACGGCGCCATCGCCACTACTTCGGGATGAAAGGTCTCCCGTACCTGCCAGCTGTTGGTGAAGTGGAGGAGAAACGCCACCGCCAGGAGGAGCGCCCACCAGGCATTCCCAAGCAGCTTTCGTCCGTACGTAAAGAGCACCCATCCACCAAAACAGATGGCCAAGACCATGACCACGTTGAGAAAGTTGGGCCCAGCTCCCAGCCAGTAGAAGGGGACCAGTAGGTAGAGGGCAAGAGAACCGTGGTGGCCGAATACCTCGAGACCTCGCACGGTGATGAACCCTTCGCCCCGTGACAGGAGCCAGACGGCTTGGTCGAATATCCCGAGGTCGTAGTCGAAGGTCCAGAAATTGTTGTGCAGGGCGAGGAGGTCTCTCGTCGTGACTAGGAAGAAGAGGCCCAGGGCGACCCAGATGAAGAGATCGGGCCAGTCGACCTTCGGTTCCGAGTAGGCCACGTTGGCGTGGGCCTCGGCCGCCGGCGCTGGGGGCATTTGTAGCTCGACCTTGGCGTGCTTCATCAGCTTTCAATTCTCGGCCTCGAGTCGCCGATTCCGGACCAATTTCCCCCTCCCATTTCCCCCCCTCAGGAGAACCGGCGAAGCCGGGAGGGGGGTGGTCCCTTAGCCGCCGCCGATTGCTTATGGTTGGAGGATGGAGCTGACCAGCAACTCGATATCGCCAGGTAAGCCGATTCCGTCCGAATTTGCCTTTGCCGAGCCCGACCCCGAGTCGCATATTCGTTTTGCCGGCAACCGCAATCCTCACCTCCGTTGGAGCGGGGCACCGGCTGCGACGCGGTCGTTCGCCATCGTCGCCGTCGACCCTGACGTCCCGAGCGTGGGCACCGATGTCAACCAAGAGGGGCGAACCGTTCCAGCCGACCTGCCCCGGGTGAACTTCTACCACTGGCTGCTGGTTGACCTACCGCCTTCGACGAGCGAGATCGGGGCCGGGTCCCACTCCCAGGGCGTGACTGCACGAGGTAAACCCGGTCCGGGGGCGCCCGGAGGCGGGAGGCACGGGCTCAATTCCTATACCGGCTGGTTTGCCGGAGATGCCGAGATGGAAGGCGACTACTTCGGTTACGACGGCCCCTGTCCACCCTGGAACGACGAGCGGCTCCACCACTACACCTTCACCGTCTACGCCTTGGATACAGAGCGCGCTTCGGTCGATGGTTCATTCGAGGCCGCTGAGTTGCTCGAGGCCATAGAGGGGCACATCCTCGACCAGGCCAGCCTCATGGGCACGTACGCCCTAAACCCGGGGGTCCTAGCCGAGTAGCGACCGCCTACTGGAGAGCCGCCTACACCTTCATCCGTTTGTCATCGGGATCGAAGAGAGGAGTCGAACCGGCGACGGCAACCTTGACCGGGTAGAGCTCGTCCATATACATGACTGCCAACTCGGTGTCGACCATGGCGTGTTCGGGCGGTAGATAGGCCAGCAGTAGATACTTGCCCACCGAAGGCCCGGCTCCGGCCGAGGTGACGTAAGACGGCCGCCCCTTCTCGTCGACGATTCTCTCTCCCGAGACCGTCGTGATCGGTTCCCGCCCGGTCATGTAGCGCTTGATCCCATCTCGTTTCGACATGTGATCTTCCACCGTGAGCGTGCACAACGTGGCCGTCACCGGCGTCTCTCGAGCTTTGAGATACGCCTCCTTGCCGATGAACTCGGCCGCCTTCACTTTCGCTCGGGCGAGGCCGGCCTCGACGGGGTTGAACTCGCTCTCCAGCTCCGCCCCCATTAGTCGGTACCCCTTTTCGAGACGACCGGTGGTTCCATAGACGCCTGCTCCCACCGGCACCACTCCCAGGTCCTGACCTGCTTGCCAGAGCCGATCCCACATCGGCAGACCCTGTTCGGCCGGCACATAGATCTCCCACCCGAGGTCGCCCACGTAGGAGATCCGAAACAGCCGGGCGTTGATCGAACCGAAGTCGACCGCTTCGGTCGAGCCGTAGGGAAATGCCTCGTTGGAGAGGTCGTGATCGGTCAGCGACTGCACCAGGTCGCGAGCCCGCGGTCCCCACACCCCGATGGTGACCAACGCCGATGTGAGATCGACCATTTGCACGGAGCCGTCGGGAGGAAGATGCCGGCGGAACCAATGCTTGTCGCGAGGACCGTCGAAGGCTCCGGTGATGACGCGGAAGTGCTCGTCGGCCAGACGAAGGATGGTCAGGTCGGCCTTGAATCCACCCGACTCGGTCAAAAGCGGCGTATACACCGAACGACCGACCCTGACGTCGACATTGTTCAACGCCATGTGCTGGAGGTACGGGAGGGCTCCAGGACCCGTGAAGTCGAAGATCACGAAAGGGGAGAGGTCCACCATCCCCACCCGCTCCCGCATCGCCAGGTGCTCTCCGTTTTGGATCGGGGACCACCAGCGGCGGTCCCATTCATGGGGCCGATCCTCGACTGCGAACTCTTCGATCAAGCCGGCATTGGACTCGTACCAGTGGGGACGCTCCCAACCACCGGCTTCGAAGTAGGTGGCGCCCAGCGCCTGGGTGCGGATATGGAAGGGAGCGACTCGTTTGTCGCGCTCGGTGGCCCATTGCTCGCGGGGGTGGACGATCCCGTAGGTCTTGTTGAAGTGTTCCGAGCAACGGGCGCGGACGTGATGCTCGGTGCGGGCGTAGGGATAGAAACGGGCGATATCGGAAGCGTGAGGGTCGAGTTCGGGGTAGCCATGGGTCATCCACTCGGCCACCGCCCGACCGGTACCCGGCCCTTCCTTGATCCAAATCGCCGCTGCCGACCACAGGTTCTCGACCTCGACCGTCTCCCCGATCAAGGGCATGGCGTCGGGGGTTAGCGAAAGCAATCCATTTATGGCGTACTTGATCTCGGCGGTGGAGAGAATCTCGGGCATCAACTCGAGGGCGTCTTCCATTTGCTCGTCGAAATCGGCGTCGGTGAAGGGAAGTTCGGTCGGCGACAGCCGGGCGGCCGCCAGCGAGGGGATCTCGTCGGGATGATGAAAGATCGGGCGGTGGGCATATGAGCCCACCTCCATCGAGCCTCCGGTCTGCCGCTCATACATGTAGACGTCCATGTCGCGCACGATCGGAAACGCCAGTTCCTTGCCGGAGTCCTGGAGGATGGGGATCGGGCCCACGTCGATCATCTGATGAACCGCCGGAGTCAGGGGGATAGTGGCTCCGGCCATGCGGGCGATGCGGGGGCTCCAAACACCGCAGGCGATGACGACATAGTCGGCCTCGATCCGGCCCCGATCGGTGACGACGGCCTCGATCCTCTCTCGCTTGGTTTCGAGACCGAGAACTTCGAGGTTGGCGAACGTCTGCAGGGCACCGGCCCCATGGGCGTTCTCGCGAAAGATGGTGCCGGCTCGTAACGAGTCGACGGCAGAAACGGTCGGGAAATAGGCACCGCCGAGAAGGATCTGCTCGTTGATGAAGGGGACGAGCTCCTTAATCTCGCTGGGGCTCACGAGATGAGCCTCTATATCCCAGTTCTTGGCCGATCCCATCCGCCGACGGAGCTCCTCCATGCGCTCGGGGGTGCGTGCCACCTCGAGTCCGCCACAGGTGACATTGACCCCCATCGCCTCGTACTGGCGCTGACTGTCGAGGGTCAACATCGCCATCTCTTTGTTGTGGTCCACCGGATAAATGAAGTTGGAGGCATGGCCCGTCGACCCCCCCGGGTTGGGTAGAGGTCCCTTGTCGATCTGGACGATGTCACGCCAACCCAGTTCGGCTAGATGGCCGACCACGGAGTTACCGACAATCCCGGCCCCGATCACAACCACCCGGGCACTGGTGGGCAGATCACTCATTTCACAACCTCTCGCTCACAGGGCGAGAATGTAACCCTCATATGGAACGCCGTCATCTGCCGTCCGTCGATCAATTCGTCACAGAACTCGGGGAGTGGCCTCTCCCCCGAAAAGCTGTGGTCGATGCGGCTCGCGCGGCCCTCGACCGCGCTCGGGACGGACTTGAAGAAGATTTCGCAGCCGCCGCTCGGATCCGCTTGGAAGGAATGGTTCTCGACCGCCTCGGCCCGGTGATCAACGCCACCGGCGTCCTGCTCCACACCAATCTCGGTCGGGCCCCCCTCGCCCCCGAGGCGGCGGAGGCGGCCAGGACGGCCGCCACCGGATACAGCAACCTGGAGCTCGATCTGCGATCCGGAGAGCGGGGACGTCGTACCGGCTATCTCCTAGATCTCCTGGCGTCATCTGCCGGAGCTGAGTCCGCCTTGGTCGTCAACAACAACGCCAGCGCTCTGGTGCTGGTGCTGGCCGCACTGGCTTCGGGCCGGGAGGTCATCATCTCGCGTGGTGAGCTCATCGAGATCGGGGGCAGCTATCGGCTCCCCGAGGTCGTCGCCGCCGGAGGAGCGATTCTGCGAGAGGTGGGCACCACCAACCGGACCAGGATCTCCGACTATCGGTCGGCCATCGGAGAGTCGGCTGGCTCTCTTCTCAAGGTGCATCCCTCCAACTACCGGATCACAGGTTTCGCCGAGGAGGCGACCGTTCAAGAGCTTGCCGCGCTCAGCCGCGAGCTCGATCTGCCGCTGGTCTTCGATGTTGGATCGGGACTCCTGGATGAGACCACTCCCTGGCTCGCTGGTCCGCCCCCAGTCTGGCTGGGCACCGAGCCGGGAGTGAGGCAGTCGATCCGGGCCGGGGCCGATTTGGTGCTCTTTTCGGGAGACAAGCTCTTCGGAGGTCCGCAGGCCGGGATCGTCGTCGGTAGGAAGGCACTGATCGAGCGAGTGAAGCGACACCCTCTGGCCCGGGCGCTGCGCATCGACGGTCCCACCGCCGCTGCTCTCTCTGTCACCGCCGAGATGTATGCGGACGGGCGAGGCCACGAGATCCCCTTCTGGTCGATGGCCTCCATCTCTTACCGCGATCTAGAGGGGAGGCTCGAAGGGCTTCGCTCGCAGAGCGGGGTCCAAAGCGTCATCGCCGAGTCAGCCTCGGTGCCAGGAGCGGGATCGGTGCCAGGAGCGGGAATCCCTTCCCCGGTTCTCGTCATCGATCGACCCGACGTGTTCTTCGCCCTCCTGCGGGGCCCGACGCCCATCCTGGCGCGGCGGGAGGCGGGGAGGGTCCTCATCGACCTCCGGGCCGTTCCTCCGTCTGAGGATGGATTGGTCGTCGCCGCTCTCAGAGCCGCGTGGCAGTAGTCGCCACCGCCGGGCACGTCGACCACGGCAAATCGACTCTGATCCAAGCCCTCACCGGTCGCGATCCCGATCGGTGGGAGGAAGAGAAGCGCCGGGGGCTCACCATCGACCTGGGGTTTGCCTGGATGGATTTGGCCGACGGCCGAAGGATTTCCTTTGTCGACGTCCCGGGGCATCGACGGTTCATCGGCAACATGCTCACCGGGGTGGGCCCGGTCGATGCGGTCCTGTTCGTCGTGGCGGCCAACGAGGGCTGGAAGCCGCAGTCCGAAGAACATCTCGCCATCCTCGATCTCCTGGGTGTCAGCCAGGGGGTGGTGGCCCTGACCAAGTCGGATCTGGTCGATCCTGAGACAACCCGCAACCTGGTCGAAGAGGTCCGGGTGAAGCTTCAAGGCACGACCCTCGAGGCCTTGTCCATCATTCCGGTATCGGCCCTGACCTCGGCGGGCCTTTCGGAGTTGACGCATGCGCTCGAAGAGATACCGGCCGCTCCGCGTTCTGGGGTGCGACCCCGGCTCTGGGTCGACCGCGCTTTCACAGTGGTCGGTGCCGGCACCGTTGTCACCGGGACGTTGGTGGGCGGGGGTCTCTCCGTCGGTGACACGCTCATCATCTGGCCGAGCGGCGAGCCCGCTCGGATCAGGGGATTGGAGACCAACGATCGCACGGTTGATTCGGTGCAACCCGATAGCCGGGTAGCAGCCAACCTTCAAGGGGCTACGGAGGTCGGGCGAGGGTCGCTATTGGCCGCCCCAGGAACGTTGACCCCTGCTCAGAGGTGGCTGGTCGACCTCCGCCCAACCCGGTATGAACCGGAGCTCATCGAGCGGGGTTCCTTTCTCCTCTATCTGGGGACCCTCGCCACCTCCGCCAGTCTGCGACTGCTGGCAGATGGCCTGGGATTGATCGAGATTCAGCAGCCAGTGCCGGTCGAGGCTGGAGATCGGTTCATTTTGCGAGAGACTGGTCGACAGCGGGTCACAGCGGGGGGAGTGGTGCTTATGCCTTCGCCGCCAAGGAAGGCCACGCTTGTCGAGCTCGGCCAAAGGTTGCGCCGCGCCTTGCCGCTAGGAGCGGACGAGATTGCCGAGGTCATGGTCTCCCATTTCGGGCGCCTCGATGCCTCCTCGCTCACCAATTGGTCGGGTGGGAGCACGGCGGGCGTCAGAGCCGACGGAGTAGCCTTCTCACCGGCAGAACTTGAGCGCCTGACAGAGAAGGCGGTCGGATTGGTTGAGTCCCATCACCGCGACCATCCGCTCGAGGCCGGAATCGGACTCGGTGCTCTGGCCAGCGCCCTCTCCATTGGTGAGGAGTTGGCCCGTTTGCTGACCGACCGTAACTCCATGCTTCATCGCCACGGCTCAGTCGTCTCGCGAGCTGGCATCGAACAAGAGCAAGTCGACGCTGATCCCCGCTGGCCCCCGATCAAAGAAAGGCTGCGGACGCTCACCCCACCGTCGATCGGGGAAGCAGGCCTGCCATCGGACTTGTTGCGAGCCTTGACTCGGAGCGGTGAGCTGGTCCGGGTTTCGGACGACCTCGTCTACTTGTCGGAGTCGATCGACGATGTAATCGCCCTGATTCGCTCATTCGAGGCGCCGTTCACAGTCAGCGAGTTTCGAGTCCGAGCCGGCGTCAGTCGAAAGTACGCCGTGCCCCTGCTCGAGTATGCCGACCGGGAGGGAATCACTCTCCGACAGGGCGACCTCCGAACAGCGCGCCGCTAACGGGTAGCCTCGTTCCCGGAGGCGTCCGAGCGCCTGGTGGGCTCCTCGGTCTTCAAAACCGATGAGGGGCCTCAGGGTCCCTGGCGGGTTCGATTCCCGTCCGCCTCCGCCAAACCGAAAGCTCGTACATGCGGAAACCGCACGTAATTGCATTCAGAGCGGAGAGGAGACCTGATGGGATCGATGCTTGTTCAGATGACCCACGGCCCGGACAACCCGACTCCGGTTGCGGTGGGGTGCCTCGTTGCCCTGGCGGCTTGTCAAGAAGGCCATCAGGTGACTCTCTTCTTCGTCGGTGAGTCGGTCCATTTCATGAAGGACCAGGTCATGAACGCGATCGAGACCCCCGGCCTCGGCTCCATTTCCGAAAATATCCTCAGCCTGGTTGCCCAAGGAGTTCCGATCCTCGTCTCCCGGGCGTCGTCCACTACCCGGGGTGTGACGGAGGCCGATCTCGGGTCAAAGCAGGCAAGATTCGCAACCCCGAAGGACTTGGTGGAGCAGGCGTTCTCCGCTGATCGGGTGATTACCTATTGACGAAGGAGATTCCGGGCGCGCCCGCCGCCAGCCCTCCGATGATGGCGGCGCTCGGGCACCCGGCCTCCAAGAGATCAGATACCAATTCTTCGGTGCGCTCGGGGGCGATAGCGATGAGTATGCCCCCGGAGGTCTGAGCGTCGGCCAGGACCTTGAATAGGTTCTGGTCGGGGAGTTGCCCCGAGATAAATTGTCGAACCGACTCCAAGTTGCGCCGGCTCCCGCCGGGATAGTGTCCGGCTACCAGATCGACGACTCCCGGAAGGACCGGCACCGCGTCGGGGTCGATCACGGCGGCAATTCCTGAGGCCTGGAGCACCTCGCGGAGGTGACCGAGGAGGCCGAAGCCGGTGATGTCGGTGGCAGCATGGGCCTGGTGCTCGATCATTGGCTGCACTGCCCGGTCGTTGAGAGTGGTCATCAGACCCACCGCTTGCTTCGCCAGGTCCGGAGGACACGAGTCGGCCTTCAAGGCGGTGGTAACGATCCCGGTTCCGAGGGGCTTGGTCAGCACCAGCTGGTCGCCCGGCCGCCCCCCGGCGTTGGTGATGAGTTCGGTCGCGGTCCCGAGGACAGAGAATCCGTATTTGGGCTCGGCGTCGTCGATGGAATGGCCGCCGATGATCGTGGCTCCGGCCGCAGCCATCATGTCCGCCCCTCCACGCACGACGTCGCCCAGCAGCTCGAAGGAAAGACCGTCACGTGGCCATGCCACCAACTGCAGAGCGGTGAGCGGTCGGCCACCCATCGCGTAGATGTCGGATAGGGCGTTGGCGGCCGCGATCTGGCCCCATTCATAGGCATCGTCGACGATCGGGGTGAAGAAATCGACCGACTGCAAGAGAAGGTCCCCCGACGGAAGCCTCCAGACCCCGGCATCATCGGAGGTGGCGAGCCCAACCACGAGGTCGGGCGCATCCAGAGCGGGGTGCGATTGCAGGGGCCTAAGGATCGAGAAGAGCTCGTCGGGGGAGAGCTTGCAACCGCATCCAGCCCCATGCGAAAAAGCTGTCAACCGGGCCTGCGCCACGATGGTGACGGTAATGGGTCCGGCTAATGTTCCACTCTGTAGCACCGTCCCATATCGTGGAACACGGAGATGGCTGAAGCAGAACTCGATCTCAATTCCCTGGCCGACGACGACCTCGTCCACCAGATGCATGACGACCTTTACGACGGTCTGGCCCCCGAGATCGTTGAGGGCACCAACATTCTGCTGGGTCGCGGCTGGGACGCCCAGCGGGTCCTCAACGAGGCCCTGGTCGAGGGCATGCGCATTGTCGGCATCGATTTCCGGGACGGCATCCTTTTCGTCCCCGAGGTTTTGCTGGCCGCCAACGCGATGAAGGCCGGCATGGAGGTCCTGCGCCCATTGCTAGCCGAAACCGGCGCCCAAACCATCGGCAAGGTGGTAATTGGAACCGTCAAGGGCGATATCCACGACATCGGCAAGAATCTGGTGGCGATGATGCTCGAAGGCGCCGGTTTCGAGGTCATCAACCTCGGCATCAATACCGACGCCGATCGGTTCATCGCCGCCCTCGAAGAGCACAAGCCCGACATCTTGGGGATGTCGGCGCTGCTCACCACCACCATGCCCTACATGAAGGTGGTCATCGACACCCTGAAAGAGAAGGGGATCCGCGACGACTACATCGTGCTGGTCGGTGGTGCTCCGCTCAACGAAGAGTTCGGGAAAGCAGTGGGTGCCGACGCCTACTGCCGTGATGCGGCCGTTGCGGCCGAGACCGCAGAGGCCCTGGTCTTGGCCCGCCGGATGACCGCCGGTGAGGATCCATGAAAACCGGGCGGGTCCTCATCATCGCCTGTGGAGCTCTTGCTCGCGAGCTCGGCGATGTCCTGAAAGGGGCCCGGTTCGACTGGGTCGACATTGAGTGCCTCCCGGCCGTCTTGCACAACACTCCTCAGTTGATCACTGACGCGGTCCGCGAGCGCCTCGATCGGGCCAGCGGGCGATACGAATCGGTCTTTGTTGGCTATGCCGACTGCGGCACCGGGGGCACCCTCGACCGGTTGCTCGATGAGCGCGGAATCGAGCGCCTTCCCGGCGCCCACTGTTACGAGTTCTTCGCCGGAGCCGATCGCTTCGCTCGCATTCACGAAGAGGATCCCGCCACGTTCTACCTCACCGACTTCTTGGTGAAGCATTTCGATCGCCTGGTCTGGCACGGGCTGGGCCTCGACCGCTGGCCAGAGCTTCGTGACGACTACTTCGGCAACTACCGGCGAGTGATCTATCTCTCGCAGATCTCGTCGAATGATCTCCTGCAGAAGGCTCAAGCGGCGGCACAGAAGCTCGGGCTCGCATTCGAGCACCACCATGTCGGCTATGGAGACTTCGAGCCGGCGATCGCAGCTGCGGCCGGTTCGGTGGCATGAGCGCCGAGCTAACTGTCATCCGCTGGCGTGACATACCCGCCCAGGTGGTAGCGAAGCGGGGCCGGGAGAGCGCCCGACGCGAGCTTTCGCCTCGCTTTCAAGTCGCCATCGACCGGGCAGCGATGTACGCCGGCCTCTTTGGCACCGATGAGTATCTCAACGAGTGGGCGCGTGATACTCGATCGTGCGGAGACGATCTCGAAGCGGAAGCGGCGGCAGAGGCGAAGCGGCTGGAAGCTGAGTTCTCACCTGAGGTCCTAAACGACATCGCTGGCAAGGGCGGGGTGCGGTGACAGACACCGTCCTTTCCTCCTCCACGCGGGAAGTAGTGATCGGCTTCGATCGGCCTTTCGTGATGATCGGAGAGAGAATCAATCCCACCGGTCGCAAGCTCCTCGCCGAGGAGATGCGAAACGGCGACTTCTCTCGGGTGGAGAAGGACGCCCTTGCTCAGGTAGAAGCGGGAGCCCCGATGCTTGACGTCAACGCCGGGATTCCGCTGGCCGATGAACCGGCTTTGTTGGCTAAGGCGATCCAGCTAGTGCAGTCCTTGACCGACGTACCTCTTTCCATCGACTCATCGATCGTAGAAGCATTGAAAGCCGGTCTAGAGGTGTACGAGGGAAAGCCTCTGGTCAACTCGGTGACGGGCGAGGAAGAGCGACTCGAGCAGGTACTGCCGTTGGTAGCCAAGTACGGAGCGGCAGTGGTAGCGATCAGCAACGACGAGAGCGGGATTTCAGAAGATCCCGACGTTCGCTTCGAGGTGGCCAAGAAGATCGTCAACCGGGCATCCGACTACGGGATCGAGAAGGAGGACATCGTCGTCGACCCCCTGGTGATGCCGATCGGCGCTATGGGTACGGCGGGCCGCCAGGTTTTTCGATTGATCGGCCGGCTCCGCAACGAGCTTGGGGTGAATACGACCTGTGGAGCTTCCAACATCAGCTTCGGCTTGCCCAATCGAGCCGGGATCAACGCCGCCTTCTTGACGATGGCGATTGGCGCGGGAATGACGTCGGCGATCACGAATCCATTGGAGGCTCCGATCCGGGAAGCGGTGATGGCCGCCGATGTGCTGGCCGGTCACGACCTTCACTGCGCTCGCTGGATCCGGTCGCATCGACAGCCCGCCGAGGAGGAGAGTTCTCGCCGACGAGGTAATCGGCGGCGCGGGCCGTAACGACTGACCGGACCATGACCGTACCGCACCAGGTTGTGTTCACCCCATCGGGCCGCCGGGGAACCTTTGCCGCTGGGACCACGGTCCTCGACGCCGCCCGGGCTTTGGGGGTTGACCTCGATTCCGTTTGCGGCGGGCGGGGAATCTGTGGCCGCTGTCAGATCACCGTGGGGAGCCGGCCAGGGATCGAGGGGCGGGAAGATCGACTTTCGGCTCCCGCCGAAACCGAGGCGGAATATCACGGTCGCCGGCCTTTATTGGCGGGCTACCGCCTCGGATGCGCCGCCACGATCACAGACGACGTAGTCATCGATGTTCCAGCGGAGAGCCAGGTCCACCGACAGGTCGTTCGCAAGAGGGCCGAGGTTGATTCGCTCCCGGTGGACCCGGTCGTTCGGCTCCATTATGTGGAGGTCAAAGAGCCCGATCTGGCGAGCCCAACCGGCGACGCCGAACGGACCTTGGCGGCCCTAGAAGCCGAGTGGGATCTCGTCGGTCTCGAATTCGAACCGGAGGTGTTACCGCATTTGCAGGCAGTGCTGCGACGAGGCGAGTGGCAAGTCACCGTCGCCGTGCGGCAAGGCTCCCGGATCATCGGGATATGGCCCGGTTTTCGTGATCTGGCACTCGGGGTGGCGTTCGATGTCGGATCGACCACGATCGCCGGCCACCTCTGCGATCTCTTTACTGGGGCGGTGCTGGCCTCGGCCGGGCGGATGAACCCACAGATCCGGTTTGGAGAAGATCTCATGAGTCGGGTCTCCTACATCATGATGAACGAGGGGGGAGAGGAGCGCCTCACGAAGGAGGTGCGCGAGGCGATCGATCAGTTGATCGGCGACCTGGTTGATGAGGCCGGCTTCGCCCGCACCGACATCCTCGAGATCGCGTTAGTGGGAAATCCGATCATGCATCACCTCGTGCTCGGCTTTGATCCCCGTCAGCTCGGCACCGCGCCGTTCGCTTTGGTAACTACCGCCGCTTTGGAGACGCCCGCCCGCGCACTGGGCCTCGGTGTCCATGAGGGAGCAGTGGTTTACACGCTGCCTTGCATCGCCGGACACGTCGGAGCCGATGCGTCGGGTGTGACGTTGTCGGAGGGACCCCACCGCCAGCTCGCGACGATGTTGGTGGTGGACGTCGGCACCAATGCCGAAATCCTTCTGGGCAACGATCGGCGCTTACTCGCGGCCTCAAGTCCGACCGGGCCGGCTTTCGAAGGCGCCCAGATCTCGTCGGGTCAGCGGGCCGCGCCGGGCGCCATCGAACGGGTTCGAATCGATCGTGACACCTTGGAGCCGCGTTTCCGAGTCATTGGACAAGATGGCTGGTCTGATGAGGAGGGCTTTGACCCCTCGCAAGTAACCGGCATTTGCGGATCAGGGATCATCGAGGCCATCGCTGAGCTCTTCTTGAGCGGTGTCATCTCGAGCGATGGGGTGGTGCTCGACGAGGGTCGCTCGCCGCGGGTCATTGGGGAAGGCCGGACCTTCTCGTACACGCTCTGCGACGAGCCGGCGATCCTGATCACCCAAAACGACGTCCGCGCCATCCAACTGGCCAAGGCCGCCCTCCGCGCCGGTTGTGATCTGCTGATGGAGCATCTGGGGGTGTCCGAAGTCGACCAAATCCGGCTGGCCGGAGCATTTGGAAGCCATATCGACCCGGTCTACGCGATGGCGCTGGGGTTGGTTCCCGACTGCGATCCAGCTCGGGTTTCGGGGGCGGGGAATGCGGCCGGCATGGGAGCGATGATGGCCCTTCTCTCGGGCGAGTCCCGCCGCGAAATCGAGGCAGTGGCTCGAACCATCGAGAAGATCGAGACCGCAGTCGAGCCCTCCTTCCAGGACAAGTTCGTGGCGGCCATGGCGATACCTCACAAGACCGACGCCTATCCCCGGCTGCAAACCCTGCTTCCTCTGCCCGAGCCCAGGGTTGCCGTCCGGTCCCGCCGGCGATGAGGCCTTGTTCCAGGATGTAGTGTTATTCCGCATCATGGAACAGGCTCCGGGGAGACGAAGCGGAGGTCGAGCGGCCCGCCAGGCGGCCCGGACCGCCAAGGCAATAGAGGCGGTTCCTTTCCTCACCCGGCGGCTGAAACCGGTCGAGGTGCTCGACGAAGAAGGCCTGTCGCTAATCGAAGCCAATGCCGATCGGTTGCTCGCCGAGGTGGGGGTCGAGGTGCATGGATTCCCCGAGGGCCTCGAGATCTTTCGAGCTGGTGGAGCCGACGTTGATGGGACCAGGGTCCGATTTCCCGCCGGCTTGGCGCGCTCGATCATCATGGCCACTGCGCCCCGAACGTTCATTCAGCACGCTCGCAACCCCGAGCACACGGTCACGATCGGCGATCCTCACATGGTGTTTGCCCCCGCCTACGGATCGCCCTTCGTCCGCGATCTTGATCACGGGCGCCGCTACGCCACCCTGGCTGACTTCGAGAACTTCGCTCGTCTCACCCACATGACACCCTCCCTTCATCACGGAGGAGGAACGCTATGCGAGCCGGTCGATCTCCCGGTCAATAAGCGCCACCTCGACATGGTCATGTCGCATATCAAGTTTCACGACCGGGCCTTCATGGGCTCGGTGACAGCACCCGAGCGCGCCCAAGACACAGTCGATATGGTCCGGATCCTCTTCGGAGCGGAGTTCATCGAATCCAACACAGTGCTGCTCTCGCTTTGCAATGCCAACTCGCCGATGAGCTGGGACTACAACATGCTCGGTTCGGCCAAGGTCTACGCCGAGAACAATCAGGCCTGTCTCATCACCCCTTTCATCCTGGCCGGAGCGATGGCCCCGGTGACGGTGGCGGGCACCGCTACTCAGACCCTGGCCGAGGCGATGGCAGGCATGGCTTTCTGCCAGATGGTGCGTCCGGGAGCTCCCGTGGTCTTCGGTTCTTTCGCCTCCTCGATCTCCATGCAATCGGGTGCTCCCACCTTCGGGACCCCGGAGCCCGCACTGGTCCTGTTCGTGGTGGCGGCTCTCGCTCGACGCCTCGGGGTTCCATTCCGCAGCGGGGGCAACCTCACGGCCTCGAAGACCGCTGACTACCAGGCCGCCTTCGAAAGCGCCGCCACTTTCCTCCCGACCATGCAGGCCGGGACCAATTTCGTCCTTCACACCGCGGGCTGGTTGGAAGGCGGCCTGACGATGGGTTATGAAAAGTTCGTGCTCGATGCCGACCAGGCCTCGATGGCCTCGGCTCTGATCAACGGGATCGACCTCACCGACAACGGACAAGCGATCGCTGCCCTCATCGACAATCCTCCCGGTCAGCACTTTCTCGGCAACGAGCACACGTTGGCCAACTTCGAGACCGCCTTTTGGCGTAGTCGACTCGCCGATAACAACAGCTTCGAGCAATGGCAGGAAGGTGGGGGACGCGAGGCGGCGCAAAGGGCCAATGAGTCGTGGAAACAGCTACTCGCCGAGTACGAGCCGCCTGCCCTCGATGACTCGAAGGAGATCGAACTGCTCGAGTGGGTCGCCAAACGCAAAGCCTCATTCCCGGACTCAGACGTATGACCAATCTTCTCTCCAATGTCTCTTTCGAGGTGATTCCCATGAAAGGCATCGAGGAGAAGGCGAGCCGGCTGCCGCCGGGGGCCAGGGTCTCCGTTACGGCGTCCCCGGCCAAGGGCATGGTGGCGACGGTCGATCTGGCCACCCGATTACATCGAGAGGGATTCGAGGTCACACCCCACCTCTCGGCACGCTTGATCTCGGACACACAGGAGCTGGACTCGATCATCAGCGATCTCGCAGCCGAAGGAATTGGCAGGGCACTCGTGGTTGGCGGTGACGCGCTCGAACCGGGCAAATTCGATGACGCCCTTGACCTCTTACGGGAGATGGAATCTCTCGGCCACCATTTCTCCGAGTTGGGGATCGCCGGCTATCCCGAAGGTCACCCCTTCATCTCCGGCGACGCGCTGCGACAAGCCCTTATCGAAAAGCGCCGATACGTCCACTACATCACCACGCAGATGTGCTTCGACGCCCGCGCGATCGCTACTTGGATTAGGGGAATTCGTGTGGACGGGGTCAGGCTTCCCATCCGGCTGGGAATACCCGGTGTTGTGGATCCAATCAGGCTTGGCGCGATCGCATCCCGAATCGGTGTGGGGACTTCGATGAAATTCCTGATGAGGAACCGGAACGCCATCATGCGCCTTCTCCGCCCTGGGGTCTATCGCCCGACCAAGCTCGTTAGGTCTCTCAACGAACTCGAGAGCGACCTCGGGATCGTTGGCCTCCACATCTTTACCTTCAATCAGATCGGGCCAACCATGGAATGGCTCGAAAAGATCAGCGGCCGGTAGTCAATGGTCCAGTCGATCGACCGCGCGTTCGCCGTGCTCTCTGCCCTCGCCATCGCTCCGGCCGGGGTCACCGACCTCTCCGCCCGTACCGAACTCCCCAAGTCCACTGTCGCTCGGCTCCTCGCCACCTTGGAGGGACTTCATGCAGTGGAAAGAGCCGATGGCGGAAGGTACCGAATCGGACTCGGCCTACTCCATCTCGCCGGCGCGGTCGATGCCAGTGCCGGCCTTGCCTCCGCCGTGATTCCGCACCTGAGGGGACTGGCCCACGACCTCGGGGAGGCGGCCGGATTTTCGGTGCCGACGGGATACTCGGTTCACTACCTGGCCCAGGTCGAGTCTCCCAACGCCGTCCAGGTGCGCGACTACACGGGCCTGATGGTCCCGATGCATGTCGGGCCCTCGGGGCTTTGCATGATGTCGCAATGGCCGAAGGAGGATGTTGATCGTTACCTTCGCCGGCCCTTGGAGGCTTATACGAAACACACCGTGGTCGAACCAAGACGAATCAGAGCACGCTTGCAGGCGATTAGGGAGGAGGGTCATTGTTGGGTCTATGAAGAGTTCGCCGAAGGCCTCAATTCGGTGGCAGCTCCCGTGCTTGACGAGGGCGGTCGGGTGGTGGGAGCGATGCACGTTCATGGGCCGTCTTATCGCTTCCCCGGCGAAGGCTCGAGCATGATCGCGGGGAAAGTCAGAGAAGCGGCCAGCCGCTTTGCCGGCATGGGATTCGGACAAACCAGGAGACATCGTGAGCTCAGTTCCGACCGATAGCGAGATCGCCCGCGACGCCAAGTTGCTGCCCATCGAGGAGGTGGCCGCCACGATCGGGCTTATGCCCGACGATCTGATTCCGTTTGGCAAGACCAAGGCCAAGGTGCACCTCGATGTTCTCAAGCGCATCGGCTCCAATCCGCGCGGCAAATACGTCGATGTCACGGCCATCACTCCCACTCCCTTGGGCGAAGGCAAGACCACCACCACCATCGGTTTGGTCCAAGGCTTGGGTCGGCTCGGAATGAAGTCGATCGCATGCGTCCGCCAGCCATCGATGGGCCCCACGTTCGGCATCAAGGGCGGCGCCGCTGGTGGGGGATACAGCCAGATCGTGCCCATGGATGAGTTCAACCTGCATATGACGGGCGACATCCACGCCATCACCGTTGCGCACAATCTGGTGGCGGCGGCGATCGACGCCCGGTGGTATCACGAGACGCGGATGTCCGACGATGGCCTCCAGAAGGCGGGTCTCACGCGCCTCGGCATAGACGTCTTTGATCTGCAATGGAACCGTGTGCTCGACATCAACGACCGAGCTTTGCGCAACGTCATCGTCGGCCTTGGTGGTCGGGACGAGGGGCGGCCTCGCGAGACCGGATTCGACATCACGGTCGCCTCGGAACTGATGGCGATTCTGGCCTTGGTGGACGGAGCCGATTACGCCAGTGCCCTGAGAAACCTCCGTGAGCGGGTGGGGCGGGTCGTGTTCGGAAACTCGAAGGCCGACAAACCTCTCACCCTCGAAGACCTCAGTGTGGCCGGGGCGGTGACCGTCCTGATGAAAGACACTCTCCACCCCAACCTCATGCAAACCTTGGAGGGCCAGCCTGCATTTGTCCATGCTGGCCCCTTCGCCAACATCGCCCACGGCAACTCGTCCATCCTCGCCGACCGGGTTGCCCTCCACTCAGGTGAATACGTTGTCACCGAGTCCGGTTTCGGCGCCGACATGGGAATGGAGAAGTTCCTTGATATCAAGTGCCGCACCTCCGGCCTGCGGCCGGACTGCGTCGTTCTGGTCGCGACCGTCCGGGCCTTGAAGACTCATGGCGGTGGTCCCCGGGTCGTGCTCGGCCGCCCGCTCGACAAGGCCTACACCGAAGAGAACCTTTCCCTCCTGCAGGCGGGCTTGCCGAATCTGCTGGCCCATATCAAGACGGTGAAACGCTTCGGTCTACCGGTGGTGGTGGCGATCAACTCATTCCCCACTGACACCTGGGCGGAGACCAACGCCATTCGTGAAGCCGCCCTTGAGGCAGGAGCGTCGGCGGCGGTGCCCGCCGACCATTGGGCAAATGGGGGAGATGGGGCGCGAGACCTGGCAGAGGCGGTCATCGCCGCTTGCGAGGAACCGAGCGACTTCTCGTATCTCTATCCACTGAATATGAGTATCCGGCAAAAGATCGAGATCATCGCTCGCGACGTTTATGGCGCAGGCGGAGTCGAGTATTCGCCCCTGGCCGAAGGCCAGATCGAGGGCTTCGAAAGGGCAGGCTTCGGGTATCTGCCGATTTGCATGGCCAAGACCCATCTGTCCATCTCGCACGATCCGAGCCTGAAGGGGGCGCCGAGTGGATTCACCGTTCCGGTCCGGGAGGTGCGGGCCTCGGTCGGAGCGGGATTTATCTATCCGCTTCTGGGCGAGATGCGGACCATGCCCGGGTTGGGTTCGACGCCGGCGTACCAGCGAGTCGATATCGACGAGGCCGGCAACGTGATCGGGCTCTTCTAGCGGAAAGGTGACTCGGGCGGTTCGAGAGCCGGCAGGCCGAGCGTGAAGATCGACCAGTTGTCTTCAAAGCGGTAGGTGAGCCAGCCTCCCATCAACTGGGCAAGTTGGCGGCTGACGGTGAGGCCCAGGCCGACCGAGGCGGGCTGGCCAAAACGGTGGTGGGCGCGCTCGTAGGGCTGGAAGACCCGCTCCCGATCTTCTGTGGGGATGCCGGTGCCATCGTCGCAGACGTGGACCAGCGAGAAATTGTTGGCTCTTTCCAGCCGCACCCGGATGTTCTGCCCCCCGTATCGACCGGCATTGACCAGGAGATTGCGGATGATCTGGCGGACCCGAACCGCGTCGGCGTAGGCGGTCCCGGTGCCTTCAACTTCGAGCGGTCGGTTGCGTTCCAGGCGGATACCCCTGGCAGCCTGCAACGCTTGATCGTGCAGGTCGAGCGTCTCGGCCCGGATCGTCACTTGTCCGATGTTCGAGCGCGCCACCACCAGCAAATCTTGAACGATGGCTGCCATCTCTGAACTCTGCTCGGCGATGATTCCGATGAGTTCGGCGGTCTCTGCCGGACCGAGGGACTCTTCTGGATTCGAGATCGTCTCGGCAAGTCCCACCACCGCGGTGAGCGGCGTTCGGAGCTCGTGGCTGATGCTGGCGATGAAGTCGTCTTTGGAACGGACCAGTTCCTCGAGTCGCTGGGCCGACTCGAGGCGGGCCCAAAAGGCGGCGATCATGTCGGCCGCGGTATGGAGCATCTGGGTTTCCTCGCTCCAGTCCCGGAAACTTCGCTCGTCGGCCAAACCGATCAATCCCACCCAGGAACCTTCGATCATGATCGGAACATCGATCTCGGACTTCACCGCCGAGGCGGCATAGGTGAGCGCTTCGGGGCCGACGAGGCCTTCGGGAGTGACGACGACCTCTTTTCCCTGCGAGAGGGCGGCGTGGCTGACGGGCATCTTTTCCCAAGGCATCATGTCCCAATAGCTAGGTTCGTAGCTCGAAGCGCCCTCTCGCCTGGCGAAGGCGATCACATGCGAACAGAGGCCGAGTTCGGGATGCTCGACGTTCCTCTCGACGAACACCGCAGAAGCGTCCGTGCCATCGAGAAGGAACCACAGAGCGTCCTCGAGGTCATCCGGATTGGCTGATCGGCTCAGAAACTGGGCAGCGGAGGCAATTGATTGCTCGAGCTTGATACGTCGATTTCGAAATTCGATCGCCTCCTCGAGCTGATGGGCGTAGTCGCGCCGTTCCCACCAGGCAGCGAGCAATGAAGCCCCGAGTTCGATCGCCTTGATCTCATCCGAGTCCCATTGCCGTCGCCCGTCGCGATCGGCGAGGCCTAGCGTTCCAATCCACCGGCCCTTGACCAGGATCGGGACATCGATCTCGGTGGCGACCATCTCGGGGGCGGTCAGAAAGGGCGTCGCCTCGCCAACCGACAGGTCGGAAACTCGGAAGACAATGGTCTCACCAGTGCGGAGGCGGTCGCGCAGGGTCGGAAGATCGTCCCAGCTGACCTTCTCCCAGTGACGGTCGAGATCATCGCTCCCTCCGGTTCGACCGAGGCGAATTGACGGAAGGGTGCCATTGGCTCCGACCCAATCGACAAAGCCGAAGGAGCTGTTCGTTCCCTCCATCAGCGCTCGCAGGCTGGTCTCGATCGCCCCCATGTCGTAGTCCCCGAGAAGCGACTGGGCGCACCAAGCCAAAGCCGATTCGGTACGAAGCCGGCGGTCCTTTTCCCGCACGGCCTCGGCCAAGCGCAACTCCACTTCTCCCCTCGCCACCACCCAGCCGATCAGGGCCGCCACGGCCTCAACGAAATGGCTGTCGTCGTCGTTGAAACGACGTTCCTGGCTAGTCCAGACCCCGAGCACGCCCCACGTCCCTTCCCGAGCAGGGATGGGGACGGTCATCCCGCTCACCAATCCTCTCGTGTGCAGTTGGCTGGCCCCGGCAAATTTGGGATCCGCCGCCAGGTTCTCGACCAGGACTGTTTTTCGGGTGGCGACCGCTTGGCCAGCGGTAGTCCCCTGATGAAGGTCTCTGATCTCGGTTCCGATGAGTCCGGGGTCGCCGGTCATCCCCCGAACAATGAATCGGTGGTCGCCAATCCACTCGAGGACACTCACGAACTCGACGGTCTCGATCGCAGCCAAACGCTCGACCGCCACCTGCATCAGGGCAAAAGAGTCGCCACCCTCGAGGGCTACCTGGCTCAATGCCACCAGCGACTCTTGCTCTATAAGCCGGCGCTTGAGATCGGATTCCACGCGGGAGGGGCGCAGGAAAGAAGTGGGCGCCGTCACCTACGGAATTTCGGCCGTCGCCTTTGCCCACTTGAGAACCGGCTAGGCCCAGGAGCGCCGCTGCCAGGCGATTCCCGCTTGTGCCAAGATGCATAGGCCCCGAAAGGAGGTGAGATGACACGAAAGGTTCGTTTGACCAGGCCCCTCGTCCGGCGCCATGGCCGCTTGGTCGAGGCGAGCTGGGACGAGGCCCTAACCGCCGCCGCGACCGGCTTTAGGCGGATTAGGGACGAACACGGTGGAGGCGCGCTCGGGATTTTCTCGTGCTCCAAGGCCACCAACGAGGTGAATTACCTGGCGCAAAAACTGGCCAGGACTGCGTTCAACTCGAACAACATCGATAGCTGCAACCGCACTTGACATGCTCCTTCAGTCGCCGGTCTGGCGGCAGTGTTCGGTGCAGGCGGCGGAACTAGCTCCTACGAGGAAATCGAGAAGACGAACGTCATCTTCCTCTGGGGTTCAAACGCGCGTGCCGCCCATCCAATCTTCTTCCATCATCTGCTGCGCGGTGTCCACAACGGAGCTCGGCTCTATGTCGTCGATCCGCGCCGAAGCGAGTCCGCCCGCTGGGCCGATATGTGGATGGGGATCGATGTCGGCTCCGATATCGCCCTGGCCAACGCCATGGCCAAGGTGATCATCGAGCGGGGACTTGCCAACCAAGACTTCATCGACAACGCCACTACCGGGTTCGAGGCATACGCCCAAACGGTGGCCGGATACCCCCTCGAACGTGCCACTGAGATAACCGGCATCCCTGGCGATGTGATCGAAGAAGCCGCGATCGCCTACGCCTCGGCCGCCACCGCTCAAATCGTTTGGACGCTCGGCATCACCGAGCACCACAACGCCACCGACAACGTCCTCGCGTTGACCAACCTCGCTTTGTTGACGGGCCACGTTGGCCGGTACGGCTCGGGCCTCGTTCCCTTGCGCGGACAGAACAACGTCCAGGGGGGCGGTGACATGGGAGCGATACCCAACAAGCTTCCTGGGTTCCAGGACGTCGAGGATCCTGTCTTGCGCGGCCGGGTGGAGAAGATTTGGGGCCGACCGATTCCTCCCGAAAAGGGATGGCATCTGACTCAGATGTTCGAGGCGTGTCACGCCAAGATGCTGCGCGGGCTTTACGTGATCGGCGAGAACCCGGCGGACTCCGAGGCCGACATTACTCATGCGCGAGAAGGCCTGGCCAGCCTTGATTTCATGGTCGTCGAAGACATCTTTATGACCAAAACCGCCGAGATGGCGGACGTGGTCTTGCCGGCCGCGGCCGATTGGGCGGAGTCGGAAGGCACCGTCACCTCCAGCGAGCGCCGCGTGCAGCGGGTCCGAAAGGCGATCGATCCTCCCGGAGAGGCGAAAACCGATCTCGAAATAATTTCCCGGTTGGCCCAAGCCATGGGTGCGGGGTGGGGGGTGCCGACTGCTGAGGAGGTTTGGGACGAGCTGCGAAAAGTGTCGCCCCTTCACGCCGGGATGAGCTATCGCCGGCTCGAGGAGCTGGGAGGTATCCAATGGCCTTGCTATGACGAGAACCATCCCGGCGAGAAGTTCATCCATCACCGTTTGTGGAGGGTGCCAGTGGAGGGGCCGCGGGCGCCCTTCTTCCCCGTCGAATGGGTGGCGCCGGTCGATCGCCTCACCGACAAGTTCCCGCTCCGGATGACCACCGGACGTCACCTCGACGGATTCAATACCGGCGTTCAGTCGGGCGGCTTCGATTCGCCGATCCGAGTCGGGGGAACAATTGACCTCTCCCCCGAGGATGCCAGACGACTGGCCATCGAAGCCGGGGAAATGGTGCAGGTGATCTCGCGTCGGGGCCAGGTCGAGGTCCCGGCCCGTATCGACCCCAGCTTGCGGGAGGGCCTCGTCTTCATGGCGGTTCACTACACCGATACCGCTGATGTCAATCGGTTGACGATCGAGGCCTGGGATCCGATGTCGGGCACAGCCGAGTTCAAAGCCACGGCGGTGCGGGTCGAAAAGGCTGCGGTCTGATGGACCTCCGATTCATGGCTGATGAGCCGAGCGCGGCCGAGCGAGCTGTCATCGCCCGTCTCATCGATCCGGTCGAAAGCCGCAACGGGCAGGTGGTGAGGGGCGGTCACGCGGCGAGAGGGCATCGTCATTTGCTGTTGCCGGCTCTGGCGGCCGTCCAGTCAGAGATGGGCTGGGTTAGCCGGGGAGCCCTCAACGAGATCAGCCGCCGTCTCTTGGTGCCTCCGGCCGAGGCATACGGCGTCGCCAGCTTCTACGCCCTCATCTCCACTGAGCCGCGACCGGCGGAAGTGACTCACATCTGCGATGACATCGCTTGTCGTCAGGCTGGGGGCCTCGACCTTCTATCCAAACGCAATGGCGATGGAGTGCTGACCTCGCCATGTCTCGGCCAATGCGACCGCCGACCGGCGATGTTCATCCAGCGGGCGGGAGGTGCGGACGAGGTACGAGTCGAGGGACCGCCGGCGACCGTTCAAGCCGGGCCGCTCCTCCGCCGAGTCGGGCTGGTCGATCCCACTTCCTTAACCGACTTCCAAAGAGAGGGCGGATTCGAGGGGTTGGTGCGGGCTCGAGAGATGGGAGCCGAGCAGGTCGTGGCCGAGGTCAAGAAGTCGGGACTCAAGGGACGCGGGGGAGCGGCCTTTCCTACTGGCGTGAAGTGGGAGGCGGTGGCCGCAGAGCCCGCTCCCCGTTATCTGGTCTGCAACGCCGATGAATCCGAACCGGGCACCTTCAAAGATCGGGTGGTGATGGAGGGCGACCCTTTCGGCGTCGTCGAAGCAATGGCGATCGCCGCCTTCGCCACCGGCTGTGAGAAGGCATACATCTATATACGTGGCGAGTACCCGCTGGCGGCCTCTCGCCTCACCGCTGCGATCGCTGCCTCCCAGGAAGCGGGATGGTTGGGGGGTGTGGACGTACAGGTTTTCCGGGGCCAGGGCGCCTACATCTGTGGGGAAGAAACGGCTCTCTTCAATTCGATCGAGGGTTTTCGCGGCGAGCCTCGCCAGAAGCCGCCTTTCCCGGCCCAGGCCGGGCTCTTCGGCCGACCGACGGTGATCAACAACGTGGAAACCCTGATCAACATCCCCGCCATCGTCCTCGGAGGGGGCGCTGCCTATGCCGCGGTAGGAACCCCCGATTCGACCGGGACCCGGTTGTTTTGCTTGTCGGGAGACCTGGTCCGACCGGGAACGTACGAGATTGAGATGGGTAGAACCCTTGGGGAACTAATCGATTTGGCCGGAGGCTTCGTCGGGGACCCGCAAGCCATCCTGCTCGGCGGTGCCGCTGGATTCTTCATCGGTTCCGACTACCTCTCCATGCCCATGACGTTCGAGGACGCCCGAGCGAGGGGGGTGACCCTTGGATCCGGCGTGGTGATGGTCTTCAACCACGATCGCGACATGCGTGACATCGTCCGCCGAGTGGCTCGCTTCTTTCGAGATGAGAGCTGCGGTCAGTGTGTCCCCTGTCGGGTCGGGACGGTACGAATCGAGGAGGCGGTCGCTCGCGCCCACTCGGGTCCCATGGATCGACCGCTCATCGCAGATCTCGACCGGGCAATGAAGGACGCCTCTATTTGCGGTCTCGGTCATACAGCGGCGTCGGTGGTGCAGTCGGCGCTAGCGATGGGGCTGATATGAGCGATATCACCCTGGTCATAGATGGCGCCGAGGTGGTTGTCGATCAGGGAGCCACGCTTCTCGATGCGTGCCGCTCCATCGCCAAGGATCAGCCGACCCTTTGTTACTTGGAGACGCTGGCTCCGGTCAATGTGTGCCGGGTTTGTGTTGTGGAGGTGGAAGGAAGCCGCACCCTGGTGCCCTCGTGCTCTCGGAAAGCGGAACCGGGCATGGTCGTCCAAACCGACTCCGAGCGCGTCCGGCACTCGCGCCGGGTGGTATTCGAGATGCTGGCGTCCTCGGTCAATCTGACGCTGGTCGATCAACCCACCCGGGAGTGGATGGATAGCTACGGGGTCGATAGCTCCCGTTTCGGGCCTCCGGCCCCTCCCACTTCCGACCGCGATCATCGTCACGCCGGTCACCACGGCGCCGTGGTCGGTGATGCTGCCGAAACGGTGCACCAGCCCGTCAAGATCGACAACAACCTTTACGTACGGGACTACTCCCGCTGCATCCTTTGCTACAAGTGTGTGGAAGCCTGCGGCGATGACGCCCAGAACACCTTTGCGATCGCCGTCGCCGGCCGAGGATTCGACGCACGTATCTCGACCGAATTCGACGTGGCCCTCCCTGAGGGTGCCTGCGTGTTCTGCGGCAACTGCATCGGGGTTTGCCCCACCGGGGCCCTCATGTTCCGATCAGAACACGAGCTACGGCAGGCCGACGTGTGGGACGAGGAGCGTCAGAGCGTCACTCGTACGGTGTGTTCGTTCTGCGGTGTCGGATGCAATCTCGACCTGCACGTGCAGGACAATCGCATCGTCAAGGTCACCTCGCCTCAGGATCATTCGGTTACCGAAGGACACCTCTGTATCAAGGGTCGTTTCGGCTACGAGTACGTACAGGAGCTCGGTGACCTGGCCTCAACTCCGGTTGATGTGGTTCTACGTCGCGCAAGATCCGACTCCTAGCCGTAGACCTGGCGGTGAGTGAGCTCCGAGGTGTCCAGGTCGACATGAGGAAGTGGCCCGATCGAAGACATTGGCAGTTCACGGGTCTTCCACTGGGTGAGGACGCCTACGGCACCTGGCTATTAACACCCGAAGGAAATGTGGCCCAACGTGGTTCCGAGCCGCCGATCACGCTGGCCACGGGCTTTGTCGGCCTTGTCCCGCCCAATGCGTGGTGGGTGGCTGAGTTCTACTGGAACCATCCCAGCTACGAGGTCTACGTGAACATCACTACTCCCGTCGATTGGGACGGCGATCGCCTGACCTCGATCGACTTGGATCTCGACGTCATTCGCCGGCTCGATGGAACGGTTGAGATCCTCGATGAGGATGAGTTCCTCACCCATTCGGTTCGCTATGAGTATCCACCCGCACTCGTCGGAAGCGCTCGACGCGCGGCCGAAAGAGCTCGCGAGGCCCTTCTCCGCGATGACGAGCCCTTCGGGCGGGCGCCGAGTAAGTGGCTCGAGTCGGCTCGCGAGCACCCGGCTCTCTGATTCTGTGGGCCGTTAGGGCTGCTGTACGGCCATAACAACCCTGGGTCGCGTTTAGAACTGCCGGATCAGCTCGCTGAGCTCGGCGAGGCGGGATTTTCCTTCCTCCGGGCTCCTTTGCGGGAGGTTGAAGACGATCCGGTTGACGTCGAGCTCGATCACCTTCTCGATGAACTCAGGCTCGGGTTTGGCGCTGTAAGCAGTTATGTCGAAGGCCTTTGCGTCCCGACCGGCGGCCGTTACCGCCTTCCGGACCTCCTCGAGACGGCCGGCGATGTCGTGGCGGGTCGCCAGCGGCATCCAGCCGTCGCAGAACTCGACCATATCGGCGATGGTCTTGGGCGCCGCCGCCCCACCCATGATGATCGGGGGGTGTGGCTTCTGGACTGGTTTCGGAAAGGCCCACGATGGCTCGAGGGTGATCAGCTCGCCCTTGTACTCGGAAACCTCGTCTGTCCACAAGCTTTTCATCAGCAGCACCCGTTCGCGCAGCAGCGCCCGTCGTTCCGTGTAGGCCACCCCGTGGGAGGCGAGTTCCTCCTTGTTCCAGCCATATCCGATGCCGAACAGGAAGCGACCACCCGAGATCACATCGAGGCTGGCGACCTCCTTCGCCAACCAGATGGGGTCGCGCTGGGCGACCAGCGTGATGCCCGTCCCCAGCTTGAGGGTGGATGTAACTGCCGCCACCGCACCCAGCGCCACAAAGGCGTCGAGCGTTTTCCAGTACCAATCGGGGAGGGGAGCGGCCCCTTTGACGCCACCCCAGGGGGTCTTCCTCGAAGTGGGAATGTGGGAGTGCTCGGGGAACCACAACGATTCGAATCCGAGGTCCTCGGCCATCCGACCAAGTTCTATTGGCGTCGGTGTGGCGTCGGTTGGAAAGATCATCACGCCAAAGTCCATGGCTCGACCTTAATTGGCTATGCAGCAGGGAGAACCCCGACCAGTTGCCCGCAGCGCCGGCAACGAACGGTTCTGAAACCCTCGGCAGGGCGAATCTCAAGATCCTCGGCGGGGTGCACGCACGAGCCCGTCCGAGGCCGGCGGGGAACCTTCGGAGGCGCCTTGAGCTTGGCAGGATCGAGGCCAAGTAGGTTCACTACGTCGATCCGCAACCGGTCGAAATCGACTCCCTCTTGTTCAAGAACTCGACATGCCACACCTTCGGACTCTCGAATGAGGCCCAAGAGAATGTGTTCTGTTCCGATGTAATCATGGCCGAGGGCAATCGATTCGCGCAAGCTGAGCTCCAGGATCTTCTTGGCTCTGGGAGTGAACGGGATATGCCCGGAAGGAATGTCTCCGCCTCGGCCGATCATTGCCTCAACCGCTTTCCGTAGACCACCAAGCTGTACGCCTTGCAGCTGCAGGGCTTGCGCTGCGACTCCGTCCGCCTCCATGGCCAGACCCAGCAGGATGTGCTCGGTGCCGATATAAGAGTGATTGAGTAAACGTGCCTCCTCCTGGGCAAGCACTACCACCCGTCGAGCGCGGTCGGTAAACCGCTGGAACACCCTTTTACGGTAATGGCGAAATGAAGGCGATTCGAGAGGAGATTGCAGCCCAGGGGCCGATTCCTTTCGAGCGATTCATGGAACTGGCCCTATATGGACCCGGAGGTTTTTTCGTCACTGAGAAATTGAGATCAGTGGCGGCCGGCGACTTCCTCACCAGTCCCGAGGTCAGCCCGCTTTTCGGTGCCACCCTGGCTCGCTTCGTCGCCTCAGAACGAAATCGCATCGGCGAGCCATTCTTCGTCGTAGATCTAGGAGCCGGTTCGGGCTCACTGCTTTCTTCGTTGCTGGAGGAACTCCCCGTCGAGGCCTGGGCAGCCGAAGCCTCACCGGCCGCACGTCTCGCATTGAGGTCGGTGCTTCCGCCAGAGCGAGTTTTGGCTTCGATAACGGAGCTCCCGAACTCAATCCGCGGAGTGGTGATTGCCAACGAGCTCGTCGACAACCTGCCTACAGCGCTGGCTCAGCTAACCCAAAGCGGTTGGCGAGAACGATGGGTGGGCACGGAAAACGAGAAGTTCATCTTTGTCGATGCACCAGTGCGACCGCAGGTAGCGGACTGGATCGAGCGCTTCGCCGGGCCTGTTGACGTGGGCGGTTGGGTCGAGTGTCAGCTTGCTGCCGTCGACTGGCTCGACGAGATACTTGCTCGCTTGAGTGCTGGGACGTTCTTGATCATCGACTACGGGGAGCTGGCCAAGAATCTGGCCCATCGCCGCCCCGAGGGAACCCTCCGCACCTACCGGGCTCATCACCTTGGTCCACACCCCCTCGACGAGCCGGGCGCCACCGACATCACCTCGGACGTGAATTTTTCGGCTTTGCTCGCCACCTGCCAAGAGGCGGGTTGGGAATGCGAGCTGCTGAGACAGGATGACTTTCTCAAACTCTGGGGCCTGAGCGACCGCTTGGAGGAATTGCGGCGTCAGGAACTCGAGGCGGCTGGGAGAGATGAGGCATATCGGCTGGAGCTCAGAAGCCAGCGAACCGCCGGTGAAACCCTCCTCCACGAGCGCGGTTTGGGTGATTTTCGGGTACTACTTGCCCGCTCAGACAACCGTTGAAAGTGAAATCAAGTAAACTGTGACCCGGTATTACTTATCGATGTCACCTCAGGGTGCGACGTCCTAGGGCATGCCCGAAAAGAACACGTGGGTTTGCCCCCACCCGAATCAGAAGGTCGACATGAACATCTACGTAGGGAATCTTCCCTTCTCCACTACCTCCGAGAGCCTCAACACTCTCTTCAGCCGCTTTGGAACCGTTGGTTCCGCCAATGTGGCTACCGATCGCGAAACTGGCCGTTCCCGCGGCTTCGGCTTCGTCGAGATGGATGACGCCGAGGAGGCCAAGCGGGCGATCCAAGAGCTCGATGGCACCGACATCGACGGTCGGCGGGTCACCGTCAACGAAGCCCGACCAAGGACTGACCGACCCCGTGGCGGCGGTGATCGCCGCGGCGGAGGAGGCGGCGGTGGCTACGGCAACCGCTCCGGCTCATCGGGTGGTGGCTATGGCAACCGTTCGGGTAACCGGGGCGGCGGGCGCCGTCCCTGATGGCTGACAGCGACGAGTACATCCGGATCTCGGGAACGGTCAAGTCCCTCGAGCGCAACGCCGCTTATCTAGTTGAGGTGGAAGGCGGGCTAATCGTTCGAGCCCGCGCCGCCGGACGTATGACGCGGGGTCGCGGGATCAGGATTCTGCCGGGGGATCAGGTCGATGTCGACGTTTCTACCTACGACCCGACCAAAGGTCGCATCGTCTGGCGTTATCGCTGATCCTGGTAAGAAAAATACGGGCCTTTCCTAGGATTAGCCCATCATGAGCAACAACCTCAAGACAGTCGGACTTCTAGCCTTGATGACCGTTCTGGTCTTCTGGATCGGCTACAGCCTGGGAGGTGAGGGAGGGCTCTGGATCGGCATCGTTCTTGCGGTCGGCCTCAACTTCGTCGCCTACTTTTTCTCCGACAAGATCGCGCTGGCGGCGTCAAGGGCTAAGCCGGTGGATGAGAGCCAACTGCCCGAGGTCTTCTCGATTGTTCGAAACCTGACGACTCACGCCGGTATGCCGATGCCCCGGATGTTCGTGATCGAATCACCTCAGCCGAACGCCTTCGCCACTGGTCGCAACCCCGATCATGCGGCGGTAGCCGTCACTACGGGGATCCTGCAGGTAATGAATCGGGAGGAGCTCACCGGGGTTCTTGCGCACGAGCTTTCTCACGTTCAAAACCGTGACATCCTCATCAGTTCGGTGGCAGCCATGCTGGCCGCTGCGCTCAGCATCTTCGGTCGGATGGCGTTGTTCATGGGCGGCGGGCGCGACGAACGAGGCAACCCCCTGGCGGCAATAGCGGCCCTCCTTTCGATCATCATTGCCCCGATTGCGGCGATGATCATTCGGATGGCCATCTCCCGTGCTCGTGAGTATCAGGCCGATAGAAGCGGTGCCGAGATCACGGGTCAGCCGCTGCAGCTGGCCTCGGCGCTGGCCAAGCTGGGAGCCGGCACTTCCCAGGTCCCGATGCAGGTGAATCCGGCTGTGAGCCAGCTCTTCATCGCCGATCCCCTGAAGGCGTTCCGCCGAGCTGGCGGGGGCGGCGGGATGATGAGCCTTTTCGCTACCCATCCTCCGATCGAGGATCGAATCGAGCGACTCCAGGCGATGGCCGCAGGAGCTTGATCGAACTCAACCCATCAATCGCCCTGGCCCTAGCCCTACTGGCGCCGGCGGGGGTGATCGGCTGGGCGGCTCTGTTTTCGGTGCTGGGGATCGAGCAGGGGCCGGTTTGGTCGCAGCGCCATCTCAGGTGGGTGCTACGCCTCTTGGGGATTCTGTTCCTTCTGAGCCTTATTGGACTGTTCGTCATCCGCCCGATCTGGGTGCCCTTTGCCGTTGCCTACCCGGTGGCGACGGGGGCATTGCTGGCATGGGGCCGAGTGCGCCAGCTCGCTTTTGTCGAGAGGAGCGGCGGCTTCACCGATATCACCCCGGAATTTCGTCGTCGCTTGGCCGCGAGATTGACCCGGGGCTTGATCGTGGCATCGGTGCTCGCGATGGTGGTGGGAGTGGTGCTGGTGGTCTCGGCCTACTGGCAGGGATGGATCATGGTGGTCCTGGCGTTTGTGACCGGGTTTGCCCTCTCGCGGTCGCGTCAGATGCAAGTCCTATAAGAAAGCCGGCCCAGGCCGTCTATCATTCAGCGGCCCGAGTGGCCATTGCCGGGATGCCCGAGCGGCCCAGTTGGTCAGCCCGAGCAGCCGAGTTGGTCAGTCAGACTGGAAAATTGGGGACGTTTAGCATCAAGGGCCATTGCCGGGATGCCCGAGCGGCCCAGTTGGTCAGTCAGACTGGAAAATTGGGGACGTTTAGCATCAAGGGCCATTGCCGGGATGCCCGAGCGGCCAAAGGGAGCAGACTGTAAATCTGCCGGCAACTGCCTTCGGAGGTTCAAATCCTTCTCCCGGCACGGGGTCCCAATTAAATAAAGCGGGGCCAGCAATGGCGCCCCCTTAGCTCAGCAGGCAGAGCGCCTCCATGGTAAGGAGGAGGTCTGCGGTTCGATTCCGCAAGGGGGCTCGGCTCGGCGGCGCGTGCCGGCCGTCGACGAGACAAGTTAAGTTCGGATTCGGGGCGGCGTAGCTCAGTCGGTGAGAGCGCTCGACTCATAATCGAGAGGTCGGCAGTTCGAGTCTGCCCGCCGCTACTGGATGAGACATCCGGAGATGTCAGACGTCAGACAGAACGAGGAGCAATGGGTAAGGCCAAGTTCGAGCGTTCCAAGCCACACGTCAACGTGGGGACCATGGGTCATATCGACCATGGCAAGACCACCCTGACCGCCGCCATCACCAAGGTGCTGTCAGAGAAGGTGGCGGGAAACACCTTCACCT
>DATFBM010000002.1:0-27561 GCA_035253825.1 Acidimicrobiia bacterium | reverse complement strand
CAACCAGGTCGGGCGGTCGATCTCACGGAGCGGGCCACCGTCAACGACGACGAGGTCGGGGACCCCCTCTCCTTCGGTGGTAAAGGCGGGAACCGCATCCACCAAAGCTTCGAGGAAGGGCGACCCTTCCCCATGGATGGCTACGAACCTTTCCGGGCCGGCGCCGACTATCAAGGATGCCTCGTCGTCGAGCGATAAGGCATCCTGGTGGTTGGTCAACCGGACTGAGACCACGTCGCCGGGACCAGCATCGATGGGTGTGGTAAGGCGAGCGCTACCCAGCGCCGGAACCTCCAAGTCGAGGAGGCCGGCGTCGAGACCGTTCACCGAGACCCCGGCCTGCACCGAACGATCCTCAGCCCCGAAATTGGAAACATTGAGAAAAGCTCGGGTAGTTCCCTCGGTGGAAGGCTCGAGGCTCCAGGCCGAAATCGCCAGGTTGGGGCCGAAGTCGTCGAAGCGAACCATCTCCGCTCCCACTACTGGCTCCTCGGGCAGAGGTGCGTCACCCCCGTCGCTGAAGATGAGGATGTTGGTAGGTCGATCTGGAGTAGCCAGTCCCCGAGACAGCTGGATGGCGGTCGAAAGATCGGCCCGGCCTCCCCCCGCCCGAAGCGAGCCGATGGCCTCTTGCACGAGCTCGGGGTCGCGGGCGAAAGCGACCAGGACCCGCGGGTGCGGACTGGCCTCGACCACCGAAATCTGGTTTGCCTCCGACAAGTCTCTAGTCAAAGCCAGGGCGCGTTCTCGAGCGGTGCCGATGCGGTCGGCCATCGCCATCGACCCCGACGTGTCGATAACGAAAACGGTGTGTGGCCCGAGCAGCGTGCGCTCCCGATAAAACGGTCGCGCCAGCGTCACCACAAAAGCCGCCAGCACCGCCAGCTGTAACAAGAGCAGTGGGGTCCAGCGAACCTTCTGCCAGGGAACTGCCGACGACACCGGCACCTCGGCCTTCTCCCAAAGCATGGTGCTCGCCACTTCCACTCGAGGTCGGCGCGACCTCAACATGTAAAGGACGATCAACGGCCCCGCCAGTGCCGCCAGGCCAAAGGCGGCCGGAATCAGGAAGCTCATCCCACTGCCTCGGCTCGGGCCAGGGCGGCAAGCACCTGGTGGGTTGCATCCTCCCGCGCCGGGACGAGAACGTAGTCGAGACCGGCTCGTCGGGATCGACTCGCCGCCTCGCTGGCAAAGCTCTCGAGCGCCAACCGATAGCGCCGCATCGTGTCCTCTGATGTCGACACGGCAACCTCGCCCTTGGTTTCGGCATCGGTCAAGCGGAGGTCGCCGGTCAGCCCCGGGTCCAACTCTTCATCACCGAGAACATGAAGCACCACTCCCCCGGCCCCGACGCCGAGGCCGTCGAGAGCTGTCCCGTAATCGGGGCTCATCAGGTCGGATACGACGACCAGTGCCCCACGGTTAGGTCCTTCGCCCGCCAGCCGGCGCAGTGAGGGCGCCAACTCACCGCCTCCCCCGGCAGCCAGGCGCTCGAGCCAGGACTCGAGCATGGGCCACCTGGAGAGGTGCCTGCCGGCCGGTCCCATGGTGACGGGCATGCCGCCGCTGCCGTGAAATGCCACTACTTGTACCCGATCGCCTCCAGCGAGTCCGAGATACGCCACCATCCCGGCAAGAACTTTTCCAACCTCGAGCTTTCGGTAAAAGCCCATCGAAGCCGAGGCGTCGATCACCACCCGCAGTGGAAGTTCCTCCTCGGCTTCGAACTGGCGCACCAGCAAGACTCCGAGGCGCGCCCAAAGGTTGTGATCAATACGACGGAAGTCGTCGCCCGGTACATATGGGCGATAGTCGGCGAAGTCGAGGCTCTCGCCCTTGTGCCGGGAGGCGTGGCGCCCCGACCACTGGGCGATGACGCGGCTCCGGGTGACGAGCGCGAGCCGTTCCAACCGGCCGCGTAGCTCGGCCGAGAGCAGCATCGTCTTAGCTAACCGGTTCGGGAGCGGGGTGGGCCTCGAGCACCTCGGCCACGATCTGGTCGGCGCGGACACCATCGGCGAGGGCTTCGTAACCCAAGACGAGTCGGTGTCGCAGCGACATTGGTGCCACTCTCCAGATGTCCTCGGCGGCGAGGTTGGTCCGACCTGCAGCCAGGGCGAAAGCCTTGCCTCCCAAAACCAGTGCTTGCGCCCCTCGCGGGCTGGCGCCGTTGCGAACGTATCGACGAACCAATTCAGGAGCGAGCTCGTTGTCGGGATGAGTCGCACCAACGAGCGTGGCCGCGTAATGGAGCAGGTGCGATCCGGCTGGGAGGTCGCGGACCAACTTTGCCATTTCGATGATGGCCTCCCCATCCATAGCCGCGGACGGCTCTGCCTCCGCACCGGCCGTGGTGCGCTTGAGGATCTCCACGATGTCGTCGGCGGGAGGAAATGCCACCAGTGCCTTGAAGAGGAAACGGTCGAGTTGGGCCTCGGGTAGCGGATAGGTCCCTTCTTGCTCGATCGGATTCTGAGTGGCCATGACTAGGAACGGCCGGGGCAGGGAATGCGTCTCTCCTCCCAGGGTCACCCGACGCTCCTGCATCGCTTCCAAAAGGGCAGATTGGGTCTTGGGCGTGGCGCGATTTATCTCATCCGCCAGTACCAGGTTGGCGAAGATCGGCCCCTCGTGGAATTTGAAGTCATTGCCGGTGAGGACCTTGGTTCCGAGAATGTCGGCCGGCATCAAATCGGGGGTGAACTGAACGCGGCCAAACTCAACGTCGAGAACCTTGCCCAGGGTGGAGAGGAGCTTGGTCTTTCCCAGGCCGGGGACCCCTTCGAGCAGGACATGACCCTCGCACAGCGCGGCTACCAGGACCGTCTCGACCAGTTCCTTCTGTCCGACGATGACCTTGCCCACTTCCTGGCGGGCGGCGTCCATCGTCTCGGCGAATTTCTCGGGCGTCACGGCTCCAGCTCCGTGAAGTACTGTCGGACCAGCTCTGCCAAATTGTGCGGGATGACCATTCGATCGAGCGAGTCAAGGGCATTGTCTCGATAGTCGGCGTATCGGTCGACATAGCTCTGCAGCGGCAAATTCTCGATCCCCTGGCCGGTCACGGTGCCGATCGGTTCGCCCGGAGTGTTGCCACCTGTGACCTCGACCCGCACCTCGTCACCGAGACCGCCTTCTGCGGGGTCGAACACCTGGCTCCGCTCGGGATCGCGGGCGGGATCGTGATCGCCGCTCCCCGAGCCCACGCTTCCGGAACCGGTTCCGCCCCCAGATGACCCTGCCCCGCTCGATCCACCGGCGCCCTGGCCACCGCCCCCACCGCCACCCCCGGTGCCCTGACCCTGGCCTTGTCCTTGGCCTTGACCCTGTCCCTGTCCCTGTCCTTGTCCTTGTCCTTGTCCTTGTCCTTGTCCTTGACCCTGACCTTGTCCTTGTCCTTGACCCTGACCTTCACCTTGACCCTGTCCCTGTTGGGCATCGGCGAGCCGCTCCTGGGCGTCGCGCACCTGAGCCTGAGCCTCGCCACGACCGGAGGCTTCGCCAGCCTCTCCTTCTGCCCGCTCGAGCTCGGACGCGGCCCCTTCCAGGGCTTCCTGGGCCTCTCCGTCCGCGCTTCGATCACCCGCCGCGGTTTGCAGCGCCTCCGCTGCGGCAGCTAGGGCCTGGGAGAGTCCTTGATCGATTCCGGCGAAGTCTTCGGCCCTGGCCGAAAGCTCGGCGGCGGCGGCGATCATCTCTGCTGCCGAGGCACCCGAAAGGCGGTTGGCCAGGTCGCGCAGCTGCTCGGCGGCTGTCTCACCATTGGACAATGGTTCCTGGGCGAGACGCTGTTCGAGCCCGGCTAACGCCGTCCGTCGCGCTAGTTCAGCCGGATCGGCCTGCTCGGCTAGCTCCTGACGCGCCTCGCCGAGGGCGGTGATGGCTTGCTCGAGGCCTTCTGCCTGCGCCAGCTCTTCGAGAAGACGTTCGAGTGTCTCCCGCACCTCCTCGGGTGCTTCCGCGGCCGTCTCCTCGAGGCGCTCGATCTCGTTCTCAATCAACTGCTGCTCGGCCTGGCGCCGGGCAAGGGCCACATCTGCTGCGGAAGGGACAAGGGCCATCAGCAGCGTGGCAGCAAGGGCCACGATCACCAGCTGCGGGAGCGGTCTCCGGGGCCAAACGGCTCCAAACCCGTCCAGCGGGCGCCCCGTTGACCAGAGGTCGGCGTCGGCCAGTTGTCGTTGCTCGTCTGCAGAGTGATCCCTCCGCGAGCTCAGTTCGAGGGCCGTGGACACGCGGTCAAACCCCCCTAGGCGTCGATCCACCGCCAGTGCCGCCCTTGCCGGCGAGGCTCGACGAATCAGCGCCACAAGCGCGGCGAGGATCACCGAGCCCACCAAGAGCGCGATGGCCACTGGCTCAGCCCAGGGAATGACGACGAAGCGGGCTATACCAACCAGGATCGCTGCCAGGACGGCCGCCACTCCCAAAAAAGCCACCGATAGGCGAAGGATGCCGGCCAGCAGAAGTCTCCCGCGGGCCTTGACGACAAGGCCATGCACCGAGGCGGGGAGCGCAGGTCCCTCGCGGAGATCAAGCCGGGGCACTGCTTCTCCGTTTGTAGAGAAGGATCCGACGTGCCGGCGTTCGCACGACTTGCGCCGCTCGAAGTAGGGCCACGGCGGTGATGGCGGCATAGAGGACGAGAGTTCGTACCCAGACCGGGCCTCTTCTCATTCTGATCAGCGCACCGTCATCGCCATTCACCGGCGGGGCGATCATCTCCCTCGCCACAACGCCGCCATCGAGCAGTGGCATCCCCCCGAGGAACAGGCCCTGGCCGCTGCCCTGTCTGGCGTAGAGAAGCGCATCAATGGGGACAAACGGGGTGAAGGTGAAATTGGTCTGGGAACGCAAGGGAACCCGAATCGCATCGACCATACCCACATAAGGGTTGAGCCACGAGGAGTAGAACTCCCGGCCACGGGGCGGGATCAACGACTGGTTCGAGGGCCTGAGCAGCAGTAGCTCGGCCAGCACGAGGGCAAAAGTGATGAATCCGATAACGAATGCGAATGCATAGGAGCCCGCCACCGCCCCTCGGCTTGACTTTGCTCGCGAGGAGATTGCGATTGAGGAACTGCCAAGCATGATGGCGGTCGCCAGCATCATCGCCAGGGCGGCGAACACGTCCCCGAAGGACATTCCACCAAACAAAAGCGGGATGGCGATCACCGGCGCCACCGCGACCAGCAACAACAAGAAATAAGACATCGACGAGCTCAACTTCCCGATCACGAGCTGCAACGGAGTGAGTTGGGTCACCTGAAGCAGCGGCAGCGTTTGCCTCTCCCGTTCGCTAACGATCGAGAGCGCCGTCACCCCGGGGATAACCAATATGACGCTCGTCATCATCAGAATCGCCATTGCCTGGAACAGGAAACGGCCCATGTACTCGGTAGCGAGCAACCTGCCCAGAATGGATGTCGAAACCTGCTGACTGACCAGGTAGGAGACGTAGCCGAGCAAACCGATGCCGATAGTCCAGAAAAACAGGAACCAAGGTGAACGGCGGGTGCGAAAACGCTCCAGCACTTCCCTTCGCAAGACCGGATTCACTCGTCGTCTCCGGCGGTGATGCTGAGGAATAGCTCCTCCAGCCCGGCAACCTCCAGCCTCCAATCAAAGACGTGCTTGCCGCTGGCCATGACCAGACCAAGGAGGCGGGCTGAATCCGCGTCTTCTCCAGAGAGGACAAACCGGACACGTCCCCGCTCGACGTCGACCTCCGACACCTCTGGCTGGCCCGAGATAATTTGCGCGACATCGTCGACCTCTTCGTCTGGCGCCCGCAAAGAGACCCGTCGGGTGGCGGTGAGCGTGCGGCGAATGTCTTCGAGATTTCCTTGGGCCTTGACTCTGCCGTCGTCGATCACGGCCAGATGGGTGCAAATGCCTTCCAATTCCGAAAGGATGTGCGAGGAGATGATCACCGATTTGCCCATCCGGGAGAGTTCGGCGATGAGCTCGCGGAGCTGCACTCGGGCCCGTGGGTCAAGGCCGGAGGCAGGCTCATCCAGTACCAAGAGTTGGGGATCGTGAATGAGGGCCCGGGCGAGCGAGAGCCGCTGCTTCATCCCTCGGGAAAGCGTGTTGACGTCGGTTGCGGCTTTCTGCTCGAGCTCGACCAGGGCCAGGAGATCGGCGATAAGGGCAGGGCGTTTGGCGGCGGGGACCTTGTTAGCGGCGGCGAAGAAGTCGAGGTACTCCGAGGCGTTGAGGTTTTCGTAGAACCCGAATGAGTCCGGCATGTATCCAAGGACCTTGCGGACCGCACCCGGGTTGGTCTCCGGATCGACACCCACTACCTCCACGTGCCCGGCGTCACGGGAAAGCAGCGTGCTGATCACGAGCATCGAGGTGGTTTTTCCGGCCCCGTTAGGACCTATCAACCCGAACACTGAACCCTCGGGGACTTCGAGGTCGATGCCATCCATCGCCCGCACAGGACCGTAGCGCTTCTCCACCCCGCGCAGAGTCGCTATCGCCATCTCACCACTCCAGTGAGAAGCCGTACGGCGACATCGAAGTCTCGAACGCCACATCGAGGTTGTCCGGATCGTCGGTCGAGGCCCGGAGAAAAACCTCGCCCTTCAAATTGCGGTGACGCTCCAGATTGATCTGATCTCCGGGGCTGATGGCTTCGTACTCATCGGCCGACCAGTCGTAGATTTCCAGATGTCCCGGGATCTCGCCGAACATATTGCTTACCTCGAGGACGGGAGTGGCATCGAGAGAGGCCGGAAGGTTCCAACCCACCGTCATCTGCCGAGTCTGAATAGCCAGGTAGCCGGGGCCGTAGTCCACCCAGCTGGCGTTACCGGCGTCGACGAGATGAGAGATCGAGACGGATTGTTCGACGGGAACGGTGGCGTGGAGGTCCACCGGCACCAACACCAGGGTGCTGCCGCTGGCTTCGACGGTGCGGCCGTCGAGAAAGATGGGAAGTGTGAGCTCGTCTGTGAAACCGAAGAAGTAGCTGTTCTCACCATCGAGAAACCAGCTGGCCGCGTTGCCGAGCGTGGCGATCCGGTTCCAAATGTAGGGGTCATTCCAGAGCTGGCGTTCGTTGATCACGGCGTCGCCCACTGAGCCGAAGTCCTGCTGACCAGCGATTCCCGGAGCGACGGATTCACTGCCGCTGGCCCCGGGCTCGAGGGGATCGGACGCAAGGCTGACCCGACCCTTGGCCACCACTCCCCAGGCCCAAAAGGAGTAGGGCGAGGAGTTGGTGACGGTGGCCAGAAGCTGGCGATCGCTGGCACTGAAACTCACTTCTGGAAGCGATCCCATCTCCGGTTGCCAGCTGCTCTGGAGCCCGGCCGATCCCAGCTGATCGAGGGCGAAGACGTAGCCCCCGTTGCCATTGGCAAGGGCTGGCTCGGGTGGCCCGATTTGGCCGGAGGGGTCGAGAGTGGCCGCGAACGGGTATGTGACCCAATCGGTGGGAGTCGAAAGGGTCCGACTTCCACCTGCGCCTACCGCTAACACCGTGGCGCTGTGCCCGATCGCTTGTTCGTCCGAGGCGATGATGACTGTGCCGTGATTGAGGACGTTGGCTGCCAGTCGTTGCCTTCCCGCGAGCCAGAAACCGCCGACGCCGAGGAACGCCAGGAGCGGAATCGTCACCCAGGCGAGCTCTCTCTTCCCGAAGCGCCGAAGAAGGGCAAAGTTGACCGGACCGACTAATACGGCGTAGACCACCAGAGCCGCCAAGAGCCAGGGCAACGAGGGGACCCGCTGATCACCGCCACTCACCGCCGACTGCATGAGCATCTGCTCGGGGCTCTGCCAGATCTCCCTCGGGGCCAACTGGTAGCTAGGCGGAGTGAGGATTCGTGACCACTCATCCGAAGTCAGCGAGCTAAGTCCCTCCACAGCCGTTACCCAACCCCGCCCAAACGCGAAGTGACTGTCCGACCCGGCGGCGAGCGGGTTGCCGAGTTCGAGCCCGAGAACCGAAAGTTCACTTCGGTCGACGATCAAACGCCCCCCGCTTCGAAGCCAGTCCCGAGCGGCAGGTGGGAGCTCGGCCGGATCCTCGACAACAAGGTAGCGAGCGACACCGAACTCAGTGCCGTCTACTTCTGCCGGGGCGGCGATCACGTCGCGTCCGGTGACGGCCAAGTTGGCGCGATCGATCCTCTCTGTGAGCTCGTCCGAGCCGGCCACTGCAACGATCGGCTCGTCGGTGGCCGATCGCAGAGACAGGTTGGCGGTGGCCGACGGTTCGGTGGCGCCCTCCTCGTAGAGCCGAAGGCGAACCTGGGTGGACCCGACCGGGAGCCCCACCCGCACTGAGTAGGTCTTCTCGCTCCCAGCCGGGATCTCAACCGGTACCAACTGGGTAGCGCTGGCGACTCGAGCCTCTAGCTCCCCGGCGAAGAGGATATCGGCGGCGATGGTGACGTCGACGGTGATCGGGCGCTCCGGATCCACATACCCGGCCAGACCGGCTCGAGCCTCGAGCCGGACGGGAGCAGTCTCTTGAGCGACGGCAGGCAAGGCCAGAGCGCAGAGGACGCAGACAAGGAGGAGCCGGGGCGCCACCTCGGTCAGACGCCGGCTAGCCGGAGAGGGTTCCCCGAGAGCCACGGGGAGTCCTTACTTCTTCGACTGCTGGTAGTAAGGATCGGCCCCGGAAGCGTGATCGGTGACGTCCACCACCTCTGTGAGCTCGGGGATCGATTCCTTGAGGATCCGCTCGATGCCCTGTTTGAGCGTGACCTGGGCCATTCCACATCCCTGGCAACCGCCACCCAGTTTCAGATAGGCGATGGTGCCGTCGACGGAGACCAGTTCTGCCCGGCCCCCATGGGCAGCTATCGCCGGGTTGACGGCTTCCAAGAGTACCTGGCTGACCTGCTCGGCGATGGGCCCTTCGAGGGTGCCCTGGGGAGCGGCCATCGACGGACTTGAAACGGGTCGGTTGGGATTGTCCATCGCCAATCCGTCTTCGCCCATTGTCAGGGAGGCGCCTCGCAATGGCTCCAGGCTCTGATGAGGGATCATCACCTGAAGGTCGCCGTGACGCTCCATGTGATGTTCTGCCTCGGCATCCTCGGTGGGGATAAATGCCAACTCGTAGGCGTACTGGCCCTGGCGAGTACCGGTCACTTCGATAAATAGACCGATCTCGCCCTCTCCCGGTTCCTGATCCCTGAGCTCACGGATCATTGCCAGCGCTTCCTCGGAGATGGCTAGGACGTTTTCCACTGATTGAAGTTTATCCCCCCACCTCTCAAACTTTCCGCTCGAATTTCTTAGCCTTCGCGAATGCCGCGGGTGTTGCTGATTATCCCCACCACCTCCTATCGCGCCACTGACTTCTTCGCCGCCGCCGAGTCCCTGGGTGTCGAGGTTGCGGTTGCTGCCGAGGAGTCGCTGCCGCTGATCGAGCCCGAACGGTTCCTCGCCATCGACTGCAACTATCCCGAAGAGGCGGCGCGGGCCATCGTCGATCTGGCGACCGAGACTCCGATCGATGCGATCGTCCCGGTTGACGATGCCGGCGTGGTTATCGCTGCCCTCGCCGCCCAGAAGCTCGGCCTTCCCCACAACTCACCCGAATCAGCGTCAGCGACTCGTGACAAAGCGCTTATGCGACGACTCCTGGCGGCAGCAGAGATTGATCAGCCCGCCTTTGCCACGGTCGACGGGGACCCGACTGCCGCCGCGGCAAGCATCGGATTTCCCCTTGTCGTAAAGCCTCGCTCTCTCTCGGCTAGTCGGGGAGTAATCAAAGTGGACGCTCCCTCCGATCTCGCGCCGACCATCGCCAGGGTGCGCGAGATCGCCAACGACCCCACGGTCCTGATAGAAGAGTTCGTCGATGGGCCGGAAGTGGCGGTCGAGGGAATGCTTTGGGCTGGCGAACTCGAGGTGCTGGCGATTTTCGACAAGCCCGACCCCCTCAACGGTCCCTTCTTCGAGGAAACGATCTTCGTTACCCCTTCCCGCCTCGAGGCCCCCGTCCAGCAGGAGGTAGCGCGTGTGACTCAATCGGCCGTTTCCGCCCTTGGTCTGACCGAGGGTCCGATCCACGCCGAGCTTCGGATCGCAGGAGGAAATCGGCCTCGTCTTATCGAGGTGGCTGCCAGGTCGATCGGAGGGATATGCGGTCGCTCTCTCCATTTCGGTTTGCTCGACACGCCGCTCGAGGTGCTGATCCTCCGCCACGCTCTCGGGCGCCGGGCCTCGCTCCCGACCAAAGCTGGCGCCTCCGGAGTGATGATGATTCCCACGACCGCAAACGGAATCCTTAAAGGGGTTAAGGGTATTGACGCAGCCCGCCGAGTCGAAGGGGTGCGTTCGATCGAGATCACAACCCCGGTGGGAGCGCGTCTGCGCCGGGTGCCGGAGTCGGATCGCTATCTAGGTTTCATCTTCGCCGCCGGGCCGGATGCTGGCTCGGTAGAGGCATCTCTCCGCCAAGCTCACGCCCAATTGGTGATTGATATCTCCTGAGCTAGGAATCCTCGAGCACCGAGGAGAGAGCCCTCTTTCCTATCTGCGTCATCTGCTCACCGCCTCCCTGCCATGCCACGCCGAGGGCGATCGCCCAACCCCGACCCCGCATCCAGGTATCGGCGTCGGTCCCCAGCGCCTCCCTGAATTGCGCGCGGGACCTTTCGTCAAACAGCATCCAAGCCACCGCGAGATCGGTGGCGGGATCGCCGGCGCAGACATCGCCGAAGTCGATCACTGCCGAGAGCCGATCCCGCTCGATTACGAGATTGAACGGATGGAGGTCTCCATGCAGCCAGACGTCGCGGCCTCGCCACTCTGGGATTTGAACGGCATCGTCCCATGCCCGAAGGAGGCTGATCCGGTCAAACGCGGCGTCGAGATGGTCGATTCCCGCGCGCATCCTCCGGTCGCGGGCAGCGAGCGGAATGCCTCGATAAGGATTTCGGGGAGCACCTGCGGGTGCCGGAAAGTGAAGGCTCTTTACGAAATCGCCGAGCTCTCGGGCGAGGGTCTCGGGATCTTCGAGTACAGCATTGGCGGCCGTCGTCCCTGGAAACCAGGGGGTGACGGACCAGGGCCAGGGATAGCCGGATCCCGCGACGCCGCGTCGAATCGGCACCGGGATCGGGAACGGCAAGCGGGGAGCGATCTCAGGGAGCCATCGTTGTTCGTTTAGAACCAGCGCGACGCTGAGGGAGCGTCGCGGTAGACGAACTGACAACTCCGAGCCGAGGCGAAAGATGGCGTTGTCCCACCCGCTACCCACCGACCGCAACGGCAGCCCGGCCAAATCGGGGTGCTGGGTGGCGAGCAGCTCATGTACCAGCATCTCATCGATCTCGAGTTCGGCGGGCGGCTCCTCCATGCAGAGAACCTAGAGCTTCCTACGATCAGGCCATGTCGGTGCCGCGTGCTTCGATCTTGTTGCTCGTGGCGCTCGCTTGCGCGACACCCTCACCCCTTCCTCCCTTGCTGGTGGTGGACACTGGTGTCACTGCCGTCGACGAAGACGGAGCCAGTTTGGTGCTCCTCGACCCCGAGGCCGGGGCAGTTCCGAGTCAGCCGACTTGGGCTCCCGACGGAACCTTCGCCGTCTGGACCGAGATCGCCGCCGATGGGTCAGGAGCATCGATCGCGATGGGAAACGAGGAGAGTCAACGTCGGATCGATGGCGGAACCGTGCCCTTCTTCTACGGGTTCAGCCCCACCGGAAAGTCGCTCGCCTACCTAGGGAACGATCCCGAGGGGCGAGGCGTGGCACTCGGTCTTCTCGACATCGCCGCTGGCACCGCCCGCCTCCTCGATAACGGCCAGCCCTACTACCTCGACTGGTCTCCTGATGGATCGCGGTTGGCAGTCCATGCCAATCAATCGGATCTATACCTGCTTGACGGCGATGGAATTCGCACCGATCTGGATGTGCAGCCGGGCCTCTTCCAGGCCCCTGCCTTTCTCACCGACGATCTACTTCTGATTGTCGACGAGGAGTCATTGGCCGTGCTCGACCTCGAATCATCGGAAGTCCGCTCGATCGCCACGGTGTCGAGATTCAGCGCCTTTGCTCCCTCACCCGACGGAGCCCGGGTTGCGTTCATCGACAACGATGAGGCAGCCCCGGGAGCTCTGAGCCTGGTTACGATCGAAAGCGGCGACCCCCAACGCATCGAGGAAGATCCGGTCGTGCTCTTCGACTGGTCTCCGGATGGATCACAGCTCCTCTACCTCACTCTCACCCCAGAGGGCTTGGTGCCGTTCGTCTGGGCCGAGAGCGAGGTCCAAAGCGGCGAGCCTTTCGTCCCCACCCGCACTTTCTTCCAGTCCTACTTGCCGTTTTGGGATCAGTACAACCGCTTCTTGACGATGTGGCGTGCTGACGGTTCGGGGTTCATCCTCCCCCGGACCAATGGAGAAGCGACGGAGATTGCCTTCTATCCCGCAGATGGGACCGATGTGCGGGTACTTGCTCAGGGGGAGATGGCGGTTCCCGCTCCTTAGTACATTCCGGGGGTGACCAAGACCTTCGATGCCCGGCTGCTCTGGTCCTTGCCCCGGGTCGGGGCTCCGGCCATTGCCGGCTCGAACCGCCTGGTGGTGCCAGTCACCACATATGACATCGACGAAAATCAGGGCACCACTCGCCTCTGGCTGGTCGACGGAGAGGGGGGGTCCGAGCCCCTCACGCCCGAGGAGCTCAACGCTTCCAAGCCCACCGTCTCTCCCGACTTCCGACGGCTCGCCTTCGTGGCTGCCAAGCGAGGGGAAAGCGACAGACAGCTTTACGTCGTCGACCTCAGCGGCGGCGAGCCGGAAGCCGTGACGGATCTGCCGCTCGGTTGCCTGGGTGGTAGATGGCTACCGACGGGGTCGGGGTTGATCGTCTTGGCCTACGTCCTCCGTGATCATCTGAGCACCGACGCCACCGCCGCCGAAATGGAGCGGAGGAAGCAAGCCAAATTCACGGTCCATACGACCGAATTCGCTACCTATCGCTATTGGGACTTGTGGCTGACGACCGGCGAGGTCCCTCATCTCTTTCGGCTCGACCTCGAAGATCGACGCCTCTCGGACCTCACCCCCCACGCCGTCCGTTGGTGGCAGTGGCCCAACACCGATGACCCTTGGGACAATTTCGATATCTCACCCGACGGACGGTTCGTCGCCTTCTCCGCCGACGCCTCCGATCCGCCGCATCGCCAACTGCGCCATTCCATCTTCGAACTCGACCTCACCACCGGCGAGGAACGTGAATTGACTCCGACCGCGCCCTCGCACGCCTCTCGACCCCGCTATTCGCCGGACGGACGCGAGATCGCGTTTGGTCAGCAAATCCAGCCGGGTTTTTATGGCGATCGGGTGCGGCTGGCGATCTCTGATCGGGCGAGCGGCCTGCACCGCATTCTGACCGAGGAATTCGATCGCTCCTGCGAGGGATGGGTCTTCGACGGGCGGGAGGAAATCATCTTCCTGGCAGAAGATCACGCCCGCACCGCCCTCTATCGACTTTCCCCCGCCCAGGACGGTCCGATCGAGTTGGCACGTGGTGGCACCCTCGCCTCTCCGGTCGTCGATGGCAACGGCACCGTGTTCATGCTGCGGCATGGCTTCACCAAGCCGCCCGAAGTGGTCCGTCTCGATTCGGAGGGGTCATTGGTCCCTGTCACGCACTTCACCGATCCGCTCATCGCCGAGGTCGCCTGGGCGGAAATCGAGGACCACACCATCCCCGCCGCGGACGGTGAGCCGGTGCAGTTCTATCTCATCAATCCCCCGGGCGAAGAGGCCCGCAAGCCGCTGGTGCATCTCATCCACGGGGGACCGCACTCATGTTTTGGGGACTCCTGGCAGTGGCGCTGGCACGCACAGATCTTCGCCGGATTCGGCTATCGGCTGGCGCTCGTGAACTTCCATGGCTCCACCTCTTTCGGCGAGGCATTCACATCCTCGATCAGAGGAGCCTGGGGTGACATGCCGCACCGCGACATCGAAGCGGTGACGGACCATTTGATCGGCCTGGGGTTGGTCGACGAGGCTCGGATGGCAATCGCCGGAGGCTCCTACGGCGGCTACTTGACCGCCTTCCTCACCACCCAGACCGATCGCTACGCCGCCGCCATCGTCCATGCCGGAGTGACCAATTTCGGTGGCACATACGCTTCCGATGTGACCGCCGGCCGACCTCAGGCTTATGGAGCCGAGATCTTCGAGGATCGGGCCCGGGTGGATCGCTACAGCCCTTCCTCCCATGCCGCCGGCTACCAGACCCCGACCCTGGTGATACACGGCGAGAAGGATTACCGGGTTCCTCATACCCAAGGCCTCGAGCTCTACGGGGTTCTGAAAGCCAAGGGGGTCCCGGCCCGGTTGCTCTTTTACCCGGGAGAGAACCACTGGATTCTCAGCCCTCAGGCCTCGCTCCACTGGTATGGAGAGGTCGAGAGCTGGCTCAAGCTCTACTTGAGCGTTAATCCTTAGCCGCGCCATCGCGAGTAAGACGATTTTGTCATTCATCGCCATCGTTCTCACTGGTGGCGATCCCGTTCCGGCCTCGCTTCGGCACCAACTGCCGCGGGCGGACTTGGTTATCGCGGCCGACTCTGGCTACCACCTCGCCCCCTTTCTCGGCGTCGATGTGGACCTGGTGATCGGCGACTTCGACTCCATCGATCCCGAGCTCGACCTCTCGCGTTCGGAGGTCGTTCGTCACCCTCCCGACAAGGACCACTCCGATCTTGAACTCGCCTTCGCCGCCGCCGCCGGACGCAATGCCACGGAAGTGGTCGTGGTAGGGGGCGGTGGAGGGAGGCTTGATCATCTGCTCGCCAACGCGGCCGTTATCGCCTCCCATGACCGCGCCACGGTTACCTGGCTCACCGGAAAGGAAAGCCTTCACGTGGTGACCGGGACCCGGACCATCACGGGATTGGCTGGGGACCTCGTGACGCTCCTCGCCCTCGGAGGCGAGGCCGGCGGCGTCACCACCAGCGGTCTCCGCTATCCCCTCGATCGAGAAACCATCCCGTTTGGCTCGGCCCGGGGGCTCTCGAATGTGATGCTGGCGACGGAGGCGACGGTATCGGTGGATTCAGGAGTAGTGATCGCAATCCATATCCATAGCCCGGACACCGTCTTCTAGGCTCAGGGGGTGGAGTTCCAATTCGATTTCAACTCGATCGTGAACATGGTCGTGGCAGCTGCACTGTCGGCGGTTATCGGCCTTGAGCGGGAGTTGCGTCATCAAGACGCCGGCCTTCGAACCCACATGTTGGTCGGCCTCGGAGCCGCTCTCTTCGCATCTGTCGGCATCGCCCTTGGGAGCGATCCCACCCGCATCGCCGCCCAGGTTGTGTCGGGAATCGGTTTCCTCGGCGCCGGCGCCATTTTCCGATCGGGTGAGACGATTCGGGGGCTGACTACGGCCGCCGGGCTGTGGGTGGTCGCCTCCATCGGAGTGGCCGCCGGGTCGGGGCTGATCCAGATGGCAGTTATAGCCGCGCTCGTCGGTTTGGCCATCCTCCATGGTTTGGCGCCGGTGGTCGATCGAATCAGCGACAAGCAGGCCCGAGCTGCGGGCGAGTCTCAAGAGCTGTGATAGACCTCAGGATTGGCACAGGCCGGCAATCGCTCCCCAGCCAGCCCGGCGGCAAGATTGTCCACTGCCATTTGTGCCATCGCCTTTCGGGTTGCGTAGCTGGCCGAGCCGAGGTGAGGGATGATCAGGCAGTTGTCCATTCGGACCAACGGATGATCGGAGGGTATGGGCTCGGGATCGGTGACATCGAGCGCCGCCCGGGCGATGGCTCCAGTCGCTAGCGCATCGGCAAGGGCGTCGGAATCGACGAGGGCCCCGCGGGCAACGTTGACCAGGGTGGCGGTCGGCTTCATCAACTCGAGCTCGGGACGGCCGATGAGGTGGCGAGTCTCGGAATTGAGCGGGGCCGAAAGGACCACATGATCGGCCGATTTCAGAAGGTCGGGAAGCGCCAGGTAGGACACCCCCAGTGTCTCCTCGGCGCCGGGCTTGCGACTCGGTCCGGAGTAGAGCAAGCGGCAATCAAATCCCCGCAGGCGACGGGCAATCGCCGAGCCGATCCGACCCAGGCCGACGATACCGACGGTCGAGTGGTGGAGGTCGGCGCCGAGAAGCAGGTCGCTGCTCCATCGCTCCCACTTGCCTTCTTGCACCAGGCGCTCGCCTTCGGGCAATCGGCGGACCGAGGCCAGGAGGAGGGCAATGGCGGTGTCAGCGGTGGTGTCGGTGAGGACCCCGGGAGTGTGGCCCACCGGGATCTCGCGTTCCGTACAGATGGACAGATCGATGTTGTCGAGGCCGACGGCGAGCTGGGAGATAACCCGCAAATTCCGAGCCCCTTCGACGAGCCGCCGATCTATACGGTCGGGGATCGAACAAAGCAGCCCTTCGATCTCTCCGATGAGGTCCGCCAGCCTCTCGGGGTCCATTGGCTCTGGTCCTGGTTCTAGCCAGCGGTCGCCGGCGGGAAGATGGGCTTCGACCTCAGCCGGCAACGGACCGGTGACAACGTATCGAAGCACCCAGAAAGGGTAGGTTGGAGGGGTGGGATCGAGGGTGAGCTTCCTGGCGCTGCTCATGCTGGTGGCCTGCTCGGGGGGCGACCAACCGGGCTACTCCTTGGTCGAGCCCACAGCCTCGGTATCAGCGACGGTATCCGTTGCGCCTCAGGCCACAACCCTGTCAGCGACGTCCACGTCCACGGTGGCCGCCCCGACTTACGAAACGTCTGTGGCCCACGCCAGTGCTCCGGTCAGCATCTTCGTTTCTCCCACCGTCGCAATCGAGACCCGTACCGTCCCCGCCGAAACCATCCTTGGCACCCCCACGGTGATGCCGGTTCTGGAAGGGCCGGTCGATGGTTGGGTCAAGCTGTCGCTTCCCGGTCGCCCCAACGAAGCCAGCGGCTGGGCTCGAGCGGAGCTATTCCGGTTCGAGCGCGTCGATCAGCGGATCGAGGTCGACCTCACCACGCTGACCTTGACGTTTTTCGAAGACGGGGCCGTGGTGATCACCACCCCGGTGGCGATCGGATCACCCACCAACCCCACTCCGCCGGGCGACTTCTTCGTCACCGACATCGTCGTCCTCACCGATCCCTCCGGTCCCTGGGGCCCGTACGCACTGGGCCTCTCCGCTCGCTCAGACACCATCACCGAGTTCAATGGCGGTGACGGGATCATCGGAATTCACGGCACCAATCGACCCGATCGGATCGGCGAGCCGGTCTCGCTCGGTTGTGTCCGGGTCCCTAACGACATCATCGCCGAGATCGCTGAGCGAGTTCAGCTAGGGGTGCCGGTCAGCATCGGCTGATCAGCGCGGAATCTCTCTCCAGGGGAGGTCTTTGTCCACCCGGGGCTCGCCCGGTAAGCCCAATACGCGCTCACCGAGAATGTTTTTCATGATCTCGGAAGTTCCGCCCTCGATGGAATTGGCCCGGGCCCTGAGGAAGCCGCGCTGACGAGAAGTGCGGCCGATCCCGGCCGCCTCCGGACGGACAAAGGGATAGCCACCGGGAAGGAGCATTCCCTCCGCTCCCAACAGGTCGACTGTGAAGTTGGTGATCTTCTTGTTGAGCTCAGCCCAGTGCAGCTTGGAGGTTGAGCCCTCGGGTCCCGGAGTCCCCATCGCCAGGTGCTCGCTGGCCCTATTGCCGGTGAGTCGAGCGACCTCGGCTTCCACCCAGAGCTTCATCAGCTCATCCCGCAAGTAGTCATCATCAAGCTGGCGCTCGTTCCACACTTGAACCGCTTCGGCGATCGCTCCTCCCCCCCGCGGCAGTGCGGTGATCCCGATGGCCACCCGCTCGTTCATCAGGGTGGTCAGCGCCACCCGCCATCCGTCGCCGACATCGCCTAGGCGGTAGGCGTCGGACACCCGGGCGTCGGTGAAGTAGATCTCGTTGAACTCGGCTTCACCGGTGATCTGCCGGAGCGGACGAACCTCGACCCCGGGCTGATCCATGTCGACGATGAAGTAGGTGATTCCGCGGTGCTTGGGTACGTCCGGATCAGTGCGCGCCACCAGCATCACCCAACGCGACGTATGGGCCAGCGTTGTCCAAACCTTCTGTCCGTTGACCACCCACTCGTCGCCATCGCGCACCGCCCTTGTTGCGAGGCCAGCCACATCGGAACCGGCACCGGGCTCCGAGAAGCCCTGGCACCAGATTTCCTCGGCCGTAAAGAGAGGTCGCAACCACCTCCGGCGCTGCTCGTCCGTGCCGTGGGTTGCCACCGTCGGAGCCCCCATCCCGTAGCCGATGACGTTGCGGGAGACGTTGTCCCGGCTGGCCCCCGCTTCGCTCAATCGAGCGTCGATCCGTCGTTGAAAGGAAGGCGCCAGGCCGAGACCACCGTCGCCCTCCGGAAAGTGCACCCAGGCGAGGCCGGCGTCGAACTGCTCGCCCCAGAACTCGACATCGGGTGTGCTGTCGGGGGGAAAATCGGAGAGGAGGCGGTCGACTGCGTCGTCGACTCTGGTCTCGGCGGAAATCGCGGTCACGATGGTCAGGCTAAATCGTTCTGGCCATCGGATAGATGGCGGCCGATGATCATGATCTCCTCATTGGCCGAAAGCGGGATCTCGTAGCTGGCGATGTCACGGATCTCGTTGAGATGAGAAGCCACCTCCTCCACCGAGGGAACCCTCTTCTGGCCCGCAAACCAGCCGGAGTTGGTGCCGATGAAAATGCGGCCGTAGCGGCCACCGCCGGCGGTGAAGATCTCGTGGGTGAATTCATTCGCCTCCGAACAAAGGTACACCACCATCGGCATCACCTGTTCCGGGGATACCAACTCCGTCATCGGGCCCAGCAACTGCTCGGTCATCCGGGTGCGAGCCACAGGTGCGATCACGTTCGAGAGAATCCCGTACTTGGCCCCCTCGATGGCGATGACGTTCGAGAGCCCCACCAGCCCCGCCTTGGCGGCTCCGTAGTTGCTCTGGCCGAAGTTGCCGAAGATGCCCGCGTTTGAAGAGGTGAATACGAAACGACCGTATTGCGCCTCCTTCATTGCCCGGAAAGCCGGCAGCGAGACGTGGAAGGCTCCCAGCAAGTGGGTCTCGATCACACCGCTGAGCTCCTCGAGACCCAGGTTGGCAAAGCTTCGATCACGGAGGATGCCAGCGTTGTTGATCACGATGTCGACCGACCCGAACGTATCCAGAGCGGCCGCGATGATCGCCTCGCCGCCTTCGGGGGTGCTGACGCTGTCATAGTTCGCCAAAGCCTCACCTCCGTCGGCGAGGATGGCGGTCACCACCGAGTCCGCGGCATTGGTTCCCTGCCCGGTGCCGTCCACCGACCCACCGAGATCGTTGACCACAACCTTCGCTCCCCGGCGAGCGAGCTCGCGGGCATAGCTTTGGCCAAGGCCCCCGCCGGCTCCAGTGACGACGGCTACCCGGCCATCGAAGGTGATCTTTTCGCTGCTCACTCCTTGGGGCACCGGACGCTCACGGCAGGGCTCTGGTCAAAAAAGTCGCCATTTCATCGCGACGAACCGCATCATGGGGGCAGTACCGGGCGGGATTGGAACTGCACCCGGTTGTCACCCCTGCCGCCCTGATCGCCTCCACCGCGCCCGAGTACCACTGGTCGGCCGAAACATCCGAAAAGAAAGTGCTTCCTCCACCCACCGGCAAGGCGAAAGCCCGGGCAAGGAACACCGCCATCTCGGCCCGGCTCACCGCCAGGTCGGGCCCATAGCGGCCATCACCGAGGCCAGTCGTTATCCCAAGCGCGGCCAAGGCTTCGACGTAGGGGGCGTACCAGGCACCGGCGGCGACGTCGCTGAAGGTCCCGGAGAAACCTGAGGACGGCGTCTGCCCGGTCGCGCTCAAGAGAAAGGCCGCCATCTCGGCCCGGGTGACACCATTGGCCGGACAGAAGCGGTCGACGGTAGGGGGATTGCAGCCTCGGGTAATCCCCCGCTGGGCGATGAACTCGATATTGGGCTCGTGGGGATTGCCGTCGTCGTCGATGAAGCGCTCGGCCACGCTGGCTCCGGTTACGGTCAGCACGAAGCCGTCCCCGCTGCGGGAGGTGACGTTGATGGTGACATTGCGAATTGAGAAGGTCGAGCCCACGCCGTGAACATGCGCCGTTCCGGCCGGATCGTTGATCGCCGGAACTTGCATCGTCCGTCGATCGGCGCCGACACACTGTCCCCCGATCTGGAACCCGCAGCCAGCCGGGCTTTGATCGATCCGATAGACCTCCACGCCTTCGGCGGGAAGGCCTGCGTCGGCACCTGATCTGAGGCGAACGCCGATCGACTCGAAGACGCCGCGAACATCGGTCGGCAGCACGAGGAGCTGCAAACCGGCAGTTGCCCGCAGGGTGTAGGAAAGCGAACCTCCGCGGTGAAAGATGAGCTGGGTGGGATCGAGCCATCCGCTGGCGTAGCGGTTGGCCGCGATCGTGCCGATGTCGAGGGACTCGCGGTCTCCACCACTCATCACATCCATCGGGTTGTCGTACTCGTAAACGATGTTGCCCTCGAAATCGACCAACCCCCCAAACGAATGCGGCCAGAAAAGAGCATGTCCGATCTCATGGGCGACTGTGCGCAGGGCGGGAGCGACCCCTCCCACTGTGGCCGACGTCGAACCCCCTACGACAACCAGGCGTGCGTTTTGCGGATAAGTGCCGGCACAGAGACTCCCAGGAAAGCATGGCACTCCCCCAGTGGCGTAGCCGCCCGTGTAGTCGGCATCGACCACGATGATTGCCCCCTCCGAGCCTCCGGGAGTTCCGTTGCGAACCAGTGATTCGCATTCGCTCTGGAAGCGGAACGGCTGATCCGGCCAGTTCGACGGTTGCGAAGCCACCACACGTCCGGCGGCCACAAATCGGGGGGAGTAGGCGCCGCCCGAGATAGCCTCGAAGTAGGGCCGAACCGTCGAGTCGAAGAGAGCGACCGCCGCCGCCGCCGTCACCGACACCGCCCCGTCGGGCACGTCACAGACCCAAACCTCCCAGTTGTCCACTCCGCTCGAGTACATACGGGTCTCGTCCCGATAGGCGATGAGGTCGATGGGATCCGACTGGTAGGGATCAGTGGTTTGGGCGCGGGCCGGCAAGGCAAGGGCAAAGCAAGCGAGGAGGCCCGCGGCTATTCGAATGTTTCGAGTCGATGCCGTTCGCACCGGCCCCCCTTTTAGGAGTACATCTCCTCGATGTCGCTCCGGTACTTGTCGAGGACGACATTGCGCTTGAGCTTCAGCGACGGGGTGATCTCGCCGGTGTCGGGCGACCAGATGTCGCCCACGATGGTGAACTTTTTCACCTGCTCCACCCTGGCTACCTCCTGGTTGGCCGAATCCATCGCCGCCTGGACCTCCGCTTGCACTTCCGGCAACCGGCTGAATGACTCGAGATCGGTGAACGTGATGTTGTTTCTTGCCGCCCAGAGCGGGGCCTCTTCGGGATCGAGAGCGATGATCATCGAGAGATATGGCTTGCTGTCGCCAACCATGCAGGCCTGTGATACCAGCGCGTGATTCTTGATGGCCGTCTCTAGCTTGGCGGGGGCGATGTTCTTGCCCGCGGCGTTGATGATGATGTCCTTCTTGCGCCCGACGATATGGAGAAAACCGTCGTCATCGAATCGCCCCAGGTCTCCGGAGTGAAGAAACCCGTCGGAGTCGAAAGTTTCCGCGGTTTCTTCGGGCATCTTGTAGTACCCGGCGGTGACGACTCCTCCCCGCATCAGGATCTCGCCGTCGTCTGCCAGCACGATCTCGACTCCGGGAATCGGGCGTCCCACGCTGCCAATCCTCTCCTGACCGGCGAGATTGCTTGTGGCCGGACCGGTCGATTCGCTCATGCCATAGAGCTCGAACAACGGAACGCCGAGGCCGCGGAAGAAATAGATGAGATCGGGCGAGATCGGAGCGGCGGCGGTAATCGCCACCTCGAGGGCGTCCATCCCAAGCCCGTGTCGGACCTTCGAATAGATCAACCGCTCGAAGAGCACGTGCTTTAGGCGATCGAGGAACCCGATCGACTTGCCGCTTTGAACCCGGCGCACCATCTCGGCGCCATGGGCGGCGGCGCTGCGAATCAACTTCTCGCGCTTGGGATCCTCGGCAAAGCGGGCTTGAAGGCGATTGTGGAACTTCTCCCAGACCCGGGGCACGGCAACGAAGATCGTGGGTCGAGCCTTTTGGACATACTCGAGAACCATGCCGATATCGGGGCAGTACCACACCTCGCCAGCCAGATAGACCCCGAGGTAGTGAGTAGACATCCGTTCGGCAATGTGGGCCAAGGGAAGGTAGGAGACCATGCGCGGGTTCTCGCTGGGTTCGACCGCCCGGCGCAGGCATTCGGCGGTCCAGACAACGTTGCGATGGCTGATCATCACCCCTTTGGGAACACCGGTGGTACCCGAGGTGTAAATCAGGGTGGCGAGGCCATCGGGGCGAGCGGCGCCTGCCGAGCGCGTCACCAGCTCGGGGTCGGCCGCCAGAGCGCTCCGCCCCCTTTCCAGTAAGTCCTCCCAGGAGAGCACCCAGTCGGAGGTGTCGTAGTTCTCTGCCCCCTCCAGCAAGATCACGTGCTGGAGGGCGGGCAGGTCGGCGCGAATTGCCTCCCACCGCTTCATAAAGGTGAGGTCTTCGAGAATCGCCACTTTGGCCTCGCAGTTGGCGGCGACGTACCTGATCTGGTTCTGCGCCAGTGTGGAGTAGATGGTCACGCCCGCCGCACCGGCGTGGATGGCGGCAAGGTCGGCGATGACATGCTCGGGGCGGTTGCCGGCCATGATGGAGACGAAGTCGTCAGGCTTGATCCCGAGCGACAGCAAACCGGCAGCCGCCTCATGGACAACGCCTCGGTATTGCTTCCACGTCAGGTGTCGCCAGAGGTCGCCTTCTTTCCAGTGAATGGCAGCCTTGTCGCCGTATTTCTCCGCGTTTCGGTCGAACAGGGTGATGAGAGTCTTTCCCTCGACGGCAGCGTCGATCGCGGCGGCTTCGGCAGCGGTATTACTCGGACCCATCACTCCTCCGTGGCGACTCGATGCCGCAGGAGCATACCGATGGCGGCCTCGTCGTAGCCAAGTTCGCCGAGAACCTGGCGGGTGTTTGATCCCGCATTGGAGGGTGCCCGGGGTCGTTCGAGCGGGGTATGAGAGAAGCGAGGGGCCGGCGCGGCCTGCATGAGCCCTTCCACTTCGATCATCACCTCCCGACTCTGAAGATGGGGATCGGCAGGCGCTTCCGACCACCATCTCACCGGGCTGACGCAGGCATCGTTAGAGGCAAATAGCTGTTCCCAGTGATCCATGGTCTCGGATGCGACCGCGCCACCGATGGCTTCGGCGAGCCTGGGCCACCCGCTGCGATCGTATTGGGCCGGAAGGTCGGCCTCATCAAGGCCAAGCCCTTTCAAAAGCTCGCTGAAGAATTGCGGCTCAAGGGCGCCGACTGCGATCTCGCGACCGTCGGCGGTGGGATAGGTTCGATAGAAAGGAGCGCCACCGTCGAGCAAATTCTCCGCTCGCCGTTCATTCCAGGTCCCGCTGGCGATGGCGCCATGGACCAAGGAGGCGAGCAGTGCCACGCCGTCGACCATCGCCGCATCCACAACCTGTCCGGGCAATCCCATTTGGGTGGCCGCGTAGGCGCTGAGCACGCCAACCAGTAGGAGCATCGCTCCCCCGCCGTAGTCCCCGATCAGGTTGAGAGGTGGAACGGAATGTGATTCCGGGCCGATCGCCGCCAGAACTCCGGTGAGTGAGAGATAGTTGAGATCGTGCCCGGCGGTCAAGGACCGTGGGCCCGTCTGACCCCAGCCGGTCATTCTTCCGTAAACCAGGCTGGGGTTCCACCTCAGGCATGGGTCGGGCCCCAATCCCAGCTTCTCCATCACACCGGGCCGAAATCCTTCGATCAGGATCTGAGCACCTTCGACCGCCCGCAAAGCCACCTCCACTCCCTGGGGTTGCTTGAGATCGAGGGCAATGCTGCGCCGGCTGCGCTTGGTCGGATCCCGGGGGAAGAACTGGTCGAGTGGCGACGGGGCAACCCGATCGATCCGGATCACGTCGGCTCCGAGGTCGGCCAGCATCATTCCCGCCCATGGCACGGGACCGATCCCGGCCATCTCTACTACCCGTACGCCTTGCAACGGACCCACTACGTTTCATCGTAGAAATGAAGAGCGGGATCACTGTGAACGCCACGGGTCAGGCATTCGTCACCCCGGATCAGGCGATCGTCAATCTGGCCGCCAGTGCCGTGCGCGCCGATGCCGCCGCGGCTATGACTGAGGTGTCCCGTCGCGTAGATGAGCTTCTGAGCGGTTTGCATCAAGCCGGCATCGAGGAAGCCAGCGTGCAGACGAGCGACCTCAGCCTCTGGCCTGAGACTGATCGCAACGGTGCGCCACTCGGCTATCGGGCTCGCAACGGTGTGCGGATCGTTCTCACCGACGTTTCCAGGACCGGGGAAATAGTTGCCTCGGGCCTGGCAGCCCTTGGCGATGGAGCGGAAATGAGCGGAGTCACGTTCGGCCTACGCGACGTAGACGCTGCCGAGGCGCAGGCCAGGGCGGCCGCCTGGCAAAAGGCCGTCGCCAAAGCCACAGAACTCGCCGACCAAGCCGGGCTAACGCTTGGGCGCCCACTTTCGATTGAGGAAACCAATCTCGTCGGATTGCCGCGGCCAATGGCCCGTCTAGCCGAGGCCGTGCCGGTCGAATCCGGGAGCTCCACAATCGCGGTCACTCTTACGGTGCGCTTCGCCGTCGTCGGGTGATGGGCCGCCACAGCGGGATTCTGGCCCATGTCAGCTCGCTCCCCACAACACAGGGAATAGGAACCATCGGCGAGCCGGCGCGTCAGTTTGTTCGCGCACTCGCTGAGGCGGGTCAGCGCTATTGGCAGATGCTTCCGGTGGGGCCCACCGGCTATCAGGACTCGCCTTATCAGTCTCCTTCCACCCACGCCGGTAACCCACTTCTAATCGATCTCGATGACCTGATTGCGGACGGTTGGCTGCGATCGGGCGAAGTTGAACCTCTGTTTGAGCTTCCGAGGGGCCGGGTCGACTTTGGAACGCTGATTCCGCGAAAAAGGCAACTGCTTGTCACGGCCGCCCACCGGTTCCTGCGAGCTGACGGCACTCGCGGGTACGACACCTTTCGCCGGATACCGTGGCTTGAGGAATTCGCCGTCTTCTCGGCTCTCAAGTCCTCGTTCGAAGATCGGTCCTGGGTCGATTGGCCACCGCCCCTCGCACTGCGCGACGATGCCGCCCTGCGGCAAGCGACCCGGCGGCTGGACCAGTCGATCGAAGTCGAGCGCGCCATCCAGTTCTTCTTCCAGCGCCAGTGGGATGCCCTCCACGCTTATGCTCGACGTCGCGGCATCGAGATGATCGGAGACCTCCCCATCTTCGTCGCCCACGATTCGGCTGATGTCTGGTCGCGCTCAGACCTCTTCTATCTCGACGAGGACGGTCGTCCATTCGTAGTTGCCGGCGTACCTCCTGATTATTTCTCGAGTACCGGCCAGCGGTGGGGGAACCCCCTTTACCGCTGGGACCGCCATCGGGCGGAGGGGTACCGATGGTGGGCCGAGCGGCTCGGAGGGGCGTTCTCTCGTTTCGATCTTGTCCGCATCGACCATTTCCGGGGCTTTGCCGCCTATTGGGAGATCCCGGCGTCGGAGCCAACTGCGATCAAGGGCCGTTGGGTGGAGGGACCGGGCGCCGACCTCTTCAAAGAGTTCAGCACCCAGGACCATCTCCCGATCATTGCCGAAGATCTGGGGATCATCACCCCCGAGGTCACCGCGCTGCGACGACATTTCGGTTTTCCGGGAATGAGGGTCGCACAATTTGGCTTCGACGCCGAAGCCGACACATCGCTCCATCACCCCCACAACTATCCCCTCGACGTCGTGGCTTATACGGGGACCCACGACAACGACACCGCCGTCGGATGGTTCTGGGGCGACAACCATCGCCACGACCGACGCCGTCTCAACCGCAATCGCCGGAGGTTGTTGCAGACCACCGGCACTCGGGGCGATGAGATCAACTGGGAAATGATCGATCTGGTCTTCGAATCGAAAGCGTCGGCCGCCATCGTCCCGGTCCAAGACGTGCTCGGCCTGGGTTCCGAAGCCCGAATGAATACTCCTGGAACCGAGAAAGGCAACTGGACCTGGCGCATGTCGGAACCGGTTCCCCCCCGTCTGATCGAAAGGCTGGCGGAGGCCACCGAAAAGAGCTATCGCCGGTGACTTGGGATCCGACCTGTTACAACGCCCACGGCGATCACAGGCTTCGGCCCGGTCGCGAGCTCATGTCTCGAATCCCTATCGAGCCGACGCTCGTCTACGACCTCGGGTGTGGCACTGGAGAGCTCACCAACGAGATGGGTAGCCGGTGGCCCGCCGCCATGGTCGTTGGCATCGACAACTCGGAGGAGATGCTGGCGAAGACCCGGCCCCTGGGAAATGTCCGCTTCATGAGGCAGAACATCGAAGACTGGAAGCCAGAGGTTGCCCCGGACCTCATTTTCTCCAACGCAGCCCTCCATTGGGTGGCCGATCACGAAACACTCTTTCCTCGGCTGCTGGGCGAGCTTGTCGGCGGTGGCGTCCTCGCCATCCAGATGCCCGACAACTGGCGGGAGCCGACTCACGAGGTCATTTACGAAGAGGTCGACCGGCGGAGTTGGAGCGATCGACTCGGACACCTTCTTCGAAATCCTGTCGCCCGTATTGATCAGTACCTGGAGTGGCTTACTGACGCCAGCGAGATCGATGCCTGGCGCACCACCTACTACCAAATCATGGGTGGGCCCGATCCGGTGCTGTCCTGGGTGCGGGGGTCGGTGCTGGTGCCGGTCCGACATGAGCTAGAAGAAGACGAGTTTCGTGACCTCGAGGAGTCGCTGGCGGAACGATATCGCCTGGCTTATCCGCCACGCCGTGATGGCAGCACCGCATTGCAGATCAGCCGCGTTTTTCTCGTCGCCAGGACCTAATCCCTCAGAACTTTTTTTCGATTTCCGCCACTGCTAGGGCAGAAAATGTCACACCCCTTCTTCATACTGGACACATGTTCGAATGGAGTGAAGAGGTCGATCAGGTCGAGGTCTGGGAGGAGAAGCTTCTCAGCAACCAGGCCGAGATCAACCGGCTCCGAGCCGAGCAGGCGGAACTAGTAGGAAGGCTCGACCCCCACCAAATCGCCTGGTCGGCGGGAGATCGCAACCTCACCGACTGGCTCTCTGCCACCCTCGATATCTCGCATCAGACCGCCCGCCGGCTCCGCACCCTGGCCTATGCCCCCGACTCTCAGATCAAGAGCGAGCTTTCCAAGGGAGCGATCTCCTTGGACCGGGCGGCGGTGCTGGTCGAGCTCTCCCAGACCGGTCTCTCCGAGGCAGAGGTTCTCTCCTTTTCCCCCGATTACTCACTGGGAAGGCTCTATGGGTTGCTGGAGCGAAGGAGGAGGGTCTCCCGGGAGGATGCCCAGACCCTCTTCTCTGATCGCTATCTGATGATCCAGCCCTCCTTGGACCAGTCGGCCCA
>DATFBM010000001.1:0-60679 GCA_035253825.1 Acidimicrobiia bacterium | reverse complement strand
TGACTGACAGCCTCGCCGCCGCGGCCGAGATGCTGAAGGAAGCACTTCCGATCCTGGCCTTCACCGGAGCGGGGATCTCGACCGAATCCGGCATCCCCGATTTCCGCGGCCCCAACGGCCTCTGGACCAAGATGGATCCGGCCGACTTCACCATCGAGAAGTATCTGGCCGACCCCGAGCGTCGCAAACGAGGTTGGAGGATGCACGCCGAGGGATCGCTGTGGGGAGCACGGGCGACGCTGGTTCCCAACGCGGCTCACCTTGCCCTGGTGGACCTCTATCGCCAGCAGCGACTGGTGGGCTGTGTTACCCAAAACGTCGACGGCCTCCATCTCAAGGCTGGTCTTCCCGAGGAAGCAGTCGCCGAGGTGCATGGTCACGTCCGCACCGTCCGTTGCTACGAGTGCGGGCTCACATGGCCCACCGAGGAGGTCCTCGTGCGGGTTGATCAAGGCGAGGAGGAGCCGCGGTGCGAGGTCTGTGGTGGCGTCATCAAAACCACCACCGTGATGTTCGGTGAGAATCTCCCCGAGGCGATTGTCGACCGGGCCTGGGCCCTCGCCTACCGAGCTCGATCGGTCCTCGCCATCGGCACCACCCTCGGGGTGTGGCCGGCGGCTGAGATCCCGTTCTCCATGGTCCAGGCAGGAAAGCCGTTAGTGATCATCAACGAGGGCGAGACCGAGATGGATCGCCTGGCCACCGTCCGTCTTGGTGGCAAAGCAGGGACAACAGTCAGCGAGCTGGCAAAGCGCGTCGCCGGATGAAGCTGGTTCCCCTCGAGCCAGAAATGCTCCCCGCCCTCTATGAGCTTTATCGCAAGATCGAGATCTTTGACCACATACCGATCGTCACCCCATGGGAGGAGATCGCCGAAATGGCCGAAGATCCCCATCTCGACCTTCCCAACGACGGTCGCCTGGCTCTGGTGGACGAAAAGGTGATGGGCTTCGGCCAGGTCCTCCGTCGGCCCGGCGAATCCGATCATGCCCGCGCCTTCCTCGTCGGCGGGGTCGATCCTGACCACCGCCGACGGGGCATCGGCAGCGCTCTGTTGTCCTGGGAGATGGAACGGGGAGCGCAGATATTGCGTGAGGACTCGCCCAACGTTCCCCGGTTCCTGCGCACATTCGCCTTCGACTTCGAGAAAGAAGCCATCGCCCTGTACGAGCGCCATGGCCTCACCCCGACTCGCTACTTCGCCGAGTTGATACGCCCACTGACCCAGCCCGTTGTGGACAGACTGGTCGCCGGAATCGACGTCGTCGCCTGGGAGGGGTCACGGTCAGAAGCTGCCCGGTTGCTGATGAACCTCGCCTTTAGCGACCATTGGGGTTCCACGCCCCGCGACCGCGCCGCCTGGGACCACCTCATCGGTGGGACCGGTACTCGTCTCGATATGTCCTACATGGCCTTGGCCGGCGGGCGGCTGGTAGGTGTGACCCTCAACTCTCACTATCCCTCCGACCAGGAAATCACCGGGCGCCGAGATGGTTGGATCGGCCATCTCGGCACCCACCCCGAGTTTCGCAAGCGCGGAATCGCCTCGGCTCTGGTCGAACGATCCTGCGCCCGCTTCCGAGAGGCCGGTTTCGACCACGCCATGATCGGCGTCGACTCCGACAGCCTCACGGGCGCCTATCGCCTATACGAGAGTCTCGGGTTCAGCCCGCTGCACCGACAGGTACAGCATCAGATCCAGGTCTAGCCGGTAATCGGTTCACCGTCGGGGCCGATTACCCACCAGATGTCGCCTACTCCTTGGCCGTTGATGTCGCCCGGTGCGGCATCAGCAGCGAAGTAGTAGAGCGGCCAGCCGTTGTAAGTCACTTGCATGGTCCCGTCGCCGCGGTCGGCCGTGCCGAGGAGCGAGGCGTCTAGCCCTTCCCCAGCCGCTACCTCGGTGGTCAGCGGCGGCCAATTGGCAGCGCAATCGTCAAAGCAGGTCGGGTCTCCCTGCTCATCGGGCGTGAATATGTAGAGAGTCGCTCCCTCGGCATCGGTGATGATGTCACCCAGGTCGGTCGAGGCAACCGCCAGCGCATCCCCTTCCCCCGCCGCCATGGTCGTGGCACTCGCCGTGGTCGCCGGGGCGGACGTGGTCTCGGCAGCCGCGGTGGTGACGGCTCCGGCGGTGGTGGCGGGAGCGGCGGTAGTGACGGCTCCACCTCCGCCGCAGGCCGCGACGATCAGGACGATGAGGGCTATTAGGGCTCGATTTGTTTTCATATATCCAACCTCCAGAGAGCCATACGGCAGTGGTCAAAGCTGCGGTTCCCAGGTCTGGTTGAGATCACCGCCAAGTAGCCTGAAGGCCGAGAATCATGGGATATAAGGCACCTCTCGAAGACATCGACTTCACCCTCAACCACGTTGTCGACCTGGCGGCCATCGCCAAGCTCAACGGCTTCCAGCACGCCGATCCCGAGACCGTGCGCGGAGTGCTGGAGGAGGCGGGACGATTTTTCGCAGAAGTCATCGCCCCTTTGAACACCATCGGCGACAGGCAGGGAAGCCGCCTCCAATCGGATGGGACCGTCAAGACCCCCGAGGGCTTTCGAGCGGCCTACGCCAAGTTTGTGGAAGCAGGCTGGGGCGGCGTCCATGTCGACGAGCGCTGGGGCGGCGGTGGACTTCCCTACGTCGTCGGGGTCGTGGTCCAGGAAATGTTCAAGTCCACCAATATGGCATTCTCCCTTTGTCCCCTCCTCACCCAGGCGGCCATCGAGGCGCTCAGCCAGCATGGATCGGAGGAGCAGCAAGCCACTTACCTGGAAAAGCTGGTCTCCGGCCAGTGGAGCGGAACCATGTGCCTCACCGAGCCGCAAGCCGGCTCCGACGTCGGGGCGCTGACCACCAGGGCCGAGCCGCAGGGCGACGGCACCTATCGCCTCTTCGGCCAAAAGATCTTCATCACCTGGGGTGAGCACGACCTCACCGAGAACATCGTCCACCTCGTCCTGGCCCGCACCCCCGATGCCGCGGCCGGTACCAAAGGGATCTCGCTCTTCTTGGTTCCCAAGTTCATGCCCAACGCAGAGGGCGAGCCCGGCGAGCGCAACGATCTCAAAGTGGTGTCCATCGAGCACAAGATGGGCATCCATGCCTCACCCACCTGCGTGCTCTCCTTCGGGGACGAGGGCAGGGGTGCCCTTGGGTTCCTGATCGGAGAAGAGCAATCGGGAATGCGATACATGTTCACGATGATGAACACGGCTCGCATCGGAGTCGGGATCGAGGGTCTTTCGATAACTGAAGCCGCTTACCAGAAGGCGCTCGAATTCTCCCGAGTGCGAATCCAGGGCCGGCCGGTAGGCGGACGTGACGATACCGAGATCATCGAGCACCCCGACGTCCGGCGAATGCTTCTCACCATGCGCGCTTACAAAGAGGCCCTACGAGGGATTCTCTATTACAACGCCTATCAACTCGATCTCGAGCGCCACGCCGAAACCGAAGAGGAGAGGCAACGGGCCAGCGAACTGGTCGCGCTCTTCACCCCCATCTCCAAGGCCTGGTCCACGGACGTCGGGGTGGCGATGGCATCGATCGGAATTCAGGTTCACGGAGGCATGGGGTTCATCGAAGAGACGGGAGCAGCCCAGTTCTACCGCGACATTCGCATCGCCCCCATTTACGAGGGAACCAACGGCATCCAGGCGATCGATCTCGTCAGCCGGAAGCTCGCGATGCGCCAGGGCCAGGTCGTGTCCGAGTTGTTCGACGACATCCAGCGGACCGCGGCCGAGTGTGGGCCCGACCTCGCCGATCTCGCCGCTCCCTTGTTGGAAGCACTAACGGCGGCGCGCCAGGCCACTCAGCATCTCCTGGCGGTCGGTGATCCCAATGACGCCCTGGCAGCGGCAACCCCCTACTTGGAGATGTTGGGTTTGCTGTTGGGAGGGTGGATGCACACCTTGTCGGCGCTCGCCGCTTCGCACAAGACCGAAGACGGCTTCATGCGAGGACGATTGGGCCTGGCGCGCTTCTACAACACCCAAATCCTCCCGAAGGCCGCGGCGTTGCTGCCGGCGGTCACCGCCCCTCAGACCCAACTGGCAGAGTCCTTCCTCTAATCCATGGACATCGCCGGCAAGGTGGCGGTGGTAACTGGAGCGGGGAGCGGGATTGGGGCCGCCTTGACCCGATCATTCTCCGGCAACGGCGCCAAGGTGATGGCCGCCGATATCGACCTCGGCCGGGTAGCGGAGATCGCCGCCGAGACCGGGGCATATCCGATCGGGGTAGATGTCTCCCGGGAGGAGGACAACATCCGCCTTATCGAGGAGACGGAGACACAGTTGGGCCCGATCGACCTCTTCTGCGCCAATGCCGGTATCGCCTACGAGGGATCCGAGCAGAGCTCGGACGAGGAGTGGGAACGGATGTGGCGGGTGAACTTTCTCTCCCATGTCTACGCCGCCCGCCACCTCGTCCCCCGCTGGCGGGAGCGGGGCGCCGGCTATCTACTCGTCACCGCGTCGGCGGCAGGCCTGTTGACCAATATCGGCGCCGCCCAGTATTCAGTGACCAAGCACGCCGCCGTGGCCCTGGCCGAATGGCTGGCGGTTACTTACGGTGACGGTGGGATCAAGGTTTCTTGCCTCTGCCCGCAAGGGGTGCTGACCCCGATCCTGGAGAGGGAAGGCGAGACCGCCGCCTACCTCCGAGCCACGGCCATCACCCCCGAGGCGGTGGCGGAGTCGGTCATCGAGGGCCTGCGCGAGGAGCGCTTTCTGATCCTGCCTCATCCGGAGGTGGCGGGGTACGAGCAGCGGCGGGCGGAGGACCGCGACGGCTGGCTCGAAGCAATGCGCCGGCTCCGGCGTAACCTTCGCGGGAGATGAACAAGCGGCGAGTCGCCATCACCGGGGTTGGAATCGTCAGCCAGCCGGGGATCGGAGTCGCTGACTTCTGGAAGGGCCTCCAGACCGAACCCGTTCCCGGCCAGCATCACGAGATCAGCAACTGGGATCCCGAGCAGTGGATGCCGCGCAAGGAAGCCCGCCGCCTCGACCGCTTCGCTCAGATGGCCCTGGTGGCGACGGAAGAAGCGATGAAGCAGGCGGGTTCTTTGACCGCCGCGACGGACCGTGTAGCGGTGGCGATTGCCAGTGGCATTGGCGGTCTGGCAGCGCTGGAAGAACTGGTTGAGACCTCCTACGACCCCGAGCGCCGCCCATCGCCGCTGTTGATACCGATGATGATGTGCAACGCAGCCGCCGCGGCGGTGTCGATCAAGTACGGGTTCGGCGGGCCGGTGACAACTCAGGTGGTGGCGTGCGCGGCGGGAGCCCAGGCGATCACCGACGCCCTCCGCACGGTGCAGTGGGGCTATGCCGACGCCGCCATCGCCGGAGGCTGCGAGGCCGCCGTTCGCCAGCCGGCCGTGGCAGGCTTTCTCTCGTCTAAAGCGATGTCGCCCACCACCACTGCCCGACCGTTCTCGGTGGACCGTGACGGAATGGTGCTCGGGGAGGGCGCCGGCATCGTGGTCATCGAGGAATGGGAGTTGGCGAAAGCCCGCGGAGCGACGATCTTGGCCGAGCTCGCCGGGGCCTCGGCCACCGGCGATGCCCACCATCTCACGGCCCCACATCCCGAAGGAGAGGGAGCCGAGCGAGCCATTCGCTTGGCGCTGGCCGATGCTGGCCTCGAGCCTGATGATGTCGGATACGTCAATGCCCATGGCACCGGTACCGATCTCAACGACCGGACCGAAGGGGCGGTGATCGCCCGAGTGTTCGATCCCCAACCTCCGGTGTCTTCGATCAAAGGCAGCACGGGACATGCGCTGGGGGCGAGCGGGGCCATCGAGGCGGTGGCCTCGGTCCTTGCCATCACCAACCGCGAGCTGCCGCCCAACCTCGGGATAACCCGTCAGGATCCCGAGATCCCCTTGACCGACATCGTCACCGAGCCGAGGCAGTTCGATCCTTCCCCGGTGATCACCAACTCATTCGGATTCGGCGGCCACAACAGCGTCCTCGTTATCTCGCCGCCGTCGTAATCTGGCGACACACACGGGAGCCCCACCATTTATGGGGCTGAGAGGGAGAAGCACTCCGACCGTAGAAACCTGATCCGGGTAATGCCGGCGTAGGGAGGAGATCGATGAAGCGACTGGTGCTGTTGGTGGTCCTCGCGGCGAGCGCTTTCGGGTGCTCATCCGACGAGCCCGTGATCCTGACCCTCATCGCCCATGACTCCTTCGCCGATGCGGTCACCGAGGAGACGTTTGCTGCTTTTACCTCCGAGACTGGTGTCGTGGTCGAGGTACTGGCGGCTGGAGATGCCGGAGCGATGGTCAATCAGGCGATCCTCACCAAGGACAACCCTCTGGCCGACGTCCTCTTCGGAGTTGATGACACGTTCCTGCAACGGGCGGTCGACGCACAGATTTTTGACGGCGAAGTCACTGCGATCGACTACGGCGACGTTTGTATCAACTACGACCGCGAAGCCTTCACGACCAATCCGCCGCCGGAAACGCTTGACGACCTCACCCCCATCGCCGATCAATTGGTGGTCGAGGACCCTTCGCTCTCCTCGCCCGGGCTGGCCTTCCTTCTGGCCACCATCGATCGCTATGGCCCCGAATGGCAGAAGTACTGGGCCGAGCTCCGCCAGAACGGGGTGCTCGTTGCCCCCGGATGGTCGGAGGCTTATTACGGCGAATTCTCGGGAGGGGCGGGAGAAGGTGACCGGCCCCTGGTGGTTTCCTACGCGTCGTCTCCGCCGGCGGAGGTGATCTTCGCCGATCCTCCGGTCGAGGAACCGCCGACGGCGGTGATGACTGACGGCTGCTATCGCCAGACCGAGTTCGCCGGAGTCCTCGGCGGAACTGATCATCCGGACGAATCTCGTCAGCTGATCGAGTTCATGCTCAGCGTGCCCTTCCAAGAGACCATCCCGCTCACCTGGTTCGTCTACCCGATCAACGAGGAGGCCGCATTGCCTCCAGAATTTGTCGAAAACACTGCCGTGCCGACCGACCCGGTGCGGATGGATCCGGCCACGATCGATGAGAATCGTGAGCAATGGCTGGAAGAGTGGTCCGAAATCTTCGGATAGCTCTCCTCTGGGGGGCACCGCTCCTCTTCATTGGCTATCTGTTCGTCTACCCGCTGACGAGGATCCTGGCCGAGTCGCTCAATGGCGAGGGCTTTGCCCAACTTGTCGATCGGGAACGGTTCCGGAACGCAGCGTGGTTCACCTTGTGGCAGGCGGTGGTCTCGACCGTTCTCACCCTGATCGCCAGCCTCCCTCTCACCTGGGCGCTGTCGCGTTTCAACTTCAGAGGGAAGCAACTAGCTCGAGCGCTGGTAACGATCCCCTTCGTTCTGCCGACCGTGGTGGTGGGAGCGAGCTTTCTCGATCTGCTGCCGCCGGGCGTCCTTGCCATCCTCGCCGCCCACGTGTTCTACAACGTGGCGGTGGTGGTTCGGACCGTTGGCGGCGTTTGGAGCAGGATCGATCCTCGTGTCGAGGATGCCGCCGCCACTTTGGGGGCATCACCGGTTCGAGTCTTCCGCACCGTGACCCTGCCACTTCTCCGACCAGCTCTCGCATCGGCCGCCGCCATCGTCTTTCTCTTCTGTTTCGCTTCCTTCGGCACCGTTCTCATCTTGGGCGGAGGGCGCATTCGAACAATCGAGGTCGAGATTTACCAACAGGCGGTGACCTTTCTCAACCTTCCAGTGGCCGGGGCGCTTGCTGTTCTGCAGTTGGTGTTCGTGGTGACGGCGCTGTTACTCGCCAATCGCCTGCAGCGCCGAATCGGCGTCGACCTGGCCGCTGAGGTCACCCTTCCCCCTCCGGGACCCCGTCACCGGATACCGGTTGCCGGCGCGGTAATCATCACTTTGGGCCTGCTGGCGGTGCCCTTGGTATCGCTGGTGAGCAGTTCGATCAGCCGCCGTGGCTGGAGCGGACTGGCGGGCAACGCCAGCAGTGCCCTTAGCCCCGGGCAGGCGATAGGCAATTCGCTCCTCTACGCGGCCATGGCCACCGTCATCGCGACCGGAGTCGGCTTGGCGGCGGCGCGGATCATCGAACGTCGGGGGGGAGGCTGGCTCGACACCGCTCTCATGCTCCCGCTCGGAGTGTCGGCGGTCACGATTGGATTTGGATTCCTCCTCGCTCTCGACCGGCCCTTCGATTTGCGCGGGTCCTTCATCCTGGTTCCGCTGGCTCACGCCTTGGTGGCAACACCATTCGTTGTCCGGGCCGCGTTGCCCCTGCTCCGATCGATCAGGCCCGAACTGCGAGAAGCTGCCCGGGTGCTAGGCGCCTCGCCCTCCAGAGTGTGGAAGGAGATCGATTTGCCGATCATCGCTCGGGCGCTGGCGGTGGGCGCCGGACTGGCGACGGTAGTTTCCCTCGGTGAGTTTGGTGCGACTTCTTTCGTGGCCCGACCCGCCAGTGCCACCGTGCCGACGCTGATCTTTCGCTTACTCGGCCGCCCGGGAACAGCTTCTTTTGGAACCGCAATGGCCCTGGCTGTCATCCTGGCGGCCATGACCGCGGTGCTGGTGTTGGTCATCGATCGCCTCCGGGGTAATGAAGCAGGGACCTTTTGATGCTGGCGGTCAGAGACATCTCGGTCCAATTCGGCGCCAAGATCGCCCTGGATCGGGTCTCGCTCGACCTCGGTGGGGCCGAAATACTTGCCCTCTTGGGACCGTCCGGCTCGGGGAAATCGACCCTCCTCCGAGCGATCGCCGGCCTCGAGGAAATCACCACCGGGACGATCTCCTTCGACGGGCACGACCTAGCCGGGGTTCCTACTCACTTGCGCGGCTTCGGCCTCATGTTTCAGACCTACGCCCTCTTTCCACACCTCACCGTCGCCGGAAACGTCGGCTTCGGCCTGCGGATGGCCGACCTGACACCGTCGGCGATCAGGTCCCGGGTGGAGGAAGTCCTGGCGTGGGTCGGTTTGAGCGAACTTTCCAATCGGCGGATCGAGCGTCTGTCGGGCGGGGAGATGCAGCGGGTGGCGTTGGCCCGGACGCTTGCCCCCAATCCCCGGCTGGTGATGCTCGACGAGCCGGTCGGCGCTCTTGATCGGCGACTGCGAGAGCGACTGGTTGAGGACATGGCCGACTCCTTGCGGGAGGCAGAACTGGGCGTGATCTACGTCACCCATGACCACGACGAGGCAAGGGTCATTGCCGATCGAGTGGCGCTACTCAATAACGGTCGCATCGTCCAGACCGGGACCTATCAGGAGATTGCGGCGAGACCCGCCGACGCCTGGGTAGCCGACTTCGTCGGTTCCTCCTAAATCGCATTCATTGCTTCGGCAAAACCGGGAGGCGGGCGACTCAGCTTTCCGTCCCGATTGGTGAAGGCGGCCCGCAAGTCGAGGCTGGCAATGAGCTGATCCCGGCGCCGGATGTCTTGGGACCAGCGCGAGCTGGCGCGGGAAACCTCCGTCACATTGGTCTCGATCACCAGATCCTCGTGCAAAGTTGCCGAGGCGAAAAAGCGAGCGGTCAGTTCCACCAAGACGATCTGGAACCCTGCCTCGCCCATCACGTCGAGGCCAAAGCCCACCGCAGCCAACGCTTCCACTCGGGCCGCCTCGAAGTACTGGAGATAGGCAGTGTGATTGACGTGGTTGTAGGGGTCGAGTTCGTAAAAGCGCGGGCGGATCGAAAACCGGTGAGCCACCGGCCGACATTAGGTCGGCCTAGTCATGGCGAGCGATGCAGAACTCGTTGCCGTCGGGATCCGCCATCACCCTCCACTGAAAGCCGCCGATTTCGTGCTCTTCGACCTGGATGCCACCCAATTCGAGAATCCTGGCGGTGGCGGCGTCGATGTCTTTGACGCTGGTATCGAGGTGAAGGCGGCGTCGGCCGGGAGTCGGATCGGCAACTCTTTGAAACGCGATTGAGTAGCCACCCTGGCGTTGGCGCCGTAGCCAGATGAAACCGTCGGCGCGATGTCCGATCTCGACTCCGAGAAGTTGAGACCAGAAGGAAGCCAACTTCTCCTCATCGGTCGTGTTGATGACGACCGAGGTCACCTCGACCACTGCCTCCTCAGCCACTTGATCCTCCTACTCTCGCCAGGTGCGCGCCTGGCTTCTTCACGACACCACCGGTATAGATGCCGTTGGCCTCGAAGATGTGCCAACCCCCGCGCCCGGTCCAGGTCAGGCGCGAGTCCGGCTGAAGGTAGCCGGGCTCAATCATCTGGATGTTTGGGTGTCGATGGGTCTGCCCAAGCCGAAGTCGCTCCCCCATATCTTGGGCGGAGACGGGGCGGGAATCATCGACGAGGTCGGGCCGGGGGTAAGCGGGTGGAAGGTGGGCGATGAAGTTGTCATCAATCCCTCGCTCTCCTGTGGCGAGTGCGAGTTCTGTCGTGCTGACAACATGGTCTTCTGTCGCCAGTATTCGATCCTGGGCGAGGTGGAGCCGGGCACTCTCGCCGAGCAGGTCGTTGTTCCCACCGCCAGCCTGATCGCCAAACCGCCAGGGCTCAGTTGGGAGGTGGCTGGCACTTTCGGACTGGCCACCTCGACCGCCTATCGGATGCTCGCTCGGGCCGAACTCAAGGCGGGCGAGACCGCCCTCGTGGTCGGCGTGGGGGGTGGTGTTTCCTCGGCGGCGACGCTGATTGCGGTGGCGATGGGAGCGCGGGTTCTCGTGACCTCGCGCGATCAAAAGAAGGTCGCCTGGGCGCTGGAGCACGGAGCGGAGGCGGGCTTTGACTCCGCTTCGGCTTTCGCGGCCAATGTCAAGGAAGCGACGGGCCGCGGAGTCGACGTCGTGGTGGAGAACGTCGGCAAAGCGACATGGGACCAATCGTTCCGCTCGCTGGCGCCCGGGGGTCGTATGGTGATCTGCGGGGCAACGGCCGGCAACAAGGTGGAACTGGCGCTTCCCGTCGTCTGGTTCAAGCAGCTGAAGATCATCGGCTCGACCATGGCCAACCGCTCTGAATTCGAGGCGGCGCTCGCCCTTGTCGCCAGCGGCCGGGTGCAGCTACCAATCGACCAGATCTTCCCCTTCGAAGAACTCCCTGCCGCCATGGAGCGTATTGATAAAGGTGAGCAGTTGGGCAAAGTCGGCATAAGGGTTTCCTGATCGCCGACTTCCTTCGAATCAACCGCCGGTTCTTCCTTGCCACTCTGGGAAAAGGAACCATGGCCGTGGTCGTTTTCGGCGCCTGTGGCGATACTGGAGGCTCGGGTGGCACCACCCCATCGACATCCTCTGTAACCCCGACGACGTCCCGCGACACAACCAGCAGTGCGGCGGCTCCGGGCACAAGCGGAGGGTCTTCATCGACGTCGGCCGCGGCGGAGGAGCGATTCGAGCGGGTCAATCTCGGTTTTGTCTCCGCCTACATCGTTGCCAGGGGAAGCGAGGCGGCGATCGTCGACACCGGAGTCGCTGGGAGTGAGGGCGATATCGAGGCGGCGCTGGGAGAGGTGGGATTGGGTTGGGACCAGGTCGGCCATGTCATCCTGACTCACCGACATCCCGACCATCAGGGAAGCGCCCCTGCAGTCTTGGAGGCCGCCAGCGGTGCGACCGGCTACGCCGGTGAGGCCGACCTCGACAGTATTACTGCTCCTCGCCCGCTTACCGCCGTGGTCGATGGTGACAGGGTCTTTGGCCTCGATGTGGTCGGCACTCCAGGCCACACTGCCGGTCATGTCTGCCTGCTCGATCCGGTGGCGGGCGTACTGGTGGCAGGTGATGCCTTAGTCGGTGCCGAGGGAGGAGTCGCCGCCCCCGATCCGCAATTCAGCTCCGATCATGACGAAGCGCTGAGATCGGTGGAGAAACTCGCCGGATTGGCCTACGAGCAGATTCTTTTTGGCCACGGCGATCCGGTGACAACCCGCGGCTCGGCGTTGGTTGCGGAGCTGGCAGCCGGCCTCTAGTACTGCCCCACCTATACTTTCCTGCCGCAAGGAGAGCCGGTCCCCTTCGGGGGTGTGGTGAAGCTTGGCCGTTCACGCCGGCCTGTCAAGCCGGAGGTCGCGGGTTCGAATCCCGTCATCCCCGCTAACCCAGATGATGACTTGCTCTCCTTTGGCCAGGTAGCTCAGTTGGGAGAGCGACGGTCTGAAAAACCGTAGGTCGGCAGTTCGATCCTGCCCCTGGCCACCCAAGTCCCCATCGATCGCCGACGTAGCCCAGAGGCGATTGCGGCGAGGTGGTAATCGTCTTACGGGTCGCGGCCGCTGGTGGTGTAGCGATGTCCCAAAGGGCTGGTCCAGAGGTGATCGCCCGCAGGACGCGGCTCGTGTTTCCACCCGCCTTGGTGGCGGAGCATGTGATGATGGCGACAGAGCGGGACCAGGTTGCTGATCACGGTCGGCCCACCCTCTCCAAAGGGCTGACGATGATCGAGGTCGCAGTTCGCGGCCGGCATTCGACAGCCTGGAAATACGCAGTGGCGATTTCGAGCCTCGATGAATGGCCTTTGGCTCCTCGTGGGGCGGCGGCGGGTGATGCCATTGGCGACTGGCAAGCCCGAATCAGGGTCGGTGACGGTAAAACGCCATTCCCCCGCCACCTGCTCGGCCGCCACTTGACGACAAATGTCGGCGACTATCGGTCCGAAGCCTCCCAGCTCGCCCGGGGCCTCGGCCAGACCGACCAGTGTGGCGAGGTCGACCAAGAGATCGACGGTCCCTCCTGAAAGAGCGTGGTCGAAGACCTTTCCCAACAGCAAATCCAAAAAGACGTCGGCCCGGATCTGGTCAAGGGTGCGATCGTCGCTTCCCGCGAGTGAGAAGGCGATCTCGGTGATCCGGCGCAGCGCCGCCACTGCTTCGGGTGCCGCGAGGTCAAAGCCCGAAAGGTGAGCCGTCCCCTCCTCGCTGGCCTCGAGTTCCACCCTCCGCTCGGGCCAGGCCTCCCCATAGCGGCGCTGGGCGAGGTTGGGGTCCGTTTCCAAGTAGCGCTTGCGCAGGTAGGCGGCGAGCTGACCGGAGGTGGAGCGGGAAGCCCGCTCGATCACCTCGGCGGCCAGGGATTGGGCAGTCTCGGCAGGAAGAGACGCTAGGCCCTTGACCAATACCCCTGCCCGTCTCCGATCGATTCTTCCGGAGAGCAGGGCCGAAAAGACCGCCGGCAGGGCGAGAAGGCCGGAGGCGAAGCTGAGGTCGAGCGTGGCGGCCCGGCGGGTGAGGCGGAGGGCGGAGCCGATCTCGGCCTCGGCGGCGCCGTATGCCGCCTCGATATCGGCAGGATCGGTTTCCTCCTCCCAGGAGCGGGAGATCGAGACCATGTCCCTGTAGGCCTGGGCCTGGTAGTGAGAGGCCAGTCGTTGATGGCCTCGCAAGACCATGACCCGGTCATAAGAATTGAGCTCGCTGACATCGATCGCCGCCAGCATCTGGGCCAGTTCGGGGCCCGGGGGAAACTCATCCAAACCCTTAGGGAGGACGGTGGTAGCGATGTCGTACGTATCGAACATCTGTACGATCAACCTAGAGGACGGCAGGGACAGAATCAATCCCCTTGTCTTTGTGAAAGTCGAGGAGAAGTTTTGGGCCTGCTAGCCCCAGCGCCTTGGGGGATTAGGGTCGGGAACTATGGTCCCCGACGTTCGGTTGACAGATCAGGCCGGGAAGCCCTGGGTACTGTCGGATCACATTGATGCCGCCGCGCTTCTGATCTTCCTCCGCGGCGACTGGTGATCGTATTGCAACGGCCAGCTGGTCAGCTTGGCGATGCTCCACCCTCAGTTTCTTCAGGCGGGGGTTCGGCTCTTCGCGATTTCTATCGATTCACCGAGGCAGAACTCGGCCATGATCGAGAAGCTGTCTCTCCCTTTCCCGTATCTCTCCGATCCTGACCGTTCACAGGCGATCACACCCTTCGGAGTCGCTGACGAGAAGGATGAGCGCAACATCTCGCGACCGGCTTTGGTGGTGCTGACGACAGAGCCGGAAGAAGTGTTTCGTTTCGAATCACGGGACTTCGCGGACCGGATGCCCGAAGAAGATGTGCTGGCAGCCGTCCAAGCACTGAGTTTCCCGAGGACAACACAGGAGCCTCCGGAAATCGGTCCCTCCCAGGCTGGGCCGCGGACGCTCAATCTTCGAGAGCTAAGGGTGTATTTCCGTGGGGCTCGCTTCGCTGCCCAGGCCATGGGGCTTAGACATGCCCACTATGCCGACGAGATCAAGGTCGACTCGAAGACCTATGTGGCAGAGATGGATCGCTACACCGCAGCCATCGAATGGCTCGAAAGGCTCAAGTCGAAATAGCCCAACTCAAGTTCCAGAGCACTAGAACCGATCCCGATTCCCATGTCGGTGCGATGGTCTTTGTGCTTGCTCGTGGTCGGCGCACTGTTGACGACAGCGGTTCCAGCGATCGCTACCGAGAGTCCGGAGATTCAACCCCTGGGCAACGACATCTTGCTAGCCGGCGTCTACTCCGATCAGTGGGTGGCGGGATCGGACCTGGTCGGAATCGGCCGAGCGGCGGGAAAGCGCATCTCACTAACCGGCACATTCCATCATCTCTTCGAATCTGAGCACGGGATCGACAACACCGATCACATCCTCGAGCAGGCGTGGAACGCGCAAACCACTCCGGTTGCCAACCTCGAGATCATGTTCCCTGCGGCCGAAATCGCCAATGGTTCCTACGACGCTCACATCACCCAATGGGCGGGACGGGTGAAGAGCTGGACCGACAAGGGCGGTGGACGCTCCCTGTTGATCGCCCCGCTCCAGGAGATGAACGGAAACTGGGTGCCGTACGGAATGGATCCCGAGGGTTTCAAGGCTGCCTACCGACGAATCGTCGACATCTCCCGCACCGTGGGGCTCGACGAAACCAAGGTGCGCTGGGTGTTCGCTCCCAATGCCTGGTCAGTAGAACCATTTCGGACTGCCGACTACTACCCCGGCGAAGACGTCGTCGATTTCGTGGGGATTTCGGTCTACAACTTCGGAGCGGCGGTAAGCCGCTGGACCGGGATCTGGGACTCGGGTCTGGCGGTGCTCGACGAACTACGAAGCTTCGCTCCCTACAAGCCCTTCCTCATCACCCAGGTGGGCAGCTCCAGCGCCGGCGGCGATCGTGACGCCTGGTTGCGAGATCTCTTCAACGCTGCCGCCTGGGATCCGAATGTGGTCGGGCTCGTGTACTTCAACTTCAACAAGGAAACCGACTGGAAAGTATGGGATGGCTCCAAGCTGGCAACCGGCTGGCTGGAAGGTATGAACCAGCCCTTTACCACCCACGTCTGGCCTTTGCACAAGTGGTTTCAGCCCGGCCCACTGGCGTTCACTCCCTACTCCGGGCGTTTCGCCGACGACGACCAACTTGCTGTCCAGTCGGACGTCGAATGGCTCGCGGAGCGAGGAATCGTGAGCGGATGCACCGAGCGCCATTTCTGCCCCGACCAATGGGTGAGCCGCGAACAAGCAGCCACTTTCCTCGTCCGGGCCCTCGAGCTTGCTCCCTCAGAGCAGAACTTCTTCTCAGACGATGCCGGATCGCCCCACGAGGCCAACATCAACGCCCTGGCTGCCGCTGGGTTCGCACAACCTTGTGGACCGGATGCGTTTTGTCCTACCGCGCTCGTCTCGCGACAGCAACTTGCAGCGATGCTGGCGCCCGCCCTGGCGCTTTCGCCATCCCAGACCCGCCAATTCGGCGATTTCACCGGGTCCCTCAACGATCCTTGGGGAGCGGTCACACGCCTCGAGATGGTGGAGGTCTTACGCACCTCACTCCGAGCGCTGGCGCCGTCGCCGGTGTGGAACGCAAAGCTCCCCTGGCTCTTCTAACCCCCACCTTCTAGCCGAGGACTCGATTCCCCTCCGCCACCAGGTCATCGATATCGGCTCGGGTCTCTTCGGCCAATACCCGCTTGACTCCGGGAGAGACCGAATCGAGGGCCCGGATCATCTTTCTCAGAACCGACCTCTGGGCGTTCATTCGGGCCGCTTCTTCGGCGGGAGTAACCAGATCGTCGACCACCGACCCTTCGCTGCGCGAGGCGACCAACGGGTCCGAGATACCCCGCACCCACACGAGTGACCTGCGTCCGGGACCCCGTCCTTCGGTGATCGGCTCCACGGCGATCACATCATCGGAGCGAACGTAGCGGCCGTACCCCAGAGCAACGAGTTGGCCTGTCTGAACCCGCATAGCCCGAAGCTAGCTGACTGCACTCTCCACGGCTCGAAGGTGAGCACGGTTCGTCTCGGCCAGGGCGGTCGGCAACGTCATCTCGAATACGGACCATTCCCCTCGACGTTCGTACACGAGGTCACCGCCCATGAGCTGGGTGAGTTTGCGAGCCACCGCCAGACCCAAACCCATCGAGCCCGGCAGGGCCGGCCCCGACCTCGAGCGGACGTAGGGCTGAAAGATCTCATTGACGTCCTCGGGCGGCACCCCGGTGCCGTCGTCCCACAGAGAGAAAGTGGTGAACAGAGAGTTCTGCTTGACGATCGCTTTGAGGTTGGGACCGCCATAACGGACGGCATTGGTGAGGAGGTTGCGAAGAACCTGCCGCAGTCGAAGAGCGTCAGCCACCACAGGCTGGCTCGAATCGAGCTTGAGTTCGATCTCGCGGTCGGCCGGGAGGTAAAGCTTGAGGCATGCCTTCAGCTCCTCATCGATGGCGATCGATTCCCGGTTGATGACCAGTGACCCACCGCCGTCCGATCTGCCGATCACGAGCAGGTCTTGGACAATATTGGCGAGATCGCTCGCTTGGTCGGCGATGACTCCGATGAGGTCGCGGGCAAGATCACCACTGAACTCGTCGAAAGAGGACCGCAGCTCTTGGGCCATTCCGACGATGACTGTCAGTGGCGTCCGCAGCTCATGAGAAACGGAGGTGACGAATTCGTCCTTGGAGGCGAGGAGGGCCGCCAGCTTCTCCTCAGTGCGCTTGCGCTCCGTGATATCGACCGCGATCGCGCCTAAACCGATCGGAACTCCCTGGGCATCCCGGATTCGAGTGATGGTGGCGAGCGCTGGTACTCCGGCGCCATCCACTCCCTGCAGCACCGTCTCTCCCCGCCAGGTCCCCTCCAAGGGAACGTCGATGCCGAGCAATGCCTCCCGCGCCTCGTCAGTAACCAAATCCAGCAAGTGGGCCCGACGCAACTGCTCGGGTCGAATCCCCAGGGCCGCGACCGCGTTGGCGTTGACATAGATCAAGCGCCCATCGAGATCGGCCGCCACCACCATCGTCCGGACCTGGTCCAAGAGCGCGGCCTGAAATTCGATGCGCTGAATGACGGCTCTCTTGTCGGAGACATCCCTCATCACGGCAACGTATAGCGGTGCGCCTTTCTCTCGGGTTCGTCCAATTGTGACTTCGAGCGCCACCTCATGGCCCAAGCGGTGTAATCCCAGCAGCGATAGGTTGATTGTTTCCCGAGAAGTCTTGATGGACGCTCGATCGAGAGTCGGAAGGAGGCGATCGATGCAGGAGCCAATCACGTCCGTGGGCCGAAATCCGAGGATCGGATCCAGAGTGCGGTTGGCGAAAGCGATTCGCCCTTCCTCGTCAAATGCGACGATGCCGTCGCTCGCATTGTCGGTGACGACCCGAAGCCGACCCTCTTTCTCGATCAGACTTTCGGAGAGTTGCTGGCGGGAGCGAAGCAGACGGGTGGACGAGGAGATGAGCCAGGACATGGTCGGCAGGTGGATCGCCAATGCCAGCGCTGCCAGGACCCACTGGCGCGGGAGGGACCAGGCGGCCGAGGGGTAGAGGACAGCCATGAAAGCGGCAGCTGCGAAGAGCGACATGGCGCAGACGACCAGAACCCCCGCCCGCCAGCCGTCGAGGGCCAGCACCCCGGCGACCACGATGTAGCAGAGGCCGGGGATGAAGGCCCAGACCGGCGGCTCGCCGGCGAGGAAGATCGCCGCCAACCAAAAAAGATCGACTGCCAGAGAGATGACCAGGGATTTCTCGGGACGGTTCCTTCGGTGCAGGCCATGAGTGGCGACCGCCAAAGAGAAAAGGGAGAGCTGCCAACCCTCCCACCAACCCCACGTAAAGGCGAGCAGCCCAAAGCCACAGGCGGCGATGAGCCCACTGAGGGCGCGGGCTCCGTGAAAGGAACCGCCGATGGCCACGCCCAGGGCAGGGCTGGGAGGACCCCATGGGGCAGTCGATTTAGCCGCAACCACTCCGGCTTCATCGGCAAAATCGGCCTTGAACCTTACGGGGCCCCGAACCGCGCCGAAAGTCGACGTTTACCACCGTTTTAGGGGCCTCGTATACCATCGATAGCTCGCACGGCCGCATGACGGCCGCGCCGACAGCTCATTTGGAGGATTCAAAAGGTATGCGAAAGTTGGTATCAGCCGCGCCAGCCCGAGTGGTATTGGCTCTCCTGCTCCTGGCTGCAGTGTCGAGCCCAGCCGCAGCTCAAACCACAGGCTTTTCGCTAAGCACCCCTTACCCAGGCCTCACCGTCGAACCGGGTGACACGGCGGGCTTCGACCTCACACTTGCGGCAGATTCGACGGCGGCAGTCAATCTGGCCGTCGATGGCGTTCCCGAGGGGTGGACCGCCACTTTCCGCGGTGGTGGCTTCGTGATCAACCAGGTGACGGTTGGCCCTGAACTGGCGCCCGAGCTTCGCCTCGACGTCATCGTTCCCAGCGGAACTGCCGACGGTGATTATCCGATGACCATCAACGCCAGCGGTGGCGGCGCCACGACCTCCCTTCCGGTCACCGTGACCGTGCAAGGGGGAGCCGGCGGCTCGGTGACGCTCACCCCAGAATTCCCCGGCCTGCGGGGCCCGGCCAGCTCGACTTTCACCTTCAACATTGATGTCAGGAATGACACACCCTCAGAAGTTCAGCTCGAGCTCGCCGCCGAAGGGCCCATCGGTTGGACAGTCGATGCCAGGCCTCAAGCTGCCTCGCAAGCCTCCTCAATCACGGTCGAAAGCGGATCCACCGGTCGGGTGACGGTCACCGCCACGCCTCCGAGCACGGTGGAAGCGGGGGTCTACGACCTCCGAGTCACTGCTCGTGGTGGCGGGGTGGATTCCGAAGCCGCCCTACAAGTCGAAATCACGGGAAGCTTCTCGATGGAGCTGACCACCCCGGATCAGAGGCTCAACGCCGACGTCACCGCCGGTAGCCCGACCCAATTCCCCCTCGTGGTCCTGAACACAGGCTCGGGCGACCTCGCCAACGTGGCCCTCACCGCCACTCCTCCGGCCGGTTGGGAAGTGACATTTGACACCGAGACCATCACCACTGTCCCGGCGGGCGACTTCGCCCAGGTGACTGCCACGATCACCCCCTCGACCGAAGCCATCGCCGGTGATTACTCGATTACTTTCCGCGCCAACACCGACGAGGCCAACGCTTCGATGGATGTGCGGAGCACCGTGAGCCCTTCGGCGTTCGGTGGTCTGGTAGGGATCGGATTGATCCTTTTGACCTTGGCCGCCCTCGCCTGGGTCTTCCGGCGCTTCGGTCGGAGGTAGCTTTGGCGCAGGACAAGGCGGCCGCCGCCACCACCGTCGTCACGCATCACTTGACGAAGGATTACGGCGAGGCTCGAGTCGTCGACAACCTCGAGCTCAAGCTCAAGGCCGGTGAGATCTTCGGGCTCTTGGGACCAAACGGGGCCGGCAAAACCACCACCATCCTGATGCTTCTCGGCTTGGTCGAACCAACTGCCGGCTCCATCGAGGTCCTCGGCCTCGATCCCTCCCGTCACCCACTCACGGTCAAGCGCCGGGTTGGGTACCTGCCGGATGCGGTGGGCTTCTACGACGGCATGACCGGCTGGGAAAACCTCTCCTTCACTGCCCAACTCAACCGGCTGGATAACGGGGGAAGAGTGGATGAGTTGCTCGACGAGGTGGGCCTGGCCGAGGCTCGCGACCAGAAGGCCGGCACCTACTCCCGGGGCATGAAACAGCGACTTGGCATCGCCGATGCCCTGTTGAAAGATCCCGACATCCTCATCCTCGACGAGCCCACCACCGCCATCGATCCTGAGGGGGTGGCTGAGATCCTGAGCATGATCAGGCGGCTGGCCGACGAGCGTGGTGTCACGGTTTTGCTCTCAAGCCACCTTCTCCATCAGGTGCAGGCGGTCTGCGATCGGGTAGCGATTTTCGTTCGCGGCAGAGTCGTCGCCCAAGGAGCGCCGAGCGAACTCGCCTCCCGCGGGGGCGGACCCGAGGAAGTGGAGTTCAACACCCCATCGACGGACGACAGGGTGCGCTCGGCCCTTGGGCAGGCGAGCTTTGTCAAGAAACTCGAGTCCGCTCGAATCCGAGGCACCTACTTCGCCCGAATCGATCGGGGCTCGACGAACAAGCTCGTCTCGGCCCTCGTCAACGGCGGCGTGCAACTCGACGGCATCCGCCGAACGTCAGACGACCTCGACGAGGTCTACCGGCGCTATTTCCATCAGGAAGATCAGGGTCGTGACTGAGGCAACGACTGTCCGAACCAACGAGGGATTTGGTAGCGGCTGGCGGGTTGTGGCCCGGAAGGAGTTCGCCGATCACCTCCTCTCGGGGCGCTTCCTCGTTCTCATCGCAGTGCTGGCGGTTGCGGCGGCGGGGGCGGTGTTTGCTGCTTCGGGCGGGATCCGATCGGTGGCTGTAGACGCGACTGGAGTGCCAGCCCTGTTCTTGAAGCTCTTCACGGTCACCACCGACCCGGTGCCCTTCCCGTTGGTGGTCTTCATTGGCTTCCTGGCGCCCCTCCTCGGCATCATGTTCGGATTCGACGCCATCAGCGGCGAGCGGTCTCAAGGAACCCTGCCCCGGCTCCTCGCCCAGCCAATTCACCGAGACGAGGTCATCCTCGGAAAGTTCGTGGGAGGGCTGGCCGTGGTTGCCTTGATGCTGACCGCGCTGACGGTCTTCGTCTCTGGCATCGGGATCTTCCGCCTGGGGCTGTTTCCGGAGCCGACCGAGGTGGTCCGGCTCATCGTCTGGTTGGTGGTTGCCATCATCTACGTTGGTTTCTGGCAGGCCCTCGCCACCCTGACATCGATTCTGGTCCCCCGGGCTGCCACCTCGGCGATGATCGCGATCGGGATCTGGCTGGTGCTGACGCTGTTTGGAAGCTTCATCTTCCGAGCGGCCGCCTCGGTTCTTGCCAACCCGGAAGATCAGGTATCGAGCATCAGGGCCGAGCTGCTCTTGTCTCGCTTGTCGCCCTACACCCTCTACAGCGAGACCTCAACGGTGCTTCTCGATCCCACCGAAAGGGCGACCGGCCTCCTGACCGCGCAGCAGGTCGACCGAGCCATAGTCTCCAATCTCTCACTCCCCCAAAGCCTTTCAGTGGTATGGCCCCAGGTGGTTGGACTGCTCGCCTTGACATCGGCGCTCTTCGCGGTTGCTTACGTCGCCTTCATGCGCCAAGAGGTGCGAGCCTAAAACGCGGTCTACACTCCCTCGCCTCGTGTCGTTCTCAGACTGCATGTGCTGTCGATGCTCTCGGGTGGATCGCCCGGGCGCCGACTGCTGACAGTCTGTCGCTCCCTCCGCATCGCCACCCCCGAGAGCCAGCCAGGCGGTGCCGTTTCTTCGACTTCGACTGAAAGGGAAGTGACATGACCTACCGATTCGAAACACTCCAGGTCCACGCCGGCCAGCAACCGGCCCCGGGAACCAATGCCCGGGCGGTGCCGATCTATCAGACCACCAGCTACACCTTCAACGACAGCGACCACGCCGCCCGGCTCTTCGGGCTGCAGGAATTCGGGAACATCTACACCCGCATCATGAACCCGACCACCGATGTCTTCGAACAGCGTGTGGCGGCGCTTGAAGGCGGTGCGGCGGCGGTGGCGACCTCCTCGGGCCAGGCCGCTCAGTTGCTCGCGTTCACGACGCTGCTCGAGGCCGGCGACAACATCGTCTCGACGTCGTATCTCTACGGGGGGACCTATAACCAGTTCAAGGTGGCCTTTCCCCGGCTGGGATTCGACGTTCGGTTCGTCGATGGCGACCATCCTGGCGAGTTCGAGAAGCTGATCGATGAGCGGACGAAGGCGCTCTACGTCGAAACCATCGGCAATCCCAAATACAACATTCCCGACTTCGAAGCTTTGGCCTCGGTGGCGCATCGCAACGGGGTTCCGCTGGTAATCGATAACACCTTCGGGGCGGCCGGCTATGTCTCGCGCCCGATCGATTGGGGCGCCGACATCATCGTCCATTCGGCTACCAAGTGGATCGGAGGCCACGGCAACTCTATCGGAGGGGTGATCGTCGATTCCGGCCGCTTCGATTGGAGAAACGGAAAGTTTCCGATCTTCACCGAGCCCGCCCCCGGATACCACGGGCTGGTTTTCACCGACGTGTTCAATCCCGAGGGATCCTTTGGCAACATCGCCTTCGCCATCAGAGCCCGGGTCGAGGGTCTGCGCGACTTCGGAGCCGCCCTCTCGCCCTTCAACAGCTTCCTATTCCTCCAGGGGTTGGAGACTCTGTCGTTACGGGTGCAGCGCCAGATCGACAACGCTCTTGAATTGGCAAAGTGGTTGGAGCAACATCGCCATGTCAATTGGGTGAGCTATCCCGGGCTGGCGAGTCACCCTTATCACGCCGCCGCCAAGAAGTACCTCAGGAACGGGTTTGGCGGGGTGCTCTCATTCGGCATCGGGGGTGGGTACGAGGCCGGAAAGCGTTTCATCGATCATGTCCAGTTGCTTTCGCATCTGGCGAACGTGGGCGACGCCAAGACCTTGGTGATTCATCCTTCTTCGACGACCCACCAGCAATTGTCAGAGGAAGAACAGATCTCGTCCGGGGTCACGCCGGATTTGGTTCGAATCTCAGCTGGGATCGAGCACATCGACGACCTCAAGGAGGACATCGATCAGGCTCTGGCGGCAGTGAGTTGAGGCTATGACCTACCCGGGGTCGGGAGCGAAGGCCGAGACCAGGTTCTTCGACCTGCCCGCATTCAAGATGCGGAGCGGGGATCTCCTACCCCGGGTTCGTCTCGCCTACGAGCTTTATGGCGAGATCAATGAGTCAGGCGACAACCTGATCCTGCTGTTTCACGCTCTGACCGGAAGTCAACACGCTGCGGGCTTCACGTCCTCGGTGGAGGGCGTCGAGCGCTGGGTCGAGGAGAACCAGACCGGGTGGTGGGAAGGCTTTGTCGGTCCCGGCATGGCGGTCGACACGGATCGTCACGCGGTCCTCTGCGTCAACTATCTCGGTGGTTGCTACGGGACCACAGGCCCGTCTTCGATCGATGACGAGACTGGGGAGCGTTACGGTCCCGATTTTCCTCCCGTCCATTTGGCCGACATCGTCGATTCACAGTTGCCGCTGCTCGACCATCTCGGCGTCAGGACCGTGCGAGCGGTGGCGGGGGCGTCGGTTGGCGCCCTGCTATGCCTGTCGATGGCGGCTCGCTACCCGGACAGGGTGCGCGCTGTTATCGCCCTAGCCGGGGGTCTAGGGGCGACCACCCTTCATCGCATGCTGAACTTCGAGCAGAAGCTGGCGATCCTCAACGACCCCAACTTTGCCGGCGGTCACTACTACGACGGAGAGTTCCCCGCCAATGGCCTGGCGCTGGCTCGGATCATCAGCCACAAGGCCTTCGTCTCGATCGATGCAATCAAGACCCGGGCTCGCTCGGAGGTGATCGACCACCCCTACGTCACTCATCCCGTTGAGAGCTACTTCTGGCATCAAGGAGAAAAACTGGTCATCCGATTCGACCCCAACAGCTACCTGCGGATCATCGATGCCTGGTCCAACTACGACTTGCTCACCGATACCGGAGCTTCGACCTACCAGGAGGCGTTGGCCGGGTGTCGAGACCAGCAATGGCATGTGCTGACGATCGACACCGACGTGTGCTTTTACCCCGAGGAGCAGCGCCAGTTGGTGGAAGCGCTGCGGGTGGCGGGAGTGTCGGTGGAGTGGGCCAAGGTGTCGTCGGCGAAAGGTCACGACGCGTTTCTGACCGAACCCGCTCTCTTTGACGAAGTCTTGCGCCGCGCCCTTACCTAACCCGTTTCTCCCCAGACCAAGGTGTTTCCTCCCCCAGCGAGCGCAGAAAGCGTTGGGGGAGGTGTCGCCGCAGGCGACGGAAGGGGGCGCAGACTTCGACCACCGGCAGTTAACGCGGGCGCCTTCCTTGTTTCAGTTCCGCCACCCAATAGCTGATGGTGCCGTGAACCGCGTTGAGGTCTTGAGCGACGAATTGGTTGGTCAAACGCAGGATCGGAAAGCCGTTGCGTTCGATAAACGCAGTTCTGTCTTCCTCGTCTCGCCATGCGTGGGTTTGATCATCGATCTCGATTACCAAACGGGGCGACAACGCACAGAAGTCGACAATCCAGGGTCCGATCGGAACCTGGCGGCGGAACCTTGCTCCGCATTGGCCATTCTTCAGGATCTGCCAAACCCTGGCCTCCGATACGGTCATTGCCAGTCGGAGACTGTGGGCCCGTTCCGCTGCTAGTCGAGTATGTCGAGGCCGAGACATGGCCACCACTATTTCGTAATTGTTGAAGGCGCACAAGGTCTCCGATTCCCCCCTCCCCGGCTTCGCCGGTACTCCCCCCTTCGGGGGGAGAAACCCGAACAGCTGCTGCCTATTCTGCCCCAACACTCGCTTCGTCGCTGGAGGACGAAACGGGTTACGTCGAGGGGGGTTTGAAGGCGGGGATGCCGGTGATCGCCTGACCGAGGATGAGGGTGTGAATCTCGTTCGTACCCTCATACGTGTAGACCGTTTCCAGGTTGGTCATATGTCGAATCACCGGATATTCGAGCGTGATCCCATTAGCGCCGAGGACTGAGCGGGCCGAGCGGGCCACATCGAGAGCGTTGCGAACGTTGTCGAGTTTGCCAAAGCTCACTTGCTCTGGACTAAGCCGTCCATCGTCCTTCATCCGTCCTAGATGCAAAGCGAGCAAGGTGCCTCGGTTCACAATCACCATCATTTCGACCAACTTCTGCTGGGTGAGCTGGAACGAAGCAATGGGTCCGCCAAACTGCTCGCGTTCCTTGGCATAAGTCAGGGCGGCTTCGTAGCAAGCACGCGCTGCCCCCATAACTCCAAAGAGGATCCCAAATCGAGCCTCGCTGAGGCACGAGAGAGGTCCTCGCATCGAGGACACTCCCGGCAGGACAAAATCATCAGGGACTCGAACTCCCTCAAGGACCAATTCGGAGGTGATCGACGCTCGTAGCGACGCCTTGTGGTGGATCTCATTGGCGGTGAATCCAGAGGAGTCGGTGGGGACGATGAAGCCTCTGATGCCGCCTTCGGTACGAGCCCAGATGATGGCGAGGTCGGCGACGTTGCCGTTGGTGATCCACATCTTGGTTCCGTCCAAGATCCAGTCAGATCCGTCTTTGCGGGCAGTGGTTCGCATCGAGGCTGGGTCGGAACCCGAATCAGGTTCGGTCAGGCCGAAGCAGCCGATGACCTCTCCGGCGGCCATACGGGGCAGCCAATCCTGCTTTTGCTCTTCCGAACCAAATTTCCAGATCGGGAACATCGCCAGAGATCCCTGGACCGAGACAAAGCTGCGAGTGCCCGAGTCGCCTGCTTCGAGTTCAAGACAGGCGAGCCCGTAGGCGGTGGCACTGGTTCCCGCACACCCATATCCCTCGAGATGCATTCCCAGCAGTCCCAGCTTTCCCATATCGCGGGCGATCTCGTGGGGGAAGGTTCCCTGCTCCCACCACTCCGCCACCTCGGGCAGGATCCGCTCCTCGGTGAACTGACGAACCGTCTGGCGGAGGAGCTTCTCCTCACCCGTGAGAAGCGCGTCGAGATCCAAGAAGTCGGTCGACATCAAACGCGAAGTTTACGCCCGGAGCTAAGAGGAGAAAGCCACCGCGAAGGCAGCCGACCAGCGGCCCATGAGGTTGGTGTAATGGAGACCGGCCTCGTCGGGATTCCCGGAGGCGAGAGCATCAATCGAGGCCCAGACTTCGGTCGCCGACTCGTCGAGGGCGAGATCCGCACTCTCGAACAGGTAGGCCACGGTTCCATAGTCAAGCTCCAGCATGGAGTCGGCAGGAAATTCCGCCAGCCACGATGTCAGGTGCCCCAGTTCGACGATCAGTGTCTCAGGGAGTTCAGCCTTGGTCAGGATTGCCGCAGCTTTATTGACCCGCTCGATCGCCGGGCCCAGTGAGCTCCGATAGCGAATCGAGCCATGCATGCCACCATCGTCTTTCTCGACCTGTTCGTAAATTCTTTGCTCAGGAGTGAAGGCGATAAACCAGCGCAGGGGCACATGCCACGCCGAGGTGAGGATGTGAGATTTCATGTCGGGCTCAGATGCCCGAAGCTTTCGCAGCTCCCGATCGGCCTGGCGAGCAACTTCCTCCGGAATGATCGTCGATCGACCCATTCCCTCGAAGGCGTTGTACAACGCCAGCACACCTTCAAGCATTCTTAGCTGAGGACGGCGTGGGCAAACGTACCGACCGCCGCGCCACTCGGTGATCCAGGCGTCTTCGATCATCGACTCACCGATAAATCCATACGGCTCCCAACGACGCGTGCGCTCAGGGCTCGGATCGGGATGCTTATCCCACGCTCTGATTCGATCTTCGGGTAGATAGACGCGCAGATACGCCGACTTGATCACCTGCTTCATCCTATGTTCAGGGTGCTCAAAATCGGTGTTCGTTAGAATCTCGGCCAAAAGGAGTAGCCCGCTGACCGCCGCCTTTCGCGCATGAGCTGGATGCAACGGGACGTTCATCATCGAGACCTGGGTCTGTCCGACTCGCAAATGCTCGATATGTACCGGCTCATGTTGGAAGCGCGACGGGTCGACGATCGAATGTTTGCCCTCAATCGGCAGGGGCGAGCTCCCTTCGTAGTCGGCTCTTCCGGTCACGAGGCAGTGCAAGTCGGTTCCGCCTTCGCCCTGGATCGAGAGAAGGACTGGGTACTTCCCTATTACCGCGACATGGGTGTCGCCCTCGCCTGGGGGATGAGTCTCACTGATGTCTTCATGGCGGTGTTCGCTCGTGCCGACGATGGCTTCTCCGGGGGCCGCCAGCTTCCGAATCACTGGTCGGATCGCGACCTGCGGGTCTTTACCCAGTCGTCGTGCATCGGCACTCAGTATCCGCACGCGGTCGGAATTGCCAAGGCCCTCCAAATCATGGGCGACGATGCCGTCGTCGCCGTCTTTGGTGGTGAGGGTTCGACTTCGGAAGGCGACTGGCATGAAGCAGTCAACTTCGCCGGAATTCATCGATTGCCAGTGGTCTTCATCACCGAGAACAATCAGTACGCGATCTCCGTGCCGAGCTCAGACGAAGTCGCAGGATCGGTCAGCGAGCGCGGGCCGGGATACGGGATGCATAGTCGTCGGATCGACGGAAACGACGCCCTCGAGGTTTATCGCACGGTCAAAGATGCAGTGGACCGGGCCCGCCGCGGCGAAGGGCCCAGCCTGATCGAGGCGGAGACGTACCGGTACTATGCCCACACCTCCGATGACGACGATCGCCTCTATCGAAGTCGCGAGGAGGTTGAGGAATGGAGGCGCCAGGATCCCGTCGTGGCCATGAAGCAGTACCTGATCGAAGAGCGGCTGCTTTCCGAAGCCGACGAGCAGCGAATCAATCAGGAAGTCAGCGATCTGGTCCTCGCCGCGGTGGACAGAGCCGAGTCAGCTCCCGCTCCCGACGATCCCTATAGCCACGTTTATGCCCGCCTGATCGATCCAGGTCCGGCGGCCACCGTTCCCGAACCCGGAGTCCAGGGGCCGGTCATCAACCTGATCACTGCGATCAACCGCTCCCTCCACGATGTGATGGAGACCCATCCCGAGACGGTGGTCTTCGGTGAGGACGTGGCGGGGAAGAAGGGCGGAGTCTTCAAAGCCACGGAGGGGCTGACCGATCGTTTCGGAGAAGGACGCTGCTTCAACACCCCGATCTCCGAATCGCTGATCGCCGGGCTGGCGGTGGGAATCGGCGCCACGAAGTTGCGACCCATTGCCGAGATCCAGTTCGCCGACTACATCCATCCCGCCTTCGATCAACTGGTCTCCGAAGCCGCCCGCATCTCCTACCGATCGAACGGCGTTTGGACTTGCCCAATAGTCGTCAGAGTGCCCTTCGGCGGCGGCATCCACGGAGCGCTTTATCACTCCCAATCGATCGAGGCGTACTACGCCCATGTCCCCGGTCTCAAAGTGGTGGTGCCCTCCACCCCGGCCGACTTCAAAGGGTTGCTGACAAGCGCTGCCGAGGACCCCGACCCGGTGATGATCCTCGAGCCGAAAAAGCTCTACCGCCTTGTCAAAGGCCCCTACCCCGAAGGTGAATGGAGAGTGCCGCTGGGCAAGGCAGCGATCCGGCGAAATGGCGATGACCTCACCATCCTCACCTATGGCGCCATGGTTCATTTCACGATGGAGGCCGTCCCAGCTTTGGAAGAGCTGGGGATCTCAGCCGAGGTGATCGACCTCCGGAGTCTACGGCCCCTCGACTGGCCCACCATCGAGGCTTCGGTTAAGAAAACGAGTCGAGTCCTCATAGTCCACGAGGACAACGAATTCGTCGGATACGGTGCCGAGCTGGCAGCTCAGATCGCGGACAAGGCCTTCGAATGGCTCGACGCCCCCATTCGGCGGTACGCCCTGGGAGAGGTTCCTGCCTTCCCTTATGCCCAGGAACTCGAGGACATGCTTTATCCCAATCCGGAAGGGATAATCCGACATGCCCAGGAGCTCGCCAAGTACTAGCCCCGCCAGGGCTGATGCTCGAGTAGTCGAGGTAGTCGAACTCGATCGCGAGACTCCGGGTGAAGGCTTGCCGGCCCTCGACAACCGCCCCAATCGCTGGGTGATTCTTCTTGGAATAGTGGTTCTCGGTATGCTCGGCCTGAGCCTGTTACCGGCTGCCGAAGTCCAACCCAACAACCTCGACGGCACGCTCCCCGACCCGGCGGTGGCCACCACCCTGGTGGGGAGCCGTCAGCCCCGAGTGGCATTCATAAACGATGACACGTTCCCGATGTTTGTGGTGAGTGGGCTTCGTGGTTTTTTGAGCCTCACCGAGCCGGTGTTTTTCAACGAGACATGGTGGATCATCGGCAACCGACCCGATTCGTTGGCGGCTGCAGAAGTGCTCACCTCAGCGGATGGAAGGCTTTGGGAGGCGAGTTCGGAGATTGCGGGGAGCAACGGGAAGTCGATCCGCATCGATCAGCTGACCGTGCTCGACGAGTCCTTGCTGGCGGTGGGTACCGAGGGCGCCGCCGTGGGACCAACCTTTTACTCAGCTCTTTCAGGGAACCTCAGCCTCTGGCGATCTGGAGACGGCGAGCAATGGGTTCCCTCGGTGGTCGATCAGGGAAGTCCGAGCCTGGCTTTTTCGGAAATTCGATTGGTGCGGAGTGGCCCCGTAACGGTGCTTCAGGCAGTAGCACAGTCCACCGCCCCCTTCCTGGCCGCCAACAGGATGCCTCCCGAGGTCATGGCGGGACTGGTCGCGGGACGCTTCGACCTATCAACCCGAGGAACGCTGTTGGTGGCTACCGGTCCGCTTGGAATTGAGATCGCCCAGACCCGGATGGCGCAAGTCTCACTAGCACCGACTATGCGAGTTTTCCGATCGGATGCGTTGGCGGAATGGTCGCCAGTCGAGATCCCATTCAATGTCACGGGCGACATCGTGGCCGCTCCATCAGGAGGATTCGTGGCCAGCACGGGCGGAGTGGCCTACACATCGGCCTATGGGGTGAACTGGAAACCTAACCGAAGCGCCTTCGACGCGATGTCTTACCAGCATTGGGGGGACCGGATCATTGGGTCCTCGGTTTTCGGTGGGAGTCCGACCATCGACTTCATCGACAGCGAGGGAATCCAAACGATTCAGCTTCCACCTGAAATGATGCTCTGCTCGTTCAAAGGATCGAACACCCTTCTCGCCGGTGCTTGCGCACCGGAACCCACGTCAGTGGGACCCGTCGAATGGAACGGCGTTGAACTCGATCTCGATGGCACATCGCTGCAATTGGCCGACCCTGCAACCTCAGAGATTCGACGCTTTCGCCTCAATCGAGCTCCGGGGGAATACGACGAGGCAACCGACACAATCTCCTTGGCCGACTCTCGCTCGAGGAGGGAGGCTTTCCCGGTCGACGTCCTTCGCCAGCTCCAGCCCGACTCGAGCATCGTTCGATTCGAAACGATGCTGAGCAAGGATGGACTGACCTGGTCTCGCAGCCAAATCGCATTGCGAGCCGCGGAGCTGGAACTCCTCGGTGGGATCGGTGACGGATTCCTGGTGGGCACCCGCTCTTCAGAGCCCGCCTCGACCCTGACTGTCCTGGCTGCCGATTTCTGATGTCACTCCTTTCCGAGTTGTCGGACTTGGTTGGCCGGGCATTCGGCAATGTCGGCTTCGATCCCTCCCTGGGACATGTACAAGTCTCGGACCGGCCCGAGCTCGCCCAGTTTCAGTGCAATGGCGCCTTGGCGGGAGCGAAGTCGGGGGGTCGGGCGCCGCGTGACCTGGCCGAAGAAGTGGCCGCCAAGCTGCGGGCCGAATCATCCATGCTGGCGAGAGTCGAAGTCGCGGGACCGGGGTTCATCAACCTATCCGTCACCGATGCAGCTCTGGCGGACTTCGTCAATGCCACCGCTGATGACCCCCGCCTCGGAGTAGGTAAGGCTGACCCCGCCCAGGTGGTCTTGGTGGATTACGCCGGACCAAACGTCGCCAAAGCCATGCATGTCGGCCACATCCGGGCCACCATCATCGGTGACTCGCTCGCCCGCTTGTTTCGGTTCCTCGGCCACATCGTCATACGCGATCCCCACTTTGGAGATTGGGGGCTGCAGATGGGCCAGGTCATCGCCGCCATCGAGGAACGCTGGCCCGATCTCCCTTACTTCCACTCCGATGGGCCGTATCCCGACCAATCGCCGGTGACACTGGCCGACCTGCAGGAGCTCTATCCCATCTCGGCCGCTCGAACCGAGACCGATGAGGCCTGGGCCGACAGAGCCCGCCAGATCACCGTCGAGCTTCAACAAGGTCACCCTGGCTATCGCGCCCTCTGGCGACATATGAAAGTTGTCTCGGAGGAAAGTCAGCGACGCGATTTCGCCGACCTCGGAGTGGAGTTCGACCTTTGGTATGGCGAGTCCGACGTCGCCGATCGACTGGGACCGCTGGTAGAGGATCTGCAAGAGAAGGGGCTGGTGAAGGAGAGCGAGGGAGCATTGGTTCTGCCCGTGGCCGAGGAGGGTGACAATCGCGAGCTACCCCCTCTGATTCTCGAGACTTCGAAGGGTGCCTATCTCTACGGCACCACGGACCTAGCCACCATCGACCATCGGGTACGCGACCTCGGCGTCGATGCTGCCCTCTACGTGGTTGACGCCCGCCAGTCCGATCATTTCAACGTTCTCTTTCGAGCCGCCCGCAAGGCCGGCATCGCCCCCGAGGAAGTGGTGCTCGAACACATTCGCTTCGGGACCATGAACGGCCCCGATGGCAAGCCGTTCAAGACCAGGGCGGGAGGGGTCGTCGCTCTGGCCGACCTGATCGACATGATCACCGAGGAAGCGCGCCAGCGCCTGCAGGAAGCAGACATCGCCCAGACCTACCCCGCCGCCGAGCGGGAGGAGATCGCCCGGCAGGTGGGGGTGGCGGCGCTCAAGTTCGGAGACCTGATCAACAACCGGGCATCGGACTATCTCTTCGACCTCGATCGCTTCTCTTCCTTTGAGGGCAAGACCGGTCCCTATCTCCAGTACGGAGTAGTTCGGATCCAGTCGATCGAGCGGCGGGCCGCCGAGATGGGACTGGAGGCGGGACCGGTGCTGCCGCCCACCCTGGACGTCGAGAGAAACTTGATGCTGGCTCTGTTGCGCCTGCCCGAGGTTGCCGAGCGGGCGGCGGAACTTCGGGCGCCCAACCATCTGGCCGAGTACGCCTTCGAACTCACCGCCACCTGGAATCGCTTCTACGAGACCTGTCGGATCATCGACGAACGCGACGCCGCCCGCCGGGGTTCGTGGATCACGCTCGCCGGATTTACCCGAAGAGTGCTGGTGACCGTGCTCGACCTACTCGGTATCGAAGTCCCGGAGCGGATGTGACCGAGATACCGGTTGCCCTCAGAGAGGGAAGACCGGAAGATCTCGAGGCGATCCGAGAATTCACTACTGATACCTTCGCTTGGGGCGATTACGTACCCGACGAATACCTGGAATGGCTGGCCGAACCGTCGGGAGCGGTTTTGGTGGCGGCGGACGCAGGAGATCGAGTGCTAGCGATGGTCCACATCGAGCAATTGTCGCCGAAGGAAGGCTGGCTCTCGGCGGCACGAGTCCGGCCCGACTATCAAAGGCGGGGGCTCGGCTCGCGACTGAATCAGGCCGGAGTGGATTGGCTGCGAACCCGCGGGGCCCTCGTTGTCCGTCTCACCACCGAAGAAAACAACGTCGTGGCTCAGCAACAAGTCGAGAAGCTCGGCTACCGCCCGGTGGCAAGGTTCGCCCTGGCGGAGCGCAAATTCGCGCAGCATGGCATCGAATCCAACGGCGGCCGTCGACTCCCCGGTCCCGAGCGCCTCGATCTCGCTCCTGCCGCCGAGACCGAGCCCGCCTACCTGGTCTGGTCGACGGGGGATCTCAATCGTGCCTCGCACGGCTTGTACGCCTCGAAGGGCTGGGCTTTCCGTCGCCTGGCATTGGCCGACTTGGTTTCGGCGTCCCGGGGGCGCCGCTTCTGGGCCTCTCCGGCAGCCTGGGCCATCGCCGAAGAAGACGAAGGACTTTGGGTTTCGGCTCTGCTGACTACCCCGGACGAGGCAGAGCGGGCCGTGCGGTCGCTCGTGGATCTGGCCGAGGAGAAGCAGGCGGAGTGGATGGGAGTGATGGTGCCGAGGGTGGACTGGCTGGAGAGCGCCCTCCAATCACAACATCTCGAGATCAACTACCCCAACATCGTCTACGAAAAAGCGATCTAACCGTTCTTGCGTAGATGTGGCCCCATTAATGCGACCACATCTACGCAAGAAGGAGCAGGGCAACGATCCAGACCGTGAACATCACCGGCAGCTCGAGCTCGATGCCGTCGGTGGGAAGAAAACGGCGGATCAGCCACGCCAGCGGCACGCCGAAGAGGGGCACCGGCCACAGTCCGGCCACCCCGGCCCGGTTCATCAACTCGACACCGCGCATGAGCGGGGCGGGGAAGTCCTCCACCAAGGGCGAGAGGTAATCCGCCACAAAGATCATGATCATGCCAACCAGGATTGACATCACCACCCGGGCGACCGCTCGCTCCCACTCGTTGTTGACCCAGACCAGATTGTCGCGACGTGCGGGCCCTTCCGACGCGATCCCCATCAGGAAGGCCCCGGCAACGGCTAGGACCATCGCCGTCACCAACCCCGAGCCCGTCGACAGACCGGTGTCGCGCTCAACCAGATCGAAGCCGGCGAGAACCAGCGATACCCCGAGCCCGGCCAATGCGGCGCCGAGGGCGAAGAGGCCGAGATCGAGCATGGTGGCGAAGCTATTGGCCGCCAACCGGGTGTAGTAGCGCCACCCGTCCCTTGTGCCTAGAGCGACCGGAGTCGTTTCAACCATGGAGCCTCGCCCGAGTTCACCCTGACGAGCGTATCGCCTCGAGGTAGAGCTCGATGGGATGAGCGATGCGGTAGCCACGATCGAGATGAGAACGGATCTGTATCTCGCATCCCGGATTGGAGGTGGCGACCAGCTCGCCTCGATCATCGATGAGATTGGCCAGTCGAGTACCCAACTCCCGGGAAGTTGCTGGCCGCAGCAGGCTATAAATGCCCGCCGCCCCACAACACAGGCCCTCCGAGTCGGCATCGATTATCCGATACCCAGCCGCCCGCAGGATTTGGCGAGGGGGCTCGGTGCTCCGCTGAGCGTGGCGGAGATGACAGGGATCGTGAAGCACCACCTCTCCCGAATTGGTGGCAATCGAGGGCAGCTTTCCGGTCGCAATGAGCTCTGCGATCACCTGGGTGATATCGGCGGCCCCGGCCCCGATCTGAGCGCCTTCGCTCACCACCTTGCCGTAGCTCTTCAGGTGGGCGCTGCAGCCGGCAGCCGTAGCTACCACCCGGTCGACGTGGTCAAAAGCGCGGACGTTGATGGCCGCCAAGCGACGGCCCTCCTCGATTCCACCGTCGTGGACGACGAGCGCTCCACAACAAGTCTGATCCTCGGGAATGACCACGCGATAACCGGCTCGGCTCAAAAGCTCGACTGCCGCCGCGTTCACGCCGCTGAACCATTTGCTCATGACGCAGCCCGCCAGCAGCCCGATGATGGGACCGGACCCGTTCGATCTCGGCGGGCGAACTGGGCGCAGGGGACGAAGGCCGCGCAGGCCCCGTCCCCAACGACCGGGAAGGATCCGGCTGACTCCTAAAAGCTGCATTAGTCGGGCCCCGTCGCTGGCCAGACCAACCAGTCCCCGGTTGGAGAGAACGCGTCCCAGCAAAAAATGACGAAGGCGACGCCCGGCGGTTGGGCGTTGGGCGGCGACTTCCGCTCGGGCCCCTTCCATCGCCCGACCGAACGGGACCATGCTCGGGCAGACCGCCTCACACGCCCGGCAGTTGAGACAGAAGGTCATCGCCTCTTCGAAGTCGTCATCGAGGTCGATGACGCCTTCGGCCACGCCCCTCATTGCCGCGATTCGCCCCCGAGGGCTGGCGCTCTCGAGCCCTGTCAACCGAAAGGTCGGACAGTGCGGAAGGCACAGACCACAAGCAACACAGGTGTTGAGCTCGGCGGTGGTAGGCGCAAAATCCGTGACCCAGGCAGTCACGGCTAGATGCGGCCGGGAAGGCGGCCCGGGTTGAGAATGCGAGCCGGGTCGAAAGCGGCGGTGAGTCGGGCCTGGATCTCGATCCCGGGCGGAATGCTGCCCCATGGTTCGAACTCCTCACCTGGAGGTCGGCCGGTCACAACCAGGCGGCCGTTGGTTGCTTCGACCTTGCTTCTCAGCTCCTCCATCCCCTGAGTGTCTTCGGTGCTGAAGGAAATCTCGCCGACACCGACCTGGTGGATGAAGTCAGCGGGAAGGCTGGGCACGAAATCCACAGCCATCGACGGAGGGACCCGCAAAGACCAGGTCCACGGACCTGACTGTGGGCCGGGCCAAAGCAAGCCCGGTTGGCTCTCGCCAGGAAGGCGTGCAACCTGAGCTGCCACCTCTTCTTCGGTACCGGCCAGGTAGACACTCGACTGTCGCGATTCCTCCAGCACGGCCAAGGGTCGATAGACCTCGTTAGCGAAATCGCGGTCAAGGGTGACGGTGGCGGAGGCGCGGGGAAGCGGCCAGAGTTTCAAGCACGCCGAGACGATCACCCCGAGGCGTCCGAAGGAACCGACGGCGAGGCGGGCCAGGTCGTAGCCGGTGACATTCTTCACCACCCGTCCCCCGGCTCGCACGACACGACCGTCCCCGGTGACGAGGGTGACCTCAAGGATCCGGTCCCGGGTGGGACCGAAGCGTCCCCGGCGATAACCGGATATGCCGGCGGCGAGGGCGCCTCCCACCGTGCTCGCACCGGGAACTTCGGCCAGGATCGCGCTCTGGCCCCGGGTGGCCAAGCGGGCTTCGAGGGCAGCCACGGTCATTCCCCCCTCGACGACGACCGTGAGGTCGTCGGGCTCCCAATCGACGATCGTGGCGAGACCGTCGGTGAAGACCACCAAATCGGGGCTGAGCGGATACCCGTAGCCCTGATGAGTGCCTCCACCCCAGAGGAGGACGGTTCGACCCTCGCTCGAGGCCTGCGAAAGCGTCTCGGCAAGCTCTGGGACCGAGCCCGGGTGTCGGTGCTCGACGTCGGTGGGCGCTTCGAGCCGGCGAGCAACTCGCGCCGACGCCGCCCGAATGCTGGTCACACCCACGCCCCAGGTGGAAGGGTCCCGCTCTGATCGAAACATCTCGAGCCGGCGGGGAGGATCTTTCCCGGGTTGAAGCGCCCGAGCGGATCGAAGGCTTCCTTGATGCGGGCTTGGGCGTCGAGGTCGGCGACATTGAACATGAGTGGCATCAGATCGCGCTTCTCGCGCCCGATGCCATGCTCACCCGAGAGGGCGCCACCAGCCTCCACGCAGACTTCGACCAGCTCATCGGCGGCCGCTTGCACTCTTTCGATCATTCCCGGCTGCGAGGCATCGAACATCATCAACGGGTGGAGATTGCCATCACCGGCATGGAAGACGTTCATCATCAATAGGTCGTGGCGGCGCCCGATCTCATAGACCTTGTTCATCGTCTCCACCAGCCGGGTGCGGGGGACGACCGTGTCATGTAGGTAATAGTTGGGGGCAGCCTGGGCGACAGCGCCGAAGGCGGACTTGCGGCACTTCCAGAGCAGAGCGCGCTCGGTCTCGCCGGCTGCCACCGACACTTCGAGTGCCTTGTTGGACCGGGCGACCTCGGCGATGAGATCGGCCTCGGCGTCGACGGCGGCCGTCTCGCCGACAACTTCGGCCAAGAGGATGGCGGCGGCGTCGATGGGAAGGCCGGCATGGAGCCAGTTCTCAACCGCCTCGACGATTCGCTGATCCATCATCTCCAACGCTGCCGGCACTACCCCTCGAGCGATCACTCCGGACACGGTCTCCGCTGCATCAGAGATCGAGGAGAACGAGCAGAGCAAGGTGCGAATGTCAGGTGCAACCGGGGTCAGTTTGACCAGGGCGCGAGTGACGATCCCGAGCGTGCCCTCAGAGCCGACCATGACTCCTCGCAGATCAAGGCCAGTGGGATCTGGGGCCTCCGAACCGATTACCTCCAGTGAACCATCGGGAAGCACCACCTCGAGGGCGAGGACGTGGTTTACCGTCGATCCTTCGGCGAGGCAATGCGGTCCCCCCGAGTTGTTGGCGATGTTGCCTCCGACCGTGCAGGCTGCCTGTGAGGAAGGATCGGGGGCGAAGTAGAGGCCGAAGGGGGCAGCCGTCTTCGAGAGATCGAGATTGATCACTCCCGGCCCGACCCAGGCCGTTCGCTTCACGGGATCGATCTCGTGGATCTGGTTCATCCGGGTGGTGACCAGGACAATTCCCCCCTCGGTGGGGACGGCACCCGCGGCGAGACCGGTACCTGCCCCGCGAGCGACTACCGGTACCTCGTGGCGGCCGGCGATCTTGACTATCTCGATGACTTCTTCCGTCGTCTCCGGTATGGCCACCACCGACGGATTCCCTCGATAGACGCCGGCATCGCGCCCGTAGAGATGAAGCTGGAGCTTGCTCTCCATCACCCGATCGGAATCGAGCGCTGCTCTCAGGTCGTCGACGATCTCACTCATAAAGCGTTCTTATCACCTAGGCGTAGCTGATAAGGGTACGCCTAGGTTGCGAGAACGGACTACGTGATAAAAACCACTGAGACGTGCCCCACCCTCCGCCTCCTGGAGTCCGCACCAGGAGGCGGTCGCCGCGATTGACGGTGAGGGTGGTCTTGCCAGGCAGGCGCTCGGGCGCCTGATTGGGCCGGAGCAGCCAGTCCTCTCCGGTGGCGCCCGCCTCGCCTCCGTGGAGGCCCCAGGGGCGGTTACGACGGCGCTCGCCGATGAGAGACAGCTCGGCTCCTTCCAGGAACTCAATCTCCCGCTCGAGGCCTTCACCTCCCGGGTGTCGGCCGGCTCCGCCTGAACCCCGACGGAGGGTGTAGCGGGTCACCCGGAACGGATAGTGCATGTGGAGCGACTCGATCGGGGTGTTGGCGGTATTGGTCATGCCGGTGTGTATCCCCGACTGTCCGGCTTTGCCGGGTCGACCGCCCTGGCCGCCCGCCAAGGTCTCGTAGTAGGCAAATCTTTCGTTTCCGATGAGGATGTTGTTCATCGTTCCCTGTCCGGCCGCGGGGACTCGATCGGGTGCGGCCTGGGCAAGGGCTCCGAGGAGGGTGTCGGCAATCCGCTGGCTGGTCTCGACGTTTCCGGCTGCCACCGCCACCGGTGGTCGAGCGTTGACCAGGGTGCCAGCCGGAGCCTTGAGATCGAGCAGGCGGTAGCACCCGCCGTTGGCGGGAATGCTGGGGTCGGTGGCCACCCGGATGGCGTAATAGAGACACGATCGGGTTACCGCCTCGACCGCGTTGAGGTTGCCGTCGATCTGGTCGTGGGTCCCCGCAAAATCGGCCTCGAGACACCCGCCGTCGATCCGGACCGCCACCACGATGGGAAGGTCGTCCTCTCCGAACTCCATCACGTCCTCGAATCGATAAATGCCAGTGGGAAGCTCGGCGAGGGCCGAGCCCATCCTGCGCTCGCCATAGTCGAGAAGAGCCATCGAGGATCGACGGAATCCCTCGATGTCCGACCCAATCAGCTCGGCCATCCGGGCCGCGCCCACCTCATTGGCACCGAGCTGGGCGGCGAGATCGCCGTCGCGTTCGAGCGGCGTGCGGGTGGCGGCGATGAACGGCGAGTGGAACTCTTCTTGCCAGTATCCGTCTCTCACCGCGAGGACGGGCGATACCACGCAGCCCTCTTCAGATAGAAGAGTCGCTCCAGCGGGCATCGAGCCGGGCGCGTCTCCCCCGACGTCGGCATGGTGAGCGCGGTTGGCCACCCAGCCGACCAGCAGCCGCTCAACGAACACCGGGCGCACCAGCGTCAAATCGTTGAGATGGGTGCCCCCGGCGTACGGATCGTTGACAGCGTACTGAGCGCCTGGCCGGGGATCGAACCGATCGATGATCGCTGCCACCGAAGCCGGCATCGAACCGAGATGGACTGGAATGTGTTCGGCTTGCCCGATCATCTCCCCCCTCGGTTCGAAGATCGCCACCGAGCAGTCAGCGCGCTCTTTGATGTTGGGTGAGTGAGAGGTCCGTCGCAGAACATCTCCCATTTCGGTGGCGATCGCCGCGATTCGGTGGCGAAACACCTCGAGAGCAATCGGATCCCCGTAGTTATCTGTCACGTCCAAGTGATCTCCAGAGTCCCATCTACGAGGACACGGGCGGTTTCGGAGCGATCGATAAAGGTGGTGGCCTCGGGTTCTTCGATGAGCGCCGGCCCCTCGACGGTCGACCCTTCTCGAAGGGCGGGACGCCACCAACGAGTCATCCTGGTGCCGTCGGAGGAGACCCTTTCCCCGCGGTGTGGCTCCCCTGGCTCGGGATCCGAGGCGAGATCGTTCCAGCTCAAAGCTGCCGGGGCAGTGGCTGCGACTCGGAGCGTCACTGCCTCAATTTCGTGGTCGTCAAGGGCGAAACCGTTTCGGAGTCGATGGGCGGTGGTGAAATCGGCCCGCAGTCGTTCCGCCCCGGCCCCTCTTTGGTAGGCAACGTTGGTCTCGTGCGACTGACCGCGATAGCGAGCGTCGACGGATGAGATCAACAAGGCCGGAGAAACCCCAAGGGACTGCTCCATCTCCCGAGTGGCCTGCTCTTCCAGTTGAACGAGAGCGTGATCGAGATCGCTCAGATCGGCGCGCAGACGCACCGTCTGGACGACGTCCTGGCGCTGGGGCGAGAGCAGCAGGCCCAGCGCAGAGAACACGCCCGCATGCGGTGGGATCAGGACCGCCGACATTGTCAGCGCCCTGGCAACGGTAGTCGCGTGGAGCCCACCCGCTCCCCCGAATGCCATCAACGCCGCACTGCGAGGGTCGGCCCCCTCCTCGATGGTCACCCGGCGAACCGCTGCCTCCATGTGGGTGTTCACGATCTCGAGGATTCCGTTCGCAGCCGCGATCGGATCGAGTCCGAGCTTTGTTCCGAGACTTGCCAGTGCCTGCTGGGCGAGCTGTGAATCGAGCGTCGTCCCCGCTGCCAGGCCAGTGTCTGAGCCCAGCCGTCCGACCATGAGATTGGCGTCGGTGACCGTGGGTTCTGCTCCACCTCGCCCATATGAGGCCGGTCCCGGAAAAGCACCGGCGCTGTGGGGCCCGACACGAAGAATCCCGCCTCGATCGGCCCATCCGATCGAACCCCCGCCGGCTCCAATGGTGTGAACGGCAACCGAGGGCATCCGGCACACCAGACCGTCGAGGATTCGTTCGCCCGCCATTTGCGGCTCGCCGTTCTCGATCCGGGATACATCGGTGGAGGTACCGCCCATATCGAAAGAGATGACCCGGTCCCAACCATGAGCCCGCCCACAGGCGGCCGCAGCTACCACGCCCCCAGCTGGACCAGACAACAGAATGGAGGCAGCCAGCGTCGACGCTCCGGCGATCGAGGTGAGGCCGCCCGACGATCTCATCACCAGGATTCGGCCCGCCCTGAGTCGCTCGTCGAGGGCGCCTAGGTACCGAGCAACCACCGGTTGCAGATAGGCATTCAAGACCGTGGTGGCGACCCGTTCGTATTCCCGGAACTCAGGGTTGACCTGAGACGAGATGCTCACTGGGAGCTCAGGGAAACGCGCGTTGATGGCACCGAGAATCGCCCGCTCGGACGCCGGGTCGGCGAATGAGTTCAACAGCGCCACCGCCGCGGCCTCGGGAGCGAGGGACTCGATCTGGAGAAGGAGCTTCTCCGTCGATTCCCAGCCGAGGCGATGATCCCGAGGAATTAGGGCAGGAGAGCGATCGGCATTCGAGTCATAAAGCGAAGGTCGAACTTGACGTCCGATCTCGATGAGGTCTTCGTAGCCCTGATCGGTCACGAGGAGCGTGCGGCCCCCTTGCCGCTGCAAAAGCGCATTCGTCGCCACCGTTGTTCCATGCAGAAGAAGCTGGGGCTCGAGATCGGATGAGGTAAGGCCCGTCAAAATTCCCTGGCTTTGCTCGGCGGTGGTGCTGACTTTGTCTGTACGGAGTTGCGCTCCGTCCCAGTGGGCGAAGTCGGTGAAGGTACCGCCGACGTCGACGCCAACAACATTCTTCGAGTTCACGGGCAAAATCGAATCATGCAGGTAGATCCCACGCCCAATCCCAACGCCGTCAAGTTCACCATCGGCAAGCCGGTTGGCGGACCCGCAACATTCGTTCCCTCCCAGCCCACCGACAACGAAATGGCTTCCGGGCTATTGGCTCTGCCGGGTGTCACCAGTGTGTTTCTAACAGCCGACTTCGTGACGATCTCGAAGACGGCGGACGCGGATTGGGGAGAGATCATCCCAGCCGCAACCGACATCCTCACCGATCATTTCGGCTAGCCCGCTTGGACGCCTCACCGGCCGACGGATATCACCCGGTCACCAAGATCTTTCACTGGGGAATCTTTTTCCTCATGGCTGGCCAGTTCCTCGTTGGGTACACGCTCGGGAGCCTCGAGGACGAAGACCCTGCCGAGGATCGGTTGTTCACCCTGCATGCCTCACTGGGGATGACCATCCTGGTCCTCTCCATCTTCCGCCTGGTCTGGCGGCGCCGACAGACTCTCCCGCCCTGGGCCCCCACCCTCACCCCATTTGAGAGGCGCTATTCGCATATGGTCGAGCGACTTCTCTACGTCCTGGCACTGGCCATACCCCTGTCCGGCTTGGCTCTGGCGGTGATGGACGAGAGGCCGCTACCGGTTCTTGGGCAGTGGGAGATTTCGGAGGCACTCGACGACAGCGATGTCGAAGATCTCTTCGAAGGCGTGCACATCGCCACCCATCTAGTGTTCTTCGTCGTCTTCGCCCTACACGTCGGATTGGTGATCAAGCATCAATTCGTCGACCGCGACCGGCTGTTCAACCGGATGCTGTAGACGCTAGCCAGGGATCGGGACACCGTCCGGGGCGAACCATCGCACCACGGGCCAGGAGCCCCCGGCAGGATCCTCCACGGCGATCACCACCCGCCACAGCTCGCCCACCGGACCGCCGGTGAGGACCGAGCCGGCCTGGGACGCAGCCGTCCGGATCGCTTCGGGGATCTCGACTGCGGGCAGCGGTTCGGCCGGAAGCAGAAGCGGAACCTCGATTTGCTCAGGAAGGTCGAGAAGACGCCAGCCTTCTCGTTCCCAGCGCAAAGTCCACGCCAGAGCCCGGGCGGGAAGGCGCTGGTACTCCTCCGTCCCGATGGCTGACAGCAAACTCGCCCGCACCACTACCCGATAAGTACCGGGACTCTCCTCCCTCACCGATACCGCCCGCGCAGATTCGACAAATACCCGCTGACCGGCGGCAGGGGCGGGAAGGGGTGAATCGGGGGGAAGATAGGGCGCCAAGCTCGAGACTCCGCTGCCGTCCACTCCCCAATAGCTTTCGGTCAGGGTCTCGGCCCAGGCCGCGGCTTCCGAAGCCACCGAAGGCTCGGGGATGGCCATGAGGTCAGCCTCGCTGACCGGGGCGGCACTCGTGGTCGGAGCCACAGGCGTCGTCGGAGCCGCCGTTGAAACTGGAGCCGGGGTCGGCAGCGGTGGCGCCGGCCTTGCGGTGGGGACGATCGAGGCGGTGATGGCGGCCAGGGCGATAGCTCCGGCCAGACCGTAGAAGACAAGGCGCCAATTGACCGGCCGGGATGGGGCCGATGAGCTGAGATGACCCCACGGGATGCGTTCGAATTCCTCATCGTCATGGGAACGCTCGCTCACCGCTCGAACCTACAAACTGTCGTAGGTCACCGCAAGGCCCCTGCATTTGGGAGGAAACGGGTGCCATCTCACTACCCTTGACCGACTCATGACGGCGCCGACCAATTACGACCCCAAGCCCGGCCGATGGATGCTTCCCCTTGTGGTCCTGGCGATGGTGGCGTTCACTTACCTCTTCGTTCGCGAGTTGCCATCCGCTGCGCAGGGCTCCGAGAACGATGGCAGCACGACCACAGGCGCGTCGACCACAACCATCGGGGGCGACACGACCACTTCCCAGCCGGTCATTCTCGACGAGGCCACTATGGCCTATCTCGACAGCCTTGCCCCCTATCAGACCCGCATGACTGAAATGCAGACGCAGCTGGCCGCCGCCAATAGTGGATGGGATGCCAATCCCCGCACAGTCACCTTCGATCAAGCCGAAGACGCCTTTGTCGCCGTGGCCGAAGGAGCGTCGGCCCTGGCGGCCGAGCTCAGTGCGGTGGCGCCGCCGCCGGCCTTAACCGAGGCCCACAACGCCATTGCCACTGCGGCCCAGCAGGCCGCGGAGGCCGCCAACAACTCTCTCGCCGGCCTCCGGGCGCCAAGCCCCGACACCGGGGAGGCACGCCGGACCGCGGTCGCTGCATTCGATGCCGCGGTAACCGCTTTCGCTGAGGCAATAGCCGCCGCCGGAGGCTGAAAGTTGTCAATCGTGATTCGTCCGGCGGCCCCAGAAGAGGCCGCCTCTTTCAGACAGGTGATGGGGCACGCCTTCGGCTTCGACCCCAACGAGAAGACCATCGATCGATTCCATAGCCTGTGGGAGCCAGAGCGCTCCCGCAACGCCTACGAAGAAGAGAAGATGGTCGCCACCCTGGGCGCCTTCTCGTTGCAACTAACGGTCCCGGGAGCGGTCTTGCCGGCGGCGGGAACCACCATGGTGGCGGTCCTTCCCACCCATCGCCGGCAGGGGTTGCTGCGAAAGATGATGCTTTCCCATCTCGACGATGTCGCCGAACACGGGGAGCCGCTCGCCGCCCTCTGGGCGTCGGAGTCTTCGATCTATGGGCGCTTTGGCTTTGGGACCGCGTCCAACGCGATCGATGTCACGGCACCGACTGCACAGGGTGGCTTTCATCGACTGGCTCCGGGTCCTGGCACCGTGGAGCTGATCTCCCGAGACCAGGCGCGAACGGTGCTGCCTCCCATCCATGACAAGCTCAGATCGATGTGGCCCGGGATGTTCGCCCGCAGCGACGCCTGGTGGTCGGGACGCTGGTTCCTCGATCCCAAAAGTGAGCGGGGTGGGGCCACCAGTTTTCGCTTCGGGTTGACGAGTCACGGTGACGGCTATGTCATCTACCGCCAGAAGGAAAAGTGGACGGCGGGGAATCCCAACGGCGAGATCGTCGTGAGCGACCTGGTGGCAGAAACGCCGGAGTCCTGGTCGGGGCTGTGGTCATTCATCCTCAACCACGATCTGGCCAAGGAGGTCACCGCCAACCTTCGATCTCCGCAGGACCCGCTTTTCAATTTTCTGGCCGCCCCCCGCCGGACAACGATCCGACCCGGCGACGGAATTTGGGTGCGGCTTCATGACCCCGTCACGGCCCTCGCCTCTCGCCACTATTCCATGGAGGGCGAGTTGGTGATCGAGGCCCACGATCCCCTCGATGATCGAGTGCATAGATTGCATCTCGAGGCCGGGCCCGACGGAGCCACCTGCACGAGGACCGATCGGGAACCGGAGATCGTTCTCGATCTCGAGGACTTGGGGGCGATCTATCTTGGCTGGTCTCGCCTGCGGAGCTTCGCCCGCGCCGGCAGGCTGTCGGGAGATCACCAAGCGCTCACTAGGGCAGACGCCATGTTTTCCTGGGACCCGGCTCCCTGGTGCCCCGAGATCTTCTAATGCCCCCGCCGACTCCCCCCGCGGGGGAGAAACGCTTAGACGTCGTAAAAGAGATAGAACTCGTAGGGGTGGGGACGGAGCCGGATGGCATCGACCTCGCGGGCTTGCTTGTACTCGATCCAGGTCGCGATGAGCTCCTTTGAGAACACACCCCCCGAGAGCAAGAAGTCGTGATCGGCTTCTAAGGCAGCCAGCGCCTCGTCGAGGGACCCCGGCACCGACGGCAGGTTGCGCAGCTCCTCGGGGGGGAGGTCGTAGATGTCCTTGTCCACCGGGTCGAGGGGCTCGATCCGGTTCTGCACACCATCAAGGCCGGCGAGAAGCATGGCCGAAAAGGCGAGATAGGGATTGCAGCTCGGATCGGGGCAGCGGAACTCGAGCCGCTTGGCGGCCGGCTTCTGGCTGTACTGCGGGATGCGAATCGCCGCCGAGCGGTTACGCGACGAGTAGACCAGGTTGACCGGAGCTTCGTAACCGGGCACCAGCCGACGGTAGGAGTTGGTGGTGGGAGCGGCAAAGGCCAGCACTGAAGGGGCATGCTTCAGCAATCCCCCGATGTACCACCGCGCCATATCCGACAACCCGGCGTACCCCGCTTCGTCATAGAACAAGGGCTTGCCGTCCGACCATAGGGATTGGTGGGTGTGCATCCCCGAGCCGTTGTCCTCGAAAATCGGCTTGGGCATGAAGGTGACGGTCTTGCCGTGGGCCCAGGCCACGCTCTTCACGATGTACTTGTAAAGGGTCACCTTGTCGGCCATCCGCAAGAGGGTGTCGAAGCGCATGTCGATCTCGGCTTGCCCGGCAGTGCCCACCTCGTGATGCTGGACCTCGATCTCGATTCCGGCCGTCTCGAGGGCTGCCGTCATTTCTGATCGCAGGTCCTGGAAGTGGTCGGTGGGCGGGACGGGGAAGTACCCCTCCTTGTACCGGGGCTTGTAGCCGAGGTTTCCTCCAGGTTCGTCGCGCCCTGAGTTCCAGGCACCTTCTTCGGAGTCAACGAAGTAATAGGCCGAGTGCTGGTTCTGACCGAAGCGGGCCGAGTCGAAGATGTAGAACTCGGCTTCCGGTCCCCAGTAGGAAGTTTCGGCGATGCCGGTCGAGGTGAGATAGGCCTCGGCTTTCTTGGCGACATAGCGCGGATCGCGGTCGTAGGGCTCGCCGGTAAGGGGGTCGTGAACGAAGCAATAGAGCAACAGCGTCTTGCGGCTCCGAAACGGATCGTCGACTGCCGAGGTGGGGTCGGGAATCAGCAACATGTCCGACTCCTGGATGGCCTGGAACCCGCGGATCGAGGAACCATCGAAGCCGTAGCCCTCTTCAAAGCCATCTTCGGTCAATTGTTTGATCGGGATTGTGAAGTGCTGGACCTGCCCGGGCAGATCGCAGAAACGAAGGTCGACGAACTCGTAATCGCCGTCCTTGGCCATCTTCAGAACGTCAGCCGGCGACTTCGCCATGCAGGTCACTCCTTACTTGCTGTGCTTTGCGACCGGGCATTGTGGCGGCAGCGGAGTTTCTGCGCGGTTGCTCGATTGTTAAGGCTCTGTTACAAGCCGGTCCCGGCCAATTCAGTGATCACCTGGCTGGCCCTCTGATAACGGTGATCGGCGTCTTCGGCGCTGGTTCCGACGGCGGTTATCCCCAGGCGGCCTGCCACTGCCACGGCACTGACGAGGTGGAGGGCGACACCCGTTTTGGTCTCCTCATTCCAGCTGAGACGATCGTCGTGGGTCCGATCGAGGACGTCGTCGGTAGTGAGCGTCCGATATGAGCCGTCCTCGAGATGATCGGTGGCGACATAGAACCTTTGGCCCCCCTCGACGGGAAAAGTATTGGTCAGGGGGTCGAACTCGCCGTCAGTGAGAGCACTGAGCGTGAGCATTGGATGCGTGGTGCCGCCGTTACGAAGATTGATCTCGATTGCGTACGGTTGCCACGCCTCATCCCGACGGACCACAACGAAGTCGATGCCGAAGCGACCGATCACTCCCTTGTCCGCAAGGACCTGACCGACCTTGGCACCGAGCTCGACAATCTGGACGCCGTAGCCAGGATCGGCTGGAAAACGACAACCGAGGAAGGTCTGTCCCGTCGCACCCCCCAGCACTTGGTCATGGGTCGAGAGGACTTCCACCTGGTGAAAAGGGCTGGCGCGCAGTTGCACGCTGGGACTCCGGAAATCGGCGCCTTCGATTCGCTCCTCGACGATTCCTCCCCGCCGGGCCAACGCGGCAAGGAACGCCTCGGCCTCCACCTCCTGGTCTTCGACCTCCAGATTCGCAACACGCCGCCGCAGGTCCGATCCCGAGTCGACGCCGTCCAGCCTCACCAGAGCGTTGCCTAGTCCACCGGCCAGGTCGTCGAGCTTGACCATCGCGGCCCGTAGATAGGGATTTGCCACCCGCAGTTTCTCCAACCCTGCCACCACGTCGTCGAAGGTGAAAACGCCCTCCACCCCGTCGGGATGGGGGATTCCGGCCTCTGCGAACACCTGCCGGCTTCCGCTTTTCGAACCCAGAGAAGCCAGAGTGGGATCAGGCCCGTACACCGGTGTATCGAGGAGGTTTCCCAGGAGCACTTCCTTCTCGGTGGTGTTGAAAGGAAAGATCACCCGAAATGGACTAGCGGTGGCGAGATTCTTGAGCCGTTGAATGAGAAGAGGACGCTCGAGGATCTTGTCGACCAGGGGACGAGCCGAGCCGTCGCCCGCGGAGACGAGTTCCACTCTCTGATCTACGCCCGGCGGACGTGATCCCGGCATCAACGACATGTAGTAGTCGACCAGTCGGGGAAGGATCGGCTGGGAGGTGACGTATATCACCCGGGTTCCCGGGTTCTTCACCGCCGCCAGCATCAGGAAAAGGAACCGCTCTTCGTAGGCGGGCACCACCGGATACATGTGGGTGGGCAATTCCATATTCATGGAGTTGACGACGATCAGAGTGCGCGGTGTATCGCCGACCCGGCGCGTCGTCATGTAGGGCCAGGTTTGGGAGAGAGATGCCTGCAGCTCCCGAAAGCGGTCGAGGTCGGAAGCTGTCAGGACCCCCTTGGAGAAAGACACCTTGGCATGCTATTGGGCTTGCTTCGGGTCCAGTCTGTGGAGTCGGCGGTACCGTGACGCCGGATGCCCGCCACAATCGTTTTGGGTGCTCAGTGGGGTGACGAAGGCAAGGGACGGGTCACCGACTACTTCGCAGAGACCTCCGACTACGTCGTTCGCTACGCCGGCGGCAACAACGCCGGACACACGATCATTGTCGGCGACCAGCGGATCGCGCTCTCCCTGATCCCTTCCGGGGTCCTCTATCCCGATTGCACACCGGTGATCGGCTCCGGCTGCGTCATCGATCCCAAGGTTCTCATCGAGGAGATGGAGATGCTCGCTTCTCGTGGCATCGATTCAGAACGGCTGCGGATCTCGAGCAACGCCCACCTGATCATGCCGTATCACCGCAAGCTCGATGGGATCATGGAGCGTTTCCTGGGGCGCAATCAGATCGGCACGACCAAGCGGGGAATCGGTCCCGCCTATACCGACAAGTTCGCTCGGACCGGAATCAGAGTGCAGGACCTTTTCGACCCCGCCATCTTCCGCAAGAAGGTCGAGACCGCCCTCGACGAGAAGAACCGGATCCTTACCAGGGTGTACAACCAGCTGGCGATGAATGCGAAGGCGATTTCTGACGAGTACCTGGCATTCGCCCCTCGACTGCTTCCACATGTCGTCGACAGCTCGTTGCTGCTATCGGAAGCGCTCGCCGAGGGGCGCTCGGTCCTCCTCGAGGGAGCTCAGGGAACCATGCTCGACGTTGATCACGGAACCTATCCGTTCGTCACCTCTTCCAACCCCACCTCGGGAGGGGCGCTGGTAGGGGCCGGGATCGGCCCGGGAACCATTGGCGAGGTAATCGGCGTGGCCAAGGCCTATATCTCCCGGGTGGGAACGGGGCCCTTCCCGACCGAGCTCACCGATGAGGACGGCGAGCGTCTGATCGAGGTCGGCGGAGAATACGGCACGGTGACAGGGCGCAAGCGCCGGTGCGGCTGGCTTGACCTCGTTGCCCTTCGCTACGCGGTCCGGGTGAATGGAATCACCAAGCTCTTTGTCACCAAGCTCGATGTGCTTTCTGGCTTCGGTTCGGTCAAGATCGCCGTGGCATATCAATCCGGAGAGGAAATGCACCGGGAGTTTCCCCGCCAGCATCGAGTGCTATATGAGTCCAGCCCCGTCTACGAGACCTTCCAAGGATGGAGGGAAGACATCTCTTCGATCCGAACCTTTTCGGATCTCCCCTCCCAGGTGAGGAACTACCTCGAGTTCGTCGCCGCCCAGACCGGTGTCCCCATCGGATGGGTCTCAGTGGGGCCCGAGCGACGCCAGCTCATCTCGCTATGAAGGTCCTCTTGATTGGCTCGGGGGGACGGGAGCACGCCCTAGGCTGGAAGCTGGCTCAGAGTCCCCGGGTTCGTTCTCTGCTATCCCTTCCCGGCAATCCGGGCCTAGCCGAGCTGGGTCCGACGATCGAGGGTATCGATCCGCTCGACGGTCAGGCCGTGGCCGAGGAGGCTCAGCATCATCGAGTTGATTTCGTGGTGATCGGACCAGAGGCGCCTTTGGCAGCGGGATTGGCCGACCTTCTGCTGGCCGTCGGGATTCCGGTTTGGGGCCCGACTCAATCCGCGGCCCGGCTCGAGTCTTCCAAGGCCTACGCCAAAGGGGTGATGAAGCGCGCCGGAGTCCCCACCGCGGCCTGGGCCGGGTTCGATGATCTGACCGCGGCCCTTGAGTTCCTCGACTCCCAGACCCCACCATTCGTGATCAAGGCAGACGGGCTCGCGGCCGGGAAGGGTGTCGTCGTCACCGATGATCAGAAAGAGGCGGCGGATTGGGTGCGCCGATGCCTGGGCGGCGTCTTCGGAAGGCCCGCCGTGATCATCGAGGAGTTCCTCTCCGGTCCTGAAGTCAGCGTCTTCGCCATGTGCGCTGGTCGCGAGGTGGCAGTGCTCGAGCCCGCTCGGGACTACAAGCGTCTGCGAGACGGCGATCGCGGACCCAATACCGGGGGAATGGGTTCTTATTCGCCGGTACCCGATCTCCCCCCGAGTCTCCTGTCGTTCGCCACCGAAGAAGTCTTCCGCCCGGTTCTCGAGATATTGGAGGAGGAAGGCAGCCGCTATTCCGGCTTCCTCTACGCCGGATTGGTCCTCGGGGAGAACGGGCCCAGCGTTCTCGAATTCAACTGCCGCCTGGGTGATCCCGAGACACAAGTAGTGATCCCCCGACTCGAAAACGACTTGCTCGATGTGATCGAGGACGGCCTCGATGAGCAATTGGCGACCGTGGACCTGAAATGGTCACCGGATGCTTTCGTCAACGTGGTCGTGGCCGCGCCGGGCTACCCGGGTTCGCCTCGAAAAGGGATTCCTATTCGAACCGGTTCATTCGAATCCAATGCCCTGCTCTTCCATGGCGGCACCTCGTTGGCGGGGAAGCAGTTGGTCTCCGCTGGGGGTCGGGTGCTCAATGTCGTCGGATCCGGGTCGGATTTGGCCTCCGCTCGCGCCGCCGCCTATGACGCCCTCGATCGGATTGAGTTCCCGGGAGCCCAGTTCCGCAGCGACATCGCCGCCCAGATAGGTTGAGCGAATGAAGGTGGCGATCGTCATGGGCTCAGGGTCTGATCGCCCGGTGATGGAGAAAGCGGCGCACATGCTTGAAAGGTTCGGCGTCGAATCGGAGACCCGGGTGCTTTCGGCTCACAAGACTCCCGATGAGGCCATCGCATTCGCTGCCCAGGCGGCTGCAAACGGCTTCAAGGTCATCATTGCCGGGGCGGGCAAGGCTGCCCACCTCGCCGGGATCATGGCGGCCAAATCGCTTCTTCCCGTGATCGGGGTGCCTTTGAGAGCATCCCTCGATGGTCTCGACTCGCTCCTGGCCACGGTGCAGATGCCGACTGGGATCCCAGTGGCAACCGTTGCTATCGACGGGGCGGCCAACGCGGCGCTGCTGGCGGTGGCGATCCTGGCGATCGACGACCCCGATCTCACCAAGCGCCTGGAAGATTTCCGGGCGCAGTTGGCTGCCGATACGTTGGCTGGCTAGGCGGCGACGGTCCGAATCACCACCAGCCGATCGGCTGCGGATTCCGCTCCCCACACCTCGCGCGCTCGCCCCAGCAGTTGGCGAACGTTGGCTGGGTTGATGTCGGAGGGAAAACTAAGAAACGATTCCGTATGAGGATCGAAGCGGACGATGGCGTTGGCGCCGAAATCCGACAGCCACACCGCGTCCTGATCGTCGACAAACACTGAATACGCCTGCGGAGCGTCGCCAGGGAGCCGCCACTCGACCCAGTCTTCAGACCGTGGGTCGTACACACCCACCTGGCCGGCATTCCACTCGCTCACCCAGAGACGCCCGCCCGAGTCGGACCACACTCTCCTCAGTCCTGCCCCGAGTGTGGGGGGATCGATGACCTCGACGGCACCGCTCGACCGATCGACAGCTCCGAGGTAGCTGCCGGCGAGGGAACTGAAATAGATCTCACCATCAGGAGTGGCGGCGATGCCGTAGGGGCCCGACCCGCGCGGCGACGGGAACGTCTCCACGGATCCATCGGCCGGATCGAGGCGCCCGTACCAACCGGCCTGTCCGGTGAACCAGAGGATGCCTTCGCCATCGAACGCGGCGGTGTTGAGGTTGGCTGACGGGGAGTGGGCCGGGAGCGGGAATGTCTCCACCGCCAACGAGGTCGGATCAATGCGGACGATCGCATTGAGCCCGCCATCGGTGATCCAGGGAGCGCCGTCGGGTGAGACGATCACCCCGTGGGGAGCCGAATTGGCACCGAGAGGAGTTTCCCGCGCCTCCCCCGTCGCCGGATCGAGCCAGCCCAGAGCACCCCGCGCCTGCGCCGTATACCAGACGCCGCCATCGGCCGCCGGTGCAACATCATGCGGTCTGGAACCGGCCGGGACCGGAAAGGTTTCAACCTCGAACTCAGGTTCCGACGCGGCAGCCGACGTGGGCGGCAAGACGGTGGTGGCGGCTGACAGCATGGTTGACACCCCGGTCGTGATGACCTCGGGAGGCGTCGGGGAAGCATCCGTCAGCTCAGATGGCGCCGCGGTGCATGAGGTCAGAATCAAGGTCACCACGACAGTTCGTCGCATCGAGCGACGGTACCGAGCTCGGCTGGCTAAGCCTCCGCCAGCGAGGCGGCCAACGTCCCGTTTGGCTCGACGATGACATCGTCGAGCGACAGCCACTCGGCCATGGTCTTCAGTTCGGATCGGACCCGGGAGGCGATCGACTCCGGGGCCTGACCCGGCTCGACGAAAGCGCCGCGCACGACCAGGGCCGACTTCGCCCGGTCTGCCTTGAGATCGAGACGTCCGACCAGTTCGTCATCGCAGAGGATGGCAAAGACGTAATAGCCGAAGGTGCGCTTGGGGGCCGGGGTATAGATCTCGATGCGGTAGTGGAAGTCGAACAAGCGCTCAGTCCGGGGCCGGAACCAAATCACCGGATCGAACGGGCACATAAAGGCGAGCGCCTCGAGCTTTCTCGGGACCGCGGCAGCCGGATCAAGGTAGGCCTTCTCCTTCCACCCCTCGACCTCAACCTCGATCGCCTCCCCATCCGCGACAAGCTCTTTGATCAGGGGCTTACAGGGCTGGTTCGACTGGCGGTGATAGTCGATGAGGTCGGCGAAGGTGGCAACGCCCTGATGGCGTAGAGCTCGACGAAGCAACTCCTTCCTCTGCTCGCTCACCGGTAGATCCTGCGCCAGGATCTCGGCCGGGATAACTCGTTCGATCAGGTCGTAGAACCGGACGAAGTTGAGGCGCTTGGGAACACCGAGCCGACCCCGGAGGAACAGCCCCTCGAGCGCGATCTTGGCTGGCGACCATTCCCACCAGGGACCGAGACCTGTTTGGTGAGCCTCGAGATCGGAGGGCCGGACCGGGCCCTGCTCCCGGATCCGTGCGATGACCTCCTCGACCCCACCGGGGTTCTCGTTGATCCATCGCTCGGCAAAATGCCACTTCGATTCCATCCGGTGCCGATAGAGAGGCCAGTCCGCTTTGGGAATGATGGAGGCCATGTGCGCCCAGTATTCGGAAAGCTCGGCCTTCGGTCCCCATGTCATCTCGTCGAGCAGTGACATCGGGTAGTTGCCGATGCGGGCGAACAGCGGGAGATAGTGGGCGCGAGCCACAACGTTGACAGAGTCGATCTGGATGAGGCCGGTCCGCTTCAAAAAACGCCGAATGTGCTGGCGCGTAACGAGACCCTGGGGCCGGGGATCAGCAAAGCCTTGGGCGGCGAGAGCTGTTCGGCGCGCTTGGGAGATGGTCAGTCGCCGCACGGGGTTGGGAGAGTAGGCCGGGTTACCCTCACCTCGTGATCGGCCGCTACTCGCTGCCCGCCATGGCGACCATCTGGTCAGATACCCACCGCCTCGAGATGTGGCACAAGGTGGAGCTGCTAGCTCTCGAGGGCTGGGCAAAGCTGGGCGTGGCACCGCTGGCCGCGGTTGAGGGCCTGCGGGAAACTCAGGTCCCATCTCCCGAGGAGGTGGCCGAGCGGGAGCAGGTCACCGACCATGATCTAGCCGCCTTCGTCGATCTACTCGGAGAGAAAGTCCCTACCGGCGGAGAATGGATCCATTTCGGGCTCACCTCCTCCGACGTCTTGGACACCGCTGGGGGCTTCGTCCTCGCCGAGGCCGCCCGGCTTCTCTGCGATGGGATCGGGCAGCTCTTCGAGATCGCACGCCGGATGTCTTTAGCCGAACGAGACACGCCCATTCTTGGGCGCACCCATGGCATCTGGGCCGAGCCCACTTCCTTCGGTCTCAAAGTGGCCAGTTGGGCCTTCGAACTGGCCCGCGACCACGAGCGGATGGTGTCGGCAACGGAGGCGGTGGCGGTCGGCAAGATCTCGGGGGCGGTGGGGACATATGCCCATACGCCTTCCGAGATCGAGGATTACGTCTGTCAATCGCTCGGCCTGTCGCCCGAGCCCGCCTCGACCCAGGTCACTGCCCGCGATCGCCATGCGCAGTACTTGGGAACGATTGCCCTCACCGGCGCCACCCTCGAGCGAATCGCCACCGAGATCCGCCATCTCCAGCGCTCCGAGGTCGGGGAGGTACGAGAGCCCTTTCGCCGCGGCCAGAAGGGCTCTTCGGCCATGCCCCACAAGCGGAACCCGGTTATCTCCGAGCGCATCACCGGGATGGCGCGCTTGCTCCGTGGTTACGCCTCGAGCGGCCTCGAAAACGTGGCTCTCTGGCACGAGCGGGATATCAGCCACTCGTCGGCGGAACGAGTTGCCGTGCCCGACGCCAGCCTGCTGCTCCACTACATGCTGGAGAAGATGAAGGATTTGCTCGAGGGATTGATCATCGACCGGGAGCGGATGAAGGCCAACCTCGAGCGCACCGGGGGTTTGGTCTATAGCCAGAAGGTGTTACTCGCCCTGGTGGAATCGGGTGTAGGACGCGACAAGGCCTATCGCGTCGTTCAGGAAAACGCTATGCACAGCTGGGACCGCGGAAGCGATTTTCAACAGGCCTTGGCCGATGACCCCCGGGTGACCTTGTCGCCGGAGGTTCTAGGCGAGTGCTTTCGTCCGGAGGCATTCCTCACCAATTCCGACGTGGTTTTCGAGCGGCTGGCTGCGGTCTCCTTGTCCGACCCAAGGACTGGATGAGCGGCACCTTCACGGCCGCACCCCACGGCGACATCCTCCACCTGCTGGTAATGATCACCGTTCTCCTCGCCGCTGCCCGCGGGCTGGGTGAGTTGAGTTCGCGACTCGGCCAGCCCAGCGTGATCGGCGAGATCATGGCCGGTGTCCTCGTCGGTCCTTCGGTGCTGGGAGCAATCAGCCCGGCGCTGGCTGCCTGGACGGTCCCCCAGAACGCGGTCCAGGGGCACCTGCTCGAGGTGGTCGGCCTCATTGGGGTGATGTTCCTCCTGGTCGTGATTGGATTCGAGACCGATCTGGCCTTGATCCGACAGAAGGCTCGAATCGCCTTCGCCGCCGCGGTCGGCGGCCTCGTTCTTCCCCTTCTCGGGGGGCTGGTTCTAGGCCTCGGGTTTCCAGGCGACCTCATCCCCAACGCCGCCAATCGATTGGTCTTCGCCCTCTTCCTCGCCGCCGCGCTGTCGATCACCGCTATTCCGGTCCTGGCCAAAGTGCTGCGGGACCTCGGATTATTGAGGCGTGACATCGGACAGACGGTGATCGCCTCGGCGATGATCGATGACATCACCGGCTGGACGCTGCTGGGCATCGTCACGTCTCTGGCCGATCTCGGTCGAGTAGTTCCGGGTGCGATCGCGCGGGCGATCCTGACCGTGGTCGCATTCGTCCTGATCACCGCCTTTCTCGGCCGATATCTCGTTACCCGTTCGCTGGCTTTCGTCCAAGACCGGATGACGAGCGAGAACCGCCTGCTGACCCTTGTAGTCGCTCTGTCCTTTGGGTGGGGCGCCTTGACTCAGGCTCTCGGCCTGGAGCCGGTGCTGGGCGCCTTCGCCATGGGAATTCTCTTCGGACGGATGCGACGGCTTCCGGCCGACGTACCCCAAAAGCTGGAGGGCCTTGCGCTGGGAATCTTTGGACCGATCTTCTTCGCTATCGCTGGCCTCAAGGTCGACATCACCACTCTCGCTCAGCCCCGCCTCCTCTGGCTGACGGTGCTGGTGGTGGGAGTAGCGACGGCATCGAAAACAGTCGGCGCTTACCTTGGCGCCCGATACCTCGCCGGGCAGGGACACTGGACCGCGTTGGCGTTTGGGAGTGGACTGAACGCAAGAGGAGCAGTTGAGATCATCGTCGCGTCGATCGGTCTCTCTCTCGGAATACTCAGTCAAGAGGTCTATTCGATGGTGGTGGTGATGGCGATTGTCACCTCACTCATGGCGCCTTTTGCTCTTCGCTATGTGATGCGGCGCATCGAACCCGAAGCCGACGAGGCGGCTCGTCTCCGTCGTGAGGAAACCGCGGCCGGGTCTCTGGTGTCGAGCATTCGGCGTGTGCTTCTCCCCGTGCGACCCCGAGGCGGAGTTCATGGCGGAGCCCAAACCATCGAGGCCGTGCTTCTCGGGCATCTAGCCCGCGATCACGGTCTGGCGGTGACGCTGCTGTCGGTGGCGGATCGCGACCACCGGGCGCAATCGGCGGACTTCTTGAATCAACTTGAGCCGCTGTTCGGAGGCAACACCAGTGTCACCAAAAGAGTCATCGAGGACGCCGATCCGGCGGCGGCGGTGCTGAATGAAGCTCAGCGTGATTACGACCTCGTGGTCCTCGGCGCCCGCGAGGTCGATTCGACCTCCGAAGCTCTATTTGGCGGTGTGGTTGACGAGATCGTGCGGTTGGTAGGGATTCCGTCCCTGGTGGTGCGAGGAGCGGCGGTTGACTCGGACTGGCGGCCGCGTCGGATCGTCATCCCCACCGATGGCACTCCCTACAGCCGAAGGGCGGCCGAGCTGGCGTACGCCGTGGCAGAACCGGATGCCCTCGTCACCGTCGTCTACGTGGTTCAAAGCGACAGCTCCACCCACGCCACCGGAACCGACCGGGCGGCGACCAAGCTCGAGATCGGACGCCAGCTAACAGATGATCTGCGCCAGGTCGGCGAGTCCCTGGGCATTGCCACAGAAACCGAAGTCCGAATGGGGCCGGCACCCGAAGACGCAATCCTCGCCACCGCCCGCCGGATCGATGCCGATTTGGTGGTGCTCGGTACCGGGGTGAGAGCTGCCTCCTCGCGCCTCTTCCTCGGACCCCGAGTAGAGCGAATCCTCAGCGCCTGTCCCTGCCCGGTGGTGGTGGTCAACACCTAGCCCAATTGCGAACCCTGGGTTGGTAACCGCGTTGAACGCGGATACCGGTCGGTAGAACAGGACCCTTCACACCGCCCACCAAATCTGTCATTCATTGCGGAATGAAACTCGACTATGAGTTGGCCGACCTGGCCACATTGCAGGCCGGTTACCTCGGTCACGATCAAGCGGTTTCGATAGGGCTATCGGACGATGCCATTCATTGGAGACTGAAGCAGGGAGTCTTCAGGTTGGCGGCGAGGGGAATCTACCGCGTCAACGGCATCACCGGAGATCACCGCGGCTTGCTGCGGGCGGCGACGGCCATTCTTCCCGATGCCACCGCATCTCATGAGTCGGCCGCCGAAATTTGGAGCATGCCGTTCGTGCCTCGGCGACGAGTGGTTACAACGGTTCACGCCGGCACAACTCACAACTTCCCCGGGGTGCGAATCCATCGCTCGATCGACCTATTCCAACACCACCGAACCCTGGTCGCCGGGATGCAGGTGACAACCCCAGCGAGAACCTTGAATGACCTGGCAGCGGTACTCCATCCAAAGCATCTGGCGAAGGTCGGAGATGAAGCTTTGGCGGAAAGAATTGTTGACTTTGAAAACCTGAGAGATGTGTTTCTTGAAACAGCTCGTCGCGGCCGTACTGGCGCCGGTCCGATGAGACTATTCATCAATGAACGTGACGGTTCAAAGCCAATCAAGGCATCGACCCTGGAACGGGTCGGGATGGGCGTGTTCGAAAGAGGCGGTATGCCGAGGCCAGAATTTCAATATCCGGCTCCCTGGGACCCAACCCAACGAATTGACTTCGCCTGGCCGTGGTGTTGCGTCGGGTGTGAAGCCGACGGCCGTCGCTGGCACACTAGGGCCCAGGACTTCCAGAAGGATCGATCTCGGGGGAATCTCGCGCTCATCCACAACTGGCACATTTTTCGCTTTACGTGGGAAGACTTTCTCAAGCGCCCGCATCTGATCGTTGCTCAGCTCAAGACGGCGATAACGACGTAGTCCGCCCGTTCTACGGACCGCTATCCGCGTCTAGCGCGGTCACGAACCCTGGGTTCGCCAAAGTCAGGCGACGAGCCAGGCTGCGCCTCGGACCCCGCTCGAGTCCCCATGAAGGTTTTTGAGGAGACGGGTGGCGACGTTGGGAGTGAAGGCGTACCGGGCCCAAAGGGCAGGCACGCGCTGGTAGATCTCGTCCGTGTTGCTCATGCCGCCGCCGAGAACGATGGCATCGGGATCGAGAACATTGATGATCGTGGCGAGCGAACGAGCCAAGCGATCGCAGTACAGGTCGAGTTGAGCCGAGGCTGCGGCGTCGCCCTGCCGGGCGGCGGCAACAAGGTCGACGGCTGACATGGCACCGGACCGAGCGGCGAAGCCGGGGCCGGAAAGAAAGGTCTCGATGCATCCCCGGAGCCCGCAGTAGCACTCCGGTCCGGGCCGTTCGTCGTCCCGCGGCCAGGGCAAGGGGTTATGGCCCCACTCGCCGGCGATGGCATTCGGTCCCGACAGCACCTTTCCCTCTACCACCACCCCTCCCCCGACCCCGGTGCCGATGATGACCCCGAACACCACAGCGGCGCCAGCAGCCGCCCCGTCCCGGGCTTCCGACAACGCGAAGCAGTCGGCGTCGTTCCGCATGATCACCCGTCGACCCAGAGCCTTCTCCAAATCGACGTCAAAGGGACGGCCGTTGAGTGCGACCGAGTTCGAGTTCTTGAGGAGGCCGGTGGCGGGGTCGATGGCTCCCGGTGTCCCGATCCCGATGGCTCCCGGCGATCGACCGTAGGTCCGCTCGAGTTCGTTGACGAGTGCCGAAATACGATTGACAGTCCCCTCGTAGTCACCCTGGGGAGTCGTCAGCCGAAGGCGCCCTCGCTCGGCGCCGTCGTCAGAGAGCACCACACCTTCGATCTTGGTCCCACCGACATCGATCCCGATGCGGTTCATCTACCGGGCGGCGGCGGCGTAAACCGAGGCCAGAAGGTCGTTGAAGTTGACTGCCGGGGCGAGCACCAGCTCGCCCGCCGAAGTGCGCATATCGCTCACCCGCACCGAAATTCGATTGACACCGTCCTTGCCAATGCCGCGGTATCTCCAGGCGGTTGCGACCGCATCGCCGACTGACCAGCCCGAGTCGACCCTGACTGCTCCGGCCACTGCCTCCAGGCGAGATCCCAGAGAGCCAACGGAGTCGAAGGAGGCGAGGTTGCGGGCAAGCTGAAAGAGGATGTCCTGTTGGCGGCGCTGACGGTCGAAATCGGATCCGGCCACGACTTTCCACTGGCCATCGATCAGCGATTCGGTATGTCGCGACCGGGCCCAGGCCAGGGTCGTGTAGCCGTCCGCCCAGACACAGCCGCCGGGAAGATCAAGTCCGGAGCGCGGGTCGCGAGCGGGGTAGTCGGTGCAGATCGAGGTGCCCCCGAGGGCGTTTACCAAGGCGGCGAAGCCATCGAAGTTGACCCGGGCCACATGGTCGACCGGAATCCCGGTGTAGCCCTCGACCATGAGGGCGATGAGCTCGGTTCCACTGGCGAAACCCTCGCAACCGCCAAGACCGGCGTTGATACGGCTCCAGCCGTTGGTGCAAGGGTTCTGGACGTAGAGGTCACGGGGGATCGAAACCAATATCGGTGCCGCTCCATCGGTGGGGGCGAGAGCGAGGACGATGGTGTCGGCTCGGGATCCGGAGGCATCGCTTCCCACCCCCAGGTAGGCGTCGAACATCTCGTCTGGGAGGGCGACGCCTATCGCAGCGCGATTGGTATACGGTGGCCGCCTCAGTGCGGCAGAGCGGAGCGCCAGCAGCTCGGTTTCGAGATCAGGGGGGATGAGGTCCCTGCGCAGCTCGCGCAATTGTGCCTCCCGGTTCTGCGCCTCGATGATGGCGGCAGCCACCTCGGCCTCGGACCGGCTTTCGAGCGCCAGCGAGGCCTGCCCTGGATCGAAGGACTCGGTGGCCACCGCGTCAAAGGTGAACCAGACCTGGGTGAGGAGGAACGCCAGCAGACCAAGGATCAAACCGCCGATGGCGATGATGCCGCTGCGAACGGGATGAGCGCGGGCGTAACCGACCACATTCCATTCTTGCGCAAAAACCCGTTGGTTTAGGGGCGCGAACTCACCACGATCGACTACGAGCCGATGAAGACCGTTCCCGTGAAATGGCCGACAACCTTGCCATCGGTCCGCTTTACCAAAATGCGATAGGTCGCCAGTCGGCGGCCGCGATGAACCTCGAAGGCGGTGGCGGTGAGCTCGTCGCCGCTTCGACTGGCCGCCGAGAACACCATGTGGGTATCGATAGCCGACGCATCCTCGGGATAGGAATTGGCGAAAAGCGACAACGCGCAATCGGCCAGGCTGAAGACCGCTCCGCCATGGGTAGCTCCGTGAAAATTGGTGAGTCGGTCGGTCACGGTCATTCCCACGGTCAACGTCTCCTCTGTCACCTCGACCAAGCGGATGCCGAGTCCGGCCGCATAGCTGTCATTCGTCAAGCGCGCTTCGACCCGGGCGCGGTCGATCACTGTTGACGAAATTTCCGAGGCATCGGCGGACAGTACCGTCCCGGTAGGATCGTCGGCCGTGGGAGAAGGAAGGCTCAGCCAGGTCGGAGCCGGCAAGGTGCGGGACATCTTTGCGATCGACGACGATCGCCTTCTCCTCGTCGCCACCGATCGGATCAGCGCCTATGACGTTGTCCTCCCCGATCCGATACCCGACAAGGGACGAGTGCTGACCGCACTCTCGCTCTTCTTTTTCGACCTTCTGGAGACGCCCAACCATCTGCTGGGCACCGATCTCGGCGGCCTCGAGGCTCCCCAAGATTGGGCGGGCCGATCGATGATCGTGAAACGAGCTGAGGTCATTCCGATGGAATGCGTGGTCCGGGGCTATCTCTACGGGTCCTCCTGGCGTGAGTACCGCGACGGGGGTGGGCCGACGACCGAACACCTGCCTCAAGGCCTGCGCCTGGCCGACCGCCTCGAGGAACCGATCTTCACCCCGGCCACCAAGGCGGCAACGGGCCATGACGAAAATCTCGACGAAGCGGGAGCACGCAACTTGGTGGGCAACGAGACCTACGAGGAATTGCGCCGGAGGTCGATCGAGATCTACCTGACCGCAGCCGCCCATGCGGCCAAGCGGGGGGTCATCCTCGCCGACACCAAGTTCGAGTTCGGCACCATCGATGACGAGTTGATTTTGATCGACGAGGTGCTCACTCCTGACTCGTCGCGCTATTGGCCGGCGAACGAGTGGGCCCCAGGAAGCGATGTTCCTTCCTTCGACAAGCAATACGTCCGTGATTGGCTCGACCAGAGCGGGTGGAACCAGTCCCCGCCCGCTCCTCACCTGCCTCAGTCGGTGATCGCCGGAACCCGCGCTCGCTACATCGAGGCCTATGAGCGGATAACAGAGGAG